>NZ_JBHRTK010000029.1:0-12800 GCF_042646345.1 Aquamicrobium soli | reverse complement strand
GACCGCGTTCTCCGCACCCTGCGTGAACGCATCCTCATGCGCCGTCGGAACGTCGTCGACGATATTCATAACTAGCTGCACCGGTGCAGAACTGGTCCTGCCGTCCGAAACAGTAATCTCGAAAGAATCTGTCTCAAGCTGACCTTCGACGTCCGTGATAGGATTCGTCAACTCATAGACATAGGAGACCTCTCCAGTAGACGAATTGTAGTGGACGATCGTAAGAATGCCCTTGTCGGTGGCGAATGCCCTGCCATCGATCGCACTGAGCAGGACTTCAACCCCATTGATTGTCAGGGACTTAAGATCCGAAAGACCATCCGGATCGGACAGCTTTATCCTGCCTGAAGCGAACTCACTATCGGAGGCCGGATCCGATCCCCCCGGCAGTCCCGATTCAAAGACATTGGACGTAGCACCCACCGGCACAGGGGGGCCATTGGTCGGATCGGGATCAAGCACGATATCCGGAGCACGATTGATGTGCTCGGCCGGGAAAAGCTTGCGCTCCTCCAGCGTGCCGAACTGCAGCGCGGTCGGCGGCAGGAGGTCGATGATCGGGCCGGCGTCGCCGATGCCGGGGAACGGCTGGTTGAAATTGCCGCCGGCGCTTTCGCTGCCGGCCGCCACCGCCGTCAGCGAGCCGTCGGGGCCGGCCGCCACGTCGATCTGGTTGGCCTGCAGGGCGGCGACCAGTGCCTCCTGCGGGATCTCGACATCGTCGATGACGAAGGTGGGAACATGCAGGGCCGCATGCTCGATGACGATGCGCGTGCCATCGGGCTGCACCAGCACAAGGCTGTCGCCATCGATTTCGATCTTTTCGATCGACGTGCCCGCCGGCAGCTTGACCGTATTGTCCTGCGCCACCTCGACGACCTTCGTGCCCGCCTGCGGTGCGGCGGCGACAGGTGCCTGTTGTGCGGCAGCGGCAGGGACCTGCGGTGCCGTCGCCGGCACCGGCGCGGCTTCCGCCTGCGCCACAAGCTGCGCCTGGAACTCCGCCGGATGCTCCACGCCGTGCCGTTCGGCAAACACGTCAGCGTTGTCAATAATGCCGTTGGTAGCCATAGCCCTGCCCCAATTTGAATTTGCCGCCAGCAAAGCCATGAATTATGCTGGCGAGCAATAGGGAGCGGTCGGCGCCTATATATTGGGATATATCGAAACGGTGATTTTTTGGTATTGGTTAATCTGTGAGTGATTTATGCAGGATGATCTTACAGTGGCCGGTAGTTTTACACTAAACTCCAAGTCGATTTCAGAGATATTTTGAATCGGACCTTCTCTATTTATTATCGATGGCCCCTGCTGGGAATCATTCACATAACTTAAAGAATACCTCGACCGGATTCTCCCCTCCGAACTGACCACACCTGGGATCCGGCTAAGCGGAAAAATTACACGTTTAATTCTCTACGACCCCATCCTGACAGGTCCCGAAGACCACCGTCTAAGTATGGTCTGCCTAGAGGGGAGAGTCATCATCGTAGAGAATGTTTAGGCCAGCGTCGACGCTCCAGTAACTCAAAGCCACAGTATCAAGGGGTAAGTAAGTATCGTTGCCAACGGCCCCAGGCAGATCTACCGCTAGGTCGGAAACGGGCTCGCCGACAGCCGATGAGAGCGGTGCCAGCGCCCCGTCAAGCAGCGTGGCTAAGTCGATCACATCTCCGTCTCCAGCCCCGAAATCCGGAATAATATCTTCGGCCGAAGGCACGTCGACCAAAGCTGACAGGTTGAAAACAACGCTATCGCCGTCGTCCGGATTATCCGTTGGAACGTTATCTGTTTGACCGATTAACATACAGGGCCACGCCCGAAGCTAGAAGCTGCTGGATGATGCTGCATGGACGCGTATCCACCAGCAAACACCCCGGTATTTTATGGCCTCTGTTGTTTATGTCAATGCAATCAGCTGCCATGAACAATGGCCTACCCGGCGATTCACTGTTGCAACCAAGATCGGAGCGCTGCGATAATCAGGTAGGGCGGCAGGCCTAATCCCGACGCTGCGCACGAACCGACATTCCTCGCAAAATACCGTTAGCATCTCCACCGTCCCTCCTACGGAAAACCGCAGCGTCCTCCTACCACATCACCGAATGGTTACGTCGACGAGCCACCGGTCCTCGACATGGAGCGCCAAGTCAGGTGGCGCCCTACACTCGGCAACTCCCCGGTCGTTCAGTGCGCTATTGCCGGCGGCAGGATTTCCTCGGAGGAGCGGCGCCGGCCCCTGCCCTGCCGCTCGCGCGCCTGGTCTATTCCAACATCCGAAAACAGAAGCATATTGAAGAAGGCGAAGGACATCGCGATGGCCATGGTGCGCAGCGGATAGTCTACCAGCGAATGCAGCAGGATGACGATGATCGACAACAGAACCAGGCGCTGGAGCGGAAACCGGGCAACCTTGAAGGCGCGCAGCGTCACCGCCACCGCATATCCCAGCAGCAGGATGACGGCAACGATCCCGCCTTCGAGGAAGAGTTCGAGGAAGTCGTTGTGGGCGTGGTTGACATATTGGACATGCACCATGTCCCGGCTTTCGTAGAACGGATAGACCAGATCAAACGTGCCGAAGCCGGTGCCCCACAGCCAGTTGTCGCGAATGGCACGCCAGCTCGTGAGGGCAAACTCGCGTCGTCCGAAATCGGGATCGAGCTGCTGGGCACCGATATGGATGAGCGCGCCGTAGCCATAGACGGCGACGCCGGCCAGAAGCGCCAGCATGACGGCGGTGCCGATGCGGCCGCGCCAGATCAGGGCGCCCAGCGAGATCGCCACCACGGCGAGGCCGATGAGGATGCCCGCACGAGAGCCGGCGGCCAGAAGAATGAGGAAGATCAGGACCAGCAGGACGGTCGCCAGTGCCGGACGGCCGCGAAAGAAGCCGAAATAGATGACCAGCGGAATGCTCGAGAACACCAGCGTCGAAAAATGATTCACATTCGCGAACATGCCAACCATAACGCTATAGCCGAGCAGGTCGCCCAACGTCGTATCGCCGCTGAAGGAATATTGCAGGCCGGCGGCGATCAGGTTGCAGGCAAGGCCGATGACAAAGAACGGCAGCAGGCCGGCGCGATCTTCCTTGGGCAGGCTGGTCGCCGCCATGAAGAACAGGATCGGCACCAGCGCGAAGATCACCGCCTCGATGGTGCGCGCGACACTGAGGCTGATCGGGGCCCAGCCGATCGGTGAAAGACCGGTCGGGCCCGTGAACGGCAGCAGACCGGTCGGTCGGGCGATCTCAAGCAGGGAGACGGGGAAAGGCAGCAGTTGCAGGATGCCGGCGAAGAGCACGAGGCTCGCAAGCACGAGCCCCCACCGCACCGCTGCGGACGAGGTCCCGCGCACGAGCGCATAGGTCGATGCGGCGATGACCAGCACCTGCAAGATGGCCTCGACGAAGACTCCGCGCTGCGTAGCCCCACCCAGAAGCAGGCAGGCCAGCAGGCAAAGGCCCAGGAAAATGCGCTGGCTGCGCCCCCCCCTTGCAGTTCCGGGCCGTTTAGCCTCGTCCGCCAATGTTCTATCCGGTGCGTTCATGACTGCACCGCCGAAATCCGCAAGGCGTGGACCAGCACGCGGCCGCTATAGCGCTCGCTCCAGCTTTCGGCGATCGCA
The DNA here is from genome assembly GCF_042646345.1 of Aquamicrobium soli. Classification (NCBI taxonomy): domain Bacteria; kingdom Pseudomonadati; phylum Pseudomonadota; class Alphaproteobacteria; order Hyphomicrobiales; family Phyllobacteriaceae; genus Aquamicrobium; species Aquamicrobium soli. The sequence continues at coordinate 9,170 of NZ_JBHRTK010000029.1, read as the reverse complement.
TTGGTGCGAAGTCGCAGCACCTGGATCGGGCAGTCGCCCGGCACGGAGAAGCGGGCATCCACCCTCCGTTCCTTGTAATCGCCTTCCGGCACGTCGAGGTTCAGCAACTGCTTGCCGGAACCGCGGCAGGCGACGGTCCACACCAGCCCCTTGGGTAGCCTGGCAGTAAAGGCGGAGGCCTCGAGGTCGATGTTGTAGCCGCCGGGCGGAAGCAGCAGGTATTGCTCGACGCCGACGTTCAGCACCGGGGTGTTGTTGAATTCGAGCGACAGCCCGCCGCCGGGCTGGCCCGGATGCGTATCCGCCTTCTGGGGTAGCGATGTCGTGACGCCGGGCTGCTGGCGCACCGACCAGTCGAACAGCCGTGCCGACGGGCCTCGCTGGAAAGTGCCGTCGAAGACGAAGCCGGAGAGCTCCCTTTCCGCCGGCGTCAGGGTCAAAAGGAAGGTGCGGTACGCTTCGCCATACTGCCCACGCTTGAACAAAGCGGTCAGCACTCCGGCTGTTTCGGTCACTGTGGGCGGAGAGCGGCCCACGGCCATATCCTGCACGAGACGCTGGGCGAAGCCGACGTCCTTTGCCGTGTCGGCCGTGAGGGCGGCGATCAATTGCTTTCGCCAGGGTGGGTTGTCACCGAGCCGGGAAATCAGGATGGAGTAGTTGTCGGGATTGGAATAGACGACCGGAAGCGCATCGGCGAGTGGCTTGATCCGCTCCGGCCAACGCCGGAAAAGGACGTCGAGCCGGTTCGTTACCTTCTGGTAGTCGCGCTTTTCCACCGCGCGCTGGATCGACCATTGAAGCGCATGAATTTCGGTCTTCGCCAGCAGCAGCGCATGGTCGAACATGGCGTAGGCCGCCGCATCCTGACCCTGCTGGCGCATGGTTTCCCCGGTAAGGCTGTAGATGCGGGCATCTCCGGCATTGAGCGGGATAGCCGACCGGGCGCTACTCTCGATAGTCTCGATCGACGTGTTGCTGTCGGTGCCGGCGAGGGTTTGGATGCCCCAGGCAAGCAGGGCGTCAGCATTCAGCGGATAGAGCTTGAGAGCGAGCTGCGGGCTTGTCTCATCAAGTTGCCGACTTGATGCGATCACCAAGATGACGAAGATTCCCGCGCAGGCGGCGAGACAGAGAAGCAAATGTCCAAGCCTTCGCATGTTCCGGTGCCGCCCCTTCCCTGGTCTTGTCCTCGATCTTCGGCGTATCGTCACCGTAGCTGTAGTAATTGTAGTTCAGGTACTTGTAGCTGTAGTTGTAGTCGAGCTTGCCGACCGCGAACTTGGTGAAGGCTGCGCCAACGACATTGGCGCCCGCGGCGCGCAGGCGCTTCAGCGCAGTGCGGGCGGCCTTGCGCGTCACCTGGTTGAACGAGACAACGATTAATGTTGCCTCAGCAAGTCGGCTTAGGATTGGCGCATCCGACAGGCCAATAATGGGCGGCGCATCGATCAGTACAATGTCGTAGGTTTTGGTGAGCTTTTGCAGAAGCAAGCCCATGCGCGTCGAGGAAAGCAGGTCGGCTGGATTTGGCGGGATCATCCCGGCAGTGATGACGCTGAGATTGGGCTTGGGCTGCTTGATGAGCTTGGGCAGGTCGCTTTTGTTGATGGTGCTGGTCAGGACGTTGCTGAGACCAATGCCGTTGTCGACCCTGAAGACGCGATGAACGGATGGCTTGCGCAAATCCGCGTCGATGACCAGCACCTTGGCGCCGAGATTGGCAAAGTCTTCCGCCAGTTTGTAAACGGTCGTCGACTTTCCCTCGGACGGTTCCGAACTGGTGACAAGCAAAACCCGTGGGGCCCCTTGCTCACCCGAGAACTGCAGCGATGTGCGCAAGGACCTATACGATTCGGACAGCCCGGACTTCGGATCCGAGACTGCTTGGGAAAAATCGCGATCATCGATGGCAGGCAATATTCCAAGGATCGGCAGACCCAGTTCCTTCTCGACCTGCTCGGGATTGGCAAAGGTGTTGTTGAGCAATTCGAGAATGTAGATAATCGCCGCGCCCAGCGCCATTGACAGCACCAGCCCGATGGCCAGGTTGAGGGCGATGCGCGGCGAGTACGGAGAATGCGGCATCGCCGCCAGATCGGCCACGGCTGCACTCTGGTTCTTCAGTTCCGAGCCAACATCGATCTCGTTCAGCTTAGCGATCAGGCTGTCGTACTGGGAGCGGTTGGAATCGACCTCCCGCTTCAGGATCGTGTATTGGATGTTCTTGTCCTGATAGGCGGCCTGTTCGGTCTCCATTTCGGCCAGCTTCGCCTTCAGATCCGCGACCTTGGCTAGCGTTTCCTGATGCTTCAGGCGAATTGAATCCGTGATCGCCTTGATACCTAGATCAAGCTGCTTGTTAATCTCACTTACTTGGGAACGAAGCTGCTGCATTTCCGGGAAGCCGGGTTTGAACAGGGTCAGCTTCTGCTGGTACTCCGCGTTGAGCTCGGCCGACTTTTCACGCAGCTTCGCCAGTCCCTCGCTTTTGAGGACCTGCTCCAGACTGGCTCCCTGGCCGTTATCGATCTGCTGAACGAGACGGCCATAGTCGAGGCTTTCCTGGATCGCTTCCGCCAGGGCCTTGTTGATTTCCTTCAGGTTGGCGGCAATCAGGGAGTTCTCGTCCCCAGTGATGGTAATGCCTTCCTTCTTGGCGTAGTCAACGAGTTCTTCCTCGGATTTCTGCAGCCTGGCCTTAACCAGGATCACCTGCTCCTGGATGAATTTGCGCGCCTGTGAGGACGTATCGCTCGCCTGATCGACGCGCTGGTCGATATAGCTTTGCGCTACCTGATTGGCGATTTCATAAGCGTATTTCGGCTGCTGGTCAGAATAAGTGATCGAAAGCAAGCTGGTGTTGGAGAGCAAGTCCACCTTCAAATTTGCCAGGAGCCTTCCCACTGCCATGCCCGCACGCTCTTCCGGCGTATAGTCGGAAAGTCGGCCGCCGCCGACTTTGATGCCGAACGCGCGGCTGAGAAGATTCAAGGGTGAGAAACTTGCCTTTGGGAACAGAAAGTCCTCCCGCTCGCTCAGGCCAAGCGCAAATACCACGCGTTGCGCCAAGGAACGGCTCTGCAGTTTCTCCCGCGCAGTCAGGTAGGCGCGCATGTCCCCGCTTTCGGCCGTAACTTCGATGTCCTGGAACACCTTGGCCGAAGGCATCAGTACTTCCAGTTGCGCGGTAGCCTTGTAGCGCGGCGTCATCATCATGGTGACGGCGAGCGCGCTTACCAGCCCGACCGCCACTAGAGTGGCGAGCAGCCATCGATAGTGGACGACATACAGGAACACACGCAGGATATCGATACCCTCCTCGCGGGAAGCCGCCTCGTAGGCATAGTCCTGGATGAGTAGACGCGGCTCCTCATACGCCCCGGCCAGAGCAAGCGAACCGCTACCGCTATGCGGTGCGCCAAGATAGCGTTGGCGGTCAGACATGCGTCATTTCCATTCTCTGCGTCGCGACATCCATAAAAGCCCTTTAGGGAATAACTGCGAGACGACTGGCATTGACGGCCACGCCCAATGCTTCCTTCAGATTGTTCATCGCTACCCGGCTCTGCGAAGTGAACACCATAACGACATCGCCGCCATAGATGCGAGGATTGCCTAACCGGCCACTGCGGATTTCTGCCACGCTGTAATTGGCCACCAGCTTGCGACCGCCAATCTCGCGGAAGACATAGACCTTGTTCTGGTCGGCTATATCACGAAAGCCGCCCGCCATGGCGATGACGTCCAGCAAGGTGGCGTTGGCGGTAACCGGATAAAGGCCGGCCTTTGCCACCTCGCCGTCGATCGTTACCCGCTGCCCCGCCGACTCCTTAAGGAAAACGGTGATGTCAGGCGATTGCAGATAAGACTTACCGTAGGCCCGCTCCAGTTCCTGCTCCAGTTGACGCACCGACTTGCCCGCCGCCTGGACGACACCGATCAGTGGCATCGAAATGCGACCCGCCGAGTCCACCTGCACCGTTCTGTTGAGCGTGTCGGCCTGAAAGATACTGACTTCCAGCACATCGTTTGCTGACAACAATTGCTCGGAGCCCCCATCGGTGCCGAATGGGGGCGGCAATGTCTTGACTAGCTGCAGGCTTCCATCGCCCGTCGATGTCGCACCCGTTTTCAGCGACAGAACATCCGAGGGCGCAGCTCCCGTATTGGCGGTGCTGGTACAGCCGGCGAGGACAAAGAAGCCGGGCACGATGGCTAAGAACAGGCGATCGATTAACCGCATTCGTCTATCCATTTCCGAGGACGCGATGAACGAAGCGCCGGACGAACCCGGAGCCGGTGGCTGGCGTATGGCGGACGGTGGAACCCGGCGCCATCAGGTATCCGGGTTCCCCATTGGCAAGAATCGCCGCAGGGCGATGGACGAACATCTGCTCAGCCTGCTCGCTGCCGAATCGTCCCGCGACGGCGGCATAGGCTTCGGACAGAAGCGGCTTTCTCCAGGTCGTCCCGTGGCCGTCGCTGGCAAAGAAGCTGACCATGTTCTCCTTCAGCATCCTTTGCGCCAGTTCGGTGGCCGCCGCTCCGAACGCGCCGAGGACGGAACCAGCCGTCACCTGCATTGGGCACCCGATGTCCGCTAGTCGTCGAATGATCTCGTAATGCCGCGCGGCCCAGAGAAGTCTCTCGGGATGCGTGATGATTGGTACAAAGCCCGCCTGAAGCAGGCGGGTTACGAAATCCTCCAGCTTTGGAGGCAGGATTTCATGAGGCGGCTCCAGAAGGAAGTAGCGGGAACCGTTCAGTGTGGGTACGCTACCGTTCAAAAGCCGCTCGATGAGATCGGGGGCGATATGGACATCCGCGCCGACATGCAGCTTCAGCGGAATGTTCTGGGCCTCGAGCAACGCCTGCAGGGCATGCATGGCAGGCAGGATCGTCGCGGACGAGTTCGGATACTTGCCCGGAACGATGTGCGGCGTGCAAGCCATGTCGGTGACACCGTCGGCAACCGCCATGCGAGCCATCTCGACCGACATGGCAACATCTTGCGCCCCATCATCGAGGTTGGACAGGATATGAGAATGGAGGTCGATCACGAGCGGCGACCTGCATACAGGGCATGTCGGCCAGAATTCATAAGATGCTTTGCGTCAGCAACGACACTGGAAGCAACTAGGGCAAGAGAATGGGATCTTTGAAGATGGATACTCAATCGGATCCCAATCACATCATCGAATGTTCCCTAAGCAGATATGGCGAGCAAATACCCGCACAAGCCCCCAATAGAAAACACGAATCCCTCGATTTTCTGGCCTCTTTTAGCCGATTGCCGGTCACAAGCTTACTTACTTACTGACTTGCTATCATCGGCTATAGACATAATCGCACCTCCAGCAACGATGCCACCAAAAATGGTTTCAGGCGTCACAAAGCTTCCGGCATTTGCCGTGGCCGTTCCACCAGCCTGAGCAGGCGCCTGCTGGTTAACCGCAAGGCAGAGTTGCCCATCCTGTGGGATTGCCTGCAGTGCCGTATTGGCCGCTAAGCGCAATGTGCAATTGTTGCCGAAACTGATGGTCGAAGACGACTGCGGACCAACAAGAACCGAATTGCCCGCCTGCAATTGCATTCTGACCTGTGCCGGCACCGAGCCGCTTGCCTGGGACACGAATACGTTTCCGTGCGCGCTCTGGACAATGCCGGTCGTTCCCGCGGCAACCAGACAGCCGCATTGACCAGACTGGGCAAAGGCACTGCTCGTCCCAACAACACCGCCCGTGGTCGCATAGACCAAACCGAACACCGCTGCCACACCACGAACAAGCACTTTCGAAATCATTTGCATCACATTTCCCTCAGCACCCCCCAACCGACCCATAGCACCCTACAAGGATTCACTCAACCATTGGTTTACATCGGCCCACGAGGTACGCATCGAAAAATTGTTATGGAAAATCCACGGGATAGGAGAGTATGGGGGAATTACGATGTGATTCCAGCGCCATTTTCTTTCCGGCACCGGACCGTCAAACTGAGCGCGTCCGTTTAGCGAAGACGCCCCAAGGCATCGTGCGTGGTGGGCAGGATCGTAGCAGATTAGGCCGTGTGGATCAGAACATGTGCGGCGTGCCGCCCCTGCCATCCACCCCGGCAATTGCCATGTTCGCCATCCTACTGCGAGTCGAACGACCAAGAACGCCAGCGCGATCAAAGCCGCCCGACGAGCGGCCCCAACCATATCGAAACTTCTTCGCGTTCAGGGAGAAACAACCCTACCGGACCTTAGCCAGGTTGGCTCATGTTCGGATTAGGGAAGTTCGTCATTGGTAACATGACAGGACGACCGCCCTGCCCGTGAAAATTCATCGGCAGTCAATTTCCTGCGGAACCTGTAGGGTGACCTGCCCAACCCGGGTCTATTTGCTTACCGAGTTATCGCTATCCGACGCGGCGATAGCAACCACCCCCAGGCCGAGACCACCTGCAATAACGCCGGGGACCAACAAATCGCTGGCACCGCCACCCGTTGTCTCAACTGCCTGGCCCGGTGCCTGCTCGTTGACCGCGAGGCAAAGCTGATCGCCCTGGGGCCGAACCTCGAAAACCGAATTGGCCGGTAAGCGCAGCGTGCAATTACCACCGAAGCTTACGACCGAGGCCGATTGCGGCCCGACGAGAACCGAACTGCCTGCCTGCAACGGCATTGCCGACTGGGCCGGCACCGAACCGCTCGCCTGCGACACGAACACGTTGCCGTTGGCGCTCTGCACGATGCCTGCCGTTCCGGCTGGAACCACGCAGCCGCACTCACTGGGCTGCGCGTAAGCCGCGCTTACGCCGACAACGCTACCCGTAGTCGCAATGGCCAGGCCGAACAGCGTCGAAGCACCGCAAGCCAGTAGTTTTGAGACAGTATGCATCAGATATTCCCCTGAAATTCCAACCGTGGATAGCATCGATGGATAATTCGTTCAACTGTTGATGAGGTACAACACGATACTGAAAGTGGTCTTAACACGCTTTGTAAGCCCCACCAGATTGAGCCGGCACGTCGCACAGATAGCCCGACTCGGATAATACCTGCGCTATGTCTGAGCCGTCCGATCCACGGCACTGGACCACGGGCCCCCCTTCGAAAACCGGGGCCGACCTGCCGTCACACGGCGTGCCACCGCCCACCTGGACGCAGTCGACCTCGCTGTTCTGGAAGGAGCTCCGCGCCTGCTCGCGTACCAAAGGCTCCATGGATGCCGGCTTGCTGAACGAAACGCCGCACAGCATGACCCGCCGACCAGCGACCCTAAAATCGGCCATCGTGCGGATATCCAGCTTTCCACTAAACATGGCCACGGCGGTCGTTGCTTTCGTGCCGGCGCGAGTGCCATCCCGTCCGCCGCGCCCGACGAGCAGGAAGAGCATCAAGGTGGCGAAACAGAGTGCCGCGACGACAATGATGGCCAGGCTTTTAATGGTCATGATTGGCCGTGCACATATGTCCCAACGATCCTTGCACGGCGTAACCGCGCCGCTCAACGAAGTTGCCGATGACGACTGTGACATTCGTATATGTACGGGCTACGCCGCAGTCAATGTCGTCGTAATCAACAGGCCGTCGGAAGATACGACGACGTGCACCGCTAAACCCACCGAACACAGTCTGGAGAGCGCCCGCGCGTTGGCGTAAACACTGTCGCGCGGGTAATAATAGGCCACTCGTGTTCCCTGCCTGAGCAGCGACTGCGACAGCATCAGTGACGGGCTTCCGTAGATGTCAGAGACGTTTTTCTTGGCGAAGCCAAATCACTGTCCTTGTGAAGCCGCCAAGAGAACGGGACTCTTGCTTGTTGACTGCTGGCCAAGGTCGGGCCTGCAAGTTCGAGAAGCGTGCGAGTAGCCGGCTGACCTGCCGCTGAGCTTTTTTTCTCCACGTTGGATTAGAGTCCTGGCGCCCCAGCCGATGCGATGCGCTCTGATGAACAAGTGAATTGTCAATAACCGTGGAATCGAGCCTCGTTGGTTTCACGCAAAAGGGGCCCTTCGGCGCAAATGATTTACGAAAACCGTGCCGAGAAGAATTTAGCGCGATCCATTGAGGTCCCTTTCAGGTTGTCAGATGAGGGGCTGTCGAGCTATATCCCCGGCGGGATTTGACTTATTAGCTGGTGAGAGAATTGCTCAACAATCATTTGGCGGGAGATCGTCCGGAAGCGAGGAATTTGCAGCTAGGCGAATAGAAATTGCCAGAATTATCTTCTCCGTTTGAGCGGCCAGATATCGGGTAAGCGGACCACCCAAAAGACGTGGGATACCATGGTCGCCGGATAGATCGAAAACCCCATTCTTTTTCCACTCGTAGAAACTTGCGTGGATGCCGCCGACGAGATTCTTGGCTACCTCAACCCAACTGTCGACCCAACTTAAGTTTGCGCTAATCGCCGAATGCCCGCATTCGGCGGTAGATTCAGGGGTTTGATCAGTACGGCACTGATGATTTTTGCACAACCGTCGGGACTACGATCATGAAGATTGTCATATTCGGCTCGGGTTACGTGGGCCTGGTTACCGGTGCTTGCCTGTCGGATGTCGGCCACGAGGTAGTTTGCGTGGACGTCGACGCCGGCAAGGTGGCGGCGCTGAAACGCGGCGAAGTGCCGATTTTCGAGCCCGGCCTTGCCGAGATGATCGCGCGCAACATCCGGCAGTCGCGCATCTCGTTCACGACCGAGGCCGCGCCGGCGATCGAAGACGCGGAACTGATTTTCATCGCGGTAGGCACGCCGTCCAACGAGGACGGAGCGGCTGACCTGAAGCACGTGCTGAACGTGGCGGCCATGATCGGCGACAACCTTTCGCACCGCACGGTGATCGTGGACAAGTCGACCGTGCCGGTCGGAACCGCCGACAAGGTCCGCGCGACCATCGCCGCCCGCCTCAAGGAGCGTGGCGTCGACGTGGCGTTCGATGTCTGCTCCAACCCCGAATTCCTCAAGGAAGGCAACGCCATCGATGACTTCACGCGCGGTGCGCGGATCGTGGTGGGAACCGATTCCGAAGCGGTGCGCGAGGCGATGCGGGAATGCTACGCGCCCTACAACCGCAACCACGACAAGCTGATGTTCATGGGCGTGCGGGAGGCGGAACTCACCAAATACGCGGCCAACGCCATGCTGGCCACCAAGATCAGCTTCATGAACGAGATTTCC
>NZ_JBHRTK010000028.1:0-275829 GCF_042646345.1 Aquamicrobium soli | reverse complement strand
CAAACAGCCCAAGAAGAATCCAAACTAAGTCTGATGTAAACACTGCCCCCTTGTGGGGAGGGGTTAGGGGTGGGGGTATCTCGCCTCGGTAAGCCCCCTTGCGCTTTATCGAAGTGCCCCTCACCCGCCCTCCGCTACGCTCGGGCGACCTCTCCCCGGTGGGGAGAGGGAATGGCCGGCTTCAGCGATATCTTTCCCTTCTCCCCATCGGGGAGAAGGTGGCCGCGAAGCGGCCGGATGAGGGGCCGGCCATAGCCCCGGTACGGATGAAGAGGCTAAGATGCCTCAACCCGGCGCGGCGCCCTTCGGCACGACGAACACGGAATAGAGCGACTGCCGCGCGGTGATGAACAGGCGAGTTCGCTTCGGCCCGCCGAAGGCCAGGTTGGAAACGGTTTCCGGGATCCTGATCTTGCCGAGCAGCGTGCCGTCGGGATCGTAGCAATGCACGCCGTCGCCGGCGCTGGTCCAGAGGCGGCCGGCGACGTCGAAGCGGAAGCCGTCGAACAGGCCGGCGGTGCAGGTGGCAAAGACGCCTTCGTCCTTCAGCGACGGTCCGTCGAGACGGAATTTGCGGATATGCTTCGGCCCGCCCTTCTGGTGGCTGACGCCGGTGTCGCTGACATAGAGCGTCGACCCGTCCGGCGAGAAGGCCAGCCCGTTGGGCTTCACCATCGTATCGATGACGCGCACGGCCTCGCCGCCCGAGGGGCCGACGCGGTAGACGTGGCTGCCGTCCTGTTCCAGTTCCGCGCGGTCGCCCTCATAATCGGTGAGGATGCCGTAGGGCGGGTCGGTGAACCAGATCGAGCCGTCCGGGTGCACCGCCACGTCGTTGGGCGAGTTGAAGCGCTTGCCCTGGAAGCGGTCGGCGATGACGGTGATGCTGCCGTCATGCTCGGTGCGGGTGACGCGCCGCGCCTGGTGCTCGCAAGTGACCAGCCTGCCTTGAAAATCCACGGTGTTGCCGTTGGAATTGTTGGACGGCTGGCGGAACACCGATACCGAGCCGTCGGTGTCGTCGTAGCGCATCATGCGGTTGTTGGGGATGTCGGAAAAGACGAGATAGCGGCCGGCGGAAAACCACGCCGGCCCCTCCAGCCAGCGCCCGCCGGTCCAAAGCCGCTCCACCGCTACGTGATCGACGAAGCATTGCGAGAAGCGTTCGTCCAGCGGCTCGAAGCCGGTTCCCTCGATATCCCCGAACATGGCGAAACCTCCCTCCAGGCAGTATCCCGCCTTGTAGCACGGGCCGGCGCAGCCCGGTGCGGAAAATCCGGCTTCAGCGGGTCTTGTGGTTCTTCATCCACGCCAGCGTGTCGTCGAAGGAGGTAACGCAGGCATCGGAGCCCAGCCCGCCCGCCACCTGCGCGGCGACGGCTTGCGCAAAGCGCATGCTGTCTTCCGGGTTCATCTTGTGGTGAAGCGCCGTGATGAAGCCGGCGTCGAAGGCGTCGCCGCAGCCGGTCGTATCGACCACGTCGATGACATAGGAGGGGACCTTCAGCCGCGTGCCGGTGTGGTCGGCATAATAGGCGCCGTCGCCGCCGAGCGTGAAGGCGCAGGTTTTCGCGCCGTGGTCGAGATAGAAGGAGGCGCAGTCCTCGACGGTGGTCTGTCCCGACATGTCGCGCGCCTCCTCGATGGAGGGCATGAAATAGTCGATATGCGGCAGCAGCGGCAGCACGATGCCGGCCGTTTCGGCGGTCGCCGCGATCAGGTCGAAGGTCACCGTGCAGCCGCGCCGCTTGGCTTCCTTGAGCAGGGTGACGCTTTTCTCGCCGTCCAGCGTGCGCAACAGGCCGGTGCCGCCGAGATGCACGATCGGCGCATCGAACACCTGGTCGTAGAGGCGCCCCGGCAGGTCGAAATGGTCGGAGGCGCCGCGCTGGTGCAGGGCGGGGCGGTCGCCGTTCGGCCGGATGTTGAGGATGGTGGCCGACGTCGGCACGCCGTCCAGCCGCTGCATGGCGCTGGCGTCGATGCCGTGCCGCTCCATGGCGCCGATGACGAAGTCGGCCTTCTCGTCATTGCCGACAGCACCCACCGCCAGGCTGTTCAGGCCGAGCTTGGCGGTGTTGATGACGACGCCGCCGGCGGTGCCGGCCACCGTCAGCTTGATTTCCTCGATGAACTCGACATTGCCGCGGTCGGGAATACGGGTGACCGGGCGGCCCAGGACATCGAGAATGTAAAGGCCGATGACCGAAACGTCGTAACGCATGAATGTCCTCAAGCTGTGACGCGCTGGCCGTCGCAAAACAGCATGACGCGCTCTCTGGGGGCGATCAGGTGAACAGTGCCGCCGAGCGGGGCGGGCGGCCGGCTCTCGGTATTGACCTTGAGCACGGTGTGGCCGATGCGCGCCTTGGTCAGGTAGCGCCCGGCAATGCCGATCGCCTGCTCGGTAAGCGTGGCGGCGACGCTGCCGTCCTGCGGTCCGGCCACCATGCGGACCTGTTCCGGGCGGATGCCGATCGTGGTCTTTCCCCCGGCCTTGAGGCCGGCCGGGGCGGGCAGGGGGGCGGCCAGGATAGGCGAGGTGATCTTGCCGCCGGCCACCTCGGCCGGCACGAAGTTCATGCCGGGGTTGCCAAGGAACCAGCCGCCGAACTCCGAGGTCGGCTCGTTGTAGAGCACCTGCGGACGGTCGTATTGCAGGATGCGGCCGGCCTGCATCAGCGCGATGCGGTCGGCGAGCGTCATCGCCTCGGTCTGGTCGTGCGTGACGTAGACGATGGTCTGCTTCAGCCGCTGCGCCACCAGCTTGAAGGCGCGGATCAGGTGCAGCTTGGCGTTGACCTCGACATTGGTCGTCGGCTCGTCGAACAGCACGATCTCCGACTGGCGCGCCACCGCGCGGCCGACCGCGACCTTCTGCCGGTTGCCGGCGCTGAGATTTTCGATGAAGGCGTCCGCCAGCGGCCTGATGTCGAGAACGTCGAGCACTTCCTCGACGCGGCGCTCGCGCTCGGCGGTCGAGACTTGGCGGTCGTAGACCATGGGCAGGGCGATGTTTTCGCGCACCGACAGCGTCGGGTACATCACCGGATACTGGAACACCATGCCGACATTGCGCTTGCGCGGCGGCAGGCGGGTGACGTCGCGGCCGCCGAACAGGATGCGGCCGGAGGTCGGCGTCTCGAGGCCGGAGAGCATGCGCATCAGGGTGGTCTTGCCGCAGCCCGACGGGCCGAGCAGGCAGGCGACCTCGCCGTCGGCGAAGCTCATGGCGATGTCGTCCACCGCCGTGAAATTGGCGAAGCGCTTGGTGACGTGATCGATGACGATATCGGCCATCAGTTTGCCCCGCCGTCGAGACGCACGCCGGAGGCGGCGTCGAAAAGCATGATGTCGGCCGGATCGACGACCACCCGGACCTCGGCGCCGAATTCCGGCGGCGCGATGCGCGAAAGCGGCAGCGCCGCCGTCAACTGGCTGTTCCCGGCCTCGAGATAGACCACCGCCTCGCCGCCGAGGTTTTCCACCAGCGTCACGCGGCTGTCGATGGCGAGGTCGTCGCTGGCGCCGCGCGGCGAGCCTTCGAAATGTATGGCCTCCGGGCGCAGGCCGGCCACGATGCCGCCGTCGCGCAAGCCCGGCGGCGTCCTGAAGCGCAGCGGCCCGGCCTCGACCTGCCCGTTCTCGATGCGCCCCGGCAGCAGGTTGGCATGCGGAAAACCGATGAGGTCGAGCGAGCGGGCAAAGCGCGGATCGTCATAAACGGCGATGGCGCTGTCGTGCTGGACGGCGCGGCCGGCATCGACCACCACCAGCCGCTGCGCCATGTTCAGCGCCTCGAGGCTGTCGGACGTGGCGTAGAGGAAGGTCGCCTTCAATTCCTCGCGCAGGCTTTTCAACTCGTCCATCAGCCGCTCGCGCAGCTTGTAGTCGAGGCCGACCAGCGGGTCGTCGAGCACGAAGATCTCGGCGTCCTTGAGCAGGCCGCGCGCCACGGCCACGCGCTGCTTCTCGCCGCCGGAAAGCTGGTCCGGCGTCTTGTTGAGAAGATGCGTGATCGACAGGATGCCCGCGGTGCGGTCGACGCGCTTGGCGATCTCGGCCTTCGGCGTCTTGGCCAGCGTCAGCGGATAGGCCATGTTCTGCGCCACCGTCTGGTGCGGATAGAGCGCGAAATTCTGCGGCACGTAGCCGATGGCGCGCGCCGCCGGCGGCTCGTTGGTGATGTCGCGGCCGTTGAGCAGGATGCGCCCGCTGTCCGGCTGCTCCAGCCCCACGAGCAGGCGAAACAGCAACGACTTGCCGGACCCGGAAGCGCCACAGAGCACGGTGAAGCTTTGCGGTTCGACCTGGAGGTCGAAGCCGTCGAGCACGCGCTTGGCGCCGTAAGTGCGGGTGATGGACTGGAATTCTACGGCCACGGTCTACCTACCGTCCAAGCTGTGCGAAATAAGGCACGAGGAAAATGCCGATCGAAAAGACGGCCACGATGATTGCCAGCACCATCAGGATGAAGAGCAGGCTTCGCCCGACCGAAGCGTCCTTGCGCAGGTTGCCGACCGCGATCTGCAGCAGCGTCGCGATGACGAGGATCGACAGCCCGACCTTGTAGAGCATCAGGCTGTAGCGCTGCGCGATCAGCAGGATGCCGGCGCCAAGCGCCAGGATCATGATCGTTTCGAGCCGTTCGGGAAAGGTGCGCACGCGCCTCATGGCATCAGACCTCGCCTCGCACCGTGCCGAACGTCATGCCGACGAGCAGATACTTCTGGAAGATGTAGATGAAGGTGATCGGCAGGATGATGTAGACCGAGGTCATGGCCGAGATGAACGTCCAGTTGACGCCGCCGTCCGCATAGGTGCCGACCGCCAGCGCATAGGGAATGTTCTGCGTCGTCACGCCGCCGATGATGAAGTTGAACAGGAATTCGTTCCACACGAAGATCAGGTTGAAGATGAAGGCCGCGATCAGGCCGGGCCGCACCTGCGGCAGCACCACCTTGAAGATGACGTGGAACCACGAGCCGCCATTGACGATGCCGGTCTCGTCGAAGCGCGTCGATACGCCGTCGAGGAAGCCTTTCAGGATCCACACCGAGAAGGGAATCGAGAACATGGCGTAGAACAGCATCAGCCACAGATGCGAATCCTTCCAGCCGAAGGCCGCATACATCAGGAATACCGGCAGGATGACGGCCGGGCCGGGCAGCATGCGGATCGACAGCAGCAGGAACATCAGGAAGTCGGTGCCCTTCGGCTTGAAGCGCGAGAAGCAGAAGGCGGCGAGGAAGGACACGAACACCGCCATGACGACCGCGCCGAGCGACAGGAGGATCGAGTTGCCGAGCTGCAGGAACAGCGACTGGCGCTGGAACAGGTCGACATAGTTCTCCAGCGTCGGCGTGAAGAGAAGCTTCGGCGGCACCGCGAGGATGTCGGAGCGGGTCTTGAACGAGGCCAGCACGATCCAGGCGATCGGCGCGAAGAACACCAGCGAGATCAGCCACAGGCCGGCGTAGTACAGTCCGGAGCGCAGTCTTGCCATCGCTCAGCCCTCCCGCCTGCGGCGCAGGTGCAACACGTAGATGAAGACGCTGGTCATGGCGATCGAGATCAAAAGCAGCAGCACCGAATAGGCCGAGGACCAGCCCATGTTGAAGCTTTCGAAGGCCTGCTTGTTCACCTCCATCGCCACCAGCCGCGTCTGCTGGCCGGGGCCGCCCTTGGTCATCGGGATGATGAGGTCGAGCGTCTTGAAGGAATCGATGGTGCGTAACAGGATGCCGAGCATCAGGATGAACTTGCCGTGGTGCCAGATGACCAGCGACAGCCGGCGCAGGAAGGGCACGCGGTCGATCTCGGCCGCTTCCAGTTCCGCCTTCGGAACCGAGCCGAGGGCGGCCAGCGTCATCAGCGTCATGAACGGCGTCCACATCCAGCAATCGACCGCCAGCACCGCCCAGAAGGCGATCGAGGGATTGCCGAGGAAATCGATCGGGCCGGTGCCGAACAGGCCGTTGGAGATGGCGTTGAGCACGCCGAAGGTCGGGTCGTAGATGAAGCGGAAGAAGGTGCCGGTGGCGACCGGCGTCAGCACCATCGGCGCAAACAGCATGGTGAGCGCCACGCGCCGGCCGGGCATGTCGCGCGAGCCCCAGAACAGGAAGCCGAGGGCAGCCCCCAGCACCGTCTGGATGCCGACGCCGCAGACCACGAAGGTGAAGGTGCGCGACAGGTCGAGCCAGATGCCGTTCCTGGAATTGAATATCTGGACAAAGTTGCGGGCGCCGATGAATTCCGGTGGCATGCCGGAGGTCAGCGAGAAATTATAGAAGGAAAGGCCGAGCAGCCACAGCGTCGGAATGGTGTTGAAGACGATGAAGAACAGCATCACCGGCGCCAGAAGGGTGAGGACCATCGTGCGACGGTCGTCGAACAGGCGTGCCAGCGGGGGCCTCGACGGGATTGCCGACATAAATCAAGTGCCCTTGGTCATGCGGCGCGTCGGCCGCTGATGGGGAAGCGGGCACCGGCCGGTAGCCGATGCCCGCCCGTCGTTAAGACTGCCTCAGAGCGAGGTGGTAGCGCAAGCGTCGCTTGGCGCCGTCTTGGCCACGCCCTCGTCGCTGAGGATCTGCTGCTGGGCGCAGGCGATGTAGTCCAGCACCGCCTTCGGGTCGCTCGACTGGCCGGTCACGAAGGACGAATAGCCTTCCTGCTGGATCGCCAGCATCTCCGAATATTTCGGATCATGCCAGAAGTCGCGCGAGCGGCCTTCCTCGAGCATGAACTTGTAGGTCTGGTTCCAGGGGTTGATGTCGTTGAAATCGTCGCGCGAGAGGGTCGCCTTGTCGCAAGGGTTGCCGCCGCGCTTGGCGAATTCGACGGCGGTATCGGGCTGGTACCACCAGTTCATGAAGTCGATGGCGACGCGCATCTTCTTCTCGTCGTTGAAGGCGTTGATCACCCACGGTTGGCCACCCATCGAGCAGATGCGCTTGGCGGCGTCGCCCGTGCCGTGCTTCGGCGGCGGAACGACCAGCACCTTGCCCTTCAGTTCCTCGGTGATCATCGCCGAGCCGACGGCCGCCCACTGGATGGTGGAGAAGACCTTGCCCTGCGTGAACACGTCGATGCCTTCGGCGATGCCGTAGTTGGTGGCGCCGGGCGGGCAATATTTCAGCCAGTCCTTGAATGCCTGCAGCGAATCCGCGTTCTGCTGCGTGTTGAGGATGCCCTCGATCTGGCCGGTCGCCGGATCCCAGATCTCGCCGCCGCGGCTCCACAGGAAGTTGTTGAAGGCGCAGGTGGCGAAGTCGTAGACGCGGCTGTATTGCTGCGCGAAGCCCCAGCGCTGGTCGTCCGGACGGGTGAAGAACTCGGCGATCTTCTCGAACTCGTCCATGGTGAGGGCGTCGAAGTCCTCGAAGGTCTGCGGCAGCGGCTTGCCGTACTTGGCCTGGAAGGCTTCCCTTTCCTTCGGGTCCTCCAGCCAGTCCTTGCGCACGTAGAGCGCCTCGACGTCGCCTTCCTGCGGCAGGCCCCAGATGTCCTTGGTGCCGTCCGGATAGGTCATGTAGGTGTCGACGACGGTCTGCGAATACCATTCGAGCTGGAGCGCCGGGTTCTTCTCGATGACGTCGTTGAGCTTGAGGATCCAGCCCGGCTTGGCCAGCGCGCCCAGCCACTGCGAGTCCGAGATGATGATGTTGTATTCCTGGCTCTTGGTCGCGAGCGAGGTCGCCGCCTTCTGGAACAGGTCGGAGAACGGCGCTTCGGCGAAGGCGAAGGAGACGTTGTAGCCGTACTTCTCCTTCACGAAGTCGGCGAACAGGGGGGACATCTTGACGCCGAGCGAGGACGGCACCCAGCCGGCGATGCCGAGGATGTTCATTTCGATCGACTGGCCGGCGAGCGGATGTTCTTCCGCCGCGAACAGCCGGTTGATGAAGGGCGCGCCGAGCGCGGTGGACATGCCCAGTGCCGCGCCGCCCTTGAGCAGGCTGCGCCGGGGCAACACGAATTTGGACCCCGATCCCGGGGATTTGAAGACCGTCATGCTGATTTCCTCCCTGTGGTATAGCGGCTTAGGTAACGTCAAGACATTGCCGGCGGCGTCATGTCGAGGGTCACGCCCGAGGCCTTCATGACCCCTCGCATGATTTCCGCGAAACCGACCCAGCCGTCCGATAAACTGCTATTGGCGACAATATTCAGATGCGGTAAGACAATTGTCAAGTTGGCAAAAGTGGACAGATGAGCGACCTCGGTAGTGGCCTGATCCGGCAGGTTGAAGCGCCTGCTCCAATGCCGTTGCACTTCCGCAACGACCCTCTGCTGTGGGCCGGCTGGCTCTATGCGCAGGACGGCATGACGCAGAACGAGATCGCCAAGGCGATGGGAATCTCGCGCGCCACCGTCAACGGCTACCTGGCCGAGGCGCGCCAGCGCGGCATCGTCACCCTGACCATGGAGCCGGCGCGCCTCAGCGAGTTCATGATCGCGCGGGCGCTGAAGGAACGCTTCCGGTTGAGCGACTGCATCGTCATCCCCGACGGTGCGACCGGCTCGGCGCTGGTCGACCGGCTGGGGCAGGCGGGCGCGCGCGTGCTGGAGCGGCTCATCCGCCCAGGCGACACGGTGGGCATCGGCTGGGGTCGCACGATGATGGCGCTCGCGCGCTCGATGTCGACGCAGCGGATGGCCGACCTTTCGGTGGTGCAACTGACGGGCGGGATGACCGCGCCCATCGGCTTCACGCCGGAACTGTGCGTCTCCCGGCTGGCCACGGCGATGGGCGCGCGCGCCGTCAACATCACCGCGCCGGCCATCGTCTCCAGCGTGGCGGTGCGCGATATCCTGATGGAAGAGATGGTGCTGCGCGGCCAGTTCGAGACCGCGCGCCGCGCCGACAAGGTCGTTTTCGGCATCTGTTCCACCCGTCCCGGCAGTTCGCTGTTCGAAACCCGGCTGGTGCCGGAGGGCGAGGAGGCCGAGCAGACGCTGCGCCACGCGATAGGCATGGTCGCCGGCCGTTTCATCGACAATCGCGGCGCCCCGGCCAGGGGACCGCTCGACGCGCGCATGATCGGGCTGACGCTGGAAGAGATTTCGCGCATCAAGCTCCGGATCGCGGTGGCGGGCGGCGT
Source organism: Aquamicrobium soli (assembly GCF_042646345.1). Lineage (NCBI taxonomy): Bacteria > Pseudomonadati > Pseudomonadota > Alphaproteobacteria > Hyphomicrobiales > Phyllobacteriaceae > Aquamicrobium > Aquamicrobium soli. The sequence continues at coordinate 266,719 of NZ_JBHRTK010000028.1, read as the reverse complement.
GGAGAAGGTGCCGGCTATCCTTGCGGCGCTGAAAGGCCATTATGCCAATGTGCTGATTACCGATGCGGCGACGGCGCACGGCATTCTCCAGGCCGAGGGCGTACCGGCCTCGCTGAATGCCTTGCGCGGAATGAAAAGGTCACAGGTTGAGGAGGGAAATCCGATGAAGACGAAGAAGCTGATCAACGATCCGAAGAACATCATCGAGGAGATGCTGGACGGCATCATCAAGGCGCATCCTCACCATGTGCGGCAACTGGAGCACAGCCCGCGCTCGGTCGTCTCCGTGGCGGAGCCGCGCAAGGGCAAGGTCGGCATCGTCATCGGCGGCGGTTCCGGCCACGAGCCGTCCTTCGTCGGCTTCGTCGGCAAGGGGCTAGCCGACGGGTGCGCCGTCGGCAACGTCTTCGCCTCGCCGCCCCCGGACCCGATCCTCGAATGCACCAAGGCCGTCGATACCGGCGCCGGCGTGCTCTATCTCTACGGCAACTATGCCGGCGACGTGATGAACTTCGACATGGCCGCCGAGATGGCCAGCATGGAGGACATCGAGGTCCGCACCGTGGTGACGACGGACGACGTCGCCTCCGCGCCAATCGACCAGAAGGAGAAAAGGCGCGGCGTCGCCGGCAATTTCTTCGTCTTCAAGATGGCGGGCGCCGCCGCCGACCGGATGGCCTCGCTGGACGAATGCGAGCGCATCGCCCGCAAGGCCAACGAGCGCACCTTCACCGTCGGCGTGGCGCTGTCGCCCTGTTCGCTGCCGCAGACGCTGCGCCACAATTTCGAGATCGGCCTCAACGAGATGGAAATCGGCATGGGCATCCATGGCGAGCCCGGCGTGGTGCGCGAACCGCTGCGCTCGGCCGACGAGGTGACTGACGACATCCTGGAGCGCATCTTCGCCGAACTGCCGGCCAAGGAAGGCTCCAAGGTCGCCGTCCTGGTCAACTCGCTGGGCTCGACGCCGCTGATGGAACTCTATGTCATCAACCGGCGCGTGCACGAGCGGCTGGCCCGCCGCGGCATCCAGGTGCATGCGAACTGGGTCGGCACCTATTGTTCCTCGCTGGAGATGGCGGGCATGTCGATCACGCTCATCAGCCTCGACGACGAACTGACCGAACTGCTCGACCACCCTTGCGACTGCGCCATGTTCCGTGCCGGCTGAGCCGGTTGCCTCCTCACATCCGGGAAACGCCATGACCATTTCCACCCAAGACCTCGTTGCCATGTTCATTGCCGTGGCCGATGCCATCGAAGCCGACAAGGACCGATTGTCGGAACTGGATGGCGTCATCGGCGACGCCGACCACGGCGTGTCCCTCGGTATCGGCTTTTCCGCCGTCAAGGAGGCGGTGGCCGGGCTGGACGCCTCGGCGGAGCCGGTGACGGTGTTCAACACCGCCGCCAAGTCGTTTCTCAACGCCGTCGGCGCCTCGTCCGGTCCGCTTTACGCCACCGCCTTCATGCGCGCCGGAGCGGCCGTGAAGGGCAAGGCCGAACTCGACCGCGACGACATGGTGGCGGTCGTCGCCGCCATGGCCAAGGGCATCCAGGACCGCGGCAAGGCCGAGCGCGGCGACAAGACCATGGTCGACGCCTGGCTTCCGGCGGCGGAAGCGGCTGCCGAGGCGGCGCAGGGCGGCGCGGGCATCGGCGGCAGCCTCGATGCGGCTGCGAAGGCCGCGCAGGAGGGAGCCGAAGCCACCAAGGCGATGCTGGCGTCGAAGGGGCGGGCGGCCCGCCTCGGCGACCGTTCGCTCGGCCACATGGACCCGGGCGCGGCCTCGACGGCGCTGATCATCCGCACCATGGCCGACCATTTTTCAGCGGCCTGACGGACTTTCGCCAGCCGCCCGTATCGCCCGGCGCTGCCGATGCGGGAGGGCGGCAGGTGAAATACTTCGCCTGCCCTCTTGACGGGCCTGCCCCTTACCCTGTTGCTTGGCGGGCTGCGGGCGCGCGGAGGGTTCCGAAAAAACAGGTGCGCGGAGCAGCAAAGTTTTGATGGCGGCCCAGCCATGGGGCAGGGTCGTTCAAAAAAGCCCGACAAGGGCAAGCGATCACGTGGAGGAGAGACTAGCATGAAAATCGTCAAACTGTTCGTCGCGGCGCTAGCCCTGGCGGGCCTCACCAGCGCGGCGAGTGCCGGGGCGCTGGACGACATCGTCAAGCGCGGGGAGCTGCGGGTCGCGGTGCAGACGCAGGGCCCGCCCTTCTCCCTGATCGATTCCAAGGGTGAGCGCACCGGCAGTTCGGTCGAGCTTGCCAAGCTGATGGCCCAGGAAATGGGCGTGAAGATCAATTTCCTCGACTTCGACTGGGATGGCCTTATCCCGGCGCTGCTTTCTGGCAAGGCCGACCTGCTGGTGGCCGACATGACCCCGACGCTGGCGCGGGCGATGAAGGTGGCCTTCACCAACCCCTATATGTACACCGGCAGCACCGTCTTCACGAAGGGCGACGGCAAGTTCAAGACCGCCGACGACTGCAAGGCGCCTGGCACCAAGATTGCCGTGCTGCTCGGTGCCACGGGCGAGAAGGAAGCCAAGAAGGCGTTCCCGGAAGCCGACATCAAGAGCTACAAGGGCGGCGGGCCGCTGCTCCTGGATGCCGTCAACAACGGCCAGGCCGATTGCGGCGTGAACGACGTCTCCGCCGTCAAGGGCCAGTCGACCGCCTATCCGGCCGGCACCTTCACCATCATGCCCGATCTGCTGTCGAAGGAACCGCTGGCGTTCGCCACGCGCTACGACGAGCCGGACCTCCTGATCTGGATGAACCTGTTCCTCGATCAGGTAACCATCGACGGGCGCCTGGAGCAGAACCTCAACTATTGGGTCAACTCCGAGGACTGGAAGAAGGACCACTAAGTCCGTCTCCGCTATAGCGGCAATGACAGGCTTCGCGTCGATCGCAATCGGCGCGGAGCCGGCCGCATTCCCGCCTGTAGCGCGGCCTGGCCAGGGGTGACCGTCGCCTGATGCTCGAAAATTTCAGCTTCCGCACGATAGGCGAGTATCTGCCCCTGTTCGGGCAGGGCCTCGTCACGACGGTCTGGCTGTCGGTCGTCTCCTTCGCCGGCGCGCTGCTGGTCGGCATCGTGCTGTGCGCGCTGAATCTTCAGCGCTCGCGCCCGCTGCGCGCCCCGGCCAAGGCCTATATCGACATCATCCGCTCGACGCCGCTCCTGGTGCAGCTCTATTTCCTCTATTTCGGCCTGCCGCGCCTCGGCATCATCCTGCCGGAGTTCGTCGTGGGCGTGCTGGCGCTGTCGCTCAACAGCGGCGCCTATGTCGCCGAGATCGTTCGCGCCGGCATCCTGTCGATTCCGCGCGGGCAGGTGGAGGCGGCGATCGCTTCCGGCATGACCTATCGCCAGCGCATGCGTCTGGTCATCCTGCCGCAGGCCTTCAAGGTCACGATCCCGCCGCTGCTCAGCCAGGCGATCGTGCTGGTCAAGGATTCGGCGCTGCTGTCGCTGATCTCGGTCGCCGAACTGACGCGTGCCGGGCAACTGCTCGCCTCCGACCGGTTCATGCCGGCCGAAGGGTTCCTCACCGTCGCCGCCTTCTATCTCCTGCTCTACTACTGCCTTAAGGGCGTGGCCGCGCTTTCCGGGCGCTGGCTCGGCCTCAGGCCTGCGCGGGGGCGCGCATGATCTGGCAGCAACTGGAGAGCCTCTACGGAAGCTACCCCCTGGCGCTGCGCGGCCTCGGCATGACGGCGCTGCTGTCGCTGATCGCGCTCGCCGGCGGCACGCTGATCGGCTTTGGCCTCGGCATCCTGCGCACCGCCGGCAACCGGGTGCTGGCCGGCATCATCGGCGCCTGGGTGGACCTCATCCGTGGAACGCCGTTCCTGGTGCAGATATTCATCGTCTTCTTCATCCTGCCCGAACTCGGGCTCGAGCTCGACGCCTTCAGCGCCGGCATCGTCGCGCTCGTCAATCTCAATGCCTGCTTCATCTGCGAGATCGTCGTCGCCGGCATCGATTCCGTGCCGAAGGGGCAGGTCGAGGCGGCGCTGGCGTCCGGTCTCGCCCGATGGCAGCGCATGCGCCTTGTCGTGCTGCCGCAGGCGATGCGGGTCGTGCTGCCGCCGCTGGTCGGCCAGTATGTGCTGCTGGTCAAGGATTCGTCGGTGGTTTCGGCCATCGGCCTTACCGACCTCACCCGTGTCGGCTGGCTGGTCGTGCAGCGTGTGCCCAACGGGCTTCTCGTGTTCTTCCTCGTTGGCGTCGGCTATTTCATCGTATGCTATCCGCTGATCCTGCTCGCCCGCCGGCTGGAAGCGCGCCTCGGCGCCGGGCAGGGCGAGGTGCAACTGTGAACCCCATGCTGGAAGGTGGCTCTGTGTGATCGAGTTTCGCGGCGTCAACAAATGGTTCGGTCCGCTCCATGTCCTCAACGACATCGAGCTCAGCGTCCAGCCGCGCGAGGTGGTCGTGGTCTGCGGCCCCAGCGGTTCGGGCAAGTCGACGCTGATCCGCTGCATCAACGGCCTCGAGCAGATCCAGAAGGGCGACCTGGTGGTGGACGGCCAGCGCCTCGGCGACAAGGCCACCGACATGACGCTGCTGCGCACCGAGATCGGCTTCGTGTTCCAGTCCTTCAACCTCTATCCGCACAAGACCGCGCTGGAAAACGTGACGCTGGCGCCGATCCACGTACGCAAGACCCCGCGCGCACAGGCCGAGGAGTATGGCCGCGAGCTGCTGGTCAAGGTCGGGCTCGGCGACAAGTTCGACGCCTATCCGGCGCAGCTTTCGGGCGGCCAGCAGCAGCGCGTGGCGATCGCGCGCTGCCTCGGCATGCGCCCCAAGATCATGCTGTTCGACGAGCCGACGTCGGCGCTCGACCCGGAGATGATCAGCGAAGTGCTCGACGTCATGGTCTCGGTCGCCGAAGAGGGCATGACCATGATGGTGGTGACCCACGAAATGGGTTTTGCCCGCAGCGTCGCCCAGCGCGTGGTGTTCATGGATCGCGGCGCCATCGTCGAGAGCGGCACGCCCGATGCGTTCTTCTCCAACGCCCGCACCGAACGGGCCCGGGCCTTCCTCGGCAAGATATTGCGCCATTGAGGGCAGCGGCGGCATTGAAACGGCGCGACGGCTGCGGCAAGAACGGACACCGCCCCGGATAGAGGCTTTTACCAGAATCGGAGCATGCCATGAGCAACCACCTCAAATTCTTCATCGACGGCAAGTGGGTTGCACCGGTCGTCCCGGCGACGCTGGACGTCATCGACCCGTCGACCGAGGAGGCCTACACGACGATCTCCGTGGGCTCGAAGGCCGACGTGGACAAGGCGGTGGCGGCGGCCAAGGCGGCTTTTCCCGCCTTTTCGCTGACGACGCGCGAGGAGCGCCTGAAGCTCTTGAACCGCATCCTCGAAATCTACAACGAGCGCTACGAGGATATCGCGCAGGCCGTGAGCCAGGAAATGGGCGCGCCGATCTCCTGGGCGCGCGACGCGCAGGCCTGGGCCGGCCGCGCGCATATGGAAGCGACGATCAAGGCGCTGGAGACCTATTCCTTCAGCGAGAAGCGCGGCGCCACCATGGTCGTCAAGGAGCCGATCGGCGTCTGCGCGCTGATCACGCCGTGGAACTGGCCGCTCAACCAGATCGTCTGCAAGGTGGCGCCGGCGATCGCCGCCGGCTGCACCGTGGTGCTGAAGCCGTCCGAGATCGCGCCGATCAGCGGCATCATCTTCTCCGAGGTGATGGAGGCCGCCGGCACGCCGAAGGGCGTCCACAACATGGTCAACGGCAACGGGCCGGATGTCGGCCAGGTCATGGCCGGCCACCCGGACGTCGACATGGTCTCCTTCACCGGATCGACGCGCGCCGGCATCATCGTCGCCAAGACGGCCGCCGAGACGGTCAAGCGCGTGGCGCAGGAACTGGGCGGCAAGTCGGCCAACATCATCCTGGCCGATGCCGATTTCGAGCAGGCGGTGGCGAAGGGCGTCGAGGGCTGCTTCGGCAATACCGGCCAGTCCTGCGATGCGCCGACCCGCATGCTGGTGCCGGCCGCGCGCCATGACGAGGCGCTGGCGATCGCCAGGAAGGCGGCCGAGGCGCACAAGGTCGGCGACCCGCGCTCCGAGGACACCCAGCTCGGCCCGCTGGTCAGCCAGTTGCAGTTCGACAAGGTGCAGCGCCTGATCGAGGCCGGCATCAAGGAAGGAGCCACGCTGGTCACCGGCGGCCCCGGCCGGCCCGAGCACCTCAATCGCGGCTACTATGCGCGGCCGACCGTGTTCGGCCACGTCAAGCCCGGCATGACCATCGAGAAGGAAGAAATCTTCGGGCCGGTGCTGTCCGTCATCTCCTATGAGGACGACGACGACGCGGTCAGGATCGCCAACGACACGGTCTACGGCCTTGCCGCCTATGTGCAGTCGCAGGACATCGAGCATGCCCGCGCCGTGGCTTCGCGCCTGCGCGCCGGGCAGGTATCGATCAACTATCCGGAATGGGACACTTTCGCGCCCTTCGGCGGCTACAAGCAGTCGGGCAACGGCCGCGAATATGCCGACTGGGCGATCCATGACTTCCTGGAGGTCAAGGGCATCATCGGCTACGGCGCCTGAGGAGGACGGTCGCATCATGAACTCGGCTCTGGCGCTCGGCATCGATGTCGGCACGTCCGGCGCGCGCGTCGTCGCGATGGCGCCGGATTTCAGCATCGTGGCGCAGGCAAGCGCCGCGATGAGCGATTTCGGCGACGACTGGCGCGATCCGGCGGTCTGGTGGCAGGCCGTCGAGCACGCGCTCGACCGGGTGCTGGCGGGGATCGACCGGACGCGGGTCAGGGCGCTGGCGGTCGACGGCACCTCGGGCACGGTCTTGCCGGTGGACCGCGACGGCGCGCCGCTGGCCGCCGCGCTCATGTACAACGATCCGGTTGGCGACGCCGCCATGCTGGCGGCCATCAAGGCCCATGCGCCGGCCGAAAGCGCGGCCCACGGCGCGACCTCGGGGCTCGCCAAGCTCATGCAGGTGCAATCGGCCGCGAAGGCCAGCCATGTCCTGCACCAGGCGGACTGGATCGCCGGCCGGTTCAGCGGCCGCTTCGATGTCAGTGACGAGAACAACGCGCTCAAGACCGGCTACGACCCGGTCGCCCGGCGCTGGCCGGACTGGATCGCACGGACGGGCGCCGATGCTTCGCTGCTGCCGCAGGTGGTGCCGCCGGGAACGCCGACCGGCACGCTGACTTCTGCCGTGGCAGAACGCTTCGGCCTGCCGCGGGAGGTGGTCGTGGTGAGCGGCACCACCGACGGTTGCGCCTCGTTCCTTGCCACCGGCGCCACGGAACCCGGCGACGGCGTTACCGCGCTGGGGTCGTCCTTGACGATCAAGCTTCTGTCGGACGCGCCGGTCTTTGCGCCGCAATACGGCATCTACAGCCACAGGGTCGGCTCCGGCTGGCTGGCCGGCGGGGCTTCCAACACCGGCGGCAAGGTGCTGGCGCAGTTTTTCACGGGCGACCGGATCGCCGAACTGTCGGAAACGATCGACCCGGCCGTCTCCACCGGCCTCGACTACTATCCACTGCTCGCCAAGGGCGAACGCTTCCCGATCGCGGACCCGCAAATGCAGCCGCGCCTGGCGCCACGCCCGGAGAACGACGCGACATTCCTCGCCGGCATGCTGGAGGGAATCGCTGGCATCGAGGCGCTGGCCTATGCCCGCCTGGCGGAACTCGGCGCGCCAAAGCTGCGCTCGGTCAGGAGCGTCGGCGGCGGGGCAAAGAACCCGGTCTGGCGAGCCATGCGGCAGGCGCGGCTCGGCGTTCCGATGCTCGCGGCACTGTCGGAGGAGGCCGCCGCCGGCACGGCGCGGCTGGCGCTGGCGGGCGGCCGCGACGCGGGAGTGTTCTGACGATGGCGCCTGAAACGCTGGACGATCTGCGCGACCTTACCGCGCGCTTCGACGTCTTCTTCATCGACCAGTTCGGCGTGCTGCACGACGGCAGCGCGCCCTATCCGGGCGCGGTCGAGGCACTGGCCGCGCTGAAGGCGGCCGGCAAGAAGATCGTGCTCGTCTCCAATTCCGGCAAGCGCGCCAGCCAGAACGAGAAGCGCCTGCTCGGCCTCGGCTTCGAGGCGGGAACCTGGGACAGCTTCCTCAGTTCCGGCGAAGTGGCGTGGCGCAAGTTCGCGGGCGAGCTGGGCGGCGAGCGGCTGGCCGCCGGAACGCGCTGTCTTCTGCTGTCGCGCGGCAAGGATTATTCCGCCGTGGACGGGCTCGGCCTCGAACTGGTGGAGGACGGCGCGCGCGCCGAAGTCGTCCTGCTTTCAGGAAGCGAGGGCGACACCAGGCCGATGGACCATTACCGCGCGCTGCTTGCGCCCGCTGCCCGCATGGGCGTGCCGCTGATCTGCACCAACCCCGACAAGATCATGCTGACCGAAGCCGGCCTGAAATACGGGGCCGGGGCGATTGCCGACCTTTACGAGGAACTGGGTGGGAAGGTGGAGCGGATCGGTAAGCCGTTCCCGTCGATCTACCAGGCCGCCATGCGCGTTCTCGGAGATCCGCCGAAGCATAGGATCGTCGGCATCGGCGACAGCATCGAGCACGACATCGCCGGCGCCAAGGGAGTGGGTGTTTCGGCCGCGCTGGTGCGCTCCGGCATCCTTGCCGAACTGGGCCCGGCGGAGCTTGAGCAGGCCTTTGCCGAACATGACGCGACGCCCGATTTCATCCTGCCGCATTTCGTCTGGCGCTAAGGCCTGACGGTCGGACAAGGAAAAAGGGCGGACCGACAGGCCCGCCCTTTCCGCAGTGAATGCTGCCGTCAGTCGAGCAGGTCGGCCGGTACCTTGCCTCCGTTTTCGGCGAGCTTCTTCAGAAGCGCCTTGTGCAGCCACATGTTCATGGCCGCGCTGTCGCTGGTGGAACCGGTATAGCCGAGTTCGGCCGCCAGTTCCTTCCGCTCGGCAAGGCTGCTCTCCATGTCGAGCGCCTTCATCAGGTCGACGATCGAGGTCTTCCAGTTCAGCTTCTGCTTCTTGGCGGCGACGGCGGCGTTAAGAATGGCCGCCACGTCCACCGCCTGTGCAGGCGCGGGCGAGGCGCTGGCGGTCGGCGCCGGTGCGGCCGGCGCGGAAGGCTGGCTGCCGGGAGCAGCGCTGCCTGCGGGCGCTTGCGCCGGTGCGGCTTCCGCCCTGCCGAAGATGGCCCCCTTGATCTTGTCAAAAATTCCCACGTCAATCTCCTTGGTCAGTATCGAGCCGCTTTGCTACGGCACTCCGGTTTTGCGTCGATTGTACACGCGTGGATTATCTAGGGCGCATCGGCCGTGGGCAAGGGCAATCCACAACCGGAAAGTGCCGCGGCATCGACAGCCTGAGGCGTGATGGCTAGGTTGTCCCCGTAAAAAGCGGATTTCGAGGGCAGTTTCTTGGCGGTCACCATCTACGGCATTCCCAATTGCGACACGATGAAGAAGGCGCGCAACTGGCTGGAAAGCCACGGCGTCGACTATGCCTTCCATGACTATCGCAAGCAGGGGCTGGAGCCGCAAAGGCTCGACGGCTGGGTGGAAAAGCTCGGCTGGGAAGTGCTTCTGAACAAGGCCGGCACCACGTTCCGCAAGCTGGCGGACGCCGACAAGGAAAACCTCGAGGCCGGCAAGGCCAAGGTGCTGATGCTGGCTAACCCATCCATGATCAAGCGCCCGGTCCTCGATCTCGGGGGCCGCCTGCTGGTTGGCTTCAAGCCCGAGATCTATGCCGAAGCCTTTGGCAAGTAGCCGCTACTTGCCGGCCTGAAGGTAGGCGGCGAGCGCCACGGCATTGTTGTGCCGCTCGTCGTGGGCGCTGTAGAGCAGCGTTACCTTGCCCTTGTCGGCAAGCGCGCGCAGCTGCCCGACAGCCTCGCCGTTGCCGTCCAGCTCGTCGCGAAAGCGCTTCTGGAACTCCGGCCATTTTTCCGGCTCGTGGCCGAACCATTTTCGCAACTCGGTGCTGGGCGCAATCTCCTTCAGCCACAGCGCCACGCCGGCCTTGTCCTTGCTCAGGCCGCGCGGCCACAGCCGGTCGACCAAAACGCGCTGCCCGTCGCTGTCGGCCGGCGGCTCGTAGACGCGCTTGATGGCCACCTCATGCTTTGCCATCGATCCTCCTTCAGGTCCACTCGCCCTTTCGCATCACCGGCACCTTGCGGCCGTCGGCATGAAGGCCGTCTATGTCGATCTTGTCCGAGCCGATCATCCAGTCGATGTGGATGAAGCTCTTGTTGCCGCCGCGCTTGGCGATTTCCTCCGGCGTCAGCGACGCGCCATTGCGGAAGCACTTGGAGTAGCACTGGCCGAGCGCGATGTGGCAGGAGGCGTTTTCGTCAAACAGCGTATTGTAGAACAGGATGCCGCTCTTCGAGATCGGCGAGGAATGCGGCACCAGCGCGACTTCGCCCAGCCGGCGCGCGCCCTCGTCGGTGTCGAGCACCTTCTTCAGCACATCTTCGCCCTTGCTGGCCTTCGCTTCGACGATGCGGCCTTCCTCGAAGCGCACCGAGATGTTGTCGATCAGCGTGCCCTGGTAGGACAGCGGCTTGGTGGACGAAACATGGCCGGAAATCCGCATGGCATGCGGGGTGGTGAACACTTCCTCGGTCGGGATGTTCGGATTGCAGGTGACGCCGTTCTTCGCGACGGAGGCGCCGCCCATCCATTCGTGCTCGTCGGCGAGCCCGACGGTCAGGTCGGTGCCGGGGCCGGTGAAGTGCAGCGCGGAGAAATTCTGGCCGTTCAGCCATTCGGTGCGGCTCTTCAAGGCCGCGTTATGCGCCTTCCACGCGCCGATCGGGTCGTCGACGTCGACGCGCGAGGCGGCGAAGATGGCGTCGGCGAGTTTCGCCACCGCCACGTCGTCCTTGTCGTCCGGGAACACCTGCCTCGCCCATGCCAGCTCCGGATAGGCAACGATGTTCCAGTTGATGTCGAAGCCGGTGATCTTCTCCAGCGCCGGCTGGTAGGCCACGGAATTGGCCTTGCTGGCGCGCGAGACCTTGGCCGGGTCCTGCTCCGACAGCAGCGAAGGGTTGTCGCCGCGCACGGCCAGGCGGGCCGCATTGGCGTCGAACGCCTTGGCCATGCCCTCGTAGAGCCACCCGGCGGCGCGGTCGAAGCCGGCGTCGCTGCCGTAGCGGAAGCGCGAAAGCGTGATCTCGTCGTCGCTGAAGATCGGCGTCACCAGCCCGGCACCGGCCTTGTAGGCATGCTCGACGATCTTGCGCGTCAGCGGCAGGGCGGCGATGGACGAGGTGAGCACCAGATCCTGCCCCGGCTGCAATTGCAGGCCGACCTTGATCGCGACCTCGGCGAGCCTGTCCAGCTTTATCGGGTCGATCGAAGCGGAGAAATCGCTGCTGTGGGTGGTCATGGTCCTGCCTGTGAGTATTGGAACTGGCTTCTACATAGACCTCCGCCGGCCGGCTTTCCACCGCCACGAGTGCCTGTCTTTCGGCTGGCCCAACTGAAGCGCATTGTTTCGCTTTTGCCGCGCCAATAGGGTGCGCGCCAAATGCAAAACGTCTCGCCCTCCCCCCTGCGGCTGGCTTGTGCCGGCATGATCGCCATGGCGGTGGCCATGGGCATCGGACGCTTCGTCTATACGCCGATCCTGCCCGGCATGATGGAAGAGCTCGGCCTGTCGGCCGCCGAGGCCGGCTGGATCGCCTCCGCCAACTATCTCGGCTACCTGCTCGGCGCGCTCGCCGCCGCCGGCGGCTGGGCGCACGGGCACGAGCGCCGGCTGGTTCTGGCCGGGCTCGGCGGGACGGCCCTGCTGTGCGCCCTGATGGGCCTGACCGAATCGGTGGCGGCGTTCCTCGGCATCCGTTTCCTGGCCGGGCTCGCCAGCGCCTTCGTCATGGTGTTCATGGCCAGCATCGTCTTCAGCCATCTGAGCCTTGCCCGGCGCGACGACCTGCAGGCGATGCACTTCGGCGGCGTCGGTCTCGGCATCGCCGTATCGGCGGCGCTGATGGGCGTGCTGCTGGCCGACCACGCCGGCTGGGCCGCCGGCTGGTTCTGGTCCGCCGCGCTCGCGCTGTGCGGTTTCGTGGCCGTTATGCTGCTCGCGCCGGTTGGCCCTGCCGGCAACGGCGCCGACCGGCGCGAGCCGCCGCTGCCGAAGGACCGCGCGCTTGCCCGCATCATCCTCGCCTACGGCCTGTTCGGTTTCGGCTATGTGGTGACCGCGACGTTTCTCATCGCCATCGTGCGCCAGGGCGGCGGCAGCCGCACCTTCGAGGCGATGGTATGGCTCGTCACCGGCCTGACCGGCATCTTCTCGGTCTGGCTCTGGCATCAGGTCGCCAACCGGATCGGCCTCTATGGCGCCTATGTGGCGAGCTGCCTGGTCGAGGCCGTGGGCGTCGCCGCCAGCGTCGCCCTTGGCGGCCATATCGGCCCGCTGGTCGGCGGCGCGCTGCTCGGCGTCACCTTCATCGCCGCCACCGCGCTCGGCCTGCAGGCGGGCAGGCTGCTGGCGCCGCTGGCGCTCCGGCGCCTGTTCGCGCTGATGACGGCGTCGTTCGGCGTCGGCCAGATCATCGGCCCGATCGTCGCCGGCTACCTGGCGGAATGGACGGGCAGTTTCTTCGTTCCTTCGATGCTGGCGGGCGCCGTTCTCGTCGCGTCGGCCCTGATCGTCTGGTCGGTACGCCGGCCGCGCGTGGTTGCTGCATAACCAAAATGTAATTCGCACAATGGCCTAGCGGCCATTCCCTTGCCGCAAAAACTGTGACTTTATGCCCGCCCGACAGCAATGCCGCCGATGGTGCGGCCGAAGGGGGAAATGCCGCCTTGTTCGTATCCTTCTTTCCGCACCCGAAGCTTTTCTTTTCCAGTGCTGCCGCCTGGAGCCTGTTCCTGGTGCTGGTGTGGTTTTCCGGGGGCGACGCGATGGGCTCGGCGATCGGGCTGGGACTGCCCGCCCCGGACACGCCGCCCATCATCGGCATCACCGTCCTGTGGTCGAAGCCGTTCCTGTGGTTCTACATCTACTTCACGCTGGGCGTTTTGATCTTCTATGCCTTCTGGCGCTGGTATGCGCCGCATCCGTGGCAGAACTGGTCGATCCTCGTCACCGCCGTCATCCTGTTCCTGATCTATTTCAACGTGCAGGTCTCGGTCGCCGTCAACAACTGGTATGGGCCGTTCTTCGACTATGTGCAGGGCCTGATGTCGGGCACCGGCCAGTCGACCGCCGGCGAGTTCTATCAGGGCGCGGCGAGTTTCGCCTGGCTCGCTCTGGTGGGCATGAACGTGTCGGTGATCAATGCCTTCATCGTCAGCCACTGGATCTTCCGCTGGCGCACGGCGATGAACAGCTATTTCATGGCCTACTGGACCGAACTGCGCCATATCGAGGGCGCCTCGCAGCGTATCCAGGAAGACACGATGCGCTTTTCGCAGATCATGGAGGATCTGGGCTCCAGCTTCGTGCAGTCGATCATGACGCTCATTGCCTTCCTGCCCGTGATGATCGGCTTGCAGGCGCACATCACCGAACTGCCCATCGTCGGCGAGGTACCGCAGCCGCTCGTGCTGGCCGCGCTATTCTGGTGCCTGTTCGGCACGGTGGCGGTGATGGTTGCCGGCATGAAGCTGCCGGGCCTGCAATTCCGCAACCAGCGCGTCGAGGCCGCCTATCGCAAGGAACTGGTCTATGGCGAGGATCACGACGACCGCGCCAAGCCGGAAATCACGGTGGCGCTGTTCGACAATGTGCGGAAGAATTATTTCCGCCTCTATTTCCACTACATCTATTTCAACGTCGTGCGCTACACCTACCTCCAGGCCGACAATATCTTCTCCTTCATCATCCTCGGGCCCTCGCTGGTGGCGCACAAGATCACCTTCGGCGCGCTCAACCAGATATCGAACGCCTTCGGGCGAGTGACGGGCTCGCTCCAGTTCCTGCTCAATTCGTGGTCGACGATCGTGGAGCTGCAGTCGGTGCACAAGCGCCTGCGCGCCTTCGAGGCGACGCTGCAGGGCGCGCCGCTGCCGGAAATCGACCGTCACTACCTGGAACGCGAACAGGCCGGCGTGCGGCCGGAGGACCAGCCGGCCCACTGAAGGGGCCGGCTTGGCAACTGCCGTCAGCCGTCGACGTTCACCGGCTTGTCGGGATTGTGGCGCGCGACATAGTCGCGGTAGCTGATGCATTCGACATCGGCTTTCACGCACACCTCGCCGGCAAAGCGCTCCAGCGCGTTCCAGTAGGCGCCGCCGTTCATCAGCGTGAAGTGGAAGCCGATTTCCAGCGGAAGGCGCTTGCCCGCATACTGCTTTTCGAAGGCCGCCTTGAAGGCGTCGTAGGCCCGGTCTTCGAAGGTCTTTGCCTCCGCTAGCCGTTCGCGCGCACCGGAATGGCGGGCATAAAGGTTGTAGTCCATGGCGATGACGGGCCGGCCCTTCGGCCCTTCCGGCACCAGCGGCAGGGAAAACCGGGTAATGCCGGCGATGGCTTCCGGCTCGGCCGGGCCGCGCGAGACGCCGCTGGCGTCATAGGTGAAGTCCGCCTCGGGGAGTGCCCGGTACAAAGCGGGGCTGGCCGACAGATAAGGCGCACGGAAGCCGACCACCGCGCTTGCGGCGAAGCGCCGCCAGTCCTCGGGCTCGGGCGAAATGCCGTTGATGGCATAGGCGTTCTCGAAGATGCGCCGGGCACTGGCAAGCTCGTTCAGCCAGTCGGCCTTCGTCCAGTCCTTGCCGTCGAAATGGCCGCAGGCATGGCTGCCGATGTCGTGGCCTTCGGCGGCGGCCAGCCGGATCTGCTCCAGCCGCTCGGCCACGTCCTGCCGCGTCGGGGCAAAGCCGATGTTGGAGCGGCCGGCGGCGTTGTGCGGTCCGGCATATTGCTTGCGGGTGTCTTTCGACAGCAGGTAGACGCAGGACAGGAAGTAGGTGAAATGCGCGCCGGTGCGCCGGGCGAGCGCACGGCTGCGCTGCCACTGCGAAATGTCGTTCGCGCTGTCGAAGGAAATGATGACGACCTGCCTCGCCGCCGCCGGGTCACGGACCATCGGCGGATCGCCCCGCGCGGCGGTGGCGCACAGCAGTGCTGCCAGCGAAAGCAGGGCAGGGCGGGACAGGCGATGACGGGAGATGGGCTCAGGCATGAACTCGGATGGGCGGTCGGCGCAGGCCATTGCCGCTAGCGGGCAAATGTGGCGCGGGTGCGGTCGCTTACGCCGGCTTTGGATGCGGGAAAAGCCCGCAGGCGCTTAATTTCAGGCCCCGCCCCCTTCCATGCCGGCGAAATTTCGCTACAACGCGAGGCGCATCAAGCCGCCTGGAATGCCGCATGTCCACGAAAAGGGACCGGCAACCTCCGGCATTTTTGAATTTGCGCATGGTTTCGGGCCGGCCGCCGCCGGGCGCGTGGACCGTGCCAGCCGGATTAGCAGCATCCATGGCCGACGACAATTTCATTCGCGAAGTCAACGAGGAATTCCGCAAGGAACGGGTCAAGGTCCTGTGGGACCGCTACGGCGCCTTCGTGGTCGCGGCCGTCGCGCTCATCCTCCTTGGCACGGCCGGCTATGTCGGCTACCGCTACTGGGACGAGACCCGAGCCAATGCCTCGGGCGACGCCTATTCGCAGGCGCTTGCGCTGGCCGACAGCGGCAAGACCGATGAAGCGATCGCCGCCTTCACCCAACTCGAGAAGGATGGCTACGGCGCCTATCCGCTTCTGGCGCGCATGCGCGCGGCAACCGTCAAGGCCGACGGCGGCGACTTCGCCGCCGCGATCCAGGATTTCGACGCGGTCGCGGCCGACAACGCCATTCCCTCGATCCTGCGCGACATGGCGCGGCTGCGCGCGGCCCTGCTGCTTGTCGATCATGGCTCCTTTGCCGATGTGTCGAGCCGCGTCGAGTCCCTGACCGGCGACACCAACCCCTTGCGCCACGGCGCGCGCGAGGCGCTCGGCCTCGCCGCCTGGAAGGACGGCAAGAACGCCGACGCACTCAAGCTGTTCGACCAGATCATTGCCGACGAGACCACCCCGGGCGGCGTGCGGGAGCGCGCCACCGTCATGGCCGGGCTCATTCGCGGTTCGGGCGCAGCCTCCTAGATGAGCTTCAAGGTCGCGATCATCGGCCGTCCCAACGTCGGCAAGTCGACGCTCTTCAACCGTCTTGCCGGCCGCAAGCTGGCGCTGGTGGACGATACGCCTGGCGTGACCCGCGATCGCCGCAGCCACGCCGCCAAGCTCTACGACCTGCATTTCGAGGTCATCGATACCGCTGGCTTCGAGGATGCCGCGCCCTCGACCCTGCAGGGCCGCATGCGGGCGCAGACCGAGATCGCCATCCAGGAAGCCGACCTGATCTTCTTCATGGTCGACGCCAAGGCCGGCCTCCTGCCGGACGACACGACCTTTGCCGGCATCGTGCGCAAGTCGGGCAAGCCGGTGGTGCTGATCGCCAACAAGGCGGAGGCGCGCGGCGCGCAGGGCGGCATGCTGGAAGCGTGGGAACTGGGCCTTGGCGAGCCGGTTCCGTTTTCCGCCGAGCACGGGGTCGGCCTGCCCGACCTGCGCGACGCCGTGGTCGAGGCGCTGGGCGCCGACAGGGTGTTTGGCGAGGAGGACGAGGACGACGGGGAAATCGCCGCCAGCGACGTACTGATCGGCGAGGACATCGCCGATCCGGATGCCGAGGAAGTTCCGGCCTACGACGAGAACAAGCCGATGCGCATCGCCGTCGTCGGCCGCCCCAACGCCGGCAAGTCGACGATGATCAACGCGCTGATCGGCGAGGAGCGCCTGCTGACCGGGCCGGAAGCGGGCATTACCCGCGATTCCATTTCCGTCGACTGGCAATGGCGCGGCCGCCCGATGAAGCTGTTCGACACCGCCGGAATGCGCCGCAAGTCGCGCGTCCAGGAAAAGCTGGAGAGGATGTCTGTGCAGGACGGCCTGCATGCCGTCCGCTTCGCCGAGATCGTCATCATCGTGCTCGATGCGACGATCCCCTTCGAGAAGCAGGATTTGCAGATCGCCGACCTCATCATCCGCGAGGGACGCGCGCCTGTCATCGCCTTCAACAAGTGGGACCTGATCGACCATCCGCAGGCGGTGCTTGCCGAACTGCGGGAAAAAACCGAGCGGCTGCTGCCGCAGGTGCGCGGCATCCAGGCCGTGCCGGTTTCGGCCGAGACGGGCCGGGGGCTCGACAAGCTGATGGAGGCGGTGGTGCGCACGCACCGCGTCTGGAACAGCCGCGTCTCGACCGGCAAGCTCAACCGCTGGCTCGAGACCATCCTTGCTCATCATCCGCCGCCCGCCGTCGCCGGTCGCCGGCTGAAGATAAAGTACCTGACGCAGGCCAAGACCCGGCCGCCGGGTTTCGTGGTTTCCTGCTCGCGGCCCGACGCCGTGCCGCAGTCCTATGTCCGCTACCTGACCAACAGCCTGCGCGAGGCCTTCGACATGCCGGGCGTGCCGATCCGCATGGCGTTGCGCACGTCGGACAACCCGTTCGCGGGCCGGGCGAAGAAGCGGACCTGAGCCTCCTCCATGCGGCGTTTTGGCCTCGGGACGCCGGCTGGACCAGCCTCGCCGCGCTGGCTAGGGTCGCGCCTTCATCGAGCAGGAGAGCACAATGACTGACATCTGGTTTCGTACGGGGGAAGCGACCGTCCTGGCGGCGGAAGGGCAGGCGACGGATGCCATGCCCGAGGTCGTGATCGGTTCGGTCAAGGGGCCGGTCGGGCATGCCTTCGCTTCCATGCTGGGGCAGGCCAAGGGCCATACGCGCATGTTCGTGGTGCGCGATCTCAACCAGGCGGTGAAGCCGGCGACGATGATGACCACCAAGGTCACGATAAAGAGCATGGCCTATGCCGAACTGCTCGGCGGCGTGGTGCAGGCGGCCATGGGCGACGCCATCGTCGACTGCCTGGCCGAAGACATCCTGCCGCGCGACCAGGCGGCCGAGCTGTGCATGATCATCACGGTCTGGCTCGACCCGCGCTGCGCCGAGGACGAGAACCTCGACAAGAAGGACCTCTACCGGACCAACTACGAGGCGACCAAGCTGGCCATTTCCCGCGCCATGACCGGCAAGCCGACCGTCGAGGAACTGATCGCCAACCGCAAGACCATCAAGCACTATGCGCTGGAAGGCGTGATCGACTACTGATCTGGCAGCGTCCCCCGGGTGGGCCGGTTCGCCGGCCCGCCCCATGCCGGCCCGCAACAACGGTTGCCGGCGACCAGCCACGCCTGTGAAAGTCCTACGGCTCCTGGCCGGCCAGGCTGAGCGCCTTCATCGAGGTGGTCATGCCGTTGAGCTGCGCCACCGGCCCCGCCTTTTTCCAGATGTTCCATCGGCTGCGGAAATAGCTGATTGCCGCCAGGTCCGCTTCGACCCGGCCATGCCCGTCCTCGACATGCTTGAGCAACGCGTAGATGGTTCCGGCATCGGTTGACGCCACCTGTTTGGAGCGGGCGTTCAGCCAGATCGGAATCCCGCTCATCTCGAGATGGCCGGACAGCCAAGGATCGTCGACCGTCCAGAGGATGTCGGGGATATCGAATGCCGCGTCGCTGAACCAGTCCGGGCGCACCAGCACGCCCGACCACGCCGAGATCTGGTCGACATAGCCGCTGTTCCGGTACTGGCCGGGCTTGATCAGGCCGAGCGTCGCGATCCTGAAAAGGCGATAGCCGAGGCCCTTTTGCCGGCGCGTGGCCCTCGGGAGGCGGTCGGGGTGCCGGTGGGTGTCGGCGATGTCCGGAAAGGTTTCGCCCGCTTCGACGATACACGTGTTCGGCCGCAACCTGGCCTGCGCCTTGAACCTTGCATGCCAGTCCGGGTCGTAAATCTTGTCGTCGTCGCAAAACAGGATGTCGACGTCGTGGCCGCGCAGATCCTTGGCCGTCGGCAGCACCTTCGTGGCAGGCCCAAGGTCTTCTTGGCAGCGATGGATGGTGATGCCGGCCGGCACCTCCGGAAGACGCCCGTCCCAGTTGGGGAAGCGGCGATAGGCGCGGGGGATGTTGAGCCTGATCTCGCGCGCCGGAAGTTCCTGTCGCAGCAGGGACGTCAGGGTCGGAAAAAGCCCCCCGAATCGCGGGGGGATGGAACTGAGGCTTATGACGGTGTCGGTCATCGGTGACGCTTTTTAAGAGAGGCATCTTCGATATCGCTCATAAAATAATTTTTGGCCGGACGGAATCCTCCCGGTGCTTCGCGCAGAAGCGGCCACGGATTTTGTGGCGGGCGGCACAATCGCGGCCATCCAGAGGCTCATGGCGCCTGCTCCGGGCCCGCCCGTTAACGCTCCATCAAGGTTAATGCTTCACCCTAAAACTCTCGTGGGGGTTTGTTTCGCGTTCTGGAGAGTTTCGTGCATCGACGTCTTTCGAAGCGGCCGATGGCTGCCGCCGCCGGTGGGATAAAACGTTCCTTCGTGTCCCCTCTCGTCGTCGGGCTCGGCATCTGGATCGGCTTCCCGACGGTCGGCGCCTATCAGGACATGACCAGTCTCGTTTCGGGGCTCGAAGCACAGACGCGGTGGAACACCTATGTCGAGAAATCGGCCGCCGGCTCCGTTCATGCGGCCGAGATGCCTTTCGTCGACACCACGGTCACCGGTTCCATCTCCGGTTCCGGCGTCGAGCTGGCCGGCGTCGGCACCGTCGCCTTCCGCGGCAAGGGGGCTGCGGCCGGCGCCACTCCCGACGAGGAGCGCATCACGCGCGGCGAAAAGAAGGGCCGCATCGTCCAGGTCGTGCCGGTGGCGCCGCCGAAGAATTTCTCCGCTGGTTCGATCTTCCAGCGCACCAGCTACCTGCTGCGCCCGACCATGAACAGCGGCCTCAAGCTGACCTTCGCCAAGCCCGGGATAAAGGGCAGGGAAATCCAGATCGCCGCTGCCTTCCATCCGCGCGAGGACAGGAAGCCGGCCGGCGTGCCGGCGATGCTCGCCTCGCTCGTTACCAACGACAAGGCCGATGTCCTGGCGACCGCCTACGCCCCGGCCGAGCCCGACTATGCCAAGGCCTCGCCCTTCGAGGCGCTGCTGAAGGACGAGAAGCCGGATGCCGGACGCTTCATCCCGCCCATGGCCAAGGGCGACCATGCCTGGATCCAGAACCCGCTGCCGGCCAGCGTCTTTTCCAAGCCGGAGCAGACCTGCCTCGCCAATGCGATCTATTTCGAGGCGAGAAGCGAATCCCTGCGCGGCCAGGCCGCCGTTGCCCAGGTCGTCCTCAACCGGGTGCGCAACCCGGCCTATCCGGGCAGCATCTGCGGCGTCGTCTACCAGAACGAGAACTGGCGCAACGCCTGCCAGTTCTCCTTTGCCTGCGACGGCCGGAAAGACCGGGTCGAAAGCCCGCGCCACTACAAGATCGCGCAGGACATCGCCATGGCGGTCACCGCCGGCAAGATCTTCCTGCCCGAGGTCGGGTCCTCCACCCACTATTACGCCAGCTATGTCAGCCCCGGCTGGGCGCGCACGATGAAGAAGATGACGAAGATCGGTCTTCACATCTTCTACCGCACCTATGGCGGCGGCTGGAGTTGACCCTCGTACCGCGCCGATGGCGCGGGATTCGCCCCGCCGAGCCGGAGATCGATGGCGGGCACGATGTCGCACTTAGGTAAGCGATTGATTTAACACGGTAAAATACTTGCTTTTGAATCCCGCGCCGTGGCTTGACGGTTGCTGGCCCTCTAACTATGTTGCCCGCGACTTGGATGCGGACCGACGGCGACGTTGTGGGCGGGCAGGGGGTTGCGAATGGCCGGCGAAAAAAGGCCAGACGAAACCGGAAAGACCGGCCCGGAACACCAGAGCAAAGGCGACATCCACGACGACGAACTTGAGCGCCGCCGGCGCCGACTTGAGGCAGCTCTTGCCGCAAGGAGGACCGAGGGAGCCGAGGGGGAAAGTAAGGCCAGAACGGGCAGTTTGAGCGGCTATGGTCAGGCGTTCAAGATGTCCAGCGAGTTCATCGCCGGCATTGCGGTGGGGGCTGGCATCGGCTGGGCGATCGATCACTTCGCCGGAACTTCTCCTTGGGGTTTGATCGTGTTTTTACTTCTGGGCTTCGGCTCGGGCGTGCTTAATGTCCTGCGGTCGGCCGGTATGGTCGCGGGCTTTGGGCAAAGTGGCCGGAAAACCGGCCCGAAGGATGAATAGGCTGCGCAGTTTCGTGCGCATGGTGAATTAGATAAAAGCCGTTCGTGGCTTTCGTGAGGAATGAACGTGGCAGCTGACAAGGTCGATCCGATCCACCAGTTCCATATCAACAAGATCTTCCCGCTCGATGTCGGCGGGTACGATCTGTCGTTCACCAATTCCTCGCTGTTCATGGTCGTGGTCGTCGTTCTTGCCGGCGCCTTCTTCTATTTCGCCACCTCTCGGCGTGCGCTCGTTCCGTCGCGCTGGCAGTCCAGCGCCGAACTGCTCTATGAGTTCACGGCCTCGATGCTGAAGGATGCCGCTGGCCCGCAGGGCATGCGCTTCTTCCCCTTCGTGTTCTCGATCTTCATGTTCGTGCTGGCGGCCAACCTGCTTGGCCTGTTCCCCTACTTCTTCACCATCACCAGCCACATCATCGTCACCTTCGCGCTGGCGATGCTGGTGATCGGCATCGTCGTGGTCTACGGCTTCTACAAGCACGGCCTCGGCTTCCTCAAACTGTTCGTGCCGAGCGGCGTGCCGCTGGTGCTGATGCCGCTGGTCGTCGGCATCGAGGTGATTTCCTTCCTCTCGCGTCCGATCAGCCTTTCGGTTCGTCTTTTCGCCAACATGCTGGCCGGCCACATCACGCTCAAGGTCTTTGCCGGCTTCGTGGTGTCGCTCAGCGCCATGGGCGCGGTCGGCATCGCCGGCTCGGTCATGCCGCTGGCCATGGCGGTGGCGATCACCGCGCTGGAACTGCTGGTCGCCGCCCTCCAGGCCTACGTTTTCGCCATCCTCACCTGCATGTACCTCGCCGACGCGGTGCATCCGGGGCACTAGGTTCGCTCGCAGCCGGGCTGCGTCGACGACAGAAACCATCAAGACCTGAAATTATCGAGACCCATAAGGAGTTGAACAAATGGAAGCAGAAGCAGCAAAGTACATCGGCGCGGGTATTGCATGCCTGGGCATGGGCGGCGCCGGTATCGGCCTCGGCCACATCTTCGGCAACTACCTGGCTGGCGCGCTGCGCAATCCGTCGGCTGCCGATGGCCAGTTCGGCCGCCTGATCTTCGGCTTCGCCGTGACGGAAGCCATGGGCATCTTCTCGCTGCTCATCGCCCTGCTCGCGCTGTTCGGCTGATTGATCGCTGATGGCAGGGCCGTGCCGCGCCGCGGCCGGCCCTTATGACGAGGACAGGTTATGTTCGTGACACCAGCCTACGGGCAAGAAACAGCGCCGGCCACCGACGGGTCGAGCGCGCAGCCGGCCGGCGAGATTCATACGGGGACGGAAGTTCCCGCCAACGCCGCGCATGAAAGCTCGTTTCCTCCGTTCGATCCGGCGACCTTCGCGTCGCAGATCTTTTGGCTGGCGATCACTTTCGGCCTGTTCTACCTGTTCCTCAAACGTGTTGTGATGCCGCGTCTTGCCGGCATCTTCGATACGCGCAGTTCCCGCATCGCCCAGGATCTCGACCAGGCCAACAGGCTGAAGGGCGAGGCGGACGCTGCCGTTGCCGCCTACGAGCAGGAACTGGCTGAAGCCAAGGCCAATGCCAACACCATTGGCCAGCAGGCTCGCGACACCGCCAAGGCCGGCGCCGAATCTTCCCGCAAGAAGATCGAGGCCGAGCTGGAAGCGAAGCTGGCCGATGCCGAAAGCCGCATCGCCTCGATCAAGGCGTCGGCGATGAAGGATGTCGGTGCCATCGCCGAGAGCACGGCCGGCGCGATCCTCGAACAACTCGTCGGCAACAGCGACAAGGCAGCCGTGGCCGCCGCCGTGAAATCCGTGGCGCGCTGAGGAACTCGAAATGGACGCAACCGCTCTCGCAACATTCTGGGTACTGATCGCCCTTCTGATCTTCATCGGCATCTGCCTGTACGTCAAAGTACCGGCGATGGTGTCGAAGTCGCTCGACACGCGCGCCGCGCGCATCAGCGGCGAACTGGAGGAAGCCCGCCGCTTCCGTGACGAAGCCCAAGCGCTGCTGGCCGAATACCAGAAGAAGCGCAAGGAAGCCGAGCAGGAAGCCGCCGCCATCGTCGAGGCGGCCAAGCGCGAGGCCGAGGCCCTGGCACAGGAAGCCAAGAGCCGTACCGAGGATTACGTGGCCCGCCGCACCGCGGTCGCCGAGCAGAAGATCGCGCAGGCCGAGCGCGAGGCTGTCGCCGAAGTCCGCTCCAGCGCCGTCGAGCTGGCCGTCGAGGCCGCCCGCACGCTGCTTGCGGCCAAGAGCGACGCCAAGGCCGGCGCCGACCTGTTCAAGGCCTCGTTGCAGGAAGTGAAGGCCAAGCTCAACTGAGTTCGGTCAACAGGATTTGAAAAAAAGCCGCTGGATTTTCCGGCGGCTTTTTTGTTGGCGGCGGCATGGCGGTTTTTGTGGCCGGAGCATCTTGCAGCCGGGCGGAATCGTCTGGCGTCGCACAAATGCGGCTGGAACAGGGAGACGGGGCTATCCGGGCGTCCGCCGCTCTATTCTTCGGCAGGTTCGCCGTCACGCCGGAAGGGGGAAAACGAGACGCGGTGCAGCCGGGGAATCGGTCCGTGCGTGTCGATCGCCGCGCGGTGGCGCGCCGTCGCATAGCCCATATGGACCTCGAAGCCGTAGTGCATATGCCGGCTGCCGCAGCAGGTCATCATGCGGTCGCGCATCACCTTGGCAATGATGGAGGCGGCTGCGATCGACTGCGAGCGCTGATCGCCCTTGATGAGTGCCCGGCCTTCGCAGGGCAGGCCAGGTGGCACGTCGCGGCCATCCGCCAGCGCCAGCCTTGCGGGAATCGGCAGGCCGACCAGCGCCCGCCGCATCGCTTCCAGGCTGGCCTTGAGGATGTTGCTGGCATCAATGCCTTCCGCGCAGACCGAGGCCATCGACACGCCGAGCGCGGAGCCGACGATCTTCAGGAATAGCGCCTCGCGCTGCAGGTGGGAGAGGCGCTTGGAATCGTCCAGTCCCTCGGGAATGTTGGCCGGGTCGAGGATGACGGCGGCCGCCACCACCGGGCCGGCGAGCGGCCCGCGCCCGGCCTCGTCCATGCCGGCGACCGGCCATAACCCGCTGGCCATCGCCTTCGTCTCGAAGGAAAAGTCGGGTTTTTCCACGATCTCGAAGAGAGGCGGAGAATCGGAACGCGCGCGAGCCATGATGCGGCGAGACTCGCATCGGAACCGATTCTCCGCAAGCCTTTCCGGCCGCTCGGGGCAGCGAGCCGGAAAGGCACCGTCTACTGGCCGGGGAGGGGCCGGACGGATTCCTTTCATCATCCCTGCCGCGGGCGGCAGGGGCCGTTCAAAGCAGCATCAACTGTTCGTTCTCGCGGGCGGCCGCGACGAACTGGTCGGTCCTGAGCGTCCGCCGTTCGAGGTTGAGCCCCAGCCGCCTGGCCGTCAGTTCGAAGCGCCTGCCGATCTGCCAGGCATAGGGACCGGCGCCCTTCATGCGCTTGCCCCATTCCGAATCGTAGTCCTTGCCGTCGCGCATCGAACGGATCAGCGACATGACGTGGCGGTAGCGATCCGGGTAATGGCGCAGCAGCCAGTCCTTGAAGATCGGCGACACTTCGAGCGGCAGGCGCAGCACCACATAGCCCGCCTCCCGCGCGCCGGCGGCGCGGGCGGAATCGAGGATGCGCTCCATCTCGGCATCGGTGAGGCTAGGGATGATCGGCGCCACCATCACCGAGGCGGGGATGCCGGCGTCCGAAAGCTGGCGGATCGCTTCCAGCCGCTTGGTCGGCGTCGAGGCGCGCGGCTCCATGGTGCGCGCCAGCATCCGGTCCATCGTTGTCACCGACAGCGCCACCTTGGCCAGCCCGCGCTCGGCCATGCGCGACAGGATGTCGATGTCGCGCGTTACCAGCGCCGATTTGGTGACGATGCCGACCGGGTGGCCGCGCGCCTCCAGCACTTCGAGGATTTCGCGCATGATGCGGTAGCGCTTCTCGATCGGCTGGTAGGGGTCGGTATTGGTGCCGATGGCGATGGTGCGCGGCTGATAGCCTTCCTTCGACAATTCTTTGTCGAGCAGCCGCGCCGCATCCGGCTTGGCGAACAGCTTGGATTCGAAATCGAGCCCCGGCGACAGGCCCATATAGCTGTGCGTGGGGCGGGCGAAGCAGTAGACGCAGCCATGCTCGCAGCCGCGATAGGGATTGATCGAGCGGTCGAAGGAAATATCGGGCGACGTGTTGCGGGTGATGATGGTGCGCGGCTTTTCCACCTGCACCTCGGTCTTGAACGGCGGCAGCTCCTCGATGCTGTCCCAGCCGTCATCGAAGACATGGCGGCTGACCGGCTCGAAACGGCCGGACGGGTTGATCCCGGCCGCGCGTCCGCGATTGCGGTCCGGCCGCACCCGCACGCCGCTCTGTTCGATCATCGCATTGGCCATTTCGGCCCTTCCTGTCGTGAAAGCTGCAATGTCTGCGCGCACGATCTGTTCCATTTTCGCCCTCTCGAAGGGGTTCTCGGCAGGCTGGCGAATCGCTGTTCTCATGAAATTATTCCTATTTCGGAAATGAGAACAAATCAAGAACTTTGATGCGCGCGAACGCATGCGCGCCGAGGCTGGCGCCAGGAAGTCTCGCGGGAGGGGAGGGGTCAGCCGGCTGGCCGGCTCACCAGGGCCATTCGCCCCTGCCGAGCGCGGCTATGGCGCCGACGATGCGGGTAAAGCTCGCTTCGGCCCGGCGCACGCTGTGGCGGGCGCGCAGATAGCTGTGCACGAGGCCCTGTTCCTCGTGCCAGAAGGCCTTGCCGCCGGCGGCGACGATGCGGTCGCGATAGGTTTCGCCATCGGAGGAAAGCGGGTCGCATTCAGCGGTGATCGCCACGGTAGGAGGCAGGCCGGAAAAATCCGTATCGGCAAGCGGGGCGAGGGTCGGATCGGCGTCCTCTTGCGGGTCGCCCCCTCTTGCCTGCCGGTAGAACTCGAGGTCGCGCATGTTAAGCATCGGCGCCTCGGCGTGGCGGACATAGGAGCCGCGCGAGGTATCGCCGCCCAGCCCCGGATAGATCAGCACCTGCCCGGCCGGGCGGCGGGGATGGCCGCGTGTGGCGTGGCTGACGGCGGCCGCCAGGTTGCCGCCGGCCGAATCGCCGGCCAGCACCATCGGCTGCGCATAGGCCGAAATCGCCCATTCGAAGGCTGCCAGCGCATCGTCGAAGGCGGCCGGATGCCTGTGCTCGGGCGCAAGGCGGTAATCCACGGATACCACCGTGTAGCCCGTGCGCCCGCAAAGCTCGGCGCAGACATCGTCATGGCTGTCCAGCCCGCCGAGGATGAAGCCGCCGCCATGGAAGTAGAGAACGACCGCCGGACCATCGGACGGCCCGGGACGGTAGAGGCGGACAGGGATGGAGCGGCCGGGGGCCTCGATCGCCATGGTCTCGGCCGCCACGCCCTCAGGGTAGCCGGCGAAGAACTCGCGACACATCCGGTCGTAGATTTCCCGCTGCCGCTCGATCGTGTAATCGACCGTCTCCGGCGGATACCAGGCACTGGTGCGCTCGATGAACGCCCAGGTCTCGGCATCGATCAGCTTTCGATAGTCGGTCATGGCCAGTCCGATCCCGGCGTCCGGCAGAAGAGCCTACTTGCCCTTCCACACCGGGTCGCGTTTTTCGGCAAAGGCCTTGAAGCCTTCCATGTTGTCTTCCGAGGCGTAAAGCTCGTCGACGGTGCGGAACTTGCGCTTGGTGATCCAGTTCATGGCGTCCTGGAACTCCATCGCCTCGGCCTTGCGCGCCACTTCCTTGATGGAGGCGAACACCAGCGGCGGCCCGCCGGCGAGAAGGCGGGCGATCTCCCAGACGCGATCCTCCAGCTTTTCCTTGGGCAGCACCTCGTTGACCAGCCCCCAGCGATGGGCTTCCTCGACGTCCATCCAGCGGCCGGTGAACAGAAGGTCCATGGCGACATGGTAGGGAATGCGCTTCGGCAGCTTGATCGTCGCCGCGTCGGCCAGCGTGCCGGCGCGGATTTCCGGCAGCGCGAAGGAGGAATGGTCGGAGGCGTAGATGAGGTCGCAGGACAGCGCCAGTTCGAAGCCGCCGCCCACCGCCATGCCGTTCACGCAGGCGATCACCGGCTTGTTGAGGTCGCGCAGTTCCTGCAGGCCGGCAAAGCCGCCGACGCCGTAGTCGCCGTCGACCGCATCGCCGCCGGCGGCCGCCTTCAGGTCCCAGCCGGCCGAGAAGAACTTGTCGCCGGCCGTCCTGACGATGGCGACGCGCAACTCGGGGTCGTCGCGGAA
This sequence comes from Aquamicrobium soli, assembly GCF_042646345.1. NCBI lineage: Bacteria > Pseudomonadati > Pseudomonadota > Alphaproteobacteria > Hyphomicrobiales > Phyllobacteriaceae > Aquamicrobium > Aquamicrobium soli. The sequence continues at coordinate 239,276 of NZ_JBHRTK010000028.1, read as the reverse complement.
CGCCCTGAATGTCTCGCCCATCAGCCGCGAGGTGGCGAGATCGATGGCGTTGGCCTTGGGCCGGTCGAGCGTGACTTCGAGGACCATGCCTTCGCGGCGCGTGGTGATGACGTCAGTCATGTTTCTTCCCTTCGAGAACCAGCAGGGCATCGGCGATAAAGGCGCCTTCGCCTTGCCTGCAGACGATAAGCGGGTTGATGTCGAGTTCTGCGATTACTCCGGCCCGCTCGGCCACGAAACCGGCGATGCCGGCAACCGCATCGATGGCGGCGGCGAGGTCGGCCTTCGGCCGGCCGCGATAGCCGTCGAGCAGCGGGAACAGTTTCAGGCCGCGCAGCGCCGCCTCGATCTCGTCGCGCGAGGCGGGCAGCAGAAGCGTCGCGCTGTCCTGCAAAAGTTCGACCAGCACGCCGCCGCTGCCGAGCGTCATCGCCGGACCGAAGACGGGATCGCGGGTGAAGCCGACGATGATCTCGGCGACGCCGCCCTGCACCATGCGCTCGACATAAAGCCCCGAGCCGAGTGGCAGCAGGGCTGCCGCCGCCGAGCGCACGTCCTCGGCGGTTTTCAGGTTGAGCCTGACCGCGCCTGCTTCCGACTTGTGGGCGACGCCGAGCGCCTTCAGCGCGACCGGAAAGCCCAGTTGTTCGGCGGCGGAGACGGCCTCTTCGACGCTTGCCGCGCGCAGGCCTTGCGGCACCGGCAGGCCGGCCTCGCGCAACAGCGCCTTGGCCTCGGCTTCGTCGGGGTGGGCTGACGGTGAGAGAGCCGGGAAGCCTGAGGGGCCCGTACCCCCACCCCTCACCCCTCCCCCTTGTGGGGAGGGGGGCGTCAACGCCTCACAATTCCCCTCCCCCTTGTGGGGAGGGGTGAGGGGTGGGGGTAAGCTTTCCGACCTGTTCCACGCCGCGCCGATGAACGCTGCCGCTTCCGCCGCATCGAAGGCTTCCACGATGCCGTGGATGGGCACGATGCCACGCTCGAACAGCGCCATCGCGTGCTCCTCCGGCAGGTTTTCCAGCATGGACGCGACGATGGCGCCCCTGGCCTCGTTGGCCTTCAACGCCGCCTCGAAGGCATTCACCGTCGTCCACCAGTCGGCGTCCGAACAGCGGTCGGTGCGCGGGAAGTCGAGCACCAAGAGGTTGAGGTCGAAGCCACCCGATACCATCGCGGAGAACGACACGGTCATCGCCGGTTCGTTGTTCCAGATGAAGGTGTTGTAGTCGAGCGGGTTGGCCACTGCCACCAGCGGCCCCAGCGTTTCCTTGACTTTGGCGCGATGCGCCTCGGCAAGCGCGGGAAAGCCGACGCTGCGGCCTTCAGCCGTATCGGCCATCACCGAGGCTTCGCCGCCCGAGCAGCTCATCGACGACAGCTTTCCGCCCGCAAGCGGACCGACGGCGTGCAGCAGCTTGAGCGTTTCGAGGAAGGAGGGAATGGAATCGACGCGGGCAATGCCCAACCGCTTCAAAAAAGCTTCCGAGCCGGCGTCGGAGCCGGCCAGCGACGCGGTATGAGAGATGGTGGCGGCGCGCGCCTGCTCGGAGCGGCCGACCTTCATGGCGACGATCGGCTTTTTCAGTTCGCGGGCGCGCGCGGCCAGCTTCTCGAAGCCGGTGACCGAATCGAAGCCTTCGATATGCAGGCCAAGGGCCGTGACGCGCTCGTCCTCGATCAGCCCCAGCGCCATCTCGGAGAGACCGGTCTGGGCCTGGTTGCCGGCCGTCATCAGGAAGGCGACCGGCAGGCCGCGCTTCTGCATGGTCAGGTTGCAGGCGATGTTGGACGATTGCGTGATGATGGCGACGCCGCGCTCGCCGGATTGCAGCCGCTTGCCGCCATGCTGGTCCGGCCACAGCAGCGCGCCGTCGGCATAGTTGATGAGGCCGTAGCAGTTCGGACCGATGATCGGCATGTAGCCGGCCGCCTCGACCAGCGCCTGCTGCAGGCCGGCGCCCTCGGCGTCGTCATTGCCGGTTTCGAGGAAGCCGGCGGCAAAGCAGATCGCGCCGCCGGTCCCGCGCTCGCGAAGCTGGCGGATGATGTCGATGGTGAGCGTGCGGTTGACGGCCACGAAGGCCGCATCCGGCGCGCCCGGCAGGTCGGCGACCGACTTGAAGGCGGGCACGCCGTGTACGTCCGCCCGGCTCGGATGCACCGGCCAGATCCTGCCGGCATAACCCATCTTCAGGCATTGCTCGACGACATTGGTGCCGAAGGCGCCGCCGCCGATGATCGCGATGGACCGGGGCCGCAGGAGGCGGTCGAGGCGGTGCGTCATCGGTAGATCCCCCACCCCTTACCCCTCCCCACAAGGGGGAGGGGGATTCTGAAACGTTGAAGTCTCCCTCCCCCTTGTGGGGAGGGGTAAGGGGTGGGGGTATGAAGCACGGAAACCTGCACGATCAGCCCCCCACCGCCCGCAGCAGCGCGCGCGAAATGATGTGACGCTGGATTTCCGAGGTGCCTTCCCAGATGCGCTCGACGCGGGCGTCGCGCCAGATGCGCTCCAGCGGCAGGTCGTCCATCAGCCCCATGCCGCCATGGATCTGGATCGCCTCGTCGGCGATGAAGGCCAGAACCTCGGTCGCCTTCAGCTTGGCCATGGCCATGTCCTGGTCGGTGACGGTGCCCTGGTCGTATTTCCAGCCGGCCTCGCGGGTGAGCAGTTCGGCGGCCTTCAGCTCCATCGCCATGTCCGCCAGCTTGAACGACACGCCCTGGAACTTGCCGATCTGCTGGCCGAACTGCTGGCGCTGCGCGGCGTAGTCGATGGCGTGGCCAAGCGCGCGTTCGGCCCGACCGAGGCAGGTGGAGGCCACCTGCAGGCGGGTCGCGCCGAGCCAGCTGTTGGCAACCTCGAAACCCTTGTGGACCTCGCCCAGCACCTGTTCCTTGGGCAGGCGGCAATCGTCGAATTCCAGCACCGAATTGGTGTAGCCGCGATGCGAGACGTTGCGGTAGCCGTCACGCACCGTAAAGCCCTTGGTGCCCTTGTCGACGAAGAAGGCGGTGATCTTCTTGCGCTTGCCGCGCGGCGTTTCCTCTTCGCCCGAAGCCATGAAGACGATGGCGAAGCCCGCGATATCGGCGTGGCTGATAAAATGCTTGGTGCCGTTGAGCACCCAGTCGTCGCCGTCCTGAACCGCGGTCGCCTTCATGCCGCGCAGGTCGGAGCCGGCGCCCGGCTCGGTCATCGCCAGGCAGTCCCAGGTCTCGCCGCGGATACACGGATAGAGGTACTTTTCCTTCTGCTTGTCGGTGCCGGCGAGCAGGATGTTGGAGGGGCGCGCCACGCAGGTCCAGTGCAGCGCGTAGTTGGCGCGGCCGAGCTCCTTCTCGTAGAGCAGCCAGGACAGCGTATCGAGCCCCGCGCCGCCGACCTCGGCCGGCATGTTGGCCGCATAGAGGCCGGCGGCCATTGCCTTCTGCTGCAACTCCTTGATGAGTTCCATCGGCAAATGGCCGCTGCGCTCCACCTCGCGCTCATGCGGGTAAAGCTCGTTCTCCACGAAGGCACGCGTGGTGTCGACGATAAGCTGTTGTTCTTCCGAAAGGCCGAAATTCATGGTGACGCCTCTGAATGGTTACGCGGGGCACCCCCACCCCTAACCCCTCCCCACAAGGGGGAGGGGGATTTCATCGGCGCTGCCATCTTGGGGCCAGCGCCAACCGGCTTGTAGAAAAGCCTCAACGAGATTCCCCTCCCCCTTGTGGGGAGGGGCCAGGGGTGGGGGTGAAATGGGCCGGCGTGCTTTTCATTTCTTCCTTGCCTTGACGGGTGCCGCCTTTTTCTTCGGCTTTTCCGCCTTGGCCTTCGCGGCGGCCTTGGACAGTTCCTTCCTGGCCGCCAGCTTGCCGAGCTGCTTCACATAGTCCTTGTGCAGCGCGCCGGCGCCCCAGCCCTTGCCCTTGTTGGTCCGGGAAAGCACGTCCATGATGCCGACGAGGTTTTCGTCGCGGATTCTTTCCAGTTCGCGGATCGACCACTTGTCGGACTGCTCGTCCGACTGCGTGGCGATCAGGTCGACCAGTTCGTCGTTGAACTCCGGCACGTCCATCAGCTTGGTCCACGGCCATTTCAGGCACGGCCCGAACTGCGCCATGAAGTGGCGCATGCCGGCCTCGCCGCCGGCGACGCGGTAGACCTGGAACATGCCCATCTGCGCCCAGCGCAGGCCGAAGCCGTAGCGCATGATGTCGTCCAGTTCCTCGACCGAGCAGATGCCGTCCTTGATCAGCCACAGCGCCTCGCGCCATGCCGCTTCCAGCAGGCGGTCGCCGACGAAGGCCTCGATCTCCTTGCGGATCATCACCGGCTTCATGCCGATGGAGGCGTACATTTCCTTGGCGACCTCGATCGCCTCCGGATAGGTCTGCGCGCCGCCGACGACCTCGACGATCGGCAGGAGATAGACCGGGTTGAACGGGTGGCCGACCACCAGCCGCTCGGGGTGCTTGGTCATCGCCACCTGCATGTCCGACGGCTTGATGCCCGAGGTGGAGGAGCCGATGATGGCGTTGGCGGGCGCATGCAGGTCGATCTCGGCCAGCACCTTGTGCTTGAGGTCGAGCCGCTCGGGCACGCTTTCCTGGATGAAATCGGCGTCGGACACCGCCTCGGCGATGGACTTGGCGAAAGTGAGCTTGCCTTCCTTGGGCAGGCCGGCGGTGGCCATCTGCTTGTAGGCGCGGCGCGCGCCCTTCATGACCTCGGCGACCTTGCGCGAGGCCTCCGGGTCCGGGTCGAAGATGGAGACGTCGATGCCGTTGAGAAGAAGGCGCGCGGCCCAGCCGGCGCCGATGACGCCACCGCCGATGGTGGCTGCCTTGGTGATGAGGGTCATGCCGAAGCTCCGCTTCTCTGTTTGGCTGTTTCCGGATCGGTGAGCGGCACGCGCACGCCCGCGCGGATCACCGCCGGGTCGTAGGCCTTGCGTGCAAACACTTCGAGCGCGAAGGGCGCGAAGAATTCGATCGGCAGCGTGTCGTAGTCGGGGTCGAAGCTCGTCTGGTCCCAGCGTTCGCAGAACAGATCGCAGTCGTCGTAATAGGCATGGCCGGCAAACTTGTCGCGCGCATGCTGGTTTCCGCCTACGTGGTGGGCGTAATAGAGGCGCTGGAAGTCTCCGTGCTTTTCCACCACCCAGGTGCATTGCTCGCGTATGAACGGCTTCAGGATCGCGGCGGCATATTCGTCGTGGTTGTAGGGCGCGTAGATGTCGCCGATGTCGTGCAGAAGGGCACTGACGATCCAGTCGATGTCGGCGCCGTCGCGCCAGGCGCGCGTGGCCGCCTGCAGCGAATGCCCGAGCCGCGTGATCTTGTAGCCGGACAGGCCTTGGTCGAGCTTCACCAGCGCGTCGAGCAGGCGCTCGCCGGTCTTGGCGGCGAACTCTGTCTCGTGTTCGGTCAGGAAGGCGTAGTCCTCGCGGTCGCCGTCCTTCATGGCGGTAAACTTGACGGTTTCCATCCTTGCTCCTCCCCCTTCTGCGCCTACGCCGCGACCGGCGCGCGCTTGGTCAGGCCGAGCTTCTTGCGCACCTCTTCCGGTCCGATCACGCGTGCGCCCATGTTGGAAACGATGGTGACGGCGCGTTCGACCAGCTGCGCGTTGGTGGCAAGCACGCCCTTGTCGAGCCACAGATTGTCTTCCAGCCCGACGCGGACATTGCCGCCGGCCAGAACCGCCGCCGCCGCATAGGCCATCTGGTTGCGGCCGAGCGAGAAGGCCGACCACGTCCAGTCGGACGGCACGTTGTTGACCATCGCCATGAAGGTGTTGAGGTCGTCGGGCGCGCCCCACGGTACGCCCATGCACAGCTGCACCAGCGCGTCGGACTTCAAGACGCCTTCCTTGACCAGTTCCTTGGCGAACCACAGGTGGCCGGTGTCGAAGGCTTCGATCTCCGGCTTGACGCCCATTTCCGTCATCATGCCGCCCATGGCGCGCAGCATGCCGGGCGTGTTGGTCATGACGTAGTCGGCTTCGTTGAAGTTCATCGTGCCGCAGTCGAGCGTGCAGATTTCGGGCAGGCACTGGCGCACATGCTCGACGCGCTCGGCGGCCCCGGCCATGTCGGTGCCCTTTTCGTTGAGCGGCAGCGGGCTTTCGGTGGAGCCGAACACCATGTCGCCGCCCATGCCGGCGGTGAGGTTCAGCACCACGTCGACATTGGCGGCGCGGATGCGGTCGGTGACCTCGCGGTAGAGGGAAACGTCGCGGCGCGGCTTGCCGGTTTCCGGGTCGCGCACATGGCAGTGCACGACGGCGGCGCCCGCCTTGGCGGCCTCGATCGCCGAATCGGCGATCTGCTTGGGCGAGCGCGGCACGTGCGGGCTGCGGTCCTGAGTGCCGCCAGAGCCGGTGACGGCACAGGTGATGAAGACCTCGCGATTCATGGCCAGCGGCATGGTTTCCTCCCATCTCGATTTGGATCGTGGCGGGATCATCGCGCCGCTTGCGAAGTCATGCTTTGCGATTTACGAAGAGCCTATGACGCGAAACGAAAAGCCGACGATCTTTCGTACCGAGCACACGCCGCTCAAGGTGACGCTGCTGGTGTTCTCGGGGGCCTCGATCATGTGCGTGGCCTCCGCCGTCGATCCGCTCAGGGCAGCCAACCGCATCGCCGGCGAGAAACTGTTCGATTTCAGGCTGGTGTCGATGACCGGCGAGGCGCCGGTCACCACCTGCGGCCTGCCGGTCGCGGTCAGCGGGGCCTTCGACGCGGCCGAACCCACCGACATGCTTGCCGTCGTGGCCGGCTTCGGCACGCAGAACTATGCCACCTCGGCCCTGCTTGCCGGCCTGCGCCGCGCCGCGCGCACGGCCCGCGCCTGCGGCGGCGTCGAGGCGGGCACCTGGCTGGTGGCGCGCGCCGGCCTGCTGGAGGGCAGGGCGGCCACCACGCATTGGGAGGACATGGAGGACTTTTCGGCGGCCTTTCCGGGGGTGGACGTGCGCCCGGACCGCTATGTCATCGACGGGCCGGTCTTCACGTCGGGCGGCGCCGTGCCGACCTTCGACCTCATGCTGCACCTGATCCGCGCGCGGCTCGGCATGGCGGTGGCGCTCGATGTGGCGAGCGTGTTCATCTACGACCAGGCGCGCGCGGCGACCGACGCCCAGCCGCTGGTGTCGCTCGGCCGGCTCGACGGCTACGATCCGCGGCTGGCGCAAGCGGTGCGGCTCATGGAAGCGCATATCGACCAGCCGCTCACCATCGCCGCCATTGCCCGGCGCACGGGCGTTACCGCCCGCACGCTGGAGACCGTCTTTCGCGGCTCGATCGGCGAGACGCCCGGCGCCTATTATCTGAGGCTGCGCCTGAGTGCCGCTCGGCGACTGGTGCTCGATACGCGCATCGCCATGGCCGACATTGCCGGGCGGACGGGATTTTCGTCCGCCGCGGGGTTTTCGCGGGCCTTTTCCAAGGCTTTCGGTGAAGCGCCGGTCAGGTTGCGGCGTGGGTGAGGAGAGGGGACGCAGCCCGGTTCAGGCGGCGTTCTGCTGGCAGCCGCCATTGTCGATGACGGAGCGCATCTGCTTGACGAGATGCGTCTGGAATCGGCTGGCCACGGCGCGATCCCATTCGTTCGCCTGCGTGGCCGTCTCGTCGGTGCGGGGCATGGCCATCAGGCGGTCAAAAATCGATCCGGCCTCGCTCGTCGAGAGCAGGGCGTCGATTTCGCGTTCGTGATGCATCGGTTCGCCTCCTTTCTTCCGGCTCGTTGCATGGCCAGAATATAGGTGACGCGTGACGGCTTCATGAAGGCAAGAGCGGGGCGATTGAATGGCGCGTGGGGCAAATTTTTGTCCCACGCGCCTGCGTTGCGGAAAGACGATTCCGTCGGCGTTCACACGTAGCGGTTGACGATGTTTTCCAGATATTCCTGCCGGCCCGACTTCGGCTGCGGCTCGATCTTTTCGGCAACGACGCGCTGGGCGATCTCCTCCAGCGTCCGCTTGCCCGAAAGCATCGCCTGCGCCTCGGCCGATTTCCAGCCGGCATAGCGCTCGGCGAGCGGGCCGGACAGCGCCTTGTCCTCGATCATCTTGGCCGCCGCCTTGAGGCCGCGCGCGCAGCAGTCGAAGGCGCCGATATGGCCGATCAGAAGGTCCTGCGGGTCGAGTGACTGCCGGCGCAGCTTGGCGTCGAAATTGGTGCCGCCGGTGGTGAAGCCGCCGCCTTGCAGCACGTAATAATAGGCGAGCGCCATTTCCGGCACGTTGTTGGGGAACTGGTCGGTATCCCAGCCGGACTGGTAGTCGTTGCGGTTCATGTCGATGGAGCCGAACACGCCGAGCGCGTTGGCCAGCGCCAGTTCGTGCTCGAAGGAATGGCCGGCGAGGATGGCGTGGCCCTGCTCGATGTTGAGCTTCACCTCCTTCTCCAGCCCGAACTTCTTCAGGAATCCGTAGACGGTGGCGACGTCGTAGTCGTATTGGTGCTTGGTCGGCTCCTGCGGCTTCGGCTCGATCAGGATCGTGCCCTTGAAACCTATTCTGTGCTTGTAGTCGATGACCATCGACAGGAAGCGGCCGGCCTGCTCCTGTTCCTGCCTCAGATCGGTGTTGAGCAGCGTTTCGTAGCCTTCGCGACCGCCCCACAGAACGTAGTTCTCGCCGCCGAGCCGTTGGGTGGCGTCCATGCAGGCCTTCACCGTGGCGGCCGAGTAGGCGAAGACATCCGGGTCGGGATTGGTCGCCGCACCCGCCATGAAGCGGCGGTTGGAAAACAGGTTCGCCGTGCCCCAAAGCAGCTTGGTGCCGGTCTTTTCCATCTTGGCACCGATATAATCGGCGATCTCGTCGAGGCGGGCAGCGCTTTCGGAGAGGGTCGCGCCCTCAGGCCGCACATCGGCGTCGTGGAAGCAGAAATAGGGCGCGTCGAGCGCGGTGAACATCTCGAAGGCGACGTCGGCCTTCAGTTTCGCCAGTTCCATCGTGTCGACGCCGCCGGCCTTGGGGAACCACGGCCGGTCGAAGGTCTGGCCACCGAACGGGTCGCCGCCCGGCCAGGCGAAGGAGTGCCAATAGGCGACGGCGAAGCGCAGATGGTCCTCCATGCGCTTGCCGGCGACGATCTCGTCCTTGTTGTAGTAGCGGTAGGCGAGCGGATTGGTCGAATCCGGCCCCTCATATCGCGCCGGCTTGATGTCGCCGAAAAATCCGGTGGTCATGATGCATACTCCTTGGTGAGTGGCGTGGACTTACCCCCCCACCCCTGACCCCTCCCCACAAGGGGGAGGGGAATCCCGGGCGTACAGGCTGCTCCCAGCCGGACCGGGAACGGGCGATACGCAACCAGTTCCCCTTCCCCTTGTGGGGAGGGGTTAGGGGTGGGGGTACGGGAGCCTTATCGACAGGCATTTTTGATGGCGGGATAAAGCGCGCGGTAGCGCTGGTAGGCTTGCTCGAACGCATCGCCGAGGCGCTGGTCCGGCTCGATGGTGGCGTCGGTGGCGGGCGCGGTGCAGACGCTGGCCGGATCGGCGCCCGTGGCCGCGATGAGGCCGAGGCGGGCGGCGCCGAAGGCGGCCCCGAAGTCGCCGTCGGCCGGAAGGTCGACCGGGATCTGGAGCGCCGTGGCGATGGCCTTCAGCCAGTAGCGCGAGCGCGAGCCGCCGCCGAGGGCGGTCACGCGCGAAAGCGTGGTGCCGGCCTTGGCCAGCGCCTCGAGACTGTCGCGGAAGGCGAAGGCGACGCCCTCCAGCACGGCTTGCGTCAGGGCAGGGCGATCCGATTCGTGGCCGATCCCGGTGAAGGAACCGCGAATGGCGGAATCGTTGTAGGGCGTACGCTCTCCCGAAAGATAGGGCAGGAAGGTGACGCCGGCCGGCGCCTTCAGCGCCTCGCCGAGTTCGTCGGTCAGTTCGCCTGCGCTCTTGCCGGTGATCTGCGACAGCCAGTTGAGCGAATCGGTGGCCGACAGGATGACGCCCATCTGGTGCCAGGTGGCGGGCAGGGCATGGCAGAAGGTGTGCACCGCGCTTTCGGGGTTCGGCAGGTAGGCGGCATTGGCGGCGAACAGCACGCCGGACGTGCCGAGCGAAACGAAGGCGTGGCCTTCGCCGACCGTGCCCATGCCGCAGGCGGACGCCGCATTGTCACCGGCCCCTCCGGCGATCGGGATGCCGGCCTTCATGCCCCAGCCCGAGGCGAGTTCGGCGCGCAGCCCGCCCGCCTGTTCGGTGCCTTCGACCAGCGAGGGCATATGGCTTTCATCGAGCGAGGTCGCTGCCAGCAACTGGGGCGACCAGCGCCGTTTTCCGGTATCGAGCCAGGAAGTGCCGGCCGCGTCCGACATTTCCGAAATATGTTCGCCGGAAAGCCACAGCCGCAAGAAATCCTTGGGCAGCAGCACCCTGGCCGTTTTGGCGAAGACGGCTGCCTCGTTGTTCCTCACCCACAGAAGCTTGGGCGCGGTGAAGCCGGGAAAGACGATGTTGCCGGTGATGGCGCGAAAGCGCGGGTCGGCGTCGAGTTGCGCCGCCTCGGCATGGTTGCGCGTATCGTTCCACAGGATGCAGGGACGCAGCACCTTGTCGGCGTCGTCGAGCAGCGTCGCGCCATGCATCTGGCCGCTAAGGCCGATGCCCTTGACCGCCGCGAGTTCCTTCGGATGGCTCGCCTTCAGTTCGCCGATGGCTTCATCGCAGGCCTTGAGCCAGTACGCCGGGTCCTGCTCCGACCAGCCATGGTGGGGGCGCGACACGTCGAGCGCGGCATGGCCGCTGGCGACCGCGTTCTGGTCGTCGTCGATCAGCAGCGCCTTGACGCCGGATGTGCCGAGATCGAGGCCGAGATACATGGTTCCTTCCTCCCCGTTTCAGCGCCTGAGCCGGCATCTAACAGCAAAATGCCGGCGCTGGGAACGGGTCGAGGGCGATTTTTTTCGTACCTCGCAAAAATTCTGGTCCGGCCAGTTTCGTCAGCTGCCGGAGCGCAGCGCGACGGTGGCGACGCCCGCGCCCACCAGAAGCGTGCCGCCGGTGCGGTTGAACAGGCGGATCGCCTTCTCGTTGCCGACAAGCCGGCGCGCGCGGGCCGCCACCAGCGCGTAGCCGAGTGCGTTGGCGAAGGCGAGGGCGAGGAACGTCGCCTCGAAGATCAGCATCTGGGTCCAGAAATCCGCATGGCGGTCGAGGAACTGCGGCAGGAAGGCGACGAAGAAGGTGATGCTCTTCGGGTTGAGCGCGGTGACCAGCCAGGCGTGCGCCATCATCCTTGCGGCCGACGCGGTGTCCGTGCGCGGCTCCGCCCGCAGCGTGCCGCCGGCGCGAAACAGCTTGGCCCCGAGATAGATCAGGTAGGCCGCGCCGACCAGCTTGAGCGCGGTGAACACGGTGGCCGAAGCCGCCAGCAGCGCGCCGACGCCCAGCATCGACAAGGTCATGGCCGTGAAGTCGCCCAGCGCCACGCCGGCGGCCATGGGCAGCGCGGTGCGCAGGCCCTGTCCGAGCGCGTAGGAGACGACCAGCAGGATGGTCGGGCCGGGAATGACCAGAAGGACGGCGGAAGCAGCGCAGAAAGCGATCCAGGTCTCAAACGTCATGCTCGTCTCTTTCGCAGTGGGACGGGAAGGAAGCGCCAGCGCGGCGAAGATGTAAAGAGCCTCGACCAGCCACTCTATCTGCGGTTGCGGTCGCGCGGCATGTTCACGCTTTGTCAACCATGATTGCCGAAAATGCCTCGTCGGGCGGGATCATGCTTCAGCGCCCTCAGCATAAGGTTTCGTACATGCGTGAGTGGCCGCCCCATCAGGTTTCCCCCGAAAGCAGCGAGCCGGCGCAGATGGTGCTGTCCCGTCGCGCCGTCCTGTCCGGGGCCGGAGCGACGGCGGTGCTGGCCGTCAGCGGCTGCACCAGCATGGGCGACATGTCGTCGGCCTTCGAGCTCGACACGATGAGCACCGGCTCGATTCGCCCGGTCCGGCCGAGCATCAGCGTCGACAAGCATATCACCAGCCCGGACGTCATGTATGCCGGGCTGACCGATGGCGGCTTCGTCGTGCCGGCGGTGCCTTACCTGAAGGTCAAGCCGGAATTCCGCCGCCAGATCGTCGTCGACCCCACCGGCGAGGCGCCCGGCACCATCGTCATCCGGCTGCAGGAGCGGCATCTCTACCTGGTGCAGCAGGGCGGCGAGGCCATCCGCTACGGCGTCGGCATCGGCCGCGACGGCTTCCGCTGGTCGGGCCGCGCCAATGTGCAATATGGCCGCGAATGGCCGACCTGGACGCCGCCGCCGGAAATGATCCAGCGCAAGCCGGAACTGGTGAAATGGAAGGGCGGCCAGCCCGGCGGGCTGGACAATCCGCTCGGCGCGCGGGCGCTCTACCTGTTCCAGGACGGCCGGGATACCGGCTACCGCATCCATGGCTCGCCGGAATGGTGGTCGATCGGCCAGGCGATGTCGTCGGGCTGCGTGCGGCTGATCAACCAGGATATCATCGATCTCTACAGCCGCGTGTCCAAGAGAAACCCGGTTCTGGTCGCCTGATCGTCCAAGACTATCGCATATGGAGTTTCCTCGACCGTCGCCGACCCCCACCCCTAACCCCTCCCCACAAGGGGGAGGGGGACTTTGCGGCATTGCTACAACGCATCGATCATGCCGATTTTGGCTGAAACGGTGGCGTCGGCGTCTCCCTCCCCCTTGTGGGGAGGGGTTAGGGGTGGGGTATCACGCCGGCCAGAATAGAGAAAATTCCATATGCGATAGCCCTGTCTGATCGCCGCTCGCCTCTTGCCTCCCCGGGTGTGCGATGCCAAAGACAGGCAAGCGCCTGTAAGGCACGCGTCAATCGACCGTTTGGAGGAACGAAATGTCCGGAACCTTCGTCATCGCGCAGGGCGGCGGCCCCACTGCCGTCATCAACCAGACCATGGTCGGCGCAGCGCTGGAAGTGCGCAGGAAGCATCCGGGGGCCAAGGTGCTCGGCTCGATCCACGGCGTGCGCGGCATCCGCGACGGCAATTATGTCGACCTGTCGGCCATTCCCGAAGAGCAGCTTCGCCTGATCGCCGGCACGCCGAGCGCCGCCCTCGGCTCCACCCGCGACAAGCCGGACGCCGCCTATTGCGAACTGGTTCTGAAGGGCCTGCAAAAAGTCGGCGCCGATGCCTTCATCTATATCGGCGGCAACGACACTTCGGGCACGCAGCAGATCCTGACCGACGCTGCCGACGGCAAGATCGCCTTCGTGCATGCGCCCAAGACCATCGACAACGACCTTGTCGAGAACGACCATGTGCCGGGCTTCATCTCGGCGGCCGAGTTCGTCGCCGGCGCATTCCTGTCGGTGGACCTCGATTTCCGCGCCTTGCCCGGCATCTATGTCGCCATCGTCATGGGCCGTCATGCGGGCTTCCTCACCGCCGCCTCGGCCGCCTGGCGGCTCGACGGCGACAGCGGCCCGCATCTGATTTACGTGCCGGAGCGGGCCTTCTCGACCGAGCGCTTCATCGAGGACGTGCGCTCCACGCTCGACCGCCACAAGCGCTGCATCGTCGCCGTTTCGGAAGGCGTCTCCACCGCCGACGGCAAGGCGCTGGTGGAAAGCCTGGTGCCGCCGGAGAAACTGGAACGCGACCAGCACGGCAACGTCAAGCTGTCGGGCAGCGACCTGACCGCCGCGCTCGAGCACGCGCTGGCCGAGGGCCTGCCCGGCAAGCGGGCGCGCGTCGATGCGCTGGGCTATATGCCGCGCGGCTATGTCGGCGCGATCAATGCCGTGGACGCCCGCGAGGCCTTCGATGCCGGCGCCTTCGCCGTCACCGTGGCGGGCGAGGGCGGCGGATCTGTCGCGGTCACCTATGACGGCGACAAGACGGTGCTGAAAAAGGTGCCGCTGGCGAGCGTCGCCGGCAAGACCCGCCACATGCCCGACGATTTCATGCAGCCCGACGCCAACCAGCTGTCCGAAAAGGGCATGGCCTACCTGAAGCGGCTGGTGCCGGAGAAATACAAGGTCGGCAAGCCGTTCGTCTGAGGCTGTGCGCGGCATGAGCGGCTGGTTCAGCAAGACCGTGGTCGATGCCACGACGACGATGCTGACCGAGCCGTTCGTGCACGAATATATGCGCGCCAATATCTGGCATGTGCGCGGAAGCGACATCGATCTCCTGGTCGATACCGGCATGGGTATCTGCCCGCTGGCGCCGGAGATCGATGCGCCGGCGGGTAAGCCGCTGCTCGCCGTCGCCACCCATATCCACCTCGACCATGTCGGCTCGCTGCACGAGTTTGCGCTGCGCGCCGGCCCGGTCCAGAGCGCCGGGGAATTCGTCCGCATGGGCGATGCGGCGACCTATGCCGACGAGTTCAGGACGCTGGAAGGCGCTGTATCGCGGCTGCCCCGGCACGGATGGAAAGCCGCCGGCTATCGCATCGAACCGGCGCCGCTGACGCGCGTTCTCGCCGAAGGCGACCGCGTCGATCTCGGCGACCGCAGCTTCACGGTGCTGCACCTTCCCGGCCATTCGCCGGATTCGATCGGCCTGTTCGACGAAAAGGACGGCACCTTTTTCAGCGGCGATGCCGTCTACGACGACACGCTGCTCGACGACCTGCCGGATTCCGACCGTGCCGCCTACCGGCGCACCATGCTGCGCCTGCTCGATCTGCCGATCCGCATCGGCCACGGCGGCCATGGCCCGAGCTTTTCCCGCCCGCGCATGCGCGAGATCGCGGCCGGCTACTTGCAGGCCGGCGACTGATTCCCTGACCGCCTTTGCGAAAGCCAACCGATCTTTTGCCGGTTTAGGGTTCTTCCGGTTGACGATGTGTACAAGACGGTGTGAACGCTGGCGCGGAAACCTTTGCCGGCCATTGTTCCAGTATTTTTATAATCGATTGAAAACGCTCGGAAAAATTGTGGCGCTAGGTTGTGAAAATGCGATTTCAACCGGTTGATTCTTGGTCCAGGCGGAAAAACTTCGTGACTGGAAAGTGCGCGGGGCCTCCCCCACATCGGGTCTGTCCGAACGACGCGCTTTCCTCCCAAGACACGCCGTTTGCCGGACAGACGAAAGACAGTTTATCTGGAGTGTTTTAAAATGAAGACCATTGCTCTTACCACTGCTGCTCTCCTCGTTGCCGCTGGCAGCGCTTTTGCCTCGAACTACCGTGTTGATGCTGCCGGCCAGAACCCGCCTCCGGCTAGCGTCGACAGCACCTACACCTCGTCGGTTTCGACGGGCTCGCAGGTGTATATCAACCATCAGGCTGCGCCTGAGCAGGCTGCCCAGGATCATCGTTCCCGCTGGGGCGACTAAGCAGCGGCAGGAAACGGTGATCCGTTTCCACCCTCTTCCGATACGCCCTTGAAAAAAGGCGGATTTGGAAATTACCACAGAGCGGCGGGCACGTCCCGCTGCTCTCTATTTTTATTCGGCGTTCGCCATCGCCGTGGGATGGCTCAATCCAGGAACGGCCGCGCCCGCATCGTTTCGGCCACAGGGGCGCCCAGCCGGTTGAGCACCGTCGGCGCCAGTTGCAACTGGTCGAGCAAGGTATCGCTCGCCGGGCCTTTCGCCGGGCCGAAATAATACAGGGCGAAATCCTGCTGCAAATCCTCGTGCCCGCCATGGTGGCCGCGGTCGGTCTGGCCATGGTCGGCGGTGACGATCACCTCGTAGCCGGCCTCGCGCCAGCGCGGCAGGAAGGCCGCCAGCATGCCGTCCATGGCGTAGCAGGCGTGGTCCATCTCGCCGCAGTCGTGGCCGAAGCGGTGGCCCATCGAGTCCAGCGTGCAGGTATGCAGGATGCCGTAGTCGATGGAAAAGCGCTTCGTCAGCATGGTCAGCGTGGCGAACAGGTCGACGTCGCTCGGCGTCATCTGGTTGCGCGCGTTGTAGCCGGTCATGGTGTGGAAGCGGCCATGCGTGATCGGGCCGCCCGGTTCGTCATATTCCATGTCGTCGACGAGATCGAACGGGAAGCGGTTGAAGAATTCCGACCAGTAGGAATGCGTCACCGCCCCGGTCTTGCCGCCGGCCCTGCTGACCTGCGAGAAGATGTCGGGCTGGGTGACGCGAAAGCGATCCTCGTTGGAGCGGATGCCGTGTACCTGCGGCGACACGCCGGTATGGATCGAGGCGTAGCAGCAGGCCGAGGTAGAGGGCAGCACCGAGCGCATTCTCCACACCTGCGCCTCGCCGGACTGCACCCAGCCTTCGAGATTGCCGAACAGCCGCCGCCAGTTCCGCCACGGAACGCCGTCGAGGATGATGAGGAGAAGTTTCGAGGAAAGCGGCATTCTGGACTCGCATGAAACAGGCGGAGTGAAGGCTCACCCCGCCTGGTTGGTCTGGAGGCGAACGATCAGGCGGAAAGCCAGCACTCGTTGAGCGCGTAGCCGTCCATCATTTCGCCCTGTGGGTTCTTCACGAAGCCGCCGACCTTGTCGGTAGCAGCGGCATCGATGAACTCGTTGAAGAACGGCACGATCAGGCCGCCCTCGTCGCGGATCAGCACGGCCATGTCCCGGTAGATCGCCTTGCGCTTGTCCTGATCCAGTTCGGCGCGGGCCGAAAACAGCATCTTGTCGAATTTTTCGTTCTTGAAGCGGGTGTCGTTCCAGTCCGCCGTCGAGATGTAGCCGGTCGAATACATCTGGTCCTGGGTGGCGCGCCCGCCCCAATAGGAGAGTGCGAAGGGCTGCTTGTTCCACACTTCCGACCAGTAGCCGTCGCCCGGCTCGCGCTTGATCTCGATCTTGATGCCGGCCTTGGCGCAGCTCTGCTGGTAGAGTTGCGCGGCGTCCACCGCGCCGGGGAAGGCGACGTCCGAGGTGCGCAGCAGGATCGAGCCGGAATGGCCGGATTTCTTGTAGAGTTCGGCCGCCTTCTCGGGGTCGAACTTGCGCTGCTCGACATCGTCGGAAAACAGCGGGTAGGCCTTGTTGATCGGGAAATCGTTACCGACCGCGCCGTAGCCGCGCAGGATCTTTTCCAGCATCTCCTCGCGGTCCATGGCGAGCTTCAGCGCCATCCTGAGGTCATGATTGTCGAACGGCGCGGTGTCGCAGAACATGTTGAACGGATAAAAACCCTTGCCGGGCACGTTCTCGATGCTGACGCCGGGCACCCGCTTGACCAGGTCGACGATCTTGGGCTCGACGCGGTTGATCATGTGCACCTGGCCGCCCTGCAGCGCGGCGAGCCGGGCGGTGGCGTCGTTGATGACGACGATCTCGACCTGGTCGGCATGGCCCGCCTTGTCGCCACGCCAGTAATTGGCAAATCGCTCGCCGCCATGGCGCACGCCGGGCTGGTTCACGGCGACCTTGTAGGGGCCGGCGCTGATGCCGGCATTGGGGTCGTCCTTGCCGCCGTTCGGCTGGACGACGAGATGGTAGTCCGCCATCAGGTAGGGGAAGTCGGCGTCGGCATCCGCCAGGGTGCAGATCACCTCGTTGCCGCTGGCCTTGATTCCCTTGATGTTGCGCAGGATGCCGAGCGCGCCGGACTTGGATTTCTCGTCGGCATGGCGCTCGATCGTCGCCGCCACGTCCTCGGCCGTCACCGTCTTGCCATTATGGAACTCGATCCCGTCGCGGACCTTGATGGTCCAGGTCTTGGCGTCCGCCGAAGCGCCGATTTCCTCGGCGATCCTGTTTTCCAGCCCGCCGTCGGCGGTCAGCCGCACGATGAACTCGCCCCATTGCTTGCAGAAGGAAAAGGTCACCTGGGAAAGGTTCAGCGCCGGGTCGAGGCTGTTGGTCGATTCGCCGCCCTGCAACCCTGCCTTGATGATGCCGCCCCTGACCGGCGTCTGCGCGAAGGCGCGCTCGGCGAGCGTTCCCGCAAGCGCTGCCGAGACGCCCAGGGCCGCGGCGCGGCCGAGGAAGTCGCGGCGCGTTATCCGGCCCTTGCCGGCGAGCCGCGCGAGATGGTCGAGTTCGTTGGTCATGGCTTTCCCCCTTTGTGGGCAAGGATTCGTCTGCGATGCAGATGTCCCTACCGCGTCAATGTCATACGCATGTGACGCCTTCCCGCGGGCCGCATGCGTGATGGCTGCCGGGATAGACCGGCAGGAGTGCCAAACGGGTCCGTGTCCGGACCCGCTCTAGTTTCCGGCGCTTTCCATACGCCGGCCCTTGATCGCCTTTTCCAGCCAGCCCAGTTCCATTTCCGGAACCGAGGACAACAGAAGGTCGGTATAGGCGTCGAAGGGCGGCGCCAGCACCTTCGACTTCGAACCGTAGCGCACCACTTCGCCGCGATACATCACCGCGATTGAATCGGCGATCGAGCGCACCGTCGCGAGATCGTGGGTGATGAACAGGTAGGCGACGTTCTCCTCGGCCTGCAACTCGAGCAGCAGTTTCAGGATGCCGTTGGCAACCAACGGATCGAGCGCCGAGGTCACCTCGTCGCAAATGATCAGCTTGGGTTTGGCCGCCAGCGAGCGGGCGATGCAGACACGCTGCTTCTGGCCGCCCGACAGCTCGGCCGGATAGCGGTCGATGAAGCCCTTGCCCATCTCGATCTTGTCGAGCAATTCGATGACGCGGGCGTCGCGCTCGCGCCCCCGCATGCCGAAGTAGAACTCCAGCGGCCGGCCGATGATGGTGCCGACCGTCTGGCGCGGGTTCATGGCGACGTCCGCCATCTGGTAGATCATCTGCAACTGGCGCAGGTCTTCCTTCGGCCGGTCGCGCATGCGCCTGGCGAGCGGGCGTCCGTCGAAGGTGACGCTGCCTTCCTCCGGCGGCAGGAGCCCGGTGACGGCGCGCGCCAGCGTCGACTTGCCGGAGCCGGATTCGCCGACCACGGCCAGCGTCTGGCCGGGATAGATGTCGACCGAGACGTTCTTCAGCACCTTGACGGCGCCGCCACCATAGGCGGCCGTGACGTTCTTGACCGACAGGAAGGGCGCGGTGCCAGGCTTCTTCTCCTCGTGCTCGATCTCGTGCACCGAGACCAGCGCGTTGGTGTAGTCCTGCCGCGGTTCCTTGATGATCTGGCGGGTTCCGCCCCACTCGACCAGCCGGCCATGGCGCAGCACCATGATCTCGTCCGACACCTGGGCGACGACGGCGAGGTCGTGGGTGATGTAGAGCGCCGCGACGCCAGTCTCGCGGATCGCGTGCTTGATCGCCGCCAGCACGTCGATCTGCGTGGTCACGTCGAGCGCGGTGGTCGGCTCGTCGAACACGATCAGGTCCGGCTCGGAGCAGAGCGCCATCGCCGTCATCACGCGCTGCAACTGGCCGCCCGACACCTGGTGCGGGAAACGCTCGCCGATATGCTCGGGGTCGGGCAAGCTGAGCGCCTTGAACAGCTTGACGGCGCGCTTCTCGGCTTCCGCGCGCGTCGCCCGGCCGTGCAGCAGCGTGGCTTCCACCACCTGGTCCATCAGCCGGTGCGCCGGGTTGAAGGCCGCCGCCGCCGACTGAGCGACGTAGCAGACCTCGCGCCCGCGCAGCTTGCGCAGGCCGTCCTTGCCGCCCTTCAAAATGTCGCGGCCGTTGAGGATGACCTCGCCGCCGGTGATGCGCACGCCGCCGCGCCCATAGCCCATCGACGACAGGCCGATGGTGGACTTGCCGGCGCCCGATTCGCCGATCAGGCCGAGCACCTTGCCCTTCTCCAGCGTCAGCGACACGTCGTGGACGATGACGATGTCTTTCGGCGGCTCGCCGGGCGGGTAGACCGTTGCCTCGATGCGCAGGTTGCGGATGTCGAGGAGGATGCCGGGCTTCTTCAGGGGCGCGGTCTTCGGGTCGGCCATCATCCGCGCCCTCCCTTCAGGCTGGTCGTGCGATTGAGAATCCAGTCGGCGACGAGATTGACGGAGATGGCGAGGACGGCGATCGCCGCCGCCGGAATGAGGGCAGCACCGATGCCGAAGACGATGCCGTCCTTGTTCTCCTTGACCATGCCGCCCCAGTCGGCGTCCGGCGGCTGCACGCCGAGCCCGAGGAAGGACAGCGCCGACAGGAACAGGATGGCGTAGATGAAGCGCAGGCCGAGTTCGGAAATCAGCGGCGACAGCGCGTTGGGCAGGATCTCGCGAAAGATGATCCAGCGCATGCCTTCGCCGCGCAGCTTGGCCGCCTCGACGAAATCCATGACCTCGATATCGACCGCGATCGCGCGCGACAACCGGTAGACGCGCGTGGAGTCCAGTATGCCCATGACCAGGATAAGCGTCACCAGCGTCGAGGGCAGCACCGACAGCACCACCAGTGCGAGGATCAGCGTCGGGATCGCCATCAGGAGGTCGACCAGGCGCGACATGCCGGTGTCGAACCAGCCGCCGAGCACGGCGGCGCAGAAGCCGAGCGTCGAGCCCAGCGTGAACGACAGCGCGGTGGCCAGCACGGCGATGAAGATAGTGGTGCGCGCGCCGAAGATCATGCGCGAAAGAAGGTCCCGGCCGAGATTGTCAGTGCCGAACCAGAACTGCGACGACATCGGCTGCCAGACGTCGCCGACGATCTCGCCGTTGCCGTAGGGCGCAATCCAGGGCGCGAAGATGGCCGCGATCAGGAACAGCACGGTAAAGATCATGCCGAGCAGGGCGGGAAGGGGAATGTTCTTCAGGTCGAGCACGTTCGCCGCCCCTATTTCGGATGCCTGAGGCGCGGATTGGCGACGATTGACGCTATGTCCGCGACGATGTTGAGCGTGATGTAGACGGCAGCGAAAATCAGCCCCACGGCCTGCACGACCGGCACGTCGCGCTTGGCGACATGGTCGACCAGGTACTGGCCCATGCCGGGATAGACGAAGATCACCTCGATGACGACGACGCCGACGATCAGGTAGGCGAGGTTGAGCATCACCACGTTGACGATCGGCGCCACCGCGTTGGGCAAGGCGTGCTTGCGGATGATGGCGAAGGCCGACAGGCCCTTCAACTCGGCGGTCTCGACGAAGGCCGACTGCATCAGGTTGAGGATGGCGGCGCGCGTCATGCGCATCATCTGCGCCAGCACCACCAGGGTCAGCGCGGCGGTCGGCAGCGCGATCGCCTCCAGCCTGTCGAGGAACGGCATGCCCTCGTAGACGGTGGAGATGCCGGGGAAGATCTGCCACTTCACGGCGAAGAAATAGACGAGCAGGTAGCCGATGAAGAATTCGGGAAACGAAGTGGAGGCCAGCGCCAGCCCGGAGATCAGCTTGTCGACCCAGCCGTTGCGATAGCGCACGGCGAGAAGGCCGAGGATGATCGCCAGCGGCACCGAGATGATGGCCGCGCAGAAGGCGAGGAACAGCGTGTTCCACAGCCGCGTGCCGATCGAGCTGGCAATATCCTGGCCGCTCGAAAGCGCCGTGCCGAGGTCGCCGGTCAAGACGCCGCCCAGCCAGCGGAAATAGCGGATATAGGCCGGATCGTTGAGGCCGAGTTCGGCACGCAGGTTGGCCAGCGCTTCAGGCGTCGCCGCCTGGCCGAGGATGGATTGCGCGACGTCGCCGGGCAGGATCTGCGTTCCGGCGAAAATCAGCACCGAAACGGCGAACATCAGGAGGACGCCCAGCGCAACGCGCTGGGCTATGAGTTTCAGGATGGGGGAAGACATGAGCGCAAGGCCGGCTCAGGCTTCCAGCCAGCACATCGCCAGTGCATAGCCGCCGCACATCTCCTGCGCCGGGTTGCTGACCCAGCCCTGCACGCCCTTGCCGGAGGCGTCGATATACTGGTTGAAGAAGGGCACGATCAGCCCGCCTTCGTCGCGCATCATGATGCCCATGTCGCGGTACATCTGCTTGCGCTTGGCCTCGTCCAGTTCGCCGCGCGCGGCGATGACCATCTTGTCGAACTTCTCGCTCTTGAAGCGGGTGTCGTTCCAGTCGGCGCTGGAGATGTAGGCGGTGGAATACATCTGGTCCTGCGTCGGCCGCCCGCCCCAGTAGGAAAGCGAGAAGGGCTGCTTGTTCCACACTTCCGACCAGTAGCCGTCGCCCGGCTCGCGCTTGATCTCGATCTTGATGCCGGCCTTGGCGCAGCTCTGCTGGTAGAGCTGAGCTGCATCGACCGCGCCGGGGAAGGCGACGTCGGAGGTGCGCAGCAGGATCGAGCCGGAATGGCCGGACTTCTTGTAGAATTCCGCCGCCTTCTCGGGGTCGAACTTGCGCTGCTCGATGTCGTCGGAGAACAGCGGATAGGCCTTGTTGACGGGCATGTCGTTGCCGACCTCGCCATAGCCGCGCAGGATCTTGTCGAGCAGTTCCTCGCGGTCCATGGCGAGCTTCAGCGCCATCCGAAGGTCGTTGTTGTCGAAGGGCGCGGTGTCGCAGAACATGTTGAACGGGTAGAAGCCGCGGCCCGACACCGTCTGGATCGTCACCCCCGGGACCCGCTTGACCAGGTCGACGATCTTGGGCTCGACGCGGTTGATCATGTTGACCTGGCCGCCCTGCAGGGCGGAGGTGCGTGCCGTCGCGTCGTTGATGACGACGATCTCGACCTCCGCGGCATGGCCGAGCTTGTCGCCCTGCCAGTAGTTGGCGAATTTCTCGCCGCCGTAGCGCACGCCCGGCTCGTTGATGGTCACCTTGTAGGGGCCGGCCGAGATGCCGGCATTGGGGTTGTCCTTGCCGCCGTTCGGCTGGATGACCAGATGATAGTCGGCCATCAGGTAGGGGAAGTCGGCGTTCGGGTCCTTCAGCGCGACGACGACGTTGTCGCCGTCCACCTTCATGCTGTCGATGCCCTGCAGGATACCGAGCGCGGCCGATTTCGACTTCGCGTCGCTGTGGCGCTCGAGCGTGGCCACCACGTCTTCGGGCTTTACCGTCTTGCCGTCGTGGAACTCGATGCCCTTGCGGATTTTCATCGTCCAGGTCTTGGCGTCGGCCGAGGAGCCGATCTCTTCGGCGATGCGGTTTTCGAGGCTGCCGTCGGGGTTGAGTTCCACCAGCAGTTCGCCCCAGCACTTGCCGAACGAGAAGTTCACCTGGGAAAGGTTGAGGGCCGGGTCGAGCACGTTGGACGATTCACCGCCCTGCAGGCCGGCCTTGAGCGTGCCGCCCTTGACGGGGCCTGCCGCGCGCGCCGCGTCGGCCAGCAGCGTGTTGGCGAAAGCGGCGGAAACGCCCAGCGCTGCCGCGCGGCCAAGAAAGTCGCGGCGGTTCAGCTTGCCGGAGGCGACGCGCCGGCTAAGAAATTCGAGTTCCTTGGACATCCTGGTGTTCCTCACTCTGGTTTGCCCGGTCAGTATGGCCGGATTGAATTTTGTTGTTGGGCCGATAATGAGGGTAAGCCCGAGCGGAGCGCAAGGCCGAAAGCGACATGCAATGGCGTAAATAACACGGCGCTCGTGGCCCAATAGGGCCAAGCGTGATCGCCCCGTGCAGCGACGGTGTGCAAGGGCTCGGCAGCAAGCCGAAAAGCCGGTCAGTTCAGGGGAATGTCGTTGTCGGTCTTGCCTGCCTGGTACTGGCTGGACAGGGCGTCGTAGCGGGCGGAAATCCGACCGATCCGCGCTTCCAGCCGCTGGCGCTCGGCGTCGGGAAGCGACCGCAGCAGCTTGCGGATGGAAAAGCTTTTCCAATAGGCGTTCTCGGCGTTGTAGCCGCCGGGATCGAGCGTGAAAACTTCCTTCAATATTTTGAGATCGTGGGGGATGGCAAAGGAATCGCGCGAATCCTCGTGCGAGAACAGGTAGTAGAAATTGTCGAAGCCGGTCCAGGTGATGGCCGACAGGCAGAGCGAGCAGGGCTCGTGGGTGGCGAGGAAGATGGCGTCTTTCGTGTCGACGCGCTCGGCCGTCGGCATCTCGTAGAAGCGCTTCAGGCAATGGACTTCGCCGTGCCAGAGCGGGTTTTCGGTCTCGTTGTTGGTCTCGGCCAGCACCAGCGAGCGGTCGTCCTTGCGCAGGATGGCCGCGCCGAACAGCTTGTTGCCCTCGGCCACGCCCTCCGCCGTCTTCGGCACGATGTCGTTCTCGATGACGTCGAGCAGGCGGTCGATCAGCGAAATGTCCGTCATGAGCCGAACCCCTCCGGCAGGTGGATTTCGTAGGGACGCGGAAAATAGAACTCTTCGAGGTTGGAGCCGTCGCCGCCGCGGTCGACCACGACGAAATCCTGCGGCTCGCCGATGGGCGTCAGCACGCCGTGCCACAGGTTGCGGCGATAGTTCACGCCTTGCCCCGGCGCGGTGACGAAGGCGCTCGGCGCGGTCGGGCCGTCCGGCCCGTCATGTGCGACCACGACCAGGAACGGGCGCGGCGACAGCGGGATGAAGGCCTGGCTGCCGAAAGGATGACGCTCCACCATCGAAAGCATTAGCGGGAAGGCGTAGGGCGTGCCCTTGAACAGGTTGATGATGACATGGCCGCCCGGACCGCCTGCCTCGGCGCGCGCCAGCGCATGGTAGCGCTCGCACTTGCCCTCGTTGATCGGGTAGTGGTTGTCGCCGTTGGTGTCGATCACGTCGCCGAACGGGGCGAAATTCTCGCGCGTCAGGGGCTGGGCGATGATGCGGCTCATGGTCAGCGCCCGAAGCCGCCGAGCCTGGGGTGGCGGTTGACGTCCTTGTAGAGCAGGTAGCGGAAATTGCCCGGCCCGCCGGCGTAGCAGGCCTGCGGGCAGAAGGCGCGCAGCCACATGAAGTCGCCGGCCTCGACCTCCACCCAGTCCTGGTTGAGGTGGTAGACCGCCTTGCCTTCCAGCACGTAGAGCCCGTGCTCCATGACATGCGTTTCGGCGAAGGGGATGACCCCGCCGGGCTTCAGCGTCACGATGGTCATGTGCATGTCGTGGCGCAGGTCGGCCGGATCGACGAAGCGCGTCGTCGCCCAGGCGCCGTTGGTGTCGGGCATCGCCGCCGGCTCGATCTCGGCTTCGTTGGCGAAGACCGGGTCCGGCGCGGCAAGGCCGTCGACATATTCGTAGGCCTTGCGGATCCAGTGGTAGCGCGCGGGCACGCCGCCTTCGTTGCGCACCTGCCAGTTGCTCGCCGGCGGGATGAAGGCGAAACCGCCGGGCGCAAGCGTATGCTTTCTGCCGTCGAGCGTGATGGTCAGCTGCCCCTCGACCACCAGCATCGCGCCTTCCGCCCCGGCATCCGGCTCCGGCCGGTCGGAGCCGCCGCCGGGCAGCACCTCCATGATGTATTGCGAGAACGTCTCGGCAAAACCAGACAGCGGCCGGGCGATGATCCAGGCGCGGGTCTTCTCCCAGTTCGGCAGCAGGCTTGCCACGATGTCGCTCATCGTCCCCTTGGGGATGATGGCATAGGCCTCCGTGAACACGGCGCGGTCGGTCAGAAGCTGCGTCTGCGGCGGCAGGCCGCCGGTCGGGGCGTAATAGGTGCGTCCGGCCATTTCTTGTTCCTTTTCGTTACGGGGCGTCGCGGCGACGCTCAGCCTGGCAGCATGTCCTTGAGGCGAAGCAGGGCGATCCGCTCGACCTCGCGGCAGGCGGTCCTGAATTCCGTTTCTCGGTCATTGCCGATACGGGCTTCGAAAGCGGCAAGGATTTCCTCCTTGCTGCGGCCCTTGGCGGCGATGATGAAGGGGAAGCCGAAACTGGTGACATAGGCCGCGTTGAGCCTTGAGAACAGCTCGCGTTCCTTGTCGGTAAGCATGTCGAGCCCGGCGGAGGCCTGTTCCTTCGTCGATTCCGGGGTGAGCTGCTTGGCCATGGCGATCTTGCCGGCAAGATCGGGGTGGGCCTTCAGCACGCCGAGCCGTTCCGCCTCGGTGGCCGAGCGGAAGGCGCGGCAGAGCGCGTTGTGCAGGCCGCCAGCGCTGTCGTGCACGGTTCCCAGTTCGAAGTCGAAAGCGCGCTCGGCGATCCACGGCGAGTGCTCGAAGACGCCGCCGAAGGTCTTGACGAAATCGGAGCGATCCATGCGCGAGGGCCGCAATACCGGCGCTTCGTACGGATGGTGCTCGTGCCAGTGTTCGGCGATGTCGATGCGCCGCGGCAGCCACACCTTGTCATGGCTCTTGACGTATTCGATGAAGCGCTTGAGCGCGCCGAAACGGCCGGGCCGGCCGATCAGGCGGCAGTGCAGGCCGATGGTCATCATTTTCGGCCGCCCCTCGATCCCCTCCTGGTAGAGGGTGTCGAAGCTGTCCTTCATGTAGGTGTAGAACTGCTCGCCGTTCGAGAAGCCGGCCTGGATGCCGAAGCGCATGTCGTTGACGTCGAGCGTATAGGGGATGATGAGCAGCGGCTGCATCGGGTTGCCGTGGCCGTCATGGTCGAGCCAGTAGGGCAGGTCGTCGTCATAGGTGTCGGAGCAATAGGCGAACCCGCCCTGTTCGGCCACCAGCCGCACCGTGTTGTCGGAGTTGCGGCCCGTGTACCAGCCGGTCGGGCGCTCCCCGGTGACTTCCGTGTGCAGGCGGATCGCCTCCTCGATGTCGCGGCGCTCGTCCTCGACGGAGTGGTTGCGGTAGTCGATCCATTTCAGCCCGTGCGAGGCGATTTCCCAGCCGGCTTCCTGCATCGCCGCGAGCTGGTCGGGCGCGCGGGCGAGGGCGCTGGCGACGCCGTAGCAGGTTGGGCGCACGCCCTGTTCGCCGAACAGGCGGTGCAGGCGCCAGAAGCCGGCGCGCGCGCCGTATTCGTAGATCGATTCCATGTTCCAGTGCCGCATGCCCTGCCAGGGCAAGGCGCCGGTGATTTCGGAGAGGAACGCTTCCGAGGCCGCGTCGCCATGCAGGATGCAGTTTTCGCCGCCTTCCTCGTAGTTGACGACGAACTGCACCGCGACCCGCGCTGCGCCGGGCCACTTCGGGTCCGGCGGGTTGGCGCCGTAGCCGCGCATGTTTCTCTGGTAACGCATGGATTTCCGCTCCCACCGAAAATTATGGCTCAGGATAGGCCAAAGGGGTCGATGACATTCCCTCGAAATTTTTGAAAGTGTTTTTGGAGCCAGGCGCTCGACCACGCCTTCTGCTAGGCTCTTAAATGGCGCACAGTTTCCAGTTGGGAATGAGGACGGCAGGGAGGAGGCCAGAAGATGGGGCAGACCGGATCCGGTGGGGGAAGCTTGACCACCCATGTGCTGGACACGGCGACGGGCAAGCCGGCGGGCGGCCTTTCCATCCAGTTGTTCCGCCTTTCGGGCGACAGCCGTATCCTCCTGAAGACGGTTGTCACCAACGCCGATGGCCGCTGCGACGCGCCGCTGCTGGCGGGCGATGCGTTCGCCCCCGGTGAGTACGAACTGGTCTTTGCCGCCGGCGATTACCTGCGGGGACAGGGCGTGGCCCTGCCGCAGCCCGCCTTCCTCGACACGATACCGCTTCGCTTCGGGCTGGCCGAAGCGGTACATTATCACGTGCCTCTGCTTGTCTCGCCCTACGGCTATTCTACCTATAGGGGGAGCTGAAACCATGCCGAAGCTAGAGCCGCGCACCGAGTTGCGCTTTATTCTCAATGGCGAGAATGTCGCCGTTTCCGATGTCGAGCCTGACGCGACGCTGCTCGACTGGCTGCGTCTTTCCCGTTCCCTCAAGGGCACCAAGGAAGGCTGCGCGGAAGGCGACTGCGGCGCCTGCACCGTTCTGGTCGGAAAGCTGACGGCGGACGGCCTCGTCTACGAGAGCGTCAACGCCTGCATCCGCTTCATGGGCTCGCTCGACCGCTGCCATGTCGTCACCGTCGAGCACCTTGCCGGCGAGGGCGCGAAGCTGCATCCGGTGCAGCAGGCGATGGTGGATTTCCACGGTTCGCAATGCGGCTTCTGTACGCCGGGCTTCGTCATGTCTCTCTACGGCTTGTGGATGCGTGACGCCAATCCCTCCAACGAGGCGATCGAAAAGGCCCTGCAGGGCAATCTGTGCCGCTGCACCGGCTATGAGGCGATCATGCGCGCCGCGCGCGCCATTTCCAGTTACGGCAAGGCCGAGAGCGACCCGCTGCGGCGGGAGCGCGAGGCGATCACGGCGCGGCTGAAGGCGCTCGACACCGGCGCTCGCGTCGAGGTCGGATCGGGCAGGAAGCGGCTGGTCGTGCCGGCCGACGTGGACGATTTCGCCGCCGTGCTGGAAGCCGAGCCCGCCGCCACCGTGGTCGCCGGCTCGACCGATGTCGGCCTGTGGGTGACCAAGCAGATGCGCGATATTTCCCCGGTCGTCTTCATCGGCAACCTCGCCGGGCTGCGCACGATCACGCACAGGGACGGCGAACTGGAGATCGGCGCCGGCGTCACCTATTCGGAGGCGTTGTCGACGCTTTCGCGGCACGTTCCCCCGCTCGGCCGCCTGGTGGAGCGCATCGGCGGCGAGCAGGTGCGAAACATGGGCACCATCGGCGGCAACATCGCCAACGGCTCGCCGATCGGCGACACGCCGCCGCCGCTGATCGCGCTCGGCGCCATGCTCACCCTGCGCAAGGGCAAGCAGCGGCGCACGATCCCGCTGGAAGAATACTTCATCGCCTACGGCAAGCAGGATCGCCAGCCGGGCGAATTCGTGGAGAGGGTGACGGTGCCGCTGCCCTCGCCAGGCGACCGTTTCGCCATCTACAAGGTGAGCAAGCGGCGCGACGAGGACATCACCGCGACGCTCGGCGCCTTCTTCCTGCGGCTGGCCAGGGACGGCACGGTCGCCGAAATCCGCATCGCCTACGGCGGCATGGCGGCGACGCCGAAACGGGCGTCCGCCGTCGAGAAGGCGCTCGCCGGCAAGCCGTGGACGGAAGAAACGGTGGTCGCGGCGATGGCCGAATATGCCAGCGACTTCCAGCCGCTGACCGACATGCGCGCGACAGCCGACTATCGGTCGATGGCGGCGCGCAACCTGCTGCTGCGCTTTCATGCGGAGACGTCCGGTTTCAAGGGACCGGTGCAGGTTTCCCGGCACGAGGCAGCATGATGACCAAGCACACTCCCAACCTGAAGGCCGCGAAGATCACCGGCGGCGTCGCGAGCAAGCTCAGCCATGATTCCGCGCATAAGCATGTCAGCGGCACGGCGATCTATATCGACGATGTTCCCGAGCCGGCCGGCACCCTGCATCTCGGCCTCGGCCTTTCCACGGTCGCCCACGGCCGCATCAAGTCGATGGACCTGTCGGCGGTGCGCGCGGCGCCCGGCGTCATCGACGTGCTGACGGCGAAGGACATTCCCGGCGAAAACGACGTTTCGCCGAGCGGCATGCACGACGATCCCATCCTGGCCGACGGCGAGGTGCTGTTCCATGGCCAGCCGGTCTTCGTCGTGCTGGCCAGTACGCGGGCCGAGGCGCGCAGCGCCGCCCGCCTTGCCAAGATCGACTACGAGGAACTGCCTCCGATCATCGACATATATGACCTCGACGTGGAAACCGCCCGGCAGGTCACCACGCCGATGGTCCTGAAGCGCGGCGATGCGGCCAAGGCGCTTGCGTCCGCGCCGCACCGCATCAAGGGCCGCATGGAACTCGGCGGGCAGGACCATTTCTATCTCGAGGGGCAGGTGTCGCTGGCGGTGCCCGGCGAGGACGACGAGGTGACCGTCCATTGCTCGACGCAGGGGCCGACCGAAACCCAGCACATGATCGCGCATGCGCTCGGCGTGCCCAACCACGCGGTGACGGTGGAGGTGCGCCGCATGGGCGGCGGCTTCGGCGGCAAGGAAACGCAGGCCAACCAGACGGCGGTGCTGGCGGCGATCGCCGCCAAGAAGCACAACCGCGCCGTCAAGCTGCGCCTCGACCGCGACGAGGACATGACCGCGACCGGCAAGCGGCACAACTTCGCCATCGACTACGATGTCGGCTTCGACGACGAGGGCCGCATCCTCGGCATCGACTATACCTACGCGCTACGCTGCGGCTTTTCGGCGGACCTCTCGGGTCCGGTCGGCGACCGCGCGCTGTTCCACTGCGACAACACCTATTTCTACCCGGCGGTCAACGCCAGGTCGGCGCCGCTGTTCACCAACACCGTGTCGAATACGGCCTTCCGTGGTTTCGGCGGCCCGCAGGGCATGGTCGGCGCCGAGCGGGTCATCGATGAGATCGCCTTCGCGGTGGGCAAGGACCCGCTCGATATCCGCAAGCTGAATTTTTATGACCCGATGGACAAGCGCGCCGGCCGCGACGTCACGCCCTATCACCAGAAGGTCGAGGACTGCATCATCCAGCGCATCGTCGCTGAACTGGAGGAAAGTTGCGACTATGCCGGCCGCCGCCGCGAGATCGCGGCCTTCAACGCCAACAGCCGTTTCATCAAGCGCGGCATCGCGCTCACGCCGGTCAAGTTCGGCATTTCGTTCACCCGTACCGATTCCAACCAGGCCGGCGCGCTGGTGCATGTCTATACCGACGGTTCGGTGCACATGAACCATGGCGGCACCGAAATGGGGCAGGGCCTGCACATGAAGGTGGCGCAGGTGGTGGCCGAGGAGTTCCAGATCGACATCGAGCGGGTGAAGATCACCGCCACCACCACCGGCAAGGTGCCCAACACCTCGCCGACGGCGGCCTCTTCTGGCGCCGACCTGAACGGCATGGCGGCGCAGAACGCGGCGCGCCAGATCAAGGACCGGCTGATCGACTTCGCTGCCGAGACGCACCAGGTGCCGAAGGACCAGGTGGTGTTCCTGCCCAACCGCGTGCGCGTCGGCAACCAGGAGATTTCGTTCAACGAACTGGTGCTGCAGGCCTATACGGCGCGCGTCCAGCTTTCGGCGGCGGGCTTCTACAAGACCCCGAAAATCCATTGGGACCGCGCCAAGGGCATGGGCCATGCCTTTTACTACTTCGCCTATGGCGCGGCATGCTCGGAAGTGTCGATCGACACGCTGACCGGGGAATATGTGGTCGAGCGCACCGACATCCTGCACGATGCCGGCCGTTCGCTGAACCCGGCCATCGACCTCGGCCAGGTCGAAGGCGGCTTCATCCAGGGCATGGGCTGGCTGACCACGGAGGAACTGTGGTGGGACGGCAAGGGGCGCCTGCGCACCCATGCGCCGTCCACCTACAAGATTCCGCTCGCCTCCGACCGGCCGAAGATCTTCAACGTTGCGCTGACGGACTGGTCGGAAGCCTACGAGCCGACCGTTCACCGCTCCAAGGCGGTGGGCGAGCCCCCGCTGCCGCTCGGCCTGTCGGTGCTGCACGCGCTGGCGGACGCGGTGGCGAGCGTCGCCGACCACAAGGTCTGCCCGCGCCTCGACGCCCCCGCGACGCCGGAGCGGGTGCTGATGGCGGTGGAGAGAATGAAGAAGGTGGCTGCGAAATAGCGCAGCCGGCGTTCAAGGACTATATTGGAAAGTGCAGCATTCCGGTTGGAGGCTGGACATGAGCATGGCCGTAAAGAACCTGAAGGATTTTCTTGCCCGCGCCGACCGCTTCGCGGTCGTCGAGGTCGCCGCGACCAAGGGCTCGACCCCGCGTGAAGCCGGGGCCGCGATGCTGGTTTCGCCGACGGCCACGCATGGCACCATCGGCGGCGGCCAGCTCGAATACATGTCGATCGACAAGGCGCGGCAGATGCTGAAGTCGGGCTTCGAGGGCGAGGCCGTGCACGGGACGACCCTCGACATCCCGCTCGGCCCGGAAATCGGCCAGTGCTGCGGCGGCCGGGTGGAAGTATCGATCCGGCCCGGAACGTCAGCGGTCGCTTCCGCGCAGGTGGAAAGGGCCGAGGCCGAGGAGGGCGCCTTGCCGCATCTCTACATCCTCGGCGGCGGCCATGTCGGCAAGGCGATGGCGGCCGCCTGCGCGCTGATGCCGGTGCATGCCGTGGTGGTGGAAACGCGCGCGGACGAACTGGAAGGGGTAGCGCCGGGGGTCGAGACGCGGCTTACGCCGATGCCCGAGGAAGTGGTGCGCGCCGCACCCGCCGGTTCGGCCTTCGCGGTGCTGACCCATGACCACGCGCTCGATTTCCTGATCGTGGCCGAAGCGCTGAAGCGCGGCGACGCGACCTATGTCGGCATGATCGGCTCCAAGACCAAGAAAGCCACGTTCAGGAGCTGGTTCCTGAAGACGGCCGGCGGCACCGAGGCGGAGTTCTCGCGCCTCGTCTCGCCGATCGGCGGCGAGGCGGTGAAGGACAAGCGCCCGGCGGTCATCGCGGCCCTTGCCGCCGCCGAGATCATGACGGCACTGGCGCTTCATGCCGCGCCCGTCGGGCACGCCGCGCGCTGACCACCGCCGGGCGGCCGTCTATTCTTTTTCCTGGGTGTGGGCTTCGAGGAACCACAACGCCTTGTCGAGCGAACGCGAATAGGCGGTGAGGATGTCGGCGGCGTCGGCGTCGCCCGCCTCGTCCGTCTCGTCGATGGCGGCGCGGGCGTTGTTGGCCGCGACCGCATAGCGCTCGATGAGCGCTGTCAGATGATCCTTGGTCGTGTAGATGTCGGTCGGGTAGGGCTTGAGCGGCGATGCCTTGACCACCGTCTGCGAGGTGCCGAGCGCGGTTCCGCCGATCTGCACCACGCGCTCGGCGATGGTGTCGACATGGACGTCGATATCCGTGCGGAAGGTGTCCAGCATCTCGTGGATGGCGATGAACTGCGGTCCCTTGATGTTCCAGTGCGCCTGCTTGGTGATGAGCGCGAGATCGATGGCATCCGCGAGCCGGGCGTTGAGGATTTCGGTCGAAACCTTCTTGGCGTTGGATTTGAGGTCGTTATGGGTGGGATGGTTTGGCATTCGAACGCTCCATGGCGATTTGGCACGGAAATCAGCCTGGCCGACCCGTCCCTCCAACAATGCCCGGCACGCCTTCTGGTTCCTTGAGGAGCGCGGCTATTTTCCCGCCAGCACTTCCTTGATCAGCCGCTGGCAGCGCTCGGCCATGAAGTCGAGCAGCAGGCGTATCTTGGGGTCCTGCAATTTCTTGTGCGGGTAGACGGCGGCGAACTGGACCGGTGTCGGCGGCGTATCGCGCAGGATGACCTTGAGCCGGCCGTCGCGCAGATAGGGTTCGATCTCGAAGCGCGGCTTGTTGATGATGCCGCGCCCCGCCAGCGCCCAGCCGGTCAGCACGTCGCCGTCGTCGGTGTCGAAGGGGCCGTGCACCTCGAACTTGTGCGGCCCTTCCGGCATTTGCAGCATCCAGTAGAACTCGCGGCTGCCGGGATAGCGCAGCATCAGGCAGTCATGCCTGTTGCCGAGCAACTCCTGCGGGCTCGCCGGCTCGCCCCGCGCGTCCAGATAGGCCGGGGCGGCGGCCAGCACCCGCTCGCACTCCATGATGCCGCGCAGGCGCAGCGAGGAATCCTCGATGATGCCGAGCCGGAAAGCGACGTCGATGCCTTCCTTCATGATATCGACATTGTGGTCCGACAGCCTGAGCCGCACCTCGATGTCGGGATATTTGTCGCGGAATTCGGGAATGCCGGAAGCGATCAGCCGCCGCCCCAGCCCCAGCGGCGCCGTGACCTTGATGGTGCCGCGCGGCTGGCCGGAAAGCGTGCCGACGGCGGCCTCGGCCTCGGAAATGGCTTCCAGCACCCGCTTGGCCCCGGTGTAGAACACCGTGCCGTGCTCGGTCGGCATCAACTGGCGCGTGGTGCGGTTGAACAGCCGCACGCCCAGGTGCTTTTCCAGTTCCTTGATGCGGTTGGAGGCGACGGCCGGTGAGATGCGCATGTCGCGTCCGGCCGCCGACAGGTTACCCAGTTCCACGACGCGGACGAAGACGGAGATGTTGTCGAGATAGGCCATGGGAGCTCGTTTCGTGGCACATAGCGGTAGCGTAACAGTCAGCGTAGTATTTTCTAACTTTTTTTGAAAGTCATCGTGTACGCTGCCTCTTTTCGTTTGCGCGTCAGGCCGTAATGTCGCGAAATTCGGGGAGGGAGGATGCTCATGCTCGATTTTGCGATATTCTGGGACTGGCTGGCCTTTGCGGTGCGTTGGCTGCACGTCATCACCGCCATCGCCTGGATCGGCTCTTCCTTCTATTTCGTCGCGCTCGACCTCGGCCTGCGGCAGCGGCCCGGCCTGCCGGCCGGCGCCTATGGCGAGGAATGGCAGGTGCACGGCGGCGGCTTCTACCACATCCAGAAATACCTGGTGGCGCCGGCCGAGATGCCGGAGCACCTGACCTGGTTCAAGTGGGAAAGCTACATGACGTGGGCGTCGGGCTTCACCCTGCTCGTCATCGTCTATTACGCCGGCGCGGACCTCTTCCTCATCGACCCCAACGTGCTCGACGTGTCGGTGCCGGTCGGCATCCTTATTTCGCTGGCCTGCCTTGCCGGCGGCTGGCTGGTCTATGACATCCTGTGCCGCTTCCTGATCGGCAGGGCCGACACCGGCCTGATGATCCTGCTCTACGTCATCCTGGTGTTCATGGCCTGGGGGCTGACGCACCTGTTCACCGGCCGCGCCGCCTTCCTGCACCTTGGCGCGATCACCGCCACCATCATGTCGGCCAACGTCTTCATGGTCATCATCCCGAACCAGAAGATCGTCGTGGCCGACCTCATCGCCGGCCGCAAGCCCGACCCGAAATACGGCAGGATCGCCAAGCAGCGCTCGCTGCACAACAACTACCTGACCCTGCCCGTGCTGTTCCTGATGCTGTCGAACCACTATCCGCTGGCGTTCGGCACCCAGTTCAACTGGATCATCGCCTCGCTGGTGTTCATGATGGGCGTGCTGATCCGGCATTATTTCAACACCCACCACGCCCGCAAGGGCAACCCGACCTGGACCTGGCTCGTCACCGCCATCCTGTTCGTCATCGTTATCTGGCTGTCGACGGTGCCGAAGGTGTTGACCGGGGAGGTCAAGACTTCCTCGGCTGAAAACATCTATGTCGCTTCCGCTCATTTCCCGGCCGTGCGCGACACGGTGATGGGCCGCTGCGCCATGTGCCACGCGGCCGAGCCGTCCTATGAAGGCGTCTACCATGCGCCGAAGGGCGTGATCCTGGACAACGACGCGGGGATCGCCGCTCACGCCCGCGAAATCTACCTGCAGGCCGGCAGGAGCCACGCCATGCCGCCGGCCAACGTCACCCAGATCAGCGATAAGGAACGGGAACTTCTGGTCGCGTGGTTCGAGGAGGCGGGGAAATAGCATGATTACGAAAATGACCCCCACCCCTAGCCCCTCCCCACAAGGGGGAGGGGGATTCGGGTGCCGTTACGCTGGACAGAATCACGACTTGCCTCGATCGGCGAAGGGATCCCCCTCCCCCTTGTGGGGAGGGGTTAGGGGTGGGGGTGTCCTATGGTAGCCGACACCCTCCTGCGAGGCCGCACGCTTTCCTTCCTGCGCTGGCCTGAAAGTATCGACGACCATGCCGCCTATGCCTATGAGGAAGACGGTGGCCTGCTGCTCCGGGACGGAAAGATCGTCGCCGCCGGACCTTACGCCGAAGTCGAAAGGCAGGCGGGCGAAGGCACGAAAAGGATCGACCACCGGCCGCACCTGATCCTACCGGGGTTCATCGACGCGCATGTGCATTTCCCGCAGATGCAGGTTATCGCCAGCTATGGCGCGGAACTTCTCGACTGGCTGAACACCTACACCTTTCCCGAGGAAACGAAGTTCGCCAACGCCCAGCACGGTCGCCGCATCGCGCGCCTGTTCCTGGACGAGATGGTGCGCCACGGCACCACCACGGTCGCAGCCTATTGCTCGGTGCACAAGGCCTCGGCGGAGGCGTTCTTCGAGGAAAGCCACGCCCGCGACATGCTCAACATCGCCGGCAAGGTGATGATGGACCGCAACGCGCCCGATGGCCTGCTCGACACGCCGCAATCGGGCTATGACGACACCAGGGCGCTGATCGGCGAATGGCACGGCAGAGGCCGCCAGCATGTCGCCATCACGCCGCGCTTTGCCATCACTTCCAGTCCCGAGCAGATGGAAATGGCCGGGACGCTGGCCAGGGAATTCCCGGACCTGCATGTGCAGACGCATCTGTCGGAGAACCACGCCGAGATCGCCTATACCTGCGAGCTTTACCCGCAGGCCAAGGATTATACCGACATCTACGACCGCTACGGCCTGCTGGGGCAAAGGACGTTGCTCGGCCATTGCATCCACCTCTCCGAGCGCGAGGCGGACGCCCTGTCGGACAGCGGCTCGGTCGCCGTGTTCTGCCCGACGTCGAACCTGTTCCTCGGCTCCGGCCTGTTCGACTACCAGCGCTTTCGCCGCCGCGAGAAGCCGCTCAGGATCGCCACCGCCACCGATGTCGGCGGCGGCACCAACTATTCCATGCTGCGCACCATGGACGAGGGCTACAAGGTGATCGCCCTGAACGGCGAAAAACTGAACCCGTTCCAATCGTTCTGGCAGTTGACGCGCGGCAATGCCGAGGCCTTGTCCGTGGCCGACAAAGTGGGCACGCTCGAACAGGGCACCGACGCCGATATCGTCGTGCTGGATTCGGCCGCCACGCCGGGAATGCGGCTTCGCATGGAAACGGTGGGCACGCTCGCCGAGGAGCTTTTCCTGCTGCAGACGCTGGGCGACGACCGGGCGGTGCGCGAGGTCTATGTTGCCGGCAGGCCGGCCAAGAGCGATCTTGGTGCCATTGCCTGACCTTCATGCTTGACCCGGCCGGTCCTGTCGTACAAACCGTGCGACGGCTTGGCGGAGGCAAAATGAACCTCGATCCGAAATCGTTCCTGACCTCGATCTTCACTGCCGCGGTTGCGGCAGCGGATCCTGAAAAGACCATCCGCGACCACCTGCCGGCGAAGCCGAGGGGGCGCACCGTGGTCATCGGCGCCGGCAAGGGCTCCGCGCAGATGGCGGCGGCCTTCGAGAAGGCCTGGGACGGGCCGATCGACGGGCTGGTCGTCACCCGCTACGGCTACGGCACGAAATGCGAGCGCATCGAGATCATCGAGGCGGCGCATCCGGTCCCAGATCTCGCCGGGCTCGATGCCTCGCGGCGCCTGCTCGACAAGGTTTCGGGGCTGACCGAGGACGACCTGGTGGTGGCGCTGATTTCGGGCGGCGGCTCGGCGCTGCTGCCGTCGCCGGCCAATGGCATGACGCTGGCCGACGAGGTCGCCGTCAACGAGGCGCTGCTCGCCTCCGGCGCGCCGATCGCCGCCATGAACACCATCCGCAAGCATGTCTCGACCATAAAGGGCGGCAGGCTGGCCGCCGCCGCCTTCCCGGCCCGGGTAGTGTCGCTGGTGGTGTCCGACATTCCCGGCGACAACCCGGCGCTGGTGGCGTCGGGTCCGACCGTGCCCGACGAGGGCAGCCGGCAGGACGCGCTCGACTTCATCGCCGCCTACGGCATCCGGCTGCCGGAGGCGGTGATGGCGCACATCAAGTCGCCCGCCGCCGATGCGCCCCGGCCCGACGATCCGCGCTTTGCCCGCAACGAAGTGCACCTCATCGCCTCCGCCGGCGTATCGCTGGAAGCGGCGGCCGCCGAAGCCAGGCGGCTCGGCGTCGAGGCGGTCATCCTGTCCGATTCCATCGAGGGCGAGGCGCGCGAGGTCGGCTCCGTCCATGCGGCAATCGCCCGCGAGATCGCGGGCAAGGACCGCCCGTTCAGGAAGCCGGTCCTGCTCCTGTCCGGGGGCGAGACGACGGTGACGCTGCGCGCCCCTGTTGGCAGAGGGGGGGGAAAGGGCGGCCGCAATTCGGAATTCCTGCTCGCCTTCGCCATCGGCATCGCCGGAGTGGAAGGCATCGATGCGCTGGCCGCCGATACGGACGGCATCGACGGCTCGGAAGACAATGCCGGCGCCTTCTGCGACGGCTCGACGGTCCGGCGCATGCTCGCCGAGGGCGTCGATGCCAAGGCCATGCTCGCCGGCAACAACGCCTGGACGGCCTTCAACGCCGTCGACGACCTGTTCGTGCCGGGGCCGACAGGCACCAATGTCAACGATCTTCGCGCGATATTGGTGCGCTAGGCACGGGACTGCTTAAGCCAGCAATGCCTTCACGGCCCTGAGATCGTCCAGGAAACGGTCCCGCTCGGCCGCCTTGTCCGCCGGTTCGCGGATGCGCAGGATGAAGGACGGGTGGATGGTGACGAACACCCGAAGGCCGTTTGAGGTTTCCATGACCTGGCCCCGCTGCCTGGTGACGGCGACCGCCTTGCCGAGCAGCGCCAGGGCCGCGGTCGCCCCCAGCGCCACCGCGAGTTTCGGCCGGATGAGGCCGAGTTCCTTGTCCAGCCACCAATAGCAGGCGCGGACCTCGCCGGCATTGGGCTTGGAATGGATGCGGCGCTTGCCGCGCGGCTCGAACTTGAAATGCTTTACCGCGTTGGTGACGTAGGCCTTCTTCCGCTCGATGCCGGCTTCGTCGAGAATGGCGTCGAACATCCTGCCCGCCGGTCCGACGAACGGCTCGCCGGCGATGTCCTCCTGGTCGCCGGGCTGCTCGCCGACGAACACCACGTCCGCATCGCCCGGACCCTCGCCGAAAACCGTTTGGGTGGCGTTGCGCCACAGCGGGCATCGGCGGCAGTGCTTCGCTTCCCGTCGCGCCTCTTCCAGCGTGGTCGCGTCTTCACCCGGTTCACCTGCCATCTCGATTCTCCTGACG
This sequence comes from Aquamicrobium soli, assembly GCF_042646345.1. Classification (NCBI taxonomy): domain Bacteria; kingdom Pseudomonadati; phylum Pseudomonadota; class Alphaproteobacteria; order Hyphomicrobiales; family Phyllobacteriaceae; genus Aquamicrobium; species Aquamicrobium soli. The sequence continues at coordinate 200,868 of NZ_JBHRTK010000028.1, read as the reverse complement.
AAGCAATCGCCAGGCAGGAGGATGGTTCCGCCGACCGGGCCTCACACTTCGTGCAGGTAGAGGTGGTAGTCCAGTTCGCTGACGGTGCGCGCGACCCGCAGATATTCGGCGTGCTTGATGGCGACGAAGGTGCGATGGAGGTCCTCGCCCAGCGCCGTCTTCAGGAAGTCCGAGCCTCTCGCGGCCTCGATGGCGTCGCGCCAGTCGATCGGCATAGAGGAGGCCGCATTGTCGGCCTCGTAGCCGTTGCCGGTGGTCTCGGGGCCGGGATCGAGCCGTTCCTCGAGCCCCTTGCCGACCCCGGCCAGCACCGTTGCCGCCACCAGATAGGGATTGGCGTCGACGCCGGAGGGCCGGTGCTCGATGCGCCGCGCCTTGATGTCGCCCGCCGGCACGCGCAGCGCCACCGAGCGGTTGTTGACGCCCCAGGTCGGCGCCACCGGCGCATAGGACTGCGCCACGAAGCGCCGCCATGAATTGGCGTGCGGCGCGAACACCAGCATGGATTCGGCCATGGTCGCGCCGAGGCCGCCGATGGCGTGCAACAGGCTGGGCGCCCACTTCTCGCCGGCCTTTTCCGAAAACAGGTTGGTGCCGGCGTCGTCCTGCAGCGAGACGTGGAGATGCATGCCCGAGCCGGCATATTTCTCGATCGGCTTGGCCATGAAGCAGGCGGTCACGCCATGCCGGCGCGCCTGCATCCGCACCAGCCGCTTCAGCATGACGAGGTCGTCGGCGGCGCGCAGGATGCCCTTGCGGTAGTGCAGCGTCAGTTCGTACTGGCCCGGCGCATATTCGGAAATCACCGTTTCCACCGGAATGTCCTGCAGCTTCGCGGCGGCATAGATGTCGGAAAACAGCGGTTCCATGCCGTGCAGGTGATCGACGGAATAGACCTCGGTCTTGCCCGAGTGGCGGCCGTCGAGCACGGCGCGCGCCGGCTGCACCTTGCCATCGCCGTCGCGCTCGTTGGCGAGCAGGAAGAATTCCAGCTCGAAGGCGCCGGCCGGATGCAGGCCCTTGTCGGCGAAGGCCTGAACCTGGCGTTCGAGCGCATGGCGCGGATCGGAGGTCATCGGCGCGCCGTCGAGATGGTACATGGAAAGCATCACCTGGCCGCGCGGCGGCTGTGTGCCGTGCAGCGGCACCAGCGTGCCGGGTATCGGCCAGGCGCGCAGGTCGCCGTCGCCGCTGTCCCAGATCAGCCCGGTCTCGTGGACGTCCTCGCCGGTGATGTCGAGGCCGAGGATGGAGATCGGCATATGCCGCCCGCCCTCGAACAGCGGCATCAACTCGTGCCGGCGGATGATCTTGCCGCGCCCGATGCCGTTGGCATCGACAAGCACGATGTCGAAGGCTTCGATCTCGGGGTGTGCGGCGAGGAAGGCCGTCGCTTCGGCGGGCGTCGAGCCCGAAGGGGAGGTCATGATGGGGTTCTTTCCTGCGCCGCCAACTGGCCGGCAATGTCGGTGAAGGCGGAAATCAGTCGGTCGACCTGCCGCGCTGTGGTAGCCGGCGAGACCAGCATCATGTTGTGGAAGGGCGCGATCAGCGCGCCGCGATTGACCAGCGCGACATGGACGGCGGCCTCCAGTTCCGGCGCGTGGGCGCTCTCCGCCTCCGTGCCGTTGCGCAGCGGGCCGGGCGCGCAGATGAACTCGACGCGCGCGCCGACGCGGGCGACATGCCACGGCAGGCGATGGTGGCGGATCGCCACCGTCAGGCCCGCATCCAGCCGCTCGGCGAGTTTTTCCATATGCGCGTAGTTATCGGCCGTCATCACCTCTTCAAGGCAGGCGCGCATGGCCGAAAATTGCAGCGGGTTGGCCGACAGCGTGGTGCCCATGCCGGAGTAGCCGGGTTCCTTGCTCTGGTTATAGGCGTTGTAGCGCGAGGCGACTTCCTCGCTCATGCCCCAGATCGAGGCCGGGACACCGCCGGCGATCGGCTTGCCGAGCACGAACAGGTCCGGTTCGAGGCCGTATTTCGCCGTGTAGCCGCCCGGACCGGTGGAAATGGTGTGCGTCTCGTCGATCAGGAGCAGCGTACCGGCCTTGCGCGTGAGCGCGCGCAGCGCGTCGTGAAAGCCCGGATCGGGCAGCACCATGCAGGAATTGGTCAGCACCGGTTCGGTGATGACGCAGGCCACGTCATGATCCGCCAGAGCCGCTTCCAGCGCCGGAATGTCGTTGAACTCCACGATTCGCGTTCGCTTCGTGAGGTCGCGGGATTCGCCGGCAAGTCCCGGCCGGTTGACCGGCCGTCCGTCCTTCAGCCGTACCATCGTTTCGTCGACCGAGCCGTGGTAGCAGCCATTGAAGACGAGGATTTTGTCGCGGCCCGTCACCGCGCGCGCCACGCGCAGGGCAAAGCGGTTGGCATCGGTGGCGGTGGTGGCGATCTGCCAGAAGGGCAGGCCGAACTTTTCCTGCAGCAATGGGCCGATGGCCAGCGCGTCCTCGGACGGCAGCATGTAGGTCAGTCCGCGTCCGGCCTGGCGGCGGATGGCGCGCGCCACCGGCGGCGGCGAATGGCCGAACATCGATCCGGTGTCGCCGAGACAGAAATCGTCGAGCCGGTTGCCGTCGATGTCGGTGATGACGGCGCCCCTGGCCTGCTCGACCAGGATGGGGAAGGGGGTCGGCCAGTCGGTCATCCAGTGCATCGGCACGCCGCCGAGGAAGCCGGCAATGCCGTTGCCGAGGCGCGCCTGCGATTTCGGCCGTGCCGCGCGGAAGCGCTCCGCCTCCCGCTCCCGAAGTGCCGCGATGCGTGCGGCGGAAATGCCGCCCGCCGTTCCTGCCAGATCCAAGGTATGCCTGCCGGATTGCCTCTCTTGCCGCAGTTCTAGCGGCGTGTCCGCCGGCAGGCAATGGCGAGCCGTCAGGCCGATATGTCGATGACGCCGCAGTCGCCGGAGGCCGAGCCGAAAACGATGCGCCGCTCGCCCTTGTCCCAGGCCATGGAGGTGATGGCGCTCTTGCCCGGCCGGCGCAACAGCACTTCCTTGGCATCGGCGAAGCGCGCGGCGATCACCATGCCGTCGTCATAGCCGATGGCCGTCACGTCCTCGCTGGGGTGGCAGGCGACGGAGGTGACCATGGCATTGCCGCGCGTGCCCAGTTCCAGCGGAGCCTTGCCCATCGGGCCGTCCTTTCCGGTGAACGGCCACACGATGGCGGCAGGCGCGCCGGAGCTGGCGAGCCAGCGGCCCTTGGCGCTCCACGACAGGCTTTTGACCTTGGCCGGGTAGCCGGACATGCGCATGTGCTTGCCGTCAGCCAGCTTCCAGCCGTGCAGCGCGTTCTCCTGCATGGAGGTAACGAGGAAATTGCCGTCCGGCGAAAAGGTGATGCCGGTGTGGGCGCCGGCCCATTCCAGTTCCACCGGCTTGCCGTCGGTGGCCGGAAAATGCAGCGTCGCGCCGTTGTAGCGGGCAACGCCGATGCGCATGCCCTTCGGCGCGAAGGCTATGCCTTCCACCGAGCGCGGATGCGAAAATTCCTTCACCTTGCCGTCGGCGAAGCGGACATAGGCGTTCTTGCCGGCGCTGTAGGCCACCGCGCCCTGCGGGCCGGCGGCGACGTTTGAAATCCATTTCCTGCCGGCGCTCGCCAGTTCAGTCGCCTGGCCGTCAGCGGTAACGGCAAACACCTTGCCGTCTTCGCCGCCGGTAACCAGGCGCTCGCCGGCCGCGTCGTGGAAGGCGTACAGCAGGCCGTCATTCGCCTGGCATGTCTTGTGCCCGTGGTCGAGGCTGTGAACCGCGCCATCGGCCATGGCGAAATGCGGGATGTCGTTCAGGAAGGCGACGGCGACGCAATGGCCGTCGAGATCGAGCGGGGCAACGGTGGGCATTATCGGATTGCCTCGAAAGTCTCGGCCGGCCAATGCGGGGTGGAAAGAAACGCAACCATCGAGGCGCGATAGCAGGGCTGTCAGTTCACCGCAACAGCCTGGCAGGCCTCGAAGCTTTGCTTCAGCCGCTCGGCGTCGAGCTTGCGGCCGATGAACACCAGCCGGCTTTCGTGCTTTTCGCCGTCCTTCCACGCGCGCTGGTGGTCGCCTTCGATGATCATGTGCACGCCTTGGATGACGTAGCGCTCGTCGTCGCCCTTGAAGGCGATGATGCCTTTCAAGCGCAGGATGTTCGGGCCTTCCATCTGCGTGACCTTCTCGATCCACGGGAAGAACTTCTTCGGGTCCATTTCGCCGCCGCGCAGCGATACTGACTGCACCGTCACGTCGTGGATGGGCGACGGATGCGCATGGTCGTGATCGTGGTGATCATGGTCATGGTGGTGGTGATGATGGTCGTGGTCGCAGTCCGGGCCGCATTCATGATCGTGGTCGTGGTCATGATCGTCATGCGCCTCGAGGAAATGCGGATCGTTTTCCAGCGCCCGCGACAGGTCGAACGCGCCGCGGTCGAGCACGTCGGTCAGCGGCAGGCCGGCGCGGGTGGTGTGGTGGATCTTGGCCGCCGGGTTGATGGCGCGGACCGTCGCTTCCACGTCGCGCAACTCTTGCGGCGTGACCAGATCGGTCTTGTTGAGCACGACGACATCGGCAAAGGCGATCTGGTCCTCGGCCTCCTTGCTGTCCTTCAGCCTGAGCGGCAGGTGCTTGGCATCGACCAGCGCCACGACGGCGTCGAGCTTGGTCTTGGAGCGCACGTCGTCGTCCATGAAGAAGGTCTGCGCCACCGGCACCGGGTCGGCGAGCCCGGTCGTCTCGATCACGATGGCGTCGAAGCGGCCCGGACGGCGCATCAGGCCCTCGACGACGCGGATCAGGTCGCCGCGCACCGTGCAGCACACGCAGCCATTGTTCATCTCGTAGATTTCCTCGTCGGATTCCACGATCAGGTCGTTGTCGATGCCGATCTCGCCGAACTCGTTGACGATGACCGCGTAGCGCTTGCCGTGGTTTTCCGAGAGGATGCGGTTGAGCAGCGTGGTCTTGCCGGAGCCGAGATAGCCGGTAAGTACGGTTACGGGGATTTGCGTCTGGGCTTCGCTCATGTCAGGACCTCAATCGGAATTTGTCGCCTCCATATAGGATGGCGCCGTTCGTTTTGCACGGCCAATCCAGCCGGTTTCGCATTGGGCCAGATCGGCGGCGAAGCCGCCGGGATATGCACGCGGCGAACGGCCTGCATGCTGTAGGGGCGACGACAGTTCGGGGCGGTGGCAGTGGAATTTTTCGACGTCGTGATCGTGGGGGCGGGCGCCGCCGGTATGATGTGCGCCATCGAGGCGGCAAAGCGCGGTCGCTCGGTGCTCGTCATCGATCACGCGCGGGCGGCCGGCGAGAAGATCCGCATCTCGGGCGGCGGCCGCTGCAATTTCACCAATATCCATGCCGGCCCCAGGAATTTTCTCTCGCGCAACCCGCATTTCTGCATCTCGGCGCTGAAGCGCTACACCCAGCATGATTTCCTGGCGCTGGTGAAAAGCCACGGCATCGCCTTCCATGAAAAGACGCTGGGGCAATTGTTCTGCGACGGGTCGGCCACGCAGATCATCGCGCTGCTGCTGGACGGGATGAAGCGCCATGGCGCGCAATTGCGGCTGAATACCCGCGTCGAGAAGATCGACAAGGCCGGCGACCGGTTCGTCGTGGGACTTGCCGGCGGTCCGGTCGGTTGCGCCTCGCTCGTAGTGGCGAGCGGCGGCAAGTCGATCCCGAAGATGGGGGCGAGCGGCTTCGGCTACGAGGTCGCCGCCCAGTTCGGCGTCGGCATCGTCGAGACGCGCCCGGCGCTGGTGCCGCTCACCTTCGAACCCAATACGCTGGAGCGGCTGAAGCCGCTGGCAGGCATCGCCGTGGACGCGCAGGTGTCCTGCAACAAGGCGCGGTTCGATGAAGCCATGCTGTTCACCCATCGCGGCATCAGCGGCCCGTCCATCCTGCAGATTTCGTCCTATTGGCGCGAGGGTGACGAGATCGGCATCGCCATGGCGCCCGGCGTCGATGTGTTCGGGGTTTTGCGCGAGGCGCGCGCCCGCAACGGCAAACAGGCGGTGCAGACGGTGCTTTCTGCGTTCCTGCCGAAAAAGCTTGCCCAGACCATTGCCGAGCAATCCGGCGCGCTGAAGAACCTGGCGGACATGCCGGACAAGGAACTTCGCCGCATCGAGGCGGCGGTCAATGGCTGGCGCATCAAGCCGTCGGGTTCGGAAGGCTACCGCACGGCCGAGGTGACGCTGGGCGGCGTCGATACGCGCGACCTCGATTCCCGGACGATGGCGGCAAGGTCGGTGCCGGGCCTCTATTTCATCGGCGAGGTGGTCGACGTCACCGGCTGGCTCGGCGGCTACAATTTCCAGTGGGCGTGGTCCTCGGGATGGTGCGCCGGGCAGGCCGTCTAGCCGGTACGGCCGGGAAGAATTCAGCCGGATAAGAACTGTCATGAAACTGCAATGTGGCTCTGCGATAAGCATGCCGCTGCGGTTTCGCTTGCCGGCAAAAAGGTTTCGCGGGCGCGAAAGACGAGGCGAGTGCGAGCGGCGGCGCGTGGTATGCTGCCGCCTATCCCGATCGAGAGGAAAACATGGCCAAGCCCGATAGAACTGCGACGATGAGCCGGCTGCATTCGGCGGCCCGGCTGGCGCGCACTGCCCTTGCGGCCCGCCTGCTGGCGCATGGTTTTTACGCCGGACAGGACCAGATCATGCTGGCGCTGGAGGAGGAGGACGGCCAGACGCCCGGCAAGCTCGCCGGCCGCCTCGGCGTGCGCCCGCCGACCATCACCAAGACCATCAACCGCTTGCAGGCCCAGGGCTTCCTGGAAAAGCGCGCTTCCGACGCCGATGCCCGCCAGGCCCACATCTACCTGACCGAGCTTGGCCGCGGCACCATCCGCGACATCGAGAAGTCGGTGAGGAAGACCGAGAAGCAGGCGCTGAAGGGGCTCGACAAGAAGGAGCAGAAGGCGCTTTTCAAGATGCTGGCGCGCATCGAGGCGAACCTGTCGGGCGAACAGCCGATCGTGGTGGAAGAAGCCGCGGAAGAAGAGGTCGCCGAGGCGAGCGCCTGAGGCCCGTCTGGACGCACGATATCACCGGTGTGGCTTTGCCAGCCCACCGCCTTGATGCTATGGCCATGACGCTCGATGTCGTTGCCCGCCAGCGGTAACGGCAGGGGGCGCCCGGCCCAGCACGAAAGCGTCCTGTCTTGCCTCAATCAGCTTCGAAATCCGAGCAGGCCACGCCGCCGGCGGCCATCCTCTATATCCTCCTCACCTATATCGGCTTCACCTTTCTGGACACCTCCAGCAAGTTCCTGGTTCTTGCCGGCGTCGCGCCGTTCTTCATCGCCTGGTGCCGCTTTGCCGGCCATGTCGTGCTGGTCGGCATCCTGTTTCGCGGCTGGAAGGACAGCCGGCGTTTCCTGGCCCGGAACCTGCCGGCCCATATCCTGCGCGGCGCCTTCCTCGCCGGCTCCACCGTGTTCAACATCCTGGCGCTGCGCTACCTGCAATTGGCCGAGACGACCTCGATCTATTTCTTCGGCCCGATGGTGATCACCGCCCTTGCCGGCCCGATGCTCGGCGAATGGGCGGGCTGGCGGCGCTGGCTCGCCATCTGGATCGGGTTTGTCGGCGTGCTGGTGATCGCCCGTCCGGGCGTCGGCGTGTTCGGCGTCGGCCATGTGCTGGCCTTCTGCTCGATCCTGTCGAACAGCTTCTATGTGATCATGACCCGGCGCATGTCGGCCAGCGAGACGCCGGAAAGCCTGATCCTTTTCGCCGCCCTCTCGCCAACGATCCTGCTTTTGCCGGTGCTGCCCTTCTCGCTCACGCTCCCCGATACGCTCCTGCAATGGTTCGTCCTGGCGATGCTCGGCGTGCTCGGCGGCGTCAGCCACTGGTTCCTGGTCAAGGCCTACAGCCTGGCCACCGCCACGGCGCTTGCGCCCTATCCCTATTCGCAGATGATCTGGATGATCGCCATGGGCTGGTTCGTTTTCCACCAGTTCCCCGACCATTGGACGCTGGCCGGGGCGGCCATTATCGTCCTGAGCGGCCTCTACATCGTGCACCGCGAGCACCGGCTGCGCGTGCTCAACCACGCCTCGCCCGACACCGAAACGGAAGTGCTGGCGAAAAAACTTTGATTTGCCGGAAATCGATGGCATAAGCCCGATTTAAACTGTTTAAACAGTCGAATGGTTTAAATCGGGGGCGTCGCTCTGGCACAGAAGATCAAGCTTTCGACCATCGCCGATGCGCTCGGCGTATCGACGGCCACGGTTTCGCTGGCCTTGCGCGACAGTCCGCTTGTCGCCGGCTCGACACGCGATCGCATCAAGGAACACGCCCGCGCCATCGGCTATATCTACAACCGCCGCGCCGCCTCGCTGCGCACGTCCCGTTCCGGCATCGTCGGCGTCGTCGTGCACGACATCATGAACCCGTTCTATGCCGAGATATTGCGCTCGATCGAGAGCGAGCTCGACCGCAGCCGCCAGACCTTCCTGCTGTCCAACCACTACGACCAGCTGGAAAAGCAGCGCACCTTCATCGACACGCTTCTGCAACTCGGCGCCGATGGCGTCATCATGTCGCCGGCCATCGGCACGCCGGCCTCCGACATCCTGACGGCGGAGGAAAATGGCCTGCCGGCGGTGCTGATCGCCCGCGATGTCGAGGAGGCGCATGTGCCGGTGTTCCGCGGCGACGACGCCTATGGCACGGCGCTCGCCACCAACCACCTGATTTCGCTCGGCCACAAGCGCATCGTCATGATCGGCGGCACCGAGCAGACCTCGACCGGCCACGACCGCTACCAGGGCTATGTCAACGCCATGGAAGCGGCGGGGCTGGAGGTCAAGCCTTCGTGGCGCATCGCCGGGCCGCGCACCAAGCAGGCAGGCTTCGAGGCGGCGAGCCAGTTCCTGGCGCTGAAGGACAAGCCGACCGCCGCCTGCTGCTGGAACGACCTCGTCGCCATCGGCCTGATGAACGGCATCGCCCGCGCCGGCCTCGTGCCGGGGGTCGACGTTTCGGTGACCGGCTACGACGATCTCGAGGAAGCCTCGATCGCCACGCCGGCGCTCACCACCGTCTGGAACGGCCAGCGCGAGGTCGGCCGCCGTGCCGCCAGCGCGCTTCTCGACAAGCTGAACGGCCAGACGGTGCGCCGGCCGCAGGAACTGATCAAGCCGGAACTGCATGTGCGCCAATCGACCGGCAGGCCCGTCGAGCGCCAGTAAAGACGGGTGCCAGCAATAAAGAGACCATGCCCATGACTGCCGACCTTCGCTCCGTTACCGTGCTGGTACCGGGAAAGCTGCATCCGCATGCGGTCGAGCGCATCGGCCGGACTTTCAGGATGGTCTGCATCGACCAGAGCGATCCGGCGCTCGTTACCGCCGAACTGCGCGACAAGGTGCGCGGCATCGCCGCTTCGCCGGCCGTCGACAAGTCGTTTCTTGGCGCGGATTTCATGCACGCGCTGCCTAATCTCGAAATCATAACCAATTTCGGGGTCGGCTATGACGGCGTCGATGCCGTCTATGCCGGAAGGAGCGGCATCGTCGTCACCAACACGCCGGACGTGCTGACCGAGGAGGTCGCGGACACCGCCGTCGGCCTGCTGATCTCCACCGTCCGCGAGCTTCCGCGCGCCGAGGCATGGCTGCGCGAGGGCAAGTGGGTGAGCAAGGGCAATTACCGCCAGTCGCCGCTGACGCTGCGCGGCCGCACCGTCGGCATCTTCGGCCTCGGCCGGATAGGCCTCGCCATTGCGCGCCGGCTGGAGGCGTTCGGCCTCGCCATCGCGTATCACAACCGCCGCCCGGTCGAGGGCGTGGCCTATGCCTATCATGCGACGCTGAAGGGGCTGGCGCAGGCGGTCGACACCCTGATCTGCGTCGTTCCCGGCGGGGCCTCGACGGAAAAGGCCATCGATGCCGAGGTACTCGCGGCGCTCGGGAAAGAGGGCGTGCTGATCAATATCGGGCGCGGCACCACGGTCGACGACGACGCGCTGGTCGCTGCCTTGCACGGCGGCGTCATCGCGGCCGCGGGCCTCGATGTCTTCGCCGAGGAGCCGAACATTCCGCCGATACTGCTCGACGCGCCCAACATGGTGCTGTTGCCGCATATCGCCTCGGCCTCGGTCCATACCCGAAAAGCCATGGCCGACCTGTGCGTGGACAATCTGGTGTCGTGGTTTTCCCAAGGGAAGGCGCTGACGCCGGTTCCCGAGACGCGGCACGTCAAGGCGAAGTAGGCTTGCCTACTCCGCAGCCGTGCGCGCTGCCATCCGGGCGGCGGCGTGCTGGTGCACGGCTTCGCCGAAAGCGCGGAAAATCTTCTGCGAGGCGCTGTCGGACCTCGCCCAGTATTCGGGATGCCACTGGACGCCGACGGCGAAGGCGCGCGAGCCCTTGACCGAAATCGCTTCCACCGTGCCGTCCTCGGCCACCGCCTCGACCTGAAGCTTCGGCCCCAGCCGGTCGACGCCCTGCCGGTGCACCGAGTTCACCATGATCTCGCCGGCTCCGAACACGCCGGCCAGGCAGCTTCCGGGCTCGATGGTCACGCTCTGGCGGATGGCGAAGCGTTCGTCCTGGTTGTCGCTGACCGGCGCGCGGTGGTCGAGCGAGCCTTCCCGTTCCTGGATCTCGGTGCCGAGCGTGCCGCCGAGCGCGACGTTCATCTCCTGGATGCCGCGGCAGATGGCGAGCAGCGGCACGCCGCGCTCGATGGCGCGGCGGATGAGCGGCAGCGTCGTGGAGTCGCGCGCTTCGTCATAGGGGCCGTTCTTCTCGCTGGCGTCGCCGCCGTAGAGCGAGGGGTGCACGTTCGACTTCGAGCCGGTCAGCATGACGCCGTCGACGCGCCCCAGCAGTTCGTCGAGGTCGAGCCGGTCGCCGAAGGAGGGCACCAGCACCGGAAACACCCCGGCGGCCGAGATCGCGGCTTCCAGATATTGCTGCGGCGCGGCGTGCCAGGTGTAGTTCTCGAACTGCTTTACGTCGGTCGAGACGGCGACAAGGGGCTGGGCCATGCGGATACCTGAATCGGGAAGCGTTTGTGCGGCTAAAATAGGCGATCCACTGTGTCATTGCCATGGCAAGTTTCGCCGGCTCCGGCTGCGACGAAACCCTGCTTGCTTTAGCGCTGCCGCGCTGGACTCGGCACCTTCGCCGTGATTTGTTTTGCCGGGGCTTTCCGCCGGGTCGCGCTGCGATCCAGCTTACGGCGGGCAAGCCTGCTTGTTTATGGATTCCGGGAGGACTTTTATGGATCGTCGTTCATTCATCAGGAAGGCCGGCGCGACCGGCGCCGGCGCTGCGGCCGCCGCTGCGGCGCTGGCGACACCCGCCATCGCGCAATCCAATCCCAAGGTCACCTGGCGGCTGACCTCGTCCTTCCCGAAGTCGCTCGACACCGTCTATGGCGGCGCCGAAGTCATGTCGAAGATGGTTTCGGAAGCAACCGACGGCAATTTCCAGATCCAGGTCTTTGCCGGCGGCGAACTCGTGCCCGGCCTGCAGGCCGCCGACGCGGCCAGCGCCGGTACGGTCGAGGTGGCGCATACCGTGGGATATTATTACTGGGGCAAGGACCCCACCTGGGCACTGGCTTCCGACGTTCCGTTCTCGCTCAACGCGCGCGGCCGCAATGCCTGGCATTACCATGGCGGCGGCATCGACCTCTACAACGAGTTTCTGGCCAAGCAGGGCCTGTTCGGCCTGCCCGGCGGCAATACCGGCACCCAGATGGGCGGCTGGTTCCGCAAGGAAATCAACACGCTGGACGACCTCAAGGGCCTCAAGATGCGCATCGCCGGCTTTGCCGGGCGGGTGATGGAGAAACTGGGTGCCGTGCCGCAGCAGCTTGCCGGCAGCGATGTCTACCCGGCGCTGGAGAAAGGCACCATCGACGCCGCCGAATGGGTCGGCCCCTACGACGACGAAAAGCTCGGCTTCCAGAAGGTCGCGCCGTTCTATTACTACGCCGGCTGGTGGGAAGGCGGCCCGACCGTCCACTTCATGTTCAACAAGGAGAAGTACGAAGGGCTGTCGCCGGCCTACAAGGCCTTGCTGCACACCGCCTGCCGCGCGGCGGACGCCGACATGCTGCAGAAATACGACTATGTGAACCCGCCGGCGATGCGCTCGCTGGTCGCCAACGGCGCCCAGCTTCGGCCCTTCAACCAGGAAATCCTGTCGGCCTGCTTCGACGCCGCCAACGAGATCTACGCCGAGGTGACGGCCTCCAACGCCGACTTCAAGAAGATCTGGGAATCGATCGCCGCCTTCCGCAAGGATCATTATCTGTGGCAGCAGGTCGCCGAATATAATTTCGACACCTTCATGATGATCCAGCAGCGCGCCGGCAAGCTGTAGGATAGGGGGCCAAGCGCTCGTTTATTTGCGGGCGAGATACCCCACCCCTCCTGAAGCGCCGAGCCAAATCCCCCTCCCCCTGTGGGGAGGGGTCAGGGGTGGGGGTGCCGCGCGTGTAAATCTCAATTGAAATTCGGCGGCTGCGACAGGTCCGGGGTCGCCGGGGCGGCGGGCTTGGCCGGGGCGCCGAAGTTGGGTGGCGTGGAAAGGTCGGGCGTGCCGGGAGCAGGCGCGGCGGGGGCCTGCTTGTCCGTTGCCGGCTGCTTGATGCCCAGCGGCTCCAGTGTCAGGCCGGGCAGGTCGGGCATCTTGATGTCGACGCTGTTCGGGTCGACGACCTTGCCCTTGTAGTGGGTGACCATGCCGGGCAGCATGATGGTGAGCGCCACCATCAAGATCTGGATGCCGACGAACGGCACCGCTCCCCAATAAATCTGTCCGGTCGTCACCGGCTCGATGCGCTTGCCGGTGATGCGGTCGAGATAGGGCACGCGCGCCGCCACCGAGCGCAGGTAGAAAAGTGCGAAGCCGAAGGGCGGATGCATGAAGCTGGTCTGCATGTTGATGCCGAGGAGCACGCCGAACCAGATGAGGTCGATGCCCAGCTTTTCGGCCGCCGGTGCCAGCAGCGGCACGATGATGAAGGCCAGCTCGAAGAAATCGAGGAAGAAGGCGAGGAAGAAGACGAGCAGGTTGACGACGATGAGGAAGCCGACCTCGCCGCCCGGCAGCGACACCAGCAGGTGCTCGACCCACAGATGGCCGTTGACGCCGTAGAAGGTCAGCGAGAACACCCGCGCGCCGATCAGGATGAACATCACGAAGGCCGACAGCCGCGTGGTGGAATGCAGCGCCTGCCGCACGAGGTCGAACGACAGCCGCTTCTTGATCGCCGCCATGACGAGCGCGCCCACCGCGCCCATCGCACCGCCCTCGGTCGGGGTGGCGATGCCGAGGAAGATGGTGCCGAGCACGAGGAAGATCAGCGCCAGCGGCGGGATCAGCACGATCACCACCTGCTGCGCCAGCCGCGACATGGCGTTGATGTTGAAGGCCTTGTCGGCGAGCGCGACCAGATAGATGAAGATGATGCCGGCGGCCGCCCCGAGGATTTCGGCGTTGGTGCCGTGCTCCGGCTCGAGATAGCGGTAGGCGGCGTAGCCGGCCAGCACGGTGGCGGCAAGGGCTGCGATCAGCGACAGCACGCCGTGGCCGAGCGTGCGCGCTTCCTTGGGCAGCGCCGGCACCATTTTCGGCCGCACGATCGAGACGATCAGGACGTAGCTCATATAGAGCCCGGTGAGCACGAGGCCGGGGATCAGCGCGCCCTTGTACATGTCGCCGACCGAGCGGCCCAACTGGTCGGCCAGTACGATGAGGACGAGCGAGGGCGGGATGATCTGCGCCAGCGTGCCCGAGGCGGCGATGACGCCGGAGGCGAGCCGCCGGTCGTAGCCGTAGCGCAGCATGATCGGCAGCGAGATCAGCCCCATGGCGATGACCGAGGCGGCAACCACGCCGGTGGTGGCGGCAAGCAGCGCGCCGACGATGATGACGGCATAGGCAAGCCCGCCGCGGATCGGCCCGAACAGCTGGCCGATGGTGTCGAGCAGGTCCTCGGCCATGCCGGAGCGCTCCAGCACGATGCCCATGAAGGTGAAGAAGGGAATCGCCAGAAGCGTCTCGTTGGCCATGACGCCGCCGTAGAAACGGTCGGGAAGCGCGGTCAGCAGCGGCCAGGAAAGATTGATCGTGCCGCTGGAATAGGGTGCGAGTTCGACGCCGATGAAGAAGAACAGGAGGCCGTTGGCGGCGAGCGCGAAGGCGACGGGATAGCCGATCAGCATGAACACGATCAGCGAGCAGAACATGATCGGAGCCATGTTCTGGGCGATGAGTTCCATCATCCGCGCACCTCGTCGGCCAGTGCTTCGGCCTCGAGCTTGGCCTGTTCATGGGCAGAGACGAACGGGTTGGGGTCGTCCATATGGCCGCGCATCACGGCGATCTTCTTGATGATCTCGGAGACGCCCTGCAGGGCAAGCAGGAGAAAGCCGGCCAGAAGCAACGCCTTGGCGGGCCAGATGATGAGGCCGCCGGCATTGGTCGACATCTCGCCGCTTCTCACCGAGCGGCTGACATAGGGCACCAGGTAGACGCTCATCAGCACCGCGAACGGCATCAGGAAGAAGATGTGGCCGAAAAGGTCGATCCAGTGCTGCACGCGCCGAGAGAACAGGCCGTAGACGATGTCGATGCGGATATGCTCGTTCTGCTTCAGCGTATAGGCGGCGGCCAGCAGGAAAGCGCCGCCGTAGAGATACCATTGCAGTTCCAGCCAGGCGTTCGAGGACATGTCGAAGGCCTTGCGGATGATGGCGTTGCCGGCGCTGACGAGGATGGAAACGAGGATCAGCCACGACACCCAATTGCCGACGAACGCGTTCAGCCGGTCGATGGCGCCGGCGAGCCGCATCAGCAGCGTCATGTGCGGGTCGAGGACCATCGCGGCGACGATGAACAGGGCAATGGCGGTGAGGGTAAGCAAGACGGGTGACGTGTAAAGGGCGATGAATAAGCCCATCCGGTTCCTCCCTTTCGGGTGGCGCACGGCTTTTCGATTTTTCTCCGGCGCGCCTTGTCGAGCGGTATGCCGTGCGCGCAAGGTCAGGTCAACTGAGCAGCGGCGTTTCAGGGAACCTTGGCGTCGCGGCCGGGCGCCGTCAGCACCAGCATGGCGACCAGCAGGAAATACATCCACGCATCGCGCCATTCGATCGGGAAATAGCCGGCCCACAGCGACTCGCCCATGCCGAAGGCGGCGGCGCCGAGGGCGGCGCGCAGCGGTGACAGGAAGCCGCCGACGGCGGTGACGAACAGGATTTTCAGTCCGTAGGTCAGTCCTTCGCCGAACCCGATATTGCCGTAATAGAGCCCGGCCATGATGCCGGCCAGCGCCGCACACAGCGCACCGCCCAGCACGGCGGCATGGAAGATGCCGCCGGGGTCGACGCCGCAAAGGGCGGCGGTCAACGGATCGTCGCAGACGGCGCGCCATTTGCGGCCGAAGCCCGAGCGTGCCAGCAGCCACCCCGCCAGCGCCACCACCGCCACGACGACGGCGCAGTCGATGAGCTGGATCGCCGTCAGCGTTGCCCTGAAGGCTTTGTCTTCGGCGAAGACCACCGGCTGCGCCAGCATCGGCGGCAGCCAGAAGTCGTGCGTGTCGGCGGCGAGGCGCGAAAGCTCCATCAGCGCGATCAGCACGCCGAGCGTGGCGGCGACGATGGTGTTGGGCGAGCGCCCGGCAAGCGGCTGGAATACGCGGCGTGACAATACGAGGCCGAGCAGCATCGCATAGGCGATCGCCGCCGCGATGCCGAGCGCGATCGCGGCCGGCAGCGTCAGCCACAGGGTATTGTAGCCCCAGACGGCGGTCAGGATCATCGTATGGCCGCAAAAGGCGAAGACCGCGCCATAGGCGAGGTTGATGCGGCGCAGCACCCCGTTGGTGAGCGCATAGCCGAAGGCGAGCAGCGCGTAGAGCGCCCCCGAATGCAGCCCGTTGAGAACCTGCTGGAGGAAATAGAGCATCCGCCGCGCCTGGCCCTTGAAGACGGTCGATGATGCATAGGTTGCCTATGCTAATATAACTTGTCAAACGCAATATACCGGTTAGATTTAGAGGGATGACGGTTTCCTGGATATCCCATCGCTTCGCCGGCGGCCTGCTGGCGCTCGATACGGCGAACACGGTCGTGCTGCGCATCGATCCGCAAAGGACTTTCGACCGCTTCGACGATGCTGCCGAGATCGCGCGCTTCGCCGAAGCCGCCGGCAATTTTCGCGCGGCCGAGCTTGGCGGCCGGCGGCTGGACGCTAGCGAGCCGGAAAGGATTGCTCCGGTGGTGCTTTCGATCCGCGAGGCGGTCGACCGCCTGTGCAGGAACGCCGCGCGCGACGGCGGGATCGATACCGGCGAGCTGCCGCCCTTGCTCGCGGCCTGCGCGGCGGGTCTGGCGGGCACGAGGGAAACCATCGGACCGGCGGCAGCGCCTTTCGGCGATCCGGCCACGCCCATCGCCTTCGAGGCGGCCTTGGCCGTTTCCGCCCTGTCGCTGCTGGCACCGGGGATGCTGGAGCGGCTGAAGATCTGTCCGAACTGCGGCTGGCTGTTTCTCGACAGGAGCCGCAATTCGAGCCGCCTGTGGTGCGACATGACGGTCTGCGGCAACCGGCGCAAGGCGAGCCGCCACTATCACCGCCGCCGGGCGCAAAGGGAGATGGACGATGCCTAGCTTTGCCATATTTTCAGTGCCGGATCGGCAGGGTAGGCGCCCCGCCGCGCCCCCCTCTGGCCTGCCGACCGTCTCCTCTCTTGAGAGACGGGGCAGTCGCCTTTGGAAATCCCCTTTCCTGGTGGGCTCCACACCCCCACTCCTAACCCCTCCCCACGAGGGGGAGGGGAATTCGCAGAGGTGCCCGCCAGGTCCCCCTCTCCCTCGTGGGGAGGGGTTAGGAGTGGGGGTAGCGGAGGAGCGCACACGCCCGCCGGGCTGGATATTTCTCCTGCTCGTCGTCGCACTGGCGCTCGGCGCCTGCCGCGACACCGGCAAGGAGGCGCTGTTCGAGATCACCGGCCGGCTGGTCGTGTTCAACTACCGCGAGGCCATGCTCACCTATGTCGTGACGCTGAAGCCGCTGAAGCCGATCGAGGCGGGGCAGGTGGCGGTCACGACCATGGACAACCCCGCCGGGGGCGAGTCGCTGGTGTTCACGCAGAAACTGTTTCCCGGCCATACCAAGGTGACGATCGAGAGCCCGCCGCTGGAATGCGTGGTCAAGGAGCGCCCCTACAAGGTGGCGATTCGCATCCAGGGGGCGGACGGCAAGCTGTTGCAGGATATCGAAACCACGATGGTTTCGGCGCAGGATGAGGACATGCTGCCCGACCGGCCGCTGGTCGTCGGCTCCGGCTACCAGCCCAATCCCGAGCTCGAGGGCCACCGGGACGGCAGGCTTCCGGGCGGGCGCGGCGTCTCCTGCCCGGCGTCGGGCTGACGGGAGCGGTTATCGGAGCAATCGCACAGGTCGCGACGGACCCCCACTCACCCTCGAAGGGGTAGAGGAAAGGGCGTCGCGCTTGTGGCAAGCGTTTCCTCTCCCCCGTCGAACGGGGGAGAGGTGGCTCGGCGAAGCCGAGACGGAGTGGGGTCGAGCCTCACAGGCCTCGGGCCGGGGCCATCCTGCCGTCTCGATTTTGTTTGACCAGTCCGGTATGGAGGGCAAGACTGAAAGCCGGATTTCGACGCGAGCCGTGATTCACCCCTCCGGTCTTCGCAGGAAAATGCCTGATGACGTTGCATGAAGTCGCGCTCGACGACAAATTCGACCTCGCCAAGGAGCGCGTCTTTCTTTCCGGCGCGCAGGCGGTGGTGCGCATGCTGCTCATGCAGCGCGAGCGCGACCGGCAGGCGGGGCTTGCCACCGCCGGCTTCGTTTCCGGCTATCGCGGTTCGCCGCTCGGCGGGCTCGACCTGCAGCTGTGGAAGGCGAAGGGCCACCTCGCCGGTTCCGACATCGTCTTTCAGCCCGGCCTGAACGAGGAACTCGCCGCCACCGCCTGCTGGGGCTCGCAACAGGCAGAGGTGCTCGGCGAGGGCAAATATGACGGCGTCTTTTCGCTCTGGTACGGCAAGGGTCCGGGCGTCGACCGCTCCGGCGACGTCTTCCGTCACGCCAATCTCGCCGGCTCGTCGAAGCATGGCGGCGTGCTGGCGCTCATGGGCGACGACCACATGGCCGAATCGTCCACCAACGCGCACGCCACCGAGTTCGCCTTCGTCGACGCCATGGTGCCGATCCTCAACCCGGCCGGTGTGCAGGAAATCATCGACTACGGCCTCTACGGCTTCGCGCTGTCGCGCTTTGCCGGCACCTGGGCCGCGATCAAATGCGTCAAGGACAATATCGAATCGACGGCCTCGGTCGATGCCTCGCTTGATCGGCTCGGCATCGTCCTGCCCGATTTCGAGATACCGCCGGGCGGCCTCAACATCCGCAACGAGATCGATTTCCTCGGCCAGGAAGAGCGGCTGCACGAATACAAGCGCGCCGCCGTCAGCGCCTTCATCCACGCCAACGGCCTGAACCGGCTGGTCTACAGGGGCGGCAGCAACCCGCGCATCGGCATCATCACCGTCGGCAAGAGCTATCTCGACGTGCGCCAGGCGCTGGACGATCTCGGCATCGACGAGGTGGAAGCGGCCCGGCTCGGCGTCAGCCTGTTCAAGGTCGGCTGCCCCTGGCCGCTCGACTACCAGCACATCGCCGATTTCGCGCGCGGTCTCGAAACCGTGGTCGTGGTGGAGGAAAAGCGCTCGCTGATCGAGGTGCAGCTGCGCGAAAACCTCTATGGAACGTCCATCCAGCCGAAGATCGTCGGCAAGAGGGACGAGCGCGGCGACTGGCTGTTCCCGGCCAAGGGCGCGCTCGACCCCAACGATATCGCCATTGCGCTGGGCGAGCGCATCCTGAAAACCATCGGCCATTCGGAGGCGATCGCCGCCCGCGTCGCCAATCTGCGGCAGTTCCAGGCCATGCTCGCCGACACCGTCGATGTCGGCTCGCGCACGCCCTTCTTCTGTTCCGGTTGCCCGCACAATTCATCGACCAAGGTGCCGGAAGGTTCGGTCGCCGCCGCCGGCATCGGCTGCCACTTCATGGCGTTGTGGATGGACCGCTCGACCATCGGCTTCACCGCCATGGGCGGGGAGGGGGCGCAGTGGGTCGGCCAGGCGCCGTTCTCGAAGCGCGACCACATTTTCCAGAATCTCGGCGACGGCACCTATAACCATTCCGGCGTGCTCGCCATCCGCTTCGCGCTGGCGAGCAGCGCCAACATGACCTTCAAGATACTCTATAACGATGCCGTGGCCATGACCGGCGGCCAGCCGCATGAAGGCGGGCTGACGGTCGACATGATCGCGCGACAGGTGCGCGCCGAAGGCGTCGAGCGTATCGCCGTCGTCACCGACGATCCGGACAAATATGCCGGGCGGGTCACCTTCCCGGAGCATGTCAGCATCCATCACCGCGAGGAACTGGACCGCGTGCAGCGCGAACTGCGCGGGGTCAAGGGCGTGTCGGTGCTGCTCTACGACCAGACCTGCGCTGCCGAAAAGCGCCGCCGCCGCAAGCGCGGCGCCTATCCCGACCCGGACAAGCGCGTCTTCATCAACGAACTGGTCTGCGAGGGCTGCGGCGACTGCGGCGTGAAATCGAACTGCGTTTCCGTGCAGCCGGTGGAAACCGAATTCGGCCGCAAGCGGCGCATCGACCAGTCCTCCTGCAACAAGGACTTTTCCTGCGTCGACGGCTTCTGCCCGTCCTTCGTTACCGCGCATGGCGCAAAGACGCGCAAGGCCGGCGGGATCGCCGGCAACGTCGACCCGCTGGAGGGCGTGAGCGAGCCCGCGCCGTTCCTGCTCGGGCGCGACGGCTGGTCGGCCATCATCGACGGGGTCGGCGGCACCGGCGTCGTCACCGTCGGCGCCATCCTCGGCATGGCGGCGCATCTGGAGGGCAAGGGCTGCGGCATGATCGACATGGCCGGGCTCGCCCAGAAGGGCGGCTCGGTGTTCACCCATGTCCGCATCGCCGTTTCGCCGCAGGACATCCATGCCATCCGCGTATCGGCCGGCAAGGCCGATCTCGTGCTGGGCTGCGACCTGGTGGTGTCGGGCGCGAAGAAGGTGCTGGCGGCGGTCCGCGAGAACCACACGCTGTTCCTGGTCAACACCGCCGAGATCATGCCGGGCGAATTTACCCGGCAGGCGGATTTCTCGCTGCCGGTCGAGCGGCTGAAGAAGGCGATCCGCGCCGCCGCCGGCGACGGCAAGGCGCATTTCTTCGATGCCAGCCGCACCGCCACCGCCCTGTTCGGCGATTCGCTCGGCGCCAACATGTTCCTGCTCGGCTTCGCCTTCCAGCATGGCGGCCTGCCGTTGTCGGCAGAAGCCATCGAAAAGGCGATCGGACTCAACGGCCAGGCGGTCGCCATGAACGTCGCGGCCTTCCGTTGGGGCCGGCGCGCTGCGCAGGAGCCCGGTTTCGTGCGCGACCTGGCGAACAAGTCCGGCGGCGTCTCCCAAGGCGCGAAGCCTGCCGAGACGCTGGACGAGCGGATCGCCCGCCGCGTGGCCTTCCTCACCGCCTACCAGAACGCCGCTTACGGCAGGCGCTACGCCGACCGCATCGCGGCCCTTCGCGCCGACGAGGATCGCGCGGTTCCCGGTTCGACCGTGGTTACGGCGCTCGCTGTGGATAACCTGTTCAAGCTGATGGCCGTCAAGGACGAGTACGAGGTGGCACGGCTATATACGGACGGCTCCTTCGCCCGCCAGGTGTCGGAACAGTTCCAGAGCTATGAGCGGCTCGAATTCCATCTCGCGCCGCCGATCCTCGGGCGCCGCGACAGCGAAGGAAAGCCAAGGAAATCCAGCTTCGGCCCGTGGATGATGAAGGCGTTTCGCGTGCTCGCCGCCCTCAAGGGATTGCGTGGGACACCGCTCGATCTGTTCGGCTATAGCGCCGAGCGGCGGCTGGAGAGGAAGCTGCTGGCGCAGTACGAAGGCGACCTCGACCTCATCGCCGAACGGCTTGCGCCCGCCACGGTCGAGGCGGCGGCAGGGCTCGCCGCGGTACCGCAGATCATTCGCGGCTACGGCCATGTGAAGCTCGCCGCCATCGAAAAAGCCGCGCCCGAGCGCGAAAGGCTGATCGCCCGGCTGGCGGGCGAACCGGCTTTACCGAATCTTCAGGCTGCGGAGTAAAAAGATACTGCTTGTTTAGCCGGGCCGTGAATTCGTCCCGTTTACAAGAGTTTCCTGCAAGTTCTTGCACGAATTCGGCAAGGTTCTAAGCCTTTCTTAAGGCGAATAGGCCACATTCGGGCTCCCAGTGCGGGAACGAACGTGGCCGTAAGCAAGAAAACAGAACTGCCGGATGACGTCTACATCCCGTTCGTGGAAACCCTTTTTCGCGACCGCTTTACCCTTGCCATCGGCCTTGCGGCGCAATCTGTCCTGATCACCCTGGTCTGGACCAAGACCGGCGATCCCGCCTATCTCGCCGTGGTGCTGTCCCTGCTGGGCGTGGGCCTGCTGCGTGTCCTCGACATGCGCAAATTCGCCACGCTGCCGCCGCTGGCGACGCGCGAGCAGGCGCGCAAGCGCGAAAACCGCTATATCGTGCTGGGCGCCATGCACGGCGCGGTGCTGGGCATGTTCTGCCTGATCGCCATCACCTCGGCCACCGACAATTTCTCCGAAACGGCGGCCGTCTGTATCGCGCTGGCGACGGCGCTCGGCATCGCCGGCCGCAACTACGGCTCCCCGCGCATGGTCATCACGCTGATCGTCGCGCTGACCTGCCCGATGGCGCTCGGCTTCATCCTGCGCGGCGATTTCTATCACGTCACGCTCGGCCTGCTCTCCACGCCGTTCCTGCTTGCGGTCCACCGCTACGCCCATACCATCCGCGATGCGCTGTTCTCGGCGATTTCGGCCGAAAAGCGTGCCAACAACATCGCCGAGCGCTTCAACCGCGCGCTCAACACCATGTCGCATGGCCTCGTGATGCTGGGTCCCGACGGCCGGGTCGTTGTGGCCAATGCGGAGGCCGCGCACCTGATGTCGCTGAAGGGGGCGGACGCGCTGCTTGGCCGTTCCGTACACTCGCTGTTGATGCGTGGCGTCGCCGGTCGCATGCTGACGGCGAAGGACTGCTTCTACGTCGAGGCGCAACTGACGCGGGCGTTGCGAGAGGGCAGGGATCGGAAGATCCTTGTCGGCTTTTCCAACGGCCAGCATTTCGAGTTTTCGGCGCGCGAGGGCAGCCAGGAACTGGGCGTCATCACTTTCGAGGATGTCACGGCGCGCGTCGAGGCCGAAGAGAAGATCCGCTTCATGGCGCGGTTCGACAGCCTCACCGGCCTCGCCAACCGCGCCTACTTCCATGAGACGGTCTGCGAATCGATTGCCACGGGCGACCAGAACCGCCTCTGTGGCCTTGCCGCCTTCGACCTCGACGACTTCAAGAGCGTCAACGACACGCTCGGCCACCCCATCGGCGACGGCCTGATCTACGCTGTCGCCGAGCGGCTGGCGGCGTTTTCTGCTCCCGGCGTTTCCATCAGCCGCTTCGGCGGCGACGAGTTCATGGTCTTTTTCGACCGCATCGAGGACGAGACGCACCTTGTCTCGCTGATGGATGCCATTTTCGCCGGCCTGCAGGGCGAGATCGATGTTGCCGGCCATTGCCTGCGCATCCAGGCCAGCGCCGGCGTCGTGCTGTCGCCGGTCGCCGGCACCCATGTCGACGAGATGATCGTGAAGGCCGACCTGGCGCTCTACGAGGCCAAGGACCTCGGCAAGAACAATTGGCGCCTGTTTGAAACCGCGATGGACGAGGCCTTCCGCGACAAGCAGTTGCTGAAGGCGGACCTGCGCGCCGCCGTCGAGGCCGGCGGGCTGCGTGTCGTCTACCAGCCGATCGTCTCGATGAGCACCATGCGCATCGCGAGTTGCGAGGCGCTGTGCCGCTGGGATCATCCCGAACTCGGCCCGGTCTCGCCGGCCGTGTTCATTCCGCTGGCCGAGGAAATGGGCATCGTTTCCGATATCAGCACCTTCATGCTGCAGACGGCGTGCGGCGAGTGCGTCCACTGGCCCGACCAGACCAGCGTTTCGGTAAACCTTTCGGCCAAGGATTTCCGCAACCGCGACGTGGTTGAGAAGGTGCGCGACGCGCTGGCCCTTTCCGGACTCGCCCCGCATCGCCTCGAGATCGAAGTGACCGAGACCGCGCTGCTCGACGACAAGTCGGCGACCAGCGACCTCATCCGCGAGATCAAGGCACTGGGCGTGAAGATCGCCCTGGACGATTTCGGCACCGGCTATTCGAGCCTGAGCTACCTGCACAAGCTGCCGCTCGACAAGGTCAAGATCGACCGCAGCTTCCTCATGGACGTCACCGGCAATTCCCGCTCGCTGAAGCTGCTGAAGGGCGTCGTCGACATGTCGCGCCAGCTCGGCCTCAACGTCACGGTCGAGGGCGTGGAGACGTTCGACCAGCTCAAGATCCTGTCGAAGCAGATCCATCCCGACCTGCTCCAGGGCTTCCTGTTCGGCTCGGCGCTCAGCGCCTCCGGCATCAAGACGATGTCGAACACGATCTGGCCGTTTGCCGACAAGATGAAGGCGTCCAAGCGCCTCGTCGAAGGCTGACCGGCCCCGGTCGGCATCCCATTTCCTTCATCCAAAGACCCGTTCTGCTCGGTTGTCATGCATCGCGAGGGGTCATAATGGGAAGAAGTGCTTCATATTTTACTAAACTTTAATATTTTGTTAACCTTAACGTAGAGTAAACAAGGTCTCTTTCATTTAAATCTTTACACACGCCCCCGTTTTGCCTGACGCTTGGATGCGGCGGTGGTACGGGGGTTCTGACATGAATACGCGGCAGATGACGCTTGGCGGGAAGGCAGAAGGGGACGAAGATCGCCCGGATGCCTCAAGCCTTGCGAGCAAGGTGTTTTCTCTTCTCGAGAGGGTCGAATACCGGCGGTGCGACAAGGGCGAGGACCTCGAGGACATCTATCGTCTTCGCTACAAGGCCTACCGCTGGAACGACATGGTGCCGGACGACGCGCGCCACATCATCAGCGACGATCTCGACCTGGCGCCCAATGTCTATCGGTTCGGCATCTATGTCGACCAGCGGCTTTTGAGCACGATGCGCATCCACCACGTCACGGCCGACTATCCGATGTCGACCTCGACCAAGGCGTTCGGCGATGTCGTGGAGCCGATGCTGGAGCAGGGCAAGACGTTCGTCTGCATGAGCCGGTTCGCTTCCGACCCGGAGTGGACCCGCGTTTATCCGCAACTCGCCTATGTGACGCTGAGGCTGGCCGGCATGGCCTGCTTCTATTTCGGCGCTTCCTACGGGCTGTCCACGGTGCGCGAGGACCACGCCGGCTTCTATCGCCGCATCTACTATTCGGAACAGATCGGCGAGGCCCGGCCTTATCCGGGTGTGGTCAACAGGGTCGTCCTATTTCGCACCAACGCCTATGCCAACGAAGCCCGCTACTATGCGCGCTTCCCCTTCTTCCGTTCGACGCCGATGGAGCGTCGGCTGCTGTTCGCCCGGCCGGCGGCCGGCGAACTGGCGCCGCTCACCATCCTGCCGACCGCCAAATATTACCGCGAGGCGGCCTGAGCCGGACCGTTGTCATGGCGATGGCGCGAGACGGTGTCGCGCGCTTTTGAACGCTTGCCCGGGAGCCTTTGGCCGCGCCAATCGTTGCTTGGTGGACCGCCGCCGAAACCGGCGATCCATGTCCTGAGCGGAGCCGAACATGACCATTTCCACCCTGACCCTCACGCCGCTGATCTCGCTGGTCGCGGGCGTCCTCATCCTGGTGATGCCGCGCCTGCTGAACTACATTGTGGCGCTCTACCTGATCGTCGTCGGCCTCATCGGCCTTTTCCCCAACCTCGTGCACTGACGGGACAGGCCGGCCGGCCAACGAATCTATATCGGGGATACGTGTCGGTGCGGCATCACAACCATTGCCCTTGACGCGGCTTTTCGCTATGTGCGCAGAAACGATATTCGGAGGGCATATGCATGGCTGACCACACCCCGACCGGTCCGGTCGAACTGGGCGCTAGTATGGATTACCCCGAGCACGAGCGCACCTTCCACGGGTTCGTCATGCTCGCCAAGTACGGCACGCTGTTTTGTGTCGCTACGCTCATTGCCATGGCGTTCGGCTTTTTCACCACGGCCGGCTTCGTTTCGGCGACGATCCTTTTCCTCCTCATCATGGTCATCGGCGGTTATCTCCTCCGCTAGGCCGTTCCTGAACCTTTCCATGCGCTGTCGCGGGCGCGGGCCGGCACCTCGCCGGACTTGAAGCGCCAGCAGAAAGGATCCTGCGGTGGGCCAGACGATATTCATCCCGCGTGAGGTGGACGCGAGCGAAACCCGCGTGGCGGGATCGCCCGACACGGTGAAACGTCTTGCCGGCCTCGGCTTCGACGTCATTGTCGAGAAAGGCGCCGGCACCTCGTCGCGCATCACCGACGAGGACTTCGCCAAGGCGGGCGCGACCATCGGCAAGGCCTCGGATGCCGGCAAGGCCGACGTGGTGCTGAAGGTGCGCCGCCCGACCGATGCCGAACTCAGGGGCTACAAGAAGGGCGCCGCGGTGTTCGCCACCATGGACCCCTACGGCAACGACGCGGCCGTCGCCTCGATGGCCAAGGCGGGCATTACCGCTTTTTCCATGGAATTCATGCCGCGCATCACCCGCGCGCAGTCGATGGACGTCTTGTCCTCGCAGGCCAATCTCGCCGGCTACCAGGCGGTGATCGACGCCGCCGCCGAGTATGACCGCGCCCTGCCGATGATGATGACGGCGGCCGGCACCGTTCCGGCGGCGAAGGTGTTCGTCATGGGCGCGGGCGTCGCCGGCCTGCAGGCCATTGCCACGGCGCGCCGCCTGGGTGCGGTGGTGACCGCGACCGACGTTCGCCCCGCCGCCAAGGAACAGGTCGCCTCGCTGGGCGCCAAGTTCATCGCCGTCGAGGACGAGGAGTTCAGGGCAGCCGAGACGGCGGGCGGCTACGCCAAGGAAATGTCCAAGGAATACCAGGCCAAGCAGGCGGCGCTGACGGCCGAGCACATCGCCAAGCAGGACATCGTCATCACCACGGCGCTGATCCCCGGCCGCCCCGCGCCGAAGCTGGTTTCGGCGGCGGTCGTGGCTTCGATGAAGCCGGGGTCGGTGCTGGTCGACCTCGCGGTGGAGCGCGGCGGCAACGTCGAGGGCGCGGTGCCCGGCAAGGTCACCATCACCGAGGGCGGCGTCAAGATTGTCGGCCATCTCAACGTGCCGGGCCGGATCGCGGCCTCCGCCTCGCTGCTCTACGCCAAGAACCTCTACACCTTCCTCGAGACGATGGTCGACAAGGCGTCGAAGACGTTCGCCATCAACCGCGACGACGAACTGGTCAAGGCGACGATGCTGACCGACGGCGGCGCGGTTGTGCACCCGGCCTTCGCCAAGGCGGCTGCGCCGGAACAACCGCATGTCGAACCGGCGGCCATCCCGGCCAAGACGCTGGTGGCCGACGCTTCGCCTGCCAAGGCCAAGGCAAAGAAGCCGGCCGCGGCGAAAAAGCCCTCGGCTAAATCGACGAAGGGGAGCGCGTGATGGAAGCCCTGCAGAAAGCGCTGGACCAACTCGACCAGGCATCCGCCGCCGTGCGCATGGCCTTGCAGGATTTCGAGGCTTCCGGTGCGGCCGATGCCGCGGGCGGCGCCGCGCATGCGCTGTCGGGCGGGGCGATCGACCCGTTCGTGTTCCGCTTCGCCATCTTCGTTTTGGCGATCTTCGTCGGCTACTACGTGGTCTGGTCGGTGACGCCGGCGCTGCATACGCCGCTGATGGCCGTCACCAACGCCATTTCCTCGGTCATCGTCGTCGGCGCGCTGCTGGCCGTCGGCGCCTCGGCGGCGGGAGCCGCGACCGGCTTCGGCTTCATTGCTTTGGCCCTGGTGTCCGTCAACATCTTCGGCGGCTTCCTGGTCACCCAGCGCATGCTGGCAATGTACAAGAAGAAGGACAAGTGACGTGTCGCTGAACCTCGCTTCCTTCCTCTATCTCGTTTCCGGCATCCTGTTCATCCTGGCGCTGCGTGGCCTGTCGCATCCGACCACCAGCCGCAAGGGCAACATCTACGGCATGATCGGCATGGCGATCGCCATCGTCACCACGCTGGCGCTGGCGGTGCCTTCCCCCGGCGGCTTCGGCCTGATCGTGCTCGGCCTCGCCATCGGCGGCGCGGTGGGCGCGTTCATCGCGCGCCGCATCGCCATGACCGCTATGCCGCAGCTGATCGCCGCGTTCCACAGCCTGGTCGGCCTTGCCGCCGTCATGGTGGCCGCCGCCGCGATCTATGCGCCGCATGCTTTCGGCATCGGCGAGATCGGCTCCATCCATGGGCAGGCGCTGGTCGAGATGAGCCTTGGCGTCGCCATCGGCGCCATCACCTTCACCGGCTCGGTCATCGCCTTCCTCAAGCTCGACGGGCGCATGTCCGGCAAGCCGATCCTGCTGCCGGCGCGCCATGCGATCAACATCGTCCTTGGCCTGGCGCTGGTGGTGCTGATCGTGACGCTCGTCGGCACCGAATCGAAGTTCGTGTTCTGGCTGATCGTGGCCGCCTCGCTGCTGCTCGGCGTGCTGCTGATCGTGCCGATCGGCGGCGCCGACATGCCGGTCGTCATCTCGATGCTGAACTCCTATTCCGGCTGGGCGGCGGCAGCCCTCGGCTTCACGCTCGGCAACCTGGCGCTGATCATCACCGGCGCGCTGGTGGGCTCCAGCGGCGCCATCCTGTCCTACATCATGTGCAAGGGCATGAACCGCTCCTTCATCTCCGTCATCCTCGGCGGCTTCGGTGGCGACACGGCTGCCGCCGGCGGCGATGACGGCATCGAGCGCACCGTCAAGCAGGGCTCGGCCGACGACGCCGCCTACCTGATGATGAACGCGCAGAAGGTCATCATCGTGCCCGGCTACGGCATGGCGGTGGCGCAGGCCCAGCACGCGCTGCGCGAAATGGCCGACAAGCTGAAGGCCAACGGCGTGGAAGTGAAATACGCCATCCACCCGGTCGCCGGCCGCATGCCCGGCCACATGAACGTGCTCCTGGCCGAAGCCAACGTGCCCTATGACGAGGTGTTCGAACTGGAGGACATCAACTCCGAGTTCGCGCAGGCCGACGTCGCCTATGTCATCGGCGCCAACGACGTCACCAACCCGGCAGCCCGCGACGACAAGTCGTCGCCGATCTTCGGCATGCCGATCCTCGACGTCGACAAGGCGCGCACCTGCCTGTTCGTCAAGCGCTCGCTGGGCTCCGGCTATGCCGGCATCGACAACACGCTGTTCTACAAGGACGGCACCATGATGCTGCTCGGCGACGCCAAGAAGATGACCGAAGACATCGTCAAGGCGATGGAACACTGAGGTTTCGGGGGCCGGCTCAGCCGGCCCTTTGCTTTTGTGCGGCCCGGCCTGCTTGCCGGCGCCGATGTCACAAGCCTGTAATGCACGGCGTCTAGGCGGATCGCGTCACGCAATCCTGCCTGGAGCATTTCATGAAAATCGTTCTCTCCGCCCTCGCGGCTCTTTTCCTGAGCGGCGCCGCCGGCTTCGCCGCGGATTATGTCGCCCTGGCGGACCACCCGCAGCCGGCCGACGACGGCAGCGAATTCTACACGGCCATCGAGATCCCGGCCGGCGGCTTCACCAAATACGAGATCGACGTCGAGACCGGCCACATCGTCGTGGACCGCTTCGTCTCCATGCCGGTCGCCTATCCGGCGAACTACGGCTCCATCACCAGTTCGCTGGGCGGCGACGGCGATCCGCTCGACGCGCTCGTCTACACGCGCGAGCCGATCGCGCCGGGCGCGGTCATCCGTGTGCGCCCCATCGGCGTGCTCAAGATGATCGACGGCGGCGAGGTGGACGACAAGATCGTCGCCGTGCCGGTTTCCAAGGTGGATCCGACCTTCGAGGCGATCAAGGAAGTCTCGGACTTGCCGAAAATCGAGCAGGAGCGCCTGCAGGCCTTCTTCGCCGTCTACAAGAACATTCCCGAGGGCAGCAAGAAGGTCGAACTCAAGGGCTTCGAGCCGGCCGAGAAGGCCAAGGGCGAAATCGCCTCGGCGCTCAGGGCCTATTCGGAAAAGAAGTAGCCGCGCACCGGGCGTGAGGCCCTTGGCCTCGCGCCTTTCCGCCGGCCGTGACGCGGACTGAATGGCGTCAGCCGGCGGAGCTGTCCGCCACCGGCGTCCACAGGACATCCTCGATGCGGGCAGCTCCCGCCGCCAGCATCACCAGGCGGTCGAAGCCGAGCGCCACGCCGCTGGCGTCGGGCATGATGGCCAGCGCCGCCAGAAAATCCTCGTCGAGCGGATAGCGCTCGCCATAGATGCGCTCCTTCTCGTCCATGTCGGCCTCGAAACGCGCGCGTTGCTCGACCGGGTCGGTGAGTTCGCCGAAGCCGTTGGCCAGTTCCACGCCGCAGCAATAAAGCTCGAAACGCTCGGCCACGCGCGGATCGTGCGGAGCAGGGCGCGCCAGCGCCGCCTCGCTGATCGGGTATTCGTAAAGCACGGTCGCCCGGCCCATGCCGAGATTGGGCTCTACGCATTCCACCATGACGCGGCTGTAAAGGTCGGTCCAGCTATCGTCCGGCGCAGTGCGCAGGCCGGCCTTGACCAGCGCGGCGTTGAGCCTATCCCGGTCCGTTGTGCCGCTGGCGGTAACGGTGGCCAGAAGGTCGATGCCGGCATGGCGCTGGAAGGCATCGGCCACCGTTAGCCGCTCCGGCTCGGCGAAGGGGTCGGCTTCGCGGCCCCGGAAGGAAAAGCGCGCGGTGCCGGCCTGCTCGGCGGCAAGCCGCAGGAGGGAAGCGCAGTCTTCCATCAGGCTCTCGTAGCTTTCGCCGACGCGGTACCATTCCAGCATGGTGAATTCGGGATGGTGCAGCGCGCCGCGCTCGCGGTTGCGCCATACCGGGCCGAGGCTGAAGATACGCTGCTCGCCGGCCGCCAGTAGCTTCTTGCAGGCGAATTCAGGCGAGGTGTGCAGGTAGAGCGGGGCAGCCGTCGCGTCGGGCCGGATCTCGGTGGTGGCGAAGGCGCTGAGATGCGTTTCGTTGCCGGGCGAGACTTGCAGGGCGGCGGCATCGACCTCGATGAAGTCGTGCCTGTCGAAAAAGGCGCGCGCCGCCGCCTTGATCCGGTTGCGCAGCAACAGGCGCGGCCGCCGGTCGGCGTGGACGTGCGGCGTCCACCAGGGCGAGGCTTTGGGCGAACGGGGGTTCATGGCTAATGCGGGCGCTCATTCTAAGGGGTGGCTGGCGGTTGGCGTCAAGATAAGGTAAAGCGCCCACCATGGCGGCGTTAGCCGGCCGCAACCCGAGATTTCAGGAAGAAGACTTGTGAAGGTAATTGCCAGTTCCCTCCGTAAGGGCAATGTCGTCGACAAGGACGGCAAGCTCTATGTGATCCTCTTTGCCGAGAATATCCATCCTGGCAAGGGCACGCCCGTCACCCAGCTCGACATGCGCCGCATTTCCGACGGCGTGAAGGTGTCCGAGCGCTACCGCACCACCGAGCAGGTCGAACGCGCCCATGTCGAGGACCGTCCGTTCACCTTCCTCTACAGCGACGGCGAGGGCTTCCACTTCATGAACCCCGAGACTTATGACCAGGTCGCGGTGGCGGAAGACGTGATCGGCGACCAGGCTCCTTATCTGCAGGAAGGCATGGCGGTGACGCTGTCGGTGCACGAGGGCGTCGGCATCGCCATCGAACTGCCGCAGCGCGCGGTCTACGAGGTCGTGGAGACGGAACCCACCACCAAGGGCCAGACCGCCTCGTCCTCCTACAAGCCGGCGATCCTGTCGAACGGCGTCAAGACCACCGTGCCGCCCCACATCGGCGTCGGCACCCGCATCGTCGTCATGACCGCCGACGGTTCCTACGTGGAACGCGCCAAGGACTGAACGGAGTTGATCGGGGAGCGGGCGGCGTTGATGAAGCGGCAGCCCTCTGGGACCATTACTCCCACCTCTCCCCGTTCATGGGGGGAGGAACTCAAGCTTTCCGGCGTCAGGATCTTGGCGTCCGGCATTTTCTCGGCCCCATGCATTGGGGGCAGAAGTGGCTCGGCGAAGCCGAGACGGAGAGGGGCGTCCATGCGATGGGCCCTGAGGTGTAAGTATGAAGCCGCAAAAGAAGTGGCATCTTTCGTGAAAGCCTTCCTCGCCGCGATAGCCTGCCTGCTGGCTCTCCTCTTTGCGGCCCATGCCGGTGACGCGCCACTGCGCATGGGGGTGGAGGGCGCCTACCCGCCCTTCAACTTCGTCGATGCCGCCGGCAAGGTCCAGGGCTTCGACGTCGATATCGGCGAGGCGCTGTGCGCCCAGCTGGAGCGCAAGTGCGAATGGGTGGTGGTGCCGTGGGACGGCCTCATCCCGGCGCTGCAGGCGGGCAAGTTCGACGTGCTGATGTCGTCCATGACGATCACCCCCGAACGCCGCCGGCAAATCCTGTTCACCAAGCCCTACTACTTTTCCTACGGCATGATGATCACCAACAAGGGCAGCGGGCTTGCCTTCACGCCCGAAAGCCTGAAGGGCCACACGGTCGGCGTGCAGGCCGCCACCACGCATGAAGCGTGGCTGCGCGACCACTTCGGCGACGCCATCGAGCTCCATGCCTACCCGTCGAGCGACGACATGTTCCTCGATTTCCAGAACGGCCGGCTCGACGCGGTGTTCGCCGAGGCTCCCGCCATGGTGCCGTGGATGGAAGCCAACGGCGGCGTGAGCGCCTATGAGCAGATCGGCGAGAACGTCACCGATCCGGCGCTCGGCACCGAGATCGGCATTGCCGTGCGCAAGGACGACACCCGGCTCGTCGGCGAACTGAACGCGGCGCTGGACGCCATCATCGCCGACAAGACCTTCGCCACCATCGCGAAAAGATACTTTTCCTTCCCGCTGCGGCCGTAAGGATCGCACCCCCACCGCGTGCTTCCCGTTACCCGTCGCTCTGCGAGGGGCTGCGGTAGCGTCATGACTATGTGGGCAATCCTGGAAAGAGCGGGAGCCGGCCGTTCCCCTCCCCTTGCGGGGAGGGGTTAGGGGCGGGGCTAGCACCGCCGAAGGCGCAAATATCTACCGCCAGAACAGCAGGATGAGGATGATGATCGGGATCGGGATCCCGAGCAGCCAGAGAAGAATGCCACGTCCCATGGGGTAACTCCTGTGCGGATTGCGATACGTTCACAATGCCGCGACAGGCGTTCCGTTCCCCTTGTTGTTTCGACCTGAAGGCCGTCAGATGTCGAGATTGGCGACCGACAGCGCGTTGTCCTGGATGAACTCGCGCCGCGGCTCGACCTCGTCGCCCATCAGCCGCGTGAACAGCGAATCGGCGCCGGCGGCGTCGTTGACCTTGACCTGCAGCAGCGAGCGCGCGTTGGGGTCGAGCGTGGTTTCCCAAAGCTGCTCGGCGTTCATTTCGCCGAGGCCCTTGTAGCGCTGCATGGTCAGGCCCTTGCGGCCGGTGGCGAACACCTGGTCGAGCAGGGCGAGCGGCCCCGAGATCGTCTCGGAGACCTCCTTGCGGCGCAGCACCGGCGGATGGCCGTAGACTTCGCCGAGCCGTGCCGCGAAGCGGTCGAGCTGGCGAGCGTCGGCGGAGTTGATCAGCGCCATGTCGAGATGGGCGTATTCCTTGACGCCGCGCACGGTGCGCTCGAACACATAGCCGCCCGGCCCCTCGTTGGAGGTCGACATGCGGCCGCTCCAGCCGCGCTCGGTTTCCTCGGCGATGATGTCGAGGCGCTGGGCGATCCGCTCCGCCATGGCGTTGGCGTGGCCGAGATCGACGAAGGCGTCGGGGGTCAGGCCGCCGGCGATCGCCGCCTGCTCGACCACGGCGCGGTTGTAGCGCGTGTGCAACCCGTTGATCAGGTGGCGCACGGTCAGCGCATCGTCGATCGCGGCCCGCAAATCCTGCCCCGTCCGCACCTCGCCGGAACCGAGCGTCAGTGAAGCCTCGTCCAGCCCCGAGCCGATCAGGAATTCCTCGAAGGCGCTCTCGTCCTTGATGTATTGCGAGCTCTTGCCGCGCGTCACCTTGTAGAGCGGCGGCTGGGCTATGTAGAGATGGCCGCGCTCGATCAGTTCCGGCATCTGCCGGAAGAAGAACGTCAAAAGCAGCGTGCGGATATGCGCGCCATCGACGTCGGCGTCGGTCATCAGGATGATCTTGTGGTAGCGCAGCTTCTCGATGTTGAAGCCGCTGACCTCATCCTTGCCGATCGAGGTGCCGAGCGCGGTGATCAGCGTGCCGATCATGTCGGACGACAGCATGCGGTCGAAGCGCGCGCGCTCGACGTTGAGGATCTTGCCGCGCAGCGGCAGGATCGCCTGGTTCTGGCGCGAGCGGCCGCCCTTGGCCGAGCCGCCTGCCGAATCGCCCTCGACGATGAATAGTTCCGACTTGGCCGGGTCCTTCTCCTGGCAGTCGGCCAGCTTGCCCGGCAGCGAGGTGACGCCGAGGGTGGACTTGCGGGTGATGTCGCGCGCCTTGCGCGCGGCCTCGCGCGCGGCGGCGGCCTGGATCACCTTCTCGACCACGACCTTGCCCTGGTTCGGGTGTTCTTCGAGCCAGGTTCCGAGCGCCTCGTTGACGAGGCTTTCAACGACCGGCCGCACCTCGGAGGACACCAGCTTGTCCTTGGTCTGCGAGGAAAATTTCGGGTCGGGAACCTTCACCGAAAGCACGGCCGTCAGCCCTTCGCGGCAATCGTCGCCGGTGAGGCTGACCTTTTCCTTCTTGGTCAGGCCCGAGCTTTCGCCGTAGCCGGTGATCTGGCGCGTCAGCGCGCCGCGGAAGCCGGCGAGATGCGTGCCGCCGTCGCGCTGCGGGATGTTGTTGGTGAAGGCCAGCACGTTCTCGTGATAGCTGTCGTTCCACCACATCGCCACTTCCACGGTGATGCCGTCGCGCTCCGCGCGGATGGCGACGGGCTTCTCGATCAGCGGCTTCTTGGCGCGGTCGAGATATTTGACGAATTCCTCCAGGCCGCCGTCATAGTGCAATTCGTGGCGGACGATGTCGGCATGGCGGGCATCCGAAAGCACGATGCGCACGCCGGAGTTCAGGAAGGCGAGCTCGCGCAGCCGGTGTTCCAGCGTCGGCAGGTCGAACTCGACCATGGTGAAGGTTTCGGTGGAGGGCAGGAAGGTCACTTCCGTGCCGCTGCGGCCCTCATAGCTGCCGGGTTCTCCGGTTTCCTCGTAGGTGCCGGTAACCTTCAGCGGCGCATCGGCGACGCCGTGCGTGAAGCCCATTTCGTGGATCTGCCCGTGGCGGCGGATCTTCAGCCTGAGCCACAGGGAAAGCGCGTTCACCACCGAGACGCCGACGCCGTGCAGGCCGCCGGAAACCTTGTAGGAGTTCTGGTCGAACTTCCCGCCGGCGTGAAGCTGGGTCATGATCACTTCGGCGGCCGAAATGCCTTCGCCGCTGTGGATAGCGGTGGGAATGCCGCGGCCGTTGTCCGCCACGGTCACCGAGCCGTCGGGGTTCAGCGTCACCGACACCAGGTCGGCATGGCCGGCCAGCGCCTCGTCGATGGCGTTGTCGACCACCTCGTAGACCATGTGGTGCAGGCCCGAGCCGTCGTCGGTGTCGCCGATATACATGCCCGGGCGCTTGCGAACGGCATCCAACCCCTTCAAAACCTTGATGGAATCGGCGCCGTATTCGTCTGGCACGCCGTTGGCGGTGTCGCTCTGGTCGCTCATGAAAATCCGATCGCTTGGTGCCGTGGCAACGGCGTGGAAAACGGGCCGCGAATCGCGGCCCGATGCTTGCCCTAATATAGGCGTTTGCGACGGTTTTTCCAAGGTTTTGCAGGCATTTGAGGGCCTTTTGCCCTGCCGCGGCCGAGGTCGCGGAAGCTCGGCGTCAGCCCGCGCGCAACGGCTTCAGCGCCACGCTCCAGCGCATCAGTTCGTCCAGCATCGTCCCGGTGCCGGAGAGCACGTGCTCGTTGGGTTGGAACGCACCCTTTTCGTCGCGCGAATTGAGGTGCATCGGCAGCGCCACCGCCTCCGGGATCGGCATCACCTTGACCGTGGTCAGGAGCGGCTTGAGCGCCTGCACCGCGCGCATGCCGCCCGAGACGCCGCCATAGCTGAAGAAGGCGGCGGGCTTGTAGTTCCATTCGCGCGACAGGTAATCGACGGCGTTCACGATCGCGGGCGCGGCGAAATAGTTGTATTCCGGCGTCACGAAGACGAAGGCGTCGGCGGCGTCGATCGCCTTCGACCAGGCCTTGGTGTGCTCCTGCTCGTATTTGCCGAGGCGCGGATGGTGCGGCTCGTCCAGTACCGGCAGGTCGAAGGCGGCGATATCGGTGATGACCGGGTCGAAACCGCCATGCTGGCGCGCGAACGCCTCGAGCCACTCGGCATAGACCGGGCCGGCGCGGCCGGGGCGGGTGGAACCGATGATGATGCTCAGACGATGTTTCAAGGAGGTCTCCTGGCAGGTTTTCAGTATCCGAAGGTGACCGTCACTTAAGGCGGATGGCCCGGCCCGGCAAGCAGGCACCTTCGGGTAACCAACGTCATTTCCCTGCGTTCCGGCGCATGGACGAGGCGGAGATCGCTCCCTACATTGATTACGTAACGGAGAACGCCATGGACGCCCGACCCGCTCCCTTCGTTCCGCCCGCGCCGCGGCCCCGCACCCGGCCGCCATCCGCGCTGGAGATGATGCGCATCGTCTACCGCAATCCGCTCGAACTATGGGGCGAGCCTTCCTACAACGAGCCGTGGATTTCGGTGAACGGCGTCGGCGGGCCGCTGGTCATCGCCAACGACCCGGGGCTGGTGCGCCACGTGCTGGTCGACAACGCCAAAAACTACAGGATGGCGACGGTGCGCCAGAAAATCCTGCGCCCGATCCTGCGTGATGGCCTGCTGACGGCGGAAGGCGAGGTATGGCGGCGCTCGCGCAAGGCGATGGCGCCGGTGTTCACGCCGCGCCACATCTTCGGCTTCGCCCAGCCGATGCTGAAGCGCGCGCTGGAATTCGTCGAGCGCTACGAGGACGGCGCCGTCACCGACCTCGCCGCCGACATGACCATGCTGACCTATGAAATCCTTGCCGAGACGCTGTTTTCGGGCGAGATCGCCGGCAGCAAGGAGACGTTCTCTCAGGATATCGACCGGCTTCTGGAAACCATGGGCCGCGTCGACCCGCTCGACCTGTTGCGCGCGCCGGACTGGCTGCCGCGTCTCACCCGCATTCGCGGCCGCAAGACCATGGCCTATTTCCGCGGCATCGTCAGCGACACGATGGCGCTGCGCGAGGACCGGCTGAAGCGCGACCCGGACGGCGCGCCGCAGGACTTCCTGACGCTGCTGCTCAAGGCCGAAGGGCCGGACGGGCTGACCCGCGCCGAGGTCGAAGACAACATCATCACTTTCATCGGCGCCGGCCACGAGACGACGGCGCGGGCGCTGGGCTGGACGCTTTACTGCCTGGCCGAGGCGCCGTGGGAGCGTGAGCCGATCGAGCGCGAGATCGATGCCGTGCTTGCCGGCGAGCCGGACCCGGCGAAATGGCTGGAGGCGATGCCGCTGACCCGCGCCGCCTTCGACGAGGCGCTGAGGCTCTATCCGCCGGCTCCTTCGATCAACCGCGAGCCGATCGAGCCGGAGCATTACAAGGACCTCTACATTCCGCCGAAGGCCGCCGTGCTGGTGATGCCATGGGTCATTCACCGCCACCGCAAGCTGTGGGACAAGCCGGACGCCTTCCTGCCTGAACGCTTCCACCCCGGAAATCGCGAGAAGATCGACCGCTTCCAGTACCTGCCGTTCGGGGCGGGCCCGCGCGTCTGCATCGGCGCGGCCTTCGCCATGCAGGAGGCGATGATCGCGCTCGCCGTTCTGATGTCGCGCTTCCGCTTCGAGACCACCGCGGACACCAGGCCGTGGCCGGTGCAGAAGCTCACCACGCAGCCCCAGGGCGGGCTGCCAATGCGGGTAACAAGGCGATGAGCAACCGAATCTACAAGGTGCAGATCACCGGGCGCGTGCAAGGCGTGAGTTTTCGCTTCTGGACGCGCGAAGAAGCCGTTCGGCTGGGCCTCGGCGGCTGGGTGCGCAATGAGCCGGACGGCTCGGTCACCGCGCTCATCTCGGGGCCGGACGGAGCGGTTTCGATGATGCTGGAACGCTTCTGGCAAGGGCCGGCCGGCGCCGTGGTAGCCGATGTCAGGGCGCAGGCCGCAGACGGCACCGCCGTGCCGACGGGCTTTTCCATCACCGGCTGACGGCTGGCTTTTCCCTCGCCGGCCGGCGGCTGGCGCTATTCCTTGACGAAGGGCTCCACCACGCCCTTCAGCTTGATGGTCAGCGGCTGGCCGAAGCGATCCTTGGATTTCGGCGTGGCGACCCGGATCCAGCCTTCGCTGACGCAATATTCGTTGACGTCGTGCCGCTCCTTGCCGTTGAACAGGATACCGACGCCGCGCTCCAACGCCTCGGCATCGTAGAAGGGGCTGCGCTCGTCGACGCTCATTCTGTCGGGAAGGGTCATCGTCAGTCTCCAAAAAGCCGCCGATAGCCGGCGGCGGCGACGCTTTCAAGCCCGACGCGCAGCGAGCCCTAGTTCCTGCCCTGAAAAATGTTCTCGACATGCACCGGCCAGCGCCAGGGCAGCACCGCCACCATGTCGAAGCGCACCGCCAGCCGCCCGTAATCCGGCTGGCGCGCCAGCCACAGGTCGGCGGCGCCCTCGATCCGTCGTTCCGACTCCCGGCGGATCGCCTCCATCGCCTCGGCAAGCGTCGGCCGCGCCTTGACCTCGACGATCAGCACGAGGTCGCCGCGCCGCGCGATCAGGTCGATTTCGCCGAGCCGCGTGCGGTAGCGGCATTCGAGGATGCGGAACCCCTTCAGCCGCAACGCCATCGCCGCCAGCGTCTCGCCGCGATGGCCGCGCCGGTAGGATTGGCGCCGTCTGGTGGTGGCGCGGTTGCTCACCGCCTCAGCCTTCTTTCAGGTCCATCAGCCGCCGGTAGAGCGCCTGCCGCTCGCCGCCGGTCATTTTTGCCGCTTCGGCCGCCGCCTTGGAGGCCGGCATTTCGGCCGCGAGCGACAAGAGCAGCCGGTCGACGTCGGCTGGCGTTTCGACAGCATGCTCCGGCGGGGCGACGCAGACGACGATCTCGCCCTTCGGCGTATCGGCGGCCTGATAGTGATCGGCCAGTTCCGCTAGCGTGCCGCGCCGTGTCTCCTCGAAGGCTTTGGTGAGTTCGCGGCCGATCGCCGCCTGGCGCGTGCCGCCCAAGACTTCAACCATCGCCGCCAGCGTGTCGGCGAGCCGGCGCGGCGATTCGAAGAAGATCAGCGTTGCCGGCACCGCCTTCAGCTCCTGGAGCCGCGTCGCCCGCTGCCCCGTCTTCACCGGCAGGAAGCCGGCGAACAGGAAGGCGTCGGAGGGCAGGCCGGAGGCCGTCAGCGCGGCGAGCGCGGCGGAGGGGCCGGGGATCGGCACCACCCGTATATTTCTTTCCAGCGCCTCGCCCACCAGCCGGTAGCCGGGGTCGGATACGAGCGGCGTGCCGGCGTCGGAAATCAGCGCCACGCTCCGGCCTTGTTCCAGCGCCGCGATCAGCTTCGGCCCGGCCTCAGTGGCGTTATGCTCGTGATAGGCGGTGGTGCGGCGGCGGATGCCGTAGCGCGACAAGAGCACGCGGCTGACGCGCGTGTCCTCGCAGGCGAGGATGTCGGCTGCCGCCAGCGTCTCCAATGCGCGCAGCGTGATGTCACCGAGATTGCCGATCGGCGTCGCCACCAGGTAGAGCGCGTTCTCCAGCGGCCGCGCGGCCATCTCGGCCTGCCCGATCATGTAGCTGTGCTTTTCCGTCTCGCCGCTCATGGCGCACCCCTCCGTCGGCCTACCGGGCGAGGTCGGCCACCACCGCGTCGAGCACGATCATGCCGGCCGGCGTTGCGCGCAAGCGCGAATTGCCGATCGAGGCGACCAGCCCCTCCTGCTGCAGCGTGGCGAGGCGTGTCGCCGACAGCGAGCGCCCGGAATAGTGTTCGTAGCGGGCAAGGTCGATGCCCTCGGCCAGCCGCAGCCCCATCAGCAGGAACTCGTCGGCCTCCTCCGAGCGGGTCAGCAACTCGCCGTCGACGACGCCATGGCCCTGCGCCTCGACCAGGTCGGCCCAGCTTTCCGGCGCCTTTTCGGCGATCGTCACCACCCGGTGCCCGTTTTCCACGAAGCGCCCGTGTGCGCCGGGACCGACGCCGACATATTCGCCATAGCGCCAGTAGGTCAAATTGTGCCGGCTTTCCGCGCCGGGCCTGGCGTGGTTGGAAATCTCATAGGCCGGCAGGCCGCGGGCGGCGGTGACTTCCTGCGTGATTTCATAGA
The DNA here is from genome assembly GCF_042646345.1 of Aquamicrobium soli. Lineage (NCBI taxonomy): Bacteria > Pseudomonadati > Pseudomonadota > Alphaproteobacteria > Hyphomicrobiales > Phyllobacteriaceae > Aquamicrobium > Aquamicrobium soli. The sequence continues at coordinate 161,367 of NZ_JBHRTK010000028.1, read as the reverse complement.
GTTCGGCCGCGTGGTCGTCGTCCGGCAGGATGAACTTCTTCGCCTTGTGCAGCGCGTAGAACGGCGTGCCCTGCTCGATGGTGAGCTGGTAGAGCGACAGATGGTCGACGGCATAGCCGATCGCCTGCTCCAGCTCATTTTCCCAAGCTTCCGGCGTCTGCCCGGGGCGCGCATAGATAAGGTCGAAAGACAGGCGCGGAAAAATCTGCCGGGCGAGATCGATGGCGACCAGCGCTTCGGAAACATTGTGCAGTCGGCCGAGGAAGCGCAGGTCCGTGTCGTTCAACGCCTGTACGCCGAGCGACACGCGGTTGACGCCGGCGGCGCGGTAGCCGCGAAAACGCTCGGCCTCGACCGAGGACGGGTTGGCCTCCAGCGTGACCTCGATGCCGGCCGGCACCGTCCAGTTCTTCGCCACCGCGTCCAGCACCGCGCCGACCGTCTCCGGCTTCATCAGCGAAGGGGTGCCGCCGCCGAGGAAGATCGAGGTCACCTCGCGCGGCCCCGTACGCTCGCGCATGGTGGCGAGTTCGGTGGCGAAAGCGCGGGCAAACCGCTCCTGGTCCACCGGCTGGTGGCGCACATGGCTGTTGAAGTCGCAATAGGGGCACTTGGCCGCGCAGAACGGCCAGTGGACATAAACGCCGAACCCCGGCGAGCGGTCGAGTTGCATCGTGCTCATTGCCGTGGTGCCTGGCATCGAAGGCGGTGGAAACCGGACAGGGCGCTACGGCAGAACATCTTCAGCTCGACCCCAGCCGGGCTGCGGCGAATTTCTGGAAGGCGCGGGCGCGGTGCGAGAGGGCGTCTTTCTGGCCGGGTTTCCAGCCGTGTTTTTCCGCGGCCGTCATTTCGCCGAACGTCTTGGCGTAGCCGTGGGGCAAAAACACCGGATCGTAGCCGAAGCCGAGTTCGCCGCGCGGCGGCCAGACCAGCGTTCCCTCCACCTCGCCGCGATAATATTCCGCATCGCCATCGGGGAAGGCGAGGCAGATGACGGCGACGAAGCGGCCGCTGCGCTTGTCCGGCTCGGTCGCGCCCACTTCCTGCATCGCCACTTCGGCGCGCTGCATGGCCATCGCGAAGTCGCGCTTGCCGTCGGGCGTATCGGCCCAGTTGGCGGTGTAGACGCCGGGAGCGCCGTCGAGCGCGTCGATGCACAGGCCGGAATCGTCCGACAGCGCCGGCAGGCCGGTCGCCTTGGCGGCGGCGAAGGCCTTGATGTAGGCGTTTTCCTCGAAGGTGGTGCCGGTTTCGTCCGGCTCCGGCAGGCCGTATTCCTTCGCCGATTTCGCCTCGAAGCCGAACGGCCCCATCAGGTCGGCGAATTCGCGCAGCTTGCCTTCGTTATGGCTGGCGACGACGATCTTTCTTGCTTCGAGAGACTGCATCACAGGTTCCAGATTTTCGGTTCGGCAAATTCCAGCGAATTGCCGGAAGGGTCACGGAAATAGATGGAGCGGCCACCGCTCGACCACCGGAAATCGGCCTCGACGGCGATGTTCCTGGCTTCCAGCAGCGCCTTCCAGGCGTCGATTTCGGCCGCGGTGGCGGCAAAGCAGAGATGGCCTTGCCCGCTCGTGCCGTGCGGCGGCACCGGCAGCCTGGCATCGGGCGCGGGCGGCTGGCGCGTTGCCTCGGCGTTGAACAGCAGGAGCACGCCCGATCCGCATTTGAAGAAAACGTGCCGGTCCTTCACCGCTGCGATCTTCTGCAGCCCCAGGACCTCGGCATAGAAGGTCTCGGCGGCACCCAGATCGGTGACGTAGAGCGCGGATTCCAGAATGGCGGAAGGCTGCATCCGGGCTCCTTTCACCCCACCGCCATCTTCTGCAGGTCCACCAGCCGCGAAATCCCCCTGCGGGCCAAACCCATCAGCGCGGAAAACTGTTCCTCGGAGAACGGCTCGCCCTCGGCGGTGCCCTGGATTTCGACGATGCCGCCCTTGCCGGTCATGACGAAATTGGCGTCGGTGCCGGCCGAGGAATCTTCCAGATAGTCGAGATCGATCACCGGCTCGCCGTTATGGATGCCGCAGGAGATGGCCGCGACGTGGTCCTTCAGCACCTTGTCCAGCTTCACCATCTGGCGCGCTTCCATCCAGCGCAGGCAATCGTAGAGCGCCACCCAGCCGCCGGTGATGGAGGCGGTGCGGGTGCCGCCATCGGCCTGGATGACGTCGCAATCGACGGTGATCTGCTGTTCGCCCAGCGCCTGCAGATCGACCACGGCGCGCAGCGAACGGCCGATCAGGCGCTGGATTTCCAGCGTGCGGCCGCCCTGCTTGCCGGCGGAGGCCTCGCGGCGCATGCGGTCGCCGGTCGAGCGCGGCAGCATGCCGTATTCGGCCGTCACCCAGCCCTTGCCGGAATTGCGCATCCAGCCTGGCACTTTTTCCTCGAGGCTTGCCGTGCACAGCACATGCGTGTCGCCGAACTTCACCAGGCAGGAGCCCTCCGCATGCTTGGAGATGCCGCGTTCGAAGGAGATGGCTCGCATTTCATCGAACTGGCGTTTGGAAGGGCGCATTCAGGCATCTTTCTTGGGAAGGTTGAAAATACTGGCCGGCTTGTACCCGCATGGCAGGCAGGGCGCAAAGGAAATTGCCGTCGCTTGCGTCACCGCAGGGGCTGTCTATATCCTGAGGACAGAGGCAACACGATGACGACACAGATACCCCATCCGCCCCATGCCGCCGCGCTGCAATCGCTCGACGCACGCTCGCGCGAGGTTTTCCGCCAGATCGTCGAAACCTATCTCAGGGACGGCGAGCCGGTCGGCTCGCGCTCGCTGTCGCGCATCCTGCCCTCGACGCTGTCGCCGGCCACGATCCGCAACGTGATGAGCGATCTTGAGCATCTCGGCCTGATCTATGCGCCGCACGTGTCGGCCGGCCGCCTGCCGACGCAGACCGGCCTGCGTTTCTTCGTCGACGCCTTCATGGAACTGGGCGACCTGTCCGACGACGAGCGCCGCTCGATCGAGGCGCAGGTGAAGGCTTCCGGCACGGGCGCCTCGCTCGACCATATGCTGACCGAGGCCAGCCAGATGCTGTCGGGCATGTCGCGCGGGGCAGGGCTGGTGCTGGCCGCCAAGAGCGAGGCGGCGCTGAAGCACATCGAGTTCATCCAGTTGGAGCCGACCAAGGCGCTGACCGTCCTGGTGTCGCAGAACGGCGACGTCGAGAACCGCGTCGTGGACCTGCCGGCAGGCGTCACCGTCTCGCAGTTGCATGAGGCGTCGAACTTCCTCAACGCCCATATCCGCGGCCGCACGCTGGGCGAGGCGAGGGCCGAGATCGCGCGCATCAAGGAAGAGACGCGGGTGGCGCTCGATACGCTGTCGCAGGATCTGGTGGAGAAGGGGCTGGCGGTGTGGGCCGGCTCCGAGGGCGGGCTGCCGGCGCGGCTGATCGTCCGCGGACGCGCCAATCTGCTCGAAAACATCACCGCGCAGGCCGACATCGAACTGCTGCGCCGCCTGTTCGAGGACATGGAGACGCAGGAAGGCCTGATCCAGTTGCTCGACCTTGCCGAACAGGGCTCGGGCGTGCGCATCTTCATCGGCTCGGAAAACAAGCTGTTTTCGCTCTCCGGCTCCTCGCTGGTGGTAGCGCCTTACCGTGACAAGGACGCCCGCGTCGTCGGCGCGCTCGGCGTCATCGGGCCGACCCGGCTGAACTACGCCCGTATCGTGCCGATGGTCGACTACACCGCCCAGCTCATTTCGCGCATGCTGCGCTGAGCTTTTCGCACGGCCGGCGGGAACGGCATGGCGCGATCTTCGTTGCGGTCAGTGTCGATAAGTGCAGGAGGAACCATGCGTATCCCATTGCTGATGGCGGTTCTGGCTTGCGCCGTCCTGGTCGCCCCGGCGCTCGCTGCTGCACAAGACGGCCTGCTGACCGGAAAACAGGCTTTTGGCGGCTGGCGTCAGGACAAGCCCGGCGTCCGCCGGCTGATCCGGCCGCAGGACCTGCCGAAGCCCGATCCGGCGCAGTCCTCGGTCAATGCCGCCGACGCGGCGGCGAGGCCGAAGGAGGCGGTGCCGTTGCTGCCGCCGGGCTTCTCAGCAAAATTGATCGCGTCCGGCATTGCCGGACCGCGCGTCGTGCGTGTTGCGCCCAATGGCGACCTGTTCGTGTCCGACAGCCGGCGGGACCGGGTTCTCGTCTACCGACTGGGAGAGGATGGCGGGAAGGCTCAAAGGAGCGTTTTCGCCGATGGGCTGAACCAGCCCTATGGCATCGCCTTCTATCCGGCCGACAAGCCGCAATGGGTCTATGTGGCCAATTCCGACAGCGTCGTGCGCTTTCCCTACCGCGATGGCGAGATGAAAGCCTCCGGCGAACCGGAAATGATCATTCCCGACATTCCCTCCAACCACCACTGGACGCGTGACATCCTCTTCTCGCCGGACGGCAGGACGCTCTACCTGTCGGTCGGCTCCGGCTCCAACGTGGCGGAAGGCATGGCCGACAGGCCGCAGGGCGGGCTCGACAAGTGGCTGGCTTCGGCCGCGCCCGGAGCCGCCTGGGGTTCGGAACAGGGCCGGGCAGAAGTGCGTGCCTACGACCCCGACGGCCGCAACGGCCGCGTCTTCGCCACCGGCCTGCGCAACTGCTCGGGCATGACCGTGCAACCCGCCACCGGCGAGTTGTGGTGCGTCGTCAACGAGCGCGACGGGCTCGGCGACAACGTTCCGTTCGAGTACGCCACGACGGTGAAGGAAGGCGCGTTCTACGGCTGGCCCTGGTATTATCTTGGTGACCATGAGGATCCGCGCCATGTCGGCGAGCGGCCCGACCTCGCCGGCAAGTTAACCATGCCGGACGTGCTGATGCAGGCGCATTCGGCCCCGCTCAACATAGCCTTCTACACCGGCGGCAATTTTCCGGCCGACTACAAGGGCGATGCGTTCGTTGCCCTGCACGGTTCCTGGAACCGCGGCAAGCGCACCGGCTACAAGGTCGTGCGGCTGCGCTTCAAGGACGGCAAGCCGACCGGCGAGTACGAGGATTTCATGACCGGCTTCGTCGTCTCGGATGCGAGAGTATGGGGCCGGCCGGTCGGCGTAGCGGTGGCGAAAGACGGCTCCCTGATCGTCAGCGAGGACAGCAACGGCACGCTCTGGCAGGTGACCTACAAGCAGGGGGCGCAGTAGCGCCGGGGTCGCCGGATGGAATGAAATTCCGATGTTGTCGGCTATGTAGAACACGATCCCTTGAACTTCCTGTTTAAAGGAAAAATCCTACTCGGATTTTGCGCTGCCGGCCCCTATCATGCCGGCAGTTCCATTCCCGTTCCCGGAGACAATCGATGACGAATCCTGCCGCCCCTGACCGCAAACCCGGCCGTGGGCGGGTATACGGTTCCATCACCGAGACGATCGGGGACACGCCGCTGGTGCGGCTGGGGAAATTCGCCGCCCGGAAGGGCGTCGTCGCCGATCTTCTGGCGAAGCTCGAATTCTTCAACCCGATCGCGTCGGTCAAGGACCGCATCGGCGTCGCCATGATCGAGGCGCTGGAGATCGAGGGCAGGATCGCCCCCGGCAAGTCGACGCTGGTCGAGCCGACGTCGGGCAACACCGGCATTGCGCTGGCCTTCGCCGCCGCCGCCAAGGGCTACCGGCTGATCCTGACGATGCCGGAAACCATGTCCATCGAGCGCCGCAAGATGCTGATGCTGCTCGGCGCCGAACTGGTGCTGACAGAAGGCGCCAAGGGCATGAAGGGCGCCATCGCCAGGGCGACCGAACTGGCCGCCACGATCCCAGGCGCGGTCATCCCGCAGCAGTTCGAAAACCCCGCCAACCCGGAAATCCACCGCGTCACCACCGCCGAGGAAATCTGGAACGACACCGACGGCGGCGTCGATATTCTCGTGGCCGGCATCGGCACGGGCGGCACCATCACCGGCGTCGGCCAGGTGTTGAAGGAACGCAAGCCTTCGGTGCAGGTCGTCGCGGTCGAGCCGGAAGCCTCGGCGGTGCTTTCAGGCGGCCAGCCCGGCCCGCACAAGATCCAGGGGCTGGGCGCCGGTTTCGCGCCCAAGATCCTCGATACCACCGTCTATGACGAGATCGTCACCGTTTCCAACGAGGACGCGATCGCCAATGCGCGCCTCGTTGCCCGGCTCGAAGGCGTTCCGGTCGGCATTTCCTCCGGCGCCGCCCTGCAGGCGGCGGCCATTGTCGGCGCGCGACCGGAAAATGCCGGCAAGACCATGGTCGTGGTCATTCCCTCCTTCGCCGAGCGCTACCTGTCGACGGTGCTGTTCGACGGGCTCGGCGGCTGAGGAAAGCCCGCCGGTGGATCGCAGGAAAAGCCGGCTGGTCCTATCCGGCCGGCTTGAGCGTACGCCGTTTGTCATGCCAAATCGCCGCGCCCGGAGCATCCGGGTAGCGGGAGATTTTCATGTACAAGGTTTATTCGCGCCCCGGTTCCGGTAGCTTCGTGGTGGAAGCCGCGCTGGAGATGGCCGGCGCGCCGTTCGAATGCATCGACGTCGCCAAGACGCCGCAACCCGACCCCGACTTCCTCGAGATCAGCCCGCTGAACCAGGTGCCTGCTCTCACCTTGCCGGACGGGCATACGATGACGGAATCGGCCGCGATATGCATCCTGTTGGCGGAACGCTTTCCGCAGGCCGCGCTGGCTCCGGCCGACGGCGCAGGCCGTGCGGATTTCCTGCGCTGGATGGCGTTGATGGCCTCGGTCGTCTACCCGGCCGACCTGCGCTTCTACTACGCCCACCGCTACACCACCGATGCCGGCGGCGCCGACGCCGTCAAGCAGGCGGCCATCGCCGAGATGGATCGTGGTCTGGCGGTGATGGATGCGGCGCTTGGAAGTCGCCGCTGGCTGGCGGGAGAACGGCAGTCGGTCGCCGACCTCTATCTGCTGATGCTGTTTTCCTGGCACCCGGAGGTGGGGCGCGCCCGCGAAGCCTGGAAGAACATCGAGCGCGTCTGTGCGGTCCTGCGCGATCAGCCGCTGATCAAGCGGCTGAATGTGCGCCACGAGATGTGGTGATCGCCCCGCTCAGCGCGTGCCGAAGCCGAGCGAATGGCTGCGGCGCGCGCAGGCCGGGCCGGGGCCGCGCATGTAGTAGCGCTCGGGCCGATAGGTCGGTGCGACGAATTCACGAACGGCGGCGGCATAGCCGGTGATGTGGTTCCAAAAACGCATGGTACTCAAGTCCCTGTCCCAACTTCGGATGTCCCTTCCGAATTGCGAACATCCTAGCCCGCAAGCGTGAATACTCGGTGAACCGGATGTTAACTTTCGGTCCGAACCGGCTCGGTTCGTGGCGGGAATGCGGCTGATTCACGGTCTTTTGACGCCTTTTGTCGTGATCTTCGCCGCCGTGCCAATTTGGCCACAGGCATCGTCCTGCCGCCGGCCCGCGCCGGATGGAACGCGCCGGATGGAACGCGAAAGCCGTTCGCCCGTTGTGGCTCCTTAGCGGGTTCTTTGGGAAAGGGGCCGTCATGGCGCCGCGTCCGGCCTGGAAGGGTTATCTCAAACTGTCGCTCGTCACCTGCGCGGTCGAGCTCACCAACGTGGTCACGCACGCCGAAAAAGTCTCTTTCCGCGTGCTGAACCGCAAGACCGGAAACACAGTCAAGCGCATCTATGTCGACGCCGAAACCGGCGACCCGGTCAAGGACGAAGACGAGATCAAGGGCTATGAGGTCGACAGCGGCGACTACGTCCATATCGAGGAGGACGAGATCGCGGCGGTGCGCGTCGAATCCTCCGACATGATGAGTCTCGACGGCTTCGTCGACAAGGCCTCGATCCGGCAGGTCTATCTCGACACGCCCTATTACCTGACCCCCGCCGACAAGGTGTCCGAGGACGCCTTCGCGGTCATCCGCGATGCCATGGCGGCGAAGAAGAAGGCGGGGCTCGCCCGCGTCGTGCTTTACCGCCGCGAACGCCCGGTGGTGATCGAGCCGCTCGGCAAGGGCATGGTGCTGACGACGCTGCGCTACGACAACACGGTGCGCCAGCCCGATACCGTGTTCGATGGGATCAAGGCGGTGAAGACCGACAAGGAAATGATCGAACTGGCCGAGCACATCATCGACAAGAAGGCGGCGAAGTTCGATCCGTCGAAGTTCGATGACACGTACGAGGAGGCGTTGCTCGAACTGATCCGCGCCAAGAAGGCCGGCCGGAAGGCGCCCAAGCCCAAGGCCGCGGCCAAGCCCTCCAATGTCGTCAACCTGTTCGATGCCCTGAAGAAGAGCCTGGCGACCGACGGCGCCGGCGAGGGCGAGGCCGACGCAAAGCCAGCGAAAAAGAAAGCCTCGGGGTCGAAATCGGCGCCGAAGCGCAAGTCGGCCTGACCCATGGCTGGCCCGGCCCTCGAACAATATCGCGCCAAGCGCGATTTCTCGAAAACGGCGGAGCCGGCCGGCAAGGTGCCGGCGCGCGAGGCGCGGGCGGCTGCCGGCGGCATTTTCGTCATTCACAAGCACGCGGCGACGAGGCTGCACTACGACCTTCGGCTGGAGCATGGCGGCGTACTGTGGAGCTGGGCGGTCACGCGCGGCCCCAGCCTGGACCCGCACGAGAAGCGGCTAGCCGTGCATGTCGAGGATCACCCGATCGACTATGCGCCCTTCGAGGGCACCATCCCCAAGGGCGAGTATGGCGGCGGCTCGGTCATCGTCTGGGACGAGGGCACCTGGACGCCCGAGCACGACCCGGCCGCGGGCATGAAGAAGGGCCATATCGATTTTGAACTGCATGGCGAAAAACTTTCCGGCAAATGGCATCTGGTGCGGCTGAAGCCGCGCCGGGGCGAGAAGAAGGACAACTGGCTGCTGATCAAGGCCGACGACGGGGCCGCCCGTCCCGGCGAGGACATCCTTCAGGAGCGGCCTGAATCGGTGAAGTCGGGCCTGACCGTCGAGGAGGTCGGCGAGGGCAAGACGGCTGCCGGGAAAAAGCCGAAGGTCTGGCATTCGAACAAGCCGGCCACCCGCAAGGCAAGGTCGGCCGGCGCGCGCAAGCTCGAATTCATCGAGCCCGAGCTGGCGACGCTGGAGAACAACGCGCCCGGCGGCAAGGAATGGCTGCACGAGGTGAAGTTCGACGGCTACCGCATGCAGGCGGCGATCGCCGGGACCGAGGTCCGGCTGTTGACACGCTCCGGTCTCGACTGGACCGAGCGGTTCGGCAGCGCCGTCACCGCTGCCCTTGGCCGGCTGAAATGCAGCGATGCCATCCTCGACGGCGAAGTCGTCGTCCTGGCCGATGACGGCGTATCGTCCTTCGCGCGGCTCCAGGCGGCCCTTTCGGAAGGCCGCGCCGAGGCCATGATCTATTACGTTTTCGACCTGATGCGGCTGGACGGCGAAGACCTGCGGGACGAGCCGCTGGTCGAGCGCAAGCAAAGGCTGCGCGAACTCTTGGGCGACCAGCTGCAGGACGGGGCGCTGCGTTTCAGCGAGCATTTTGTCGAGCCCGGAAAGGTCATGCTCGAACATGCCTGCCGCATGGGGCTGGAGGGCGTGGTCTCCAAGCGCGCCGATTCCCGCTATCGCGGCGGGCGCGGGCATGACTGGGTGAAATCCAAATGCACGCAGCGCCAGGAATTCGTCATCGGCGGCTACCTGCCGTCGGAAAAGACCGGCCGTGGCCTGCGCTCGCTGCTGGTCGGCTACCACGACGGCGACAGGCTCGCCTATGCCGGCCGCGTCGGCACCGGCTTTTCGGGCAAGGCGGCCGACGACCTGAAGAAGCGGCTCGATGCGCTGAAGGCGGCGAAGTCCCCGTTCGCGCAGAAGGTTCCGGGCGGCAAGGGCCTGACATGGGTGCGGCCCGAACTGGTGGCCGAGGTGGAGTTTCGCAGTTGGACGGGCGATCGTATCATCCGCCATGCCTCCTATCAGGGGCTGCGCGAGGACAAGCCGGCGGAGGAAGTCGTGCAGGAAAAGCCGAAGTCACCCGGGAAGAAAACCGAGGTCGCGCTGTCGAATCCGGACAAGCTGCTGTGGCCGGAGGAAAAAATCTCCAAGCAGGACCTGCTGGATCACTATGCGCTCGTGTGGCCGCGCATGGAAAGGTTCGTCGTCAATCGACCGCTGGCGCTGGTACGCGCGCCGGACGGCGTCGGCGGCCAGCGCTTCTTCCAGAAACATGCCTCTGCCGGCATGCACGAGAAGATCTATCGCACCAGGGACCCGGAAGACGGCGAGGAACTTCTGTTCGTCAGGGATTTCGACGGTGTCGCCGCGCTGGCGCAGATGGGCGTGGTCGAGATCCACCTCTGGGGCTCGACCGTCGAGAAACTGGAGAAGCCCGACCAGATCGTCTTCGACCTCGATCCCGACGAGGGCATCGATGTCGGGAAGGTGCGCGAGGCGGCGCTGGAAATCCGCTCCAAACTGGAGGAGTTGTCGCTGCCGACCTTCGTCAAGACTTCCGGCGGCAAGGGCTATCACGTCGTGGTGCCGCTGAAGCCGGCGGCGGACTGGGCGCAGGTGAAGGGCTTTGCCCACGACTTCGCCCGCGCCATGGAACAGGCCGCGCCCGACCGCTACACCGCGACCCTGTCGAAAAAGGCGCGCGCCGGCAAGATCTTCATCGACTATCTGCGTAACGGCAAGGGTTCGACCACCGTCGCGCCCTATTCGTCACGCGCCAAGAAGGGTGCGACCGTTTCCATGCCGGTGACCTGGCAGGAGGTCGAGGACGGCGTCGCTCCCAATGCCTTTCCGATCGGCGACAAGACGACGCTGCGCCGGCTCGAACAGGCCGATCCCTGGGCCGATTTCTTCGACAAGGCCAAGCCCCTGAACAGGGGCTGATCCTTTAGACGCATTTGTGCGGCGTCAGGCGTCCCGTCTGACTACAAAATGCGCTAGGCGTTCCCGATCAGCACGCCGGCGGCAAACACCAGCGCCCCGCCCAGCACCACCTGGAAGGCGGCGCGCCAGAACGGCGTCTCCATATAGCGGTTCTGCACGAAGGCGATCGCCCACAATTCGACGAACACGACGATGGCCGCCACCGTCGTTGCCGTCCAGAAATGCGGGATGAGATAGGGCAGGGCGTGGCCCAGCCCGCCCACCGTCGTCATCAGGCCGGTGGTGATGCCGCGCTTGACCGGGGAACCGCGCCCCGACAGCTTGCCGTCGTCGGAAGCGACTTCGGTGAAGCCCATGGAGATGCCGGCGCCGATGGAGGCGGCAAGCCCCACCAGCAGCGTCTGGGACGTGTCGTGGGTGGCGAAGGCGGCCGCGAAGATCGGCGCCAGGGTCGACACCGAGCCGTCCATCAGCCCGGCGAGGCCCGGCTGCACATAGGTGAGGATGAACTGTCGGCGCTCGGTGGCGGCTTCCTCGTCGCGCACCTCGGCCGGCACGTGGCTGCGCTCGAGGCTGTGGGCCAGCGCCTCGTGGCCCTGCTCGGCGGCTGCCAGGTCGCCGAGCAGCTTGCGTGTCGAGGCGTCGCGCGCCCGCTTGGCCGCCTCGACATAGAACAGTTGTGCCTGCCGCTCCATCGTTTCGGCCTGCGCGCGCACATGCGCAATGCCGAGCGGCCGCACCAGCCAGTCGGGCCGGCGTTCGTAATAGCCCTTCACATGCTCGCGGCGGATCAGCGGGATGCGCTCGCCGAAGCGCTTGCGGTGCAATTCGATGAGCGCGGCGCGGTGGCCGTCCTCTTCCTTGGCCATCGCCTCGAACATGGCGGCCGACTGCGGAAAGCTTTCCGACAGCCCGTCCGCGTAGGCGCGGTAGATGCGCGCGTCGTCCTCCTCCGACGAAATCGCCAGCGCCAGGATTTCCTGTTCCGACAGCGTATCGAAACGACGACGGCCAAAGCCGAGGAATCGCGAAAGCATGGTGACGGGTGATCCAGTTTAGAATGATTCTAATTTAAAGGGTAAGCCGGCGCCGGTCAATCGGGGTGTCCGGTCGCACCATGCAGACAGGTGCGGGCAAGTGGTTCAATATTTTTGATCCGACAGCTGCTCTCGTCGCCTTTTTCATGACACGAGCCGACCTATATAGCGTGACCTGTACCGATAGGAAAAGGCGAGCCATGACCGCGAAACAGGACGGCAAGACGATTGAGGCTGGGCCGGTTCTCGAACTGATCGCCCGGATCGAGGCCGATCTCGGACGCCTGAAGGCGATGGTGGAAGGGGAGGTCGCACCCTTCGACCCGGCCAATCCGCGCAACAAGTCGCTGGACGGCAAATTGACCGAGGAAGGGGCGGAGTGCTGCTATCGCCTGTTCGACGAGGGCAAGTCGCGTTACTCGGTGGCGCGGCAGATGAAGATTTCCTTCGCCGCCGCCACCCATCGCTTCAATACCTGGCGCAAGATCGGCGGCGCCAAGCGCAAGCGCACCTTGCTCGGCTAGGTGCTAGCCGATGACGCCGCAGCGGCGGTCGCGGCGATCGAAGGTCACGACCACCCGGTTCCCGTAGCGCGAACGGCCGACGACATCGATGGTGCGGCGGCCGACATCGACGATGCGGGCGCGGCGGATGCCCATCCGCTCGGCCTTGTAGAGCGCACGCTCCGGCGTGCAGCCCCGATAGAAGCGCTGGGCATCGCGATAGCGGTCGCCATATCCGCGGCAATCTTCGCGATACGGATCGCAGTCGTCGCGCATCCTCATGCGCGGGCCATCCTGGCCAAGATAGAGCTGGACGTCCTGGGCCGTTGCCGTGCCGAAGGTCAGCGGCATTCCGGTGAGGGCGACTGTCAGGGCCAAGGCTGCGGAGGTGATGAACTTGTGCATGGTGACGGGCTCCTTTCCCGAATGCCCCATAACGAGGAGGAGACCCCCTCGGTTCAAATCAGATTCGAGCGGGTTCCGACATATTCCGTGAGAGCCGGGCCTTCAGCCGATGAGGGGGGTCGTCATTTTCCGTTGCCGCCCCGGTCCGCGTTCCCGTACACAAGGCAGGTTCGATCGTTTCGCGACAGGAGCTTCGCATGAGCGCCGTTTCCGTTCTTCCCGGCATTGCCGATATCCGCGCCGCCGCCGCGCGCCTGGCCGGCCTTGCCATCGAGACGCCGCTGCTCGAATCGCCTGTCCTCAACGAGCGTTTCGGCGCGCGGCTGCTGTTCAAGCCGGAGGTGTTGCAGCGCACCGGTTCGTTCAAGTTTCGCGGCGCCTACAACAAGATTTCCACGCTGGCGCCCGAGGAGCGCAGCCGCGGCGTGGTCGCGTTCTCCTCCGGCAACCATGCCCAGGGCGTCGCCGCTTCCGCGGCCATGTTCGGCATCGGGGCCGTCATCCTCATGCCGACGGATGCGCCGGCCATGAAGATCGCCAATGTGCGGCGCATGGGCGCCGAGGTCCTGCTCCACGACCGCGGCGATGACCGGGAGGCGCTTGCCCTGCCGTTCATCGAAAAGGGCATGGTGCTGGTTCCGCCCTTCGACGATCCCGCCATCATCGCCGGGCAGGGCACCATCGGTCTCGAACTGGTGGCGCAGGCGCAAAGGCTCGGAGCCGCCCTCGACGTCGTGGTCGCGCCCTGCGGCGGCGGCGGTCTCATCGGCGGCATCTCGCTCGCGGTGAAGGACGGTTCGCCGCAGACCGCCGTCTGGGCGGCGGAACCCGAGCATTTCGACGATACCCGACGCTCGCTGGCCGCTGGCAGCCGCGTCGCCAACGAGCCGGGCCATCGCTCGATCTGCGATGCGCTGTTGACGCCCATTCCGGGCCGGATCACCTTTGCCATCAACCGAACCACGCTGTCGGGCGCCGTTGCCGTTTCGCAGAAGGCGGTGGCCGCCGCCATGCGCGACGCCATGGCTCATCTGAAGCTGGTGGTGGAACCGGGCGGCGCGACGGCCTTCGCGGCGCTCTCCTCGGGCGAGATCGACATCAAGGGCAAGACCGTCGCCGTGGTGCTGTCGGGCGGCAATGTCGACTTCGACCTCTACGCCGACATCATGGCTTCCCGACCGCCCTACGACTGATCGGAACGCCAGCGCAAGGAGCTTACGGCCGTCGATCGCGGCGGGCCGTGGCCGGAAATGTCAGCAGCGGCATTGACTTCCGGGAAATCGAACCGACATTCAGCGGACTTTTCCCGAACGTGTATTTCAGCGGCAGTTCGCTTGCATGCAGCCCATTATCTCCATTTCCGGTGTTTCCAAGACCTACGCCAGCGGCTTTTCCGCCCTGAAGAAGATCGACCTCGACATCAGGCGCGGCGAGATTTTCGCGCTGCTGGGGCCGAACGGCGCCGGTAAGACCACGCTGATTTCCATCGTCTGCGGCATCGTCAACCGTTCCTCGGGCACGGTGACGGTGGACGGCCATGACATCGGCACGGCCTATCGCGCCGCGCGCGGCCTGATCGGGCTGGTGCCGCAGGAACTAACCCTCGACGCCTTCGAGACGGTGCGGGCGACCGTGAACTACAGCCGCGGGCTGTTCGGCAAGCCCGCCAACCCGGCCTTCGTCGAAAAGGTGCTGCGCGACCTGTCGCTGTGGGAAAAGCGCGACGCCAAGGCGATCACGCTTTCGGGCGGCATGAAGCGCCGGCTGATGATCGCCAAGGCCCTGTCGCACGAGCCGCGCGTGCTGTTCCTCGACGAGCCGACCGCCGGCGTCGACGTCGAGTTGCGGCAGGACATGTGGGCGATGGTGCGGCGGCTGCGCGAGGACGGCGTCACCATTATCCTCACCACGCACTATATCGAGGAAGCGCAGGCCATGGCCGACCGCGTCGGCGTCATCAACCACGGCGAGATCATCCTCGTCGAGGACAAGGACGAACTGATGCGCAAGCTCGGCCGCAAGCGGCTGGAACTGGAACTGCGCGAACCGCTCGGTGCCGTGCCGGCCCCGCTCGCCGGCTACGGGCTGGAACTGGCGGCCGACGGCGGGCGGCTGGTCTATACCTATGACGACCAGAGCGAGCGGCCAGGCGTCGCCTCGCTGCTGCGCGACCTCGGCGCGGCCGGCATCGAGTTCCGCGACCTCGCCACCAATGCCAGCACGCTGGAAGAGATTTTCGTCGGCCTGGTGAGGGAAAAGGCATGAACCTTCGCGCGGTATGGGCCATCTATCGGCAGGAAATGGCGCGGGCGTTGCGCACGCTGCTGCAAAGCGTGGTGTCGCCGGTCATCTCCACCTCGCTCTATTTCGTCGTCTTCGGCTCGGCCATCGGCTCGCGCATCACCGAAGTCGACGGCATCAGCTACGGCGCCTTCATCGTGCCGGGGCTGATCATGCTGTCGCTGCTGACGCAGTCGATCTCCAACGCCTCCTTCGCCATCTATTTCCCGAAATTCGTCGGCTCGATCTACGAATTGCTGTCGGCTCCGGTCTCTTACCTGGAAATCATCCTCGCCTATGTCGGCGCGGCCGCCACCAAGTCGATCGCGCTCGGCCTCATCATCCTGGCGACCGCGGCCTTGTTCGTGCCGTTGCATATCGAGCACCCGTTCTGGATGCTGGGTTTCCTGGTGCTGACGGCGATGACCTTCAGCCTGTTCGGCTTCATCATCGGCATCTGGGCTGGCAATTTCGAGCAACTGCAACTGGTGCCGCTTTTGATCGTCACGCCGCTCACCTTCCTCGGCGGTTCCTTTTATTCCATCGACATGCTGCCGCCGCTGTGGCGCACCATCTCGCTGTTCAACCCGGTCGTCTATCTGGTCAGCGGTTTTCGCTGGAGCTTTTTCGGCGCTTCAGATGTATCCATCGGCGTCAGCCTCGGCATGACCCTGACCTTCCTGCTCATCTGCGTG
Organism: Aquamicrobium soli; assembly: GCF_042646345.1. NCBI lineage: Bacteria > Pseudomonadati > Pseudomonadota > Alphaproteobacteria > Hyphomicrobiales > Phyllobacteriaceae > Aquamicrobium > Aquamicrobium soli. Next base: position 145,620 of record NZ_JBHRTK010000028.1, on the reverse strand, counting down.
GCCGTGGTAAGCTGGATTTTCAAGACCGGCTATCGCCTGCGCAACTGAGCAGGCCGCATGCAGGTGGAGCGGATGAACCAGCAGGCGGGCGTGCCAGCGCACAGGCCGGACCGGACCGTCATCGCGGCCGTGTCGATAATGGTCGCCGGTATCGGCGGCTTCCTGGCGCTGGTGATGGTGGCGGCGGCCAATCCGCCTTATGCGTTCGACACGCGCCTCCTGCTTGCGCTGCGCAAGGCCGGCCACCCCGACATGCCGGTCGGGCCTCACTGGCTGCAACTGGCCATGCTCGACATCAGCAGCCTTGCCAGCACCACCGTGCTGTTCCTGATGATGATGGCGCTCTTTGCCTATCTGCTCGCCGCCCGCCGCCCGAGGGCGGCACTGTTCGTGCTGTTGACGCTCGGCGGCGGCCAGCTTCTGCTGAGCCTGCTCAAGCTTGCGGTAGACCGGCCGCGCCCGGAAATCGTCTCGCATCTGGTCGAGGTCCTGACGCTGTCCTTCCCCAGCGGCCATGCGATGGGGGCGGCGCTGACCTACGGCACGCTCGCCGCGCTGGCCTGCCGCTTCGCGCCAGGCCGCGCATCGAGGATCTGCCTGTGGGCGGTGGCCGTCCTGGCCACCCTTCTGGTCGGCATAAGCCGGGTCTATCTCGGCGTGCACTGGCCGTCGGACGTGCTGGCCGGCTGGTGCGCGGGCGCCGCCTGGGCGGCGGCCTGCTGGCTGGCGCTCGGCCGGCGGCTCAGCGCCTGAGCGAAGGAAATCCGTTCAGCGCCAGCGAGGCGTTGGAATAGCGGATATCGCCGGTGACCTCGCCGTCGATCCAGCCCGGCAGTTGTTCATCCGGGACGTTTTCCGGCGTTTCCAGCTCGGCCACGACGAGGCCGTGGAGATGGCCGTTGAAGACGTCGACCTCGTAGAGAAAGTCCCGATGGCGCACATGGTGGCGGGTCTTGGCGATGACCGAGCCGACGGCGAAGGCTCGCATCTCGTTCGCTTCCGCCAGCGGCACGGCATATTCGAACTCGTCGCGCACGCTGAGGTCGCTGCCGAATTTCAGCGTCAGCTTGGCGCTCTTGCCGTCGCTGATGCGCAGGCGGATCGACCGTTCAGATGAGATCGCCAGGTAGAACTGCACGATGGTGATCTTCTTTTCGACCGCGGCGCGCCACGAATCGTCCTTCACCAGAAACTTGCGCTCGATTTCCTTGGCCATCGGCTGCGACTAAAGCGTGCGCTGCCCGGCGAGGCAAGCGGGAACGCGCCGTCCACGTTGTCGCGGCGGCGGCAATGGCGCATGATGGCGCCGGGGATTTCGCGGAGTCTCAAGATGATCCTGGAAACGGGCGGGCAAGATCACTGGGACAAGGTCTACGCCACCAAGGCGGAAGACGCGGTGAGCTGGTTTCAGCCCACGCCGGAAATCTCGCTCGAGCTGATCCGCGAGTTGGGCGATCCCGCGTCGCTTTCGCTGGTCGACATCGGCGGCGGCATGTCCCGCCTGGTGGATGCGCTCGTTGCCGCCGGCAACCGCGACGTCGCCGTGCTGGACATTTCGCCGGTGGCGCTTGATCTCGCCCGCAAGCGGCTTGGCGCGGCGGCGGTCGCGGTGGACTGGATCGCCGCCGACGTGACCCGCTGGCGGCCGGCGCGGCAATACGCCGTCTGGCACGATCGCGCGGCCTTCCACTTCCTGACCGAGCCGCAGGACCGGGAAGCTTATGTCGAGGCGCTGCACGCCGCAGTCGGGCAGGGCGACCATGCCGTCATCGCGACCTTTGCCGCCGATGGCCCGGAACGCTGCAGCGGCCTGCCGGTCGTGCGCTACGAGCCGGGATCGCTGGCGCAGGCGCTGGGGCCGAGGTTCGAGCTGGTCGCCGAGCGGCGGCAGGCTCACCCGACCCCGCAGGGAAATTCCCAGTCGTTCCAGTTCAGCGTGCTGCGCCGCGTCGCCTGACGGAGCGCCTCCTCGGGAACAAAGGCGGCGCAAAAGGGTTGAACCCTTTTGCCGAACCCGAGGGAAGACCATGCTCAAGCCGATTTCCGCTGCGACCGTCCTGTTGATGCTGCTTTCCGGCACGTCGCTGGCGCAGGAGGCCGACAAGGCGCCGCCCCAGAACGCCAAGAAACTGTCGGAGATCATCGCCAAGGTCGAGCAGCGGCAGGATTTTCGCTACATCGGCGAAATCGACTGGGACGAGGGCGTCTACGACGTCACCTACTACACCACCGACCGCGCCAAGGTGGAAATCAAATACGATCCGGTGAGCGGCAACCCGAAATAGCCACGCTTACAGCCAGCCGCCGGAGAAGCCGGCGCGCCGCAGGCCGGTGACGATGGCGGGGCAGTTGCGCATCAGCCGCCAGATGAAGTCGCTGCGATAGTTCTCGATCATCAGCGCGATCGGCCCCTGGTTGATGCCGACATGCTCCGATGCCTGCCAGCCGCGCGGATTGTCGTCGCTCGCGCCGAGCGTCGGGTTGAAGCTTGCCGTGAAGCCGTAGCGATGGTCGTCCTTGAGGCCGATCTTGTGGAAGTAATGCAGCGCCGGCAGCACGATTTCCGGTGCGAACGGCAGCGAGGCCGCCGTCGCCCAAGGCGAAATCGTGCCGTCGTCCGGGCCGTAGGGCACGCCGCGCGCACGGTAGCCCCAGAAGCGCCGGCCGACGCCGTCGATGATGCCGGCCTGGTCGCCCGGACCGTCGCTGGCGGTGATGCCCCAGCAGTTCTCGTGATAGCCCCTGAAGCCGCGCGGGTTGTTGATGGCGTACTGCCGCTGCACGTAGGTGGCCTGGCGGCTGTTCTCGAAATAGTCGCTGCCGCGCCCGCGCATGAATTCGTCGCGGATGCCGCGAAAATCGATCCAGATATGCGACATCTGGTGGATGAACAGGGGTCCGGCGAAAAGCAGCTCGCGCCCGTAGATTTTCTTCCAGCGATAGCGCGACAGCCACGCCTCGTAGCTTTCGGGCGGCAGCGGATAGGTGGGCGACCCCAGGCCCAGCACGTAGAGGATCAGCGCCTCGTCATAGCCGGTCCAGTGATAGGGCAGGAAGCCGCGTTCGGGCCTCCAGCCCATCGTCACCGCCGTGCTGCCGTCTCGCGCCCATTGCCAGTCGACGCGCCGGTAGAGCGCGTCGGCAAGGCGGCGGATCTCGGCGTCCTTCTCGTCGTCCTCGCGGAAATAGGCCCCGGCCACGAGCACGCCAGCCATCAACAGGGCGGTGTCGATGGTGGAGAGCTCGCAATTCCAGGCCCGGCGGCCGCTCTGCATGTCGAGGAAGTGGTAGTAGAACCCCTTGTAGCCGGTGGCGTCCGGCTCGGGGCCCTGCCGGCTGCTCCAGAAGAAGCGCAGCGTCCTCAGCGTCCTGTCGCGGGCATGGCCGCGGCTCATGAAGCCGCGAGCCACGGCGACCGGATAGGCCGTAAGCGCCATGCCGACCGCCGCGATGCTGGCCGGCACGCCGGCGCGGGTGCGGTCGGCGATCAGGCCGTTTTCCGCATTGCACTCGGCGAGAAAGTAGTTGAACGAGATTTTCTGCAGCGCCGCCAGCCGGTCGTGATCGAGGGCTGGCGGGTGGGCAAGGCTGTCCATGCGGTCCGTTCAGTTGCCGGCCTCGGCCATCACAAGCACCGGCTTTTCCTGGTAGAACGCGGGGAAAAGCCGCTTCAGGTTCTCGATCTTGGGCAGGTCGTTATAGACGATATAGGGATAGGTCGGGTTCCGCGTCAGGAAATCCTGGTGGTAGTCTTCCGCCGGATAGAAGGTCTTGCCGGTCTCCAGCGTCGTCACGATCAGCTTGTCGAACACCTTCGCCTTGTCGAGTTCGGCGATATAGGCCTCGGCGATTTTCTTCTGGCTGTCGTTGGCCACGAAGATGGTCGAACGGTACTGCCGGCCGCGGTCCGGCCCCTGGTAGTTCAGTTGCGTCGGATTGTGAGCGACCGAAAAATACACCTGCAGCAACTGGCCGTAGGTGATCTTCGACGGCTCGTAGGTGATCTTCACCGATTCCGCGTGGCCGGTGCGGCCGGAGCCCACCGTTTCGTAGGAGGCGGTGTCGGCGCTGCCGCCGGCATAGCCGGAGACGGCGCTTTCCACGCCCTTCACATGCTGGAACACGCCCTGTACGCCCCAGAAGCAGCCGCCGGCGAACACCGCCGTTTCCGTGCCGGGCGCCGCCTGTTCGTCGACGGCCGGCGGCGGGATGACCACCGCGTCCTCGGCCGCGCTCGCCGGTGCCTGCCAGAGGGCAAGGCCCGTTGCGACCGCGCCGGCGCCGAGCAGGCACAGCGCCGTTTCAATCTGCCGTCTGGTCATGGCTGTCTCCTTTGGCTTCCGAACGCTTCGCACTATACGATAGCAGCACGGCGGCATCGCCTCACATTCCTGTGTGGGGTAGGCACGCGCCCGAACTGCCGCCGCTTGCCGGGGAAAGCCGCCCCTGCTAAAGCCCGCGGCCATGACAACACCCATTTCCCATATCCGCAACTTCTCCATCGTCGCCCATATCGACCATGGCAAATCGACGCTCGCCGACCGGCTGATCCAGATGACCGGCGGCATGGACGCGCGCGAGATGGCCGGCAAGGAGCAGGTCCTCGATAACATGGATATCGAGAAGGAGCGCGGCATCACCATCAAGGCGCAGACCGTGCGCCTGAAATACCGCGCAAAGAACGGCGAGGACTATGTCCTCAACCTGATCGACACGCCCGGCCACGTCGACTTCGCCTACGAGGTGTCGCGCTCGCTGGCCGCCTGCGAAGGCTCGCTGCTGGTGGTCGACGCCAGCCAGGGCGTCGAGGCGCAGACGCTCGCCAACGTCTACCAGGCCATCGACAACGACCACGAGATCGTGGTGGTGCTGAACAAGATCGACCTGCCCGCCGCCGAGCCCGAGCGCATCAAGGAGCAGGTGGAGGAGGTCATCGGCATCGACGCCAGCCAGGCGGTGATGATTTCGGCCAAGACCGGCATCGGCATCGAGGGCGTGCTGGAGGCGATCGTCAACCAGCTGCCGCCGCCGCGCGAGGGCGACGCCTCGAAGCCGCTGAAGGCGATGCTGGTCGACAGCTGGTACGACGCCTATCTCGGCGTCATCGTGCTGGTGCGCGTCATCGACGGCGTGCTGAAGAAGGGCCAGACGGTGCGCATGATGGGCACCGGCGCCAAGTACCTGGTCGAGCGCACCGGCGTCTTCACGCCCGCCCGCGTTCCCGTCGACGAGCTCGGCCCCGGCGAATTCGGCTTCATCACCGCCTCGATCAAGGAAGTGGCCGACACCCGCGTCGGCGACACCATCACGGAGGACAAGCGCCCCACCGAAAAGGCGCTGCCGGGCTTCAAGCCGGCGCAGCCGGTGGTGTTCTGCGGCCTGTTCCCGGTCGACGCCGACGACTTCGAGGATTTGCGCGCCGCCATGGGCAAGCTCAGGCTCAACGATGCCTCGTTCTCGTTCGAGATGGAAACCTCGGCCGCGCTCGGCTTCGGCTTCCGTTGCGGCTTCCTCGGCCTGCTGCACCTGGAAATCATCCAGGAGCGGCTGGAGCGCGAGTTCAACCTCGACCTGATCGCCACCGCGCCTTCGGTCGTCTACAAGCTGAACCTCTCCGACGGCACGCAGAAGGAACTGCACAACCCCGCCGACATGCCCGACGTGATGAAGATCGCCTCGATCGAGGAGCCGTGGATACGCGCCACCATCCTCACCCCGGACGATTACCTCGGCTCGATCCTGAAGCTGTGCCAGGACCGGCGCGGCATCCAGGCCGACCTCTCCTATGTCGGCAAGCGCGCCATGCTGGTCTACGACCTGCCGCTGAACGAGGTGGTGTTCGACTTCTACGACCGGCTGAAGTCGATCTCCAAGGGCTATGCTTCCTTCGACTACCACCTGACCGACTACCGCGAGGGCGACCTGGTCAAGATGTCGATCCTGGTCAACGAGGAGCCGGTCGACGCGCTGTCGATGCTGGTGCACCGCACGGCGGCCGAAAAGCGCGGCCGCGTCATGTGCGAAAAGCTGAAGGAACTGATCCCGCACCACCTGTTCAAGATCCCGATCCAGGCGGCGATCGGCGGCAAGGTGATCGCCCGCGAAACCATTTCCGCCCTGCGCAAGGACGTGACCGCCAAGTGCTACGGCGGCGACGTCTCGCGCAAGCGCAAGCTTCTGGACAAGCAGAAGGAAGGCAAGAAGCGCATGCGCCAGTTCGGCAAGGTCGACATCCCCCAGGAAGCGTTCATCCAGGCGCTGAAGATGGGGGACAATTGACGCTGTTCTAAATTTGATCGAACGCAACGGAAAGACAGTTGGCAACGTCGCAACCCTCGCGCATGCTAGAGTGTATAGTGATTTGCAGCCGACAAGCTGTTGGAGAATGGTGATGACGGACGCACTCAAAAAATTGATTGAAGCAACTCGGACATTGGACCAATCGGCCCGTGAGAGAGAGCAGCAACGCCGAAGTTTCGCTTATGGGAATACCAAGTTTGAGAATGATCGGATCACTCGTGAGATGATTGATCGACAGGCGGAGCTTCTCGATCAAAGCGCCAAACACTGAGGCGATAGGTGACGGATCAAGTCCAGCGCCACAGTAAAGCGTTCGAAGCCGAGCTTCTATCCGATCCTCAAGCGAAGGCTGAGGCCGAGGCTAGAAACGGTCTTCGCCAGTTTGACTATGGCATCCAAATTGTTCATCAAGCATTAGAGCGCGGCTCCTTCAAGCTGCGACCTTCTCTCATCCTTGCGCTTCAGCGCGAGGCTCTTACGGGCATCAGCGCGTATGCTGGCAATTTCCGGCCAGCTGGCGTCGAAATTGTCGGTAGCAAGCATAAGCCTGCTGAGGCTCATCTTGTCCCTGAACTGATCGAAGAGCTGTGTGACTACGTAAATGACAGTTGGAAAGTAAAGACCGCCATCCATTTAGCGTCTTATGTTATGTGGCGATTGAACTGGGTCCATCCTTTGCGGACGGCAATGGTCGCACCTCGCGTATTCTGTCTTATGTAGTACTTTCAATTCGCGCCCATAGTGTTTTTCCCGGAACGCCAACCATTCCTGAGCAAATCGTCGACAATCGGAATCCTTATTTCGATGCGTTGGACGCAGCGGATGAGGCGTGGACCGACGGTCGCATTGATCTTTCTAAGATGGAAGAACTTCTCTCTGGAATGCTCGCGAGGCAACTTACGAACGCTTATGAGAGTGCTGGCGGGACAGTGTGAGAAGCGCAGAAATCAATCGCTTATGTGCTTGTGTGTCGCCTAACAATTCCTGTGCCTCCTCTTTCATGGCATGATCAAGCCTCAACGCTGGGCCTGCCATGATTCGCTTTGTCGTCATTGCCCTGGTTCTCGCTGCTTATGCCGTTCCGGGCGCCCGCGCTGCCGATATGCATTTCTATCTGAAGAACCGCCGCCACCATGCCGTGGCGGTCGAGCTGTTCGGGCAGGACCGGCAGAAGGTGTGGCCGGGCGGCGGCAAGGCCTACTTCCTCGATGCGCGGGAGAAGAAGTCGGTGCCGGTGAGCTGCATTGCGGGCGAGCGCATCTGCTTCGGGGCGTGGAAGGTTGGCGACGACGGCGTCGCCTTCGGCGTCGGGCCGGACAACGACCGGCCGCCTTGCGAATATTGCTGCTTCCTGTGCGTCGAAAAATCCTCGCGGGATATCAGCATTTCCAAGCCCGCGGACGGCGATTGAAGCGGCCGCCGGCGCGCTGGCGCACTTTCTTGGGCCAACGGCTTGATCCCAAGGTACCAACTGCTTGATCCCAAGCGGAATTGACCACACCTTCCCGTCGTGGCAAAGCCCCCCTCACATGAATTGACGAGGCCGGTACCGACGGCCGGAAGGTTTTGGAGACTGCGAAATGACTGATGAACGTATCGAAATCGCCGGGCTGCGGATTGCGCGCCAGCTTCACGACTTTGTCGTGAACGAGGCGCTGCCGGGCACCGGCGTGAAGGCCGATGCGTTCTGGAACGGCCTTTCGGCCATCGCCCACGACCTTACCCCCAGGAACCGCGAACTGCTCGCCACTCGCGACGCCATGCAGGCCAGTCTCGACGCGTGGTATCGCGAAAACGGCGCGCCGGTGGACATGGAAGTCTACAAGGCTTTCCTGAAGGAGATCGGCTACCTGGTGCCGGAAGGCCCGGCTTTCAGCGTCACCACGACCGGTGTCGATGCCGAGATCGCGGCGGTTGCGGGCCCGCAACTGGTGGTGCCGGTGATGAACGCGCGTTATGCGCTCAACGCCGCCAACGCGCGCTGGGGCTCGCTCTACGATGCGCTCTACGGCACCGATGCCATCGCCGAGACGGGCGGCGCCGAAAAGGGCAAGGGCTTCAATCCCAAGCGCGGCGAAAAGGTCATCGCCTGGGCCAAGGCGTTCCTGGACGAAAGCGTGCCGCTCACCACCGGTAGCTGGGCCGGCGTCAGCGGGCTTTCGGTCGCGGGCGGCAGCCTGAAGCTTGCCGCCGGCAGCGGTTCGACCACGCTTGCGGACCCGAAGAAGTTCGCGGGCTATCGCGGCGATGCGGCCAATCCGGAGACCGTGCTCCTGGTCAACAACGGCCTGCACATCGAGATCGTGATCGACCGCGAGAACGCCATCGGCCGGACCGATCCGGCCGGCATCGCCGACATGATCCTGGAAGCGGCGCTGACCACCATCCAGGACTGCGAGGATTCGATCGCCGCCGTCGACGCCGAGGACAAGGTGGTGGTGTACCGAAACTGGCTCGGCCTGATGAAGGGCGACCTCGCCGAGGAGATCACCAAGGGCGGCAAGACGTTCACGCGCAAGCTCAACGCCGACCGCACCTATACGGCGCCCGACGGCGGCCAGCTTGTCCTGCATGGCCGTTCGCTGATGCTGGTGCGCAATGTCGGCCACCTGATGACCAACCCGGCGATCCTGCTCAAGGATGGCTCGGAAATCCCGGAAGGCATCATGGATGCCGCCGTCACGGCGCTGATCGCGCTGCACGACGTCGGCGAAAGCGGCGCGCGCCGCAATTCGCGCACCGGCTCCATGTATGTGGTCAAGCCGAAGATGCACGGCCCCGACGAGGTTGCCTTCGCCGTCGAGATTTTCGCGCGGGTCGAAAAACTGCTCGGCATGGCGCAAAACACCATCAAGGTCGGCATCATGGACGAGGAGCGGCGCACCACCGTCAACCTCAAGGAGGCGATCCGCGCCGCCAAGGACCGCGTTGCCTTCATCAACACCGGCTTCCTCGACCGCACCGGCGACGAAATCCATACCTCGATGGAAGCCGGGCCGATGATACGCAAGGGCGACATGAAGCAGGCGGCATGGATCGCCGCCTATGAGGACTGGAACGTCGACACCGGGCTCGAATGCGGGCTGGTTCGCCACGCCCAGATCGGCAAGGGCATGTGGGCGATGCCGGACATGATGGCGGCGATGCTGGAGCAGAAGATCGCCCACCCGAAGGCCGGCGCCAACACCGCTTGGGTGCCGTCGCCCACGGCCGCGACGCTGCACGCCACGCACTACCACAAGGTCAACGTGCAGGCGGTGCAGGAGAAGCTGAAGAGCCGGCCGAAGGCAAAGCTGGACAATCTGCTGTCGGTGCCGGTGGCGACGCGCCCGAACTGGTCGCCGGAAGACATCCAGGCCGAACTGGACAACAACGCGCAGGGCATCCTGGGCTATGTGGTGCGCTGGATCGACCAGGGCGTCGGCTGTTCCAAGGTGCCGGACATTCATGATGTCGGCCTGATGGAAGACCGCGCCACGCTGCGCATCTCCTCGCAGCACATCGCCAACTGGCTGCGCCACAAGGTCTGCTCCGAGGAGCAGGTGATGGAGACGATGAAGCGCATGGCCAAGGTGGTGGACCGCCAGAACGCCGGCGACCCGCTCTATCGCCCGATGGCGGCGGATTTCGACGGCTCGATCGCCTTCCAGGCCGCCTGCGACCTGGTGTTCAGGGGCCGCGAGCAGACCAACGGCTACACCGAGCCGTTCCTGCATGCGCGCCGGCTGGAACTGAAGGGTGAGAAGCGGTCCGCGTAGCGGACGAAAAGCCCTCGAATGGGCTTTTCGAGCGACGAACGCCCGGAGCCATAGCGGAGGGTGCGGATAGGCACCAAATGAGAGTTCTCCTCGCTGTCGATTGTTCGGCAAATCTGTGTGCGGCCTGCGTCTATGACGCGAGCGCGCAAAGGGAACTTGGCCGCGCCGTGCTCGACCTCGGCAAGGGCCACGCCGAACATCTGATGGCGGTGATCGCCGAGGCGCTGGAGAAGGCCGGCATCGACTATTCCGGCCTCGGCGCCCTGGCTGTATCCGTCGGCCCCGGCTCCTTCACCGGCGTGCGCGTCGGCGTCTCCACCGTTCGCGGCCTGGCACTGGCGCTAAAGATTCCGGCGGTGGGCGTCACCACGCTGGAGGCGCTGGCCGAGGAAACGCGCGGGAAATTCCCGGGCCGCGCCGTGCTGGTGGCGCTCGACGGCGGGCGCGAGGAAATTCACGCCGCCCTCTACGACGAAGCGATGACCCTGCGCTATGGTCCGGCGGTGGCGACACTGGCGCAAATGACGGAGATGGCCGTGGCCGATACCCCGGTGCTGTCCGGCACTCTGGCCGGAAAGATCGCGGCCGCGGCGGGCGGATCGTTCGAGTTCGGGCCGCTGGCGGCGACGGCCGATATCGCCGTCTATGCCCGGCTGGCGGCCGGGAAGGAACCGGGCGAAAAGCCCCATCCGCTCTATCTGCGCGCCGCCGATGCCAAGCCGCAGGCCGGCTTCGTCCTGCCGAGGGTTTCGTGATGCGTATTCCCTTCCTTTCCGCAGGCCGGAAGGAATTCGTGGTCGAGCCCCTGGCCGAGGCCGACAGCAACGCGCTTTCGCTCCTGCACCGTGAGGATTTTTCCCGGCCCTGGAGCGCGGACGAATTTTCCTCGCTGCTTGAACAGGACACGGTATTCGGCTTCGGCGTGCGCGAAGTCGGCCACGGCGCCAAGGCGCCGGTTGGCTTCGTGCTGGCCAGGCTGGCGGCGGGCGAGGGAGAAATCCTCACCATCGCGGTTGCCCGCTCGCATCGCCGGCTGGGCCTCGGCTGGCGGCTGATGGATGCGGTGCTGCGCGAGCTGCATGGCGAGCGCGCCGAGGCGCTTTTCCTGGAGGTGGACGAGACCAACGCGCCCGCCATCGCCCTTTACCGCCGTTTCGGCTTCCAGGAGGTGGGCCGGCGCGCCAACTACTACCATTCGGCCGAACACGGGCCGAGCGGCGCGCTGGTCATGCGCCGCGAACTGCGCCAGCGAAACGACCGATGATCGCAAGGGTCCGGGCTTTTCTGGCACTGGCGTTCATCATGGCGGCGACGCTCGTGCTGGCGCCGTTGCAGGTCGTCGCGCTCAAGACCGGCTGGTGGCGCGAGACACGGGTGCTGCGGCTTTGGCACCGGGCGCTGCTGAAAGGGCTCGGCATTCGCGTTCATGCGACGGGCACGCTTTCCGACAAGCGGCCGCTGCTGGTCGCCTCCAACCACCTGTCCTGGACCGATATCCTGGTGCTCGGCTCGCTGGCCGACGTGAATTTCATTGCCAAGTCCGAACTCGAGGGCTGGCCGCTGCTCGGCTGGCTGTCGAAACTGCAGCGCACGGTGTTCATCGAGCGTGAGCGCAAGCGCAAGTCGGGCGACCAAGCGAGCGAGATTGCCGTGCGGCTGGGCAAGGGCGATGCGATGGTGCTGTTTGCCGAAGGGACGACCGGCGACGGCAACATGCTGCTGCCCTTCAAGAGCACGCTGTTCGGCGCCGCCTCGATGGCCGTCGCCGAAGGCGCGGCGAGCGAGGTCTACGTGCAGCCGGTGGCGATCTGCTACACGCGCCTGCATGGCGTTTCCTTCGGCCGCCGCGACCGGCATTTCGCCTCGTGGATCGGGGACGAGGATCTGGCTCCGCATGCGCTGGCGCTTCTGCGCGAGCGGGCACTCGACGTGGAAGTGCATTTCGGCGAGCCGGTCGTGTTCTCGAAGGGGGCGAGCCGCAAGGAAACCGCCCGGCTGGTCGAACAGCGCGTGCAGGCGCTGATGGAGAAGGCCCTTCGCTATCCGCAGCCCGCCCTGCCGCGAAAATAGAATCGTCTGTTTTTTGTCATGGAAAGGCGTTAGAAGCCGCCGCATGGAACTGGAAAATAGTGTGGCGGTCCGAAACGAGGGCCGGACGGGCGAGAAGGCGGCGGTGGCGGAGACGAAGAAGGTTTTCGTCAAGACCTATGGCTGCCAGATGAACGTCTACGACTCGCAGCGCATGACCGACGCGCTGGCGGCCGACGGCTATGTGGCGACAGACGCCATCGGCGAGGCCGACCTGGTCCTGCTCAACACCTGCCACATCCGCGAGAAGGCAGCCGAAAAGGTCTATTCCGAGCTTGGCCGCATCCGCGACATGAAGGCCGAGCGGGCGCTGGAGGGCAGGCAACTGACCATCGGCGTCACCGGTTGCGTGGCACAGGCCGAGGGCGCCGAGATCATCCGCCGCGCGCCCGCCGTCGATCTCGTCGTCGGCCCGCAGACCTATCACCGCCTGCCGGACGTGCTGGCGAGGGTCCGCGACGGCGGCAAGGTTGTCGAGACGGATTATGCGCTGGACGACAAGTTCGAGCATTTGCCGCAGCCGAAGCCGGCCGAGATCATCAAGCGCGGCGTAACGGCGTTCCTGACCGTGCAGGAGGGCTGCGACAAGTTCTGCACCTTCTGCGTCGTGCCCTATACGCGCGGCTCGGAAGTGTCGCGTTCCGTGGCCCAGATCGTGGCCGAGGCCGAGCGGCTGGCGGCGGCCGGCGTGCGCGAGGTGACGCTGCTCGGCCAGAACGTCAATGCCTGGCACGGGCAAGGCCCGGACGGCGGCGAATGGGGCCTGGGACGGCTCCTGTTCCGGCTGGCCGAAATCCCGGGCATCGCCCGCCTGCGCTACACCACCAGCCATCCGCGCGACATGGACGACGAGCTGATCGAGGCGCACCGCGACCTCTCCACCCTCATGCCCTATTTGCATCTGCCGGTGCAGTCCGGATCGGATCGCATCCTGAAGGCGATGAACCGCCGCCACAAGGCGAGCGACTACCTGCGGCTGATCGAGCGCATCCGTGCCGCCCGCTCCGACATCGCCATGTCCGGCGACTTCATCGTCGGTTTCCCCGGCGAGACCGAAGCCGATTTCGAGGACACGATGACGATCGTGCGCGAGGTCGGCTACGCCTCGGCCTTCTCCTTCAAATACTCGCCGCGCCCCGGCACGCCGGGCGCCGAAATGAACGACCACGTGCCCGAGGCGGTGAAGGATGAGCGCCTGCAACGCCTCCAGGCGCTGCTGGTGGAACAGCAGCAGGCTTTCAGCGTTTCCATGGTCGGCCGCACGATCGAGACCCTGATCGAGAAGCCGGGCCGGCAGGCCGGCCAGAAGGTCGGTCGCTCGCCCTGGCTGCAGCCGGTAATTGTTGATGAAAAGGCCGGTGAAATCGGTGACATTATTCCAGTGCGAATCACGGGAACGGGTTTCAACAGCCTGCACGCCGAGCCGGTTGCGGAAGCTGCGGAGTGACGGATTCGCCGCATGAGGAGAGACGCTTGAGCCCAGCCGAGATCAAGGCTTTACCCGTCCAGGCTCCGTCAGGGGCGTCCGACATGGCGCACATTGTCCTTGCCTTCGACGACAACAAGCTTGCCAGCGCGCTTTACGGCCAGTTCGACGAGAATCTGGCGCGGCTGGAACAGAAGCTCGGCGTCGATATCCGCTCGCGCGGCAACCAGTTGACGATCAAGGGCTCGGCTCCGGCGGCGGAGCAGGCGCGCAGGGCGCTGGACAGCCTCTACGAGGTCTTGCAGAAGGGCGGCGAGATAAGCCCGTCCGACGTCGACGGCGCGGTGCGCATGTCGGTGGCCGTGGACGACCAGTTGACGCTGCCCACGCTGGAGCGCAGGGGCAAGATGGCGGCGGCCCAGATCGCCACGCGCAAGAAGACGATCTATGCCCGTTCGCCCAACCAGGACGCCTATATGCGCGCGCTGGAGCGGGCCGAACTGGTGTTCGGCATCGGCCCGGCCGGCACCGGCAAGACCTACCTGGCGGTGGCCCATGCGGCGATGCTTTTGGAGCGCGGCCTGGTCGAGCGCATCATCCTGTCGCGGCCGGCGGTGGAGGCCGGCGAGCGCCTCGGCTTCCTGCCCGGCGACATGAAGGACAAGGTCGATCCCTACCTGCGGCCGCTCTACGACGCGCTCTACGACATGATGCCGGGCGACAAGGTCGAGCGGGCGATTGCCGCCGGCGTCATCGAGATCGCGCCGCTGGCCTTCATGCGCGGCCGCACGCTGGCCCATGCCGCCGTCATCCTGGACGAGGCGCAGAACACCACGCCGATGCAGATGAAGATGTTCCTGACCCGGCTTGGCGAGAATTCGCGCATGATCGTCACCGGCGACCCGACCCAGATCGACCTGCCGCCCAACACGAAGTCCGGGCTGGTGGAGGCGCTGCGCATCCTCGACGGCATTTCCGGCGTGGTGACGGTGCGCTTCAACGATGCGGACGTGGTGCGCCACGCGCTGGTCGCCGAGATCGTCAAGGCTTACGACCGCGACGGCAAGGTGTCGCGCGGCCTCGGCGTCGAGGGCTGACCCCGGCCTATGGGATTGAGATCGGTGATTTCACGATCGCTGCCCCCACCCCTGACCCCTCCCCACAAGGGGGAGGGGAACACCCACCGTTGGCCTCCATTTCTGAAGCGCGAAACGGTTCCGGAATCCCCCTCCCCCTTGCGGGGAGGGGTCAGGGGTGGGGGTATTCGCCGCATGCGACTGGCCAAACTCCATGGCGGATAATCTCCTTTCGCCCCCGCTCGACATCGAAGTTATCGTCGAGGCGGGGCAGTGGCCGGCGGAGACGGATCTGGCCGGATGGGTCGAGCGCGCGACCGCGGCCGTGTTCGCGGAGATCGGCGCTTGCCGCCCGGGACATTCGGAACTCGGCGTCACCTTCACCGACGACGCCCATATCAGCGTGCTCAACGCCGACTGGCGCGGCAAGCCAAAGCCGACCAACGTGCTTTCCTTCCCGGCCTTTCCCGAGACGAGGGAAGGCCCGCTGCCGCCCATGCTGGGCGACATCGTGCTGGCCGCCGAAACGGTGGCCGCCGAAAGCGAACTGGAAAACAAGCCGCTGGAGCACCATATCACGCATCTTGTGGTCCATGGTCTTCTGCACCTGCTCGGGCATGACCATATGACCGACGCGCAGGCCGACGAGATGGAAGCGATCGAGCGCGCGGCGCTGGCGAGGCTTGCCATTCCCGATCCCTACGCGTAACACCGATGGACCAAGTGACCGGACGACGATGAACGACAAAGCAGAGATTGCCGCGCAGCCCGCGCCTGGCAACCTGATCGGAGCCCCCGATCAGCCCGACGACGAACCCGGATCGAGTACCGCGTCCGGCAGCGCTTCGGGCGACCACCACGCTGCCGGCCCTTCGCTTCTGCAACGCGCGCTGGGCCTGTTTCGGCAACGCAACGGCACCTCGCTGCGCGAAGAGATCGCCGACGCGCTGGCCGAGACGGCGAGCGACGCGGAATCGTTTTCGCCCGGCGAGCGCGCCATGCTCAACAACATCCTTCGGCTGCGCGAAGTCCGCGTCGAGGACGTGATGGTGCCGCGGGCCGATATCGAGGCGGTCGAGATCGGCACCTCGCTCGGCGACTTGCTCGGGCTTTTCGAGCAATCCGGCCATTCGCGCATGCCGGTCTATTCCGAGACGCTGGACGACCCGCGCGGCATGGTCCACATCCGAGACGTCCTTGCCCACATCACCAAGGTCGGCCGCGTCAAGAAGGGCAGGGCGACCAAGAAGGCGCCGGCCCCGAGCGTGCTCGACTTCGCCCGGGTCGATCTCACCCGCAGCATCGACGACCTCAACCTGATCCGCCCGGTGCTGTTCGTCCCGCCGTCCATGCTCGCTTCCGAGCTGATGGGCCGCATGCAGGCGACGCGCACGCAGATGGCGCTGGTCATCGACGAATATGGCGGCACCGACGGCCTCGCCTCGCTGGAGGACATCGTCGAGATGGTCGTCGGCGACATCGAGGACGAGCACGACGATGACGAGCCGATGATTACCCAGGCCGGCGACGGTGTTTTCATTGTCGACGGCAAGGCCGAAATCGAGGAAGTCGCCCAGATGATCGGCAGCGATTTCAGCCCCGGCGAGCACGGCGATTCCGTCGATACCATCGGCGGCATGATCTTCAACACGCTGGGCCGCGTGCCGGCGCGCGGCGAGGTGGTGCAGGCGATCCCGGGCTTCGAGTTCCACGTGCTCGACGCCGACCCGCGCCGCGTCAAGCGCGTGCGCATCGTTCACAGCGGCAAGGCCGAGCGCCGGCGCCGCGCGGTGCGCGCGGAGCAGGCCTGAGCCCGGGCAGGGGCCGCAAGCCCTCTTGCGGCGGTGCTGCCGGACGGGCTAGAAACGATCATCGACTGAGTGACAACTAGGGTTCCGGGTGGCTGCCGGCCGCTGCTGGTCCGAGCGTTGTAGACCCCGCGCCACATGGCGCGGCTGCACCCAAGGGATAAAAGCCCAGAGGCGGAGACGTCGAGACTTGAACGCCGTGCCGAGGCACGGTCTGGAGGTCTCATGTCCTATGCCGCCCTTTCCCTCGTCGTGCTTGCCGCCTTCATCCACGCGGCATGGAACCTCCTTTCCAAGCGCGCTGCGCTTGCAGGACCGAGTTTCGTCTTCGCCTATAATCTGTTCTGCTGCGTGCTTTACGCGCCCTGGGCGCTGTGGATTCTCGCGCGGGGCGAGATGGCATGGAACCTGCCGGTCGTCGGCTGCATCCTGCTCACCGGCGTGGTCCATCTCGCTTACAGCCTTTGCCTCCAGCGCGGCTACCAGGTGGCCGACCTCTCGGTCGTCTATCCCGTGGCGCGCGGCATGGGGCCGACGGTCTCCACGCTCGCCGCCTTCCTGTTCCTAGGCGAGGCCCCGACGTCGAACGGCATTCTGGGACTGCTCTGCGTCGTCGTCGGCATCGGCCTCATTTCCACGCAAGGCAACCTGGCCATCTTTCGCCGCCCCGGCGGGCTCACGGGCGTGCGGTGGGGCGTCGTCACCGGCATGCTGATCGCCTGCTACACGGTGGTCGACGCCTATGGGGTCAAGGTGCTCGCCATCCATCCCGTCGTCCTCGACTGGTGCTCGAACTTCCTGCGTTTCGCTTTCCTCGCCCCGCTCATGCTGCATGACAGCCATGGCGCGCTGAAGCGGATGCGGGGAAAATGGCGTCTTGCCGTTGGCGTCGGCCTGCTGTCGCCGCTGTCCTACATATTGGTGCTGATGGCGCTCTCGATGCAGGCGCCGCTCAGCATCGTTGCGCCGATGCGCGAGATGTCGATGATGGTCGGCGCGCTGTTCGGCATGGTCATCCTGCAAGAGCCCGTCGGCCGGTGGCGGATCGTCGGCTGCTTCATACTCATCGTCGGCGTGATCCTGCTCGGCGCCGGATAGACAGGCGCTGACCATTTGGAGCATAGGCCGGCGCCTGATAAATCTTGTCGCCGTGATTCGCGCGACGTGGACAGCTTGATGCAGCGCCTTTCCGGCCGGATAATTCTGCTCTGGGGCTGGCGCCGCTCGCTGGTGGCCTTCCTGGCCGGCGCCCTGGCAGTCCTGGCGCAGGCGCCTTACGATTTCTTCGCCGCCTGCTTCGTCTCCTTCCCAGTGCTGGTGTGGCTGATCGACGGCGCGACGGCGGAGCCGTCCGCCGGTTGGCTCGGGCGCTTGCGGCCGGTGTTCGCCGTCGGCTGGTGGTTCGGCTTCGGCTATTTCCTTGCCGGCCTGTGGTGGATCGGCGGCGCGCTGCTGGTCGAGGCCGATAGTTTCGCCTGGGCCCTGCCGTTCGCGGTGCTCGGCATCCCGCTCATGCTCGCCTTCTTTTACGGCTTCGCCACGGCGGTGGCCCGGCTTTTGTGGAGCAGCGGCATCGGCCGCATCGCCGCGCTCGCCGTCGGTTTCGGCTTGGCCGAATGGCTGCGCGGCTTCCTGTTCACCGGCTTTCCCTGGAACGCGGTGGGCTATGCCGCGATGCCGGTGCCGCTTCTGATGCAGAGCGTTTCGGCGGTCGGCATGGTCGGCATGAACGCGCTCGCCGTGTTCGTGTTCGCCTTGCCGGCGCTTTTGGCCGACCGCCGCCATCTTGCCGTCGGCGGCGCGCTGTTTGTCCTGATCGCCGCCGCCCATGTCGGCTTCGGCTATGTGCGGCTTACGCAGAAGGCGGAGCCGGCAACGCAAAGCCTCGACGTTCGCATCGTCCAGCCCAATGTCGACCTCGCCGAGAAATGGGACGCTTCGGTGCGCGACCGCATCTTTTCCGACCTGGTGGCGCTGTCGACGAAAGCGCCGGAACCGGACCATGCCAGGCCACAGCTGGTCCTGTGGCCGGAAACCTCGGTGCCGTTCCTGTTCACCGAGCGCCCGGAGGCGCTCACGGCCATCGGCGACATGCTGGACGAGGGCCAGATGCTGCTTGCCGGCATCGTGCGCGAGGAACCCGGAGCGACCGCCGCCGACAGCCGCTATTACAATTCGGTCGTTGCCATCAACGACGGCGGCGAGATCGTCGACGCGGTCGACAAGGTCCACCTGGTGCCCTTCGGCGAATACCTGCCTTTTTCCGATCTCCTGCGCCGTTTCGGCCTCGTCCAGCTCGTCGCCGGGCCGATGGTTTTTTCGGCGGGCAACGAGCGCCATTCGATCCAGGTGCCGGGCGGCATCCGGGCACTGCCCTTCATCTGTTATGAAGTAATCTTTCCCGAGCTGGTGGCAGTTGACGCAGCGTCAACTCAGCTTATTGTAAACGTTACCAACGATGCGTGGTTTGGCGATACGCCGGGTCCGTATCAACATTTCAGGCAGGCTCAGCTTCGTGCAGTGGAAAATGGATTGCCTTTGCTGCGTGCTGCCAACAACGGGATCTCTGCCGTGGTGGATGCCAACGGTCGTATTGTTGACGCATTGGGAGTGAATGCCCATGGAACTATGGACATACATGTGCCGATAGCGCGGCAGACGGTGGCAACGGCTAACCAACGGCGTGTTAACGGTTTTCTGATAATGGTCCTGCTCGCTCTCGTGGCCGCCTCGCTGAACGTAAGGCAAAGACTACGGATGAATTGACAGCGATTATATTAGAAATTCATATTATAATGGATGGCGTGGGGAACCCGATTGCCCGCTGGGCGGAACCGGACGGTCGGGGCGGAAAACACAAAAATTGCCGGGAAGCTCGGCGAGGACGAAATGATAGAACAAAACAAGAAGAAGCCGAACCCTATCGATGTTCACGTAGGAAGCCGGATCAGACTTCGCCGCAACATGCTTGGCATGAGCCAGGAAAAGCTGGGCGAAAATCTCGGCATCACCTTCCAGCAGATACAGAAATACGAGAAGGGGACCAACCGGGTCGGGGCCAGCCGCCTGCAGGCGATCGCCTCCATCATCGACGTGCCGGTGGCCTTCTTCTTCGAGGATGCGCCGGGCCAGGAAAGCACCAGCGGCCGTGGCTTTTCCGAGGACCCTTCGACTGCTTTCGCCGTCCAGTTCTGCTCGACGCCGGAGGGCCTCCAGTTGAACCGCGGCTTCGTCAAGATCGCGGATCCGAAGGTTCGCCGCCGGATCATCGATCTGGTCAAGTCGCTGGCCGACGACGCCGACTAACTGCCGCGCCATCGCCCGTGTCGCCTCGAACGATTGAAACGGGCCGCTGGACCAAAAAGTCCGTTGGCCTGTCGCAAATCCTTCGCGATCTCGCGGGGATGGGCGCCGATGCGGCGTCGCCGCCGGCCCGGGCGCGGTTTTGGAACGTCGTTGCGCCATATGGGCCCAAACGCGGCAAAGCTTGCTTGACGAGCGGGCTTGGCCCCCGCTAACAGACGTTTCGCCACGTCGGCGGTCTGCCGATCGTTTTCGAGAGGGGACACCCGTTATGCGGCAGAATTACTACTTCACTTCCGAATCGGTTTCCGAGGGCCATCCCGACAAGGTCTGCGACCGCATCTCCGACGAGATCGTCGACCTGGTCTATCGCGAGGCCAGGAAGACCGGAATGGACCCCTGGGACGTGCGCGTCGCCTGCGAGACGCTGGCGACCACCAACCGCGTCGTGATCGCCGGCGAGGTTCGGGTTCCCGACTCGCTCCTGAAGAAGGACAAGCAGGGCAACATCCTCACGGATGCCGAGGACTTCCCGATCATCAATCCGACGAAGTTCAAGGCTGCGGCGCGCAAGGCCATTCGCGAGATCGGCTACGAGCAGGCTGGCTTCCACTGGAAGAAGGCCCGCATCGACGTGCTGCTGCACGGCCAGTCGGCCGACATCGCGCAGGGCGTCGACAATGCCTCCGACAGGCAGGGCGACGAAGGCGCCGGCGACCAGGGCATCATGTTCGGTTATGCCTGCACCGAGACGCCGGACCTGATGCCGGCCCCGCTCTATTACAGCCACAAGATCCTCGAACTGATGGCCGCCGCCCGCCATGCCGGCGAGGGCGACGCCGCCAAGCTCGGCCCAGACGCCAAGAGCCAGGTGACGGTCCGCTACGAGAACGGCCGTCCGGCCGCGGTCACGCAGATCGTCGTCTCCACCCAGCATCTCGATGAAAGCTGGGATTCCCGGAAGGTCCGCCAGGTCGTCGAGCCCTATATCCGCGAAGCGCTCGGCGATCTGCCGATCGACGACGACTGCAACTGGTACATCAACCCGACAGGCAAGTTCGTCATCGGCGGGCCCGACGGCGATACCGGCCTTACCGGCCGCAAGATCATCGTCGACACCTATGGCGGCTCGGCTCCGCATGGCGGCGGCGCCTTCTCGGGCAAGGACACCACCAAGGTCGACCGCTCGGCCGCCTATGCGGCGCGCTACCTCGCCAAGAACGTGGTCGCAGCCAAGCTGGCGGATCGCTGCGCCATCCAGCTCTCCTACGCCATCGGCGTTGCCCAGCCGCTGTCGATCTATGTCGACCTCTACGGCACCGGCAAGGTCGACGAGGGCAAGCTGGAGGACGCGCTGCGCAAGGTGATGGACCTGTCGCCGACGGGCATCCGCCGCCATCTCGACCTCAACAAGCCGATCTACGCCAAGACCTCGGCCTATGGCCATTTCGGCCGCAAGGCCGGCCGCGACGGTTCCTTCTCGTGGGAACGGACCGACCTCATCAAGGCGCTCAAGGAAGCGCTCAGGGAAGAAGCCGTCGCCGCCTGAGAAAAACGCGCCGTGCAGGCTTTGCCCGCGCGGCGCCTAGCTGCTGTCGGACCCGGAAGCCCGATGAGTTCAGAGACCTCCCATTCCAGGCCGAGCCGGTCGACCGAGGCCTTCTACGGGCGTCGGCACGGCAAGGCCATCCGGCCGCAGCAGGCGGCAGCGCTGGAGGCCGGGCTCAAGGCCTACGGGCTCGATCTGGCGCGGCCCGCGCCGGCCGACCTGCGCACCCTGTTTGCGGCGGAGGTCTCCGCCGTGCGGCTGGAGATCGGCTTCGGCGGCGGCGAGCATCTTCGCCATGAAGCCACGTCCAACCCGCGCACCGGCTTCATCGGCGTCGAGCCGTTCGTCAACGGCATGGCCAAGATGATGACCGCCGCGACCGCCTCCGGCCTTGCAAACCTGCGCGTCCACGACGACGACGCCACCCAATTGCTCGACTGGTTGCCGCCCGCTTCGCTCGATGGCATCGACCTTCTCTATCCCGATCCGTGGCCGAAGAAGCGGCATTGGAAGCGCCGCTTCGTCAGCCGGGTCAATCTCGACCGTTTTGCCCGCGCGCTGAAACCGGGCGGCGTTTTCCGCTTCGCCTCGGACATCGACAGCTACATCAACTGGACGCTGCTTTTCTGCCGCGCGCACGAGGCTTTCGAATGGCAGGCGACCGAGGCCGCCGACTGGCACCAGCCCTATGCCGGATGGCCGGGCACGCGCTACGAGGCGAAGGCCATCCACGAAGGGCGCCGGCCCGCCTACCTGACGTTTCGGCGCCGCTGACGGCGCCCCGCCCGGCCGCCGCCGATTCCGGCAACATTGTGTTGACAAGCCTCGCCGGGAAAAGTTTCTATGGAAATCCTTCTGCCTGCGGCAAGCCGCCTGCACGTGCATGAGAGGGGGCGTTTCCTGCCCGGCATGACGCGTGGTCGGCAAGTGGCTCGGATCGGCCCTTTCGTTTTGAAACAACGCTGGAGATTTCCATGAAGAAACTGACCATCGCCCTGTCCCTGGCCTGCATGTTCGCCAGCGCCAGCGCCTGGGCTGCCGACTACAAGATCATGGCTCCGGCAGCGCCCGGCGGCGGCTGGGACCAGACCGCGCGGGCCATGCAGTCCGCCCTGCAGGACGAGAAGATTTCCTCTTCCGTTCAGGTCTTCAACGTTCCGGGCGCCGGCGGCACCATCGGGCTCGCCCAGTTCGTCAACAACTCCTCGGGCGACCCGAGCCAGCTGATCGTCGGCGGCTATGTCATGGTCGGCGCCATCCTCACCAACAATTCCCCGGTTGCCCTCGACAAGGTGACGCCGATCGCCCGCCTGACCGGCGAGTATGAGACGATCGTCGTGCCGGCCTCCTCCGACATCAAGGACATGGCGGGCCTGGTCGAGAAGCTGAAGGCCGATCCGGGCGCGGTCTCCTGGGCCGGTGGTTCGGCCGGCGGCGTCGACCACATCACCGCCGGGCTTATCGCCAAGGCCATCGGCGTCGATCCGACCAAGGTCAACTACATCGCCTTCTCCGGCGGTGGCGAAGCGCTGGCCGCCATCCTCGGCGGGCAGGTGACGGTGGGCATTTCCGGCTACGGCGAGTTCGAATCGCAGATCAAGGCCGGCCAGTTGCGCCTCATCGGCATTTCCAGCGACGCCAAGGTCGACGGCATCGACGCGCCGACCTTCAAGGAAGGCGGCGTCGACGTCGCCATCCAGAACTGGCGCATGGTCGCGGCAGCGCCGGGCCTGAGCGACGAGCAGAAGGCGGCGATCACCGCCGACATCGAGAAGATGGCGCAGTCCGAAACCTGGAAGAAGACGCTTGCCGACAAGGGTTGGGAAAACACCTACCTGGCCGGCGATGACTTCGCCAAGCAGCTCCAGGCCGATACCGAGGCGACCGCGTCGATCCTGAAGGACATCGGCCTCGTCAAATGAGCGGCAACCCGCAGGAGCGCGCGCCGCAACAGAAAGGCCGCGCCGCCGACAAGGCGGCGCTGGCCATCGCCGTGGGGCTGGCGGTGCTCGCCGGCGTCATCGCCTGGAGCACCGCGACCATGGGCGGCGGCGGCGCCTATTCGCGGGTCGGCCCGACCACCTTTCCCTATGTGATCGCCGGTGTCCTGCTGATCCTGGCGGTCTGCACGGCGGTTTCGGCCATGCGCGGCGGCTTCCCCGAGCGCGAGCCGGAACGGGCCGCGCCTGTCCTGTGGATCGTCGGCGGGCTTGTCGGGCAGATGCTGCTGCTCAAGATTGCCGGGTTCTCGATCGCCACGGGCCTCCTGTTTGCCGCGACGGCGCGCGGATTCGGCCGCGGCCCGCTGTGGATGACCTTTCCAATCGGCGTCGTGCTGTCCTTCGTCGTCTGGTTCATCTTTGCCAAGGGCCTGCAGTTGACCCTGCCGGCCGGACCCTTCGAAACCCTCATTACCGGCTAGAAGCGATCGGGTAGCGCGGCATGGACACTTTCGTACTTCTCGCCAATGGTTTCCTGGTCGCCCTCGAGCCGATCAACCTGTTCTACGCGCTGATCGGCGTCACCCTCGGCACCGCCGTCGGCGTGCTGCCGGGCATCGGCCCGGCGCTGACGGTGGCGCTGCTTCTGCCCGTCACCTACAAGCTGGACCCGGCCGGCTCGCTGATCATGTTCGCGGGCATCTACTACGGCGGCATGTATGGCGGTTCGACCACGTCGATCCTGCTTAACACGCCGGGTGAAAGCGCCTCCATCGTCACCGCGCTGGAGGGCAACAAGATGGCCCGCAAGGGCAAGGGCGGCCCGGCGCTCGCCACCGCCGCCATCGGCTCGTTCGTCGCCGGCCTCATCGCCACGCTGGGGCTGGCGCTGATTGCCCCTACCATCGTCAAGATGGCGCTGTCCTTCGGGCCGGCGGAATATTTCGCGCTGATGATCCTGGCGTTCATGACCGTGTCGGCGGCCTTCGGCGATTCGGCCTTGCGGGGACTGACCGCGCTGTTTCTCGGCCTCACTCTCGGTCTGATCGGCATCGACCTGCAAACCGGGCAGGCGCGGCTGGCCTTCGGCGTTCCCGACCTGCTCGACGGCATCGAGGTGACGACACTCGCCGTCGCCATGTTCGCCATCGGCGAGACGCTGAGCGTCGCCGCCTCGACATCGGGCGACGACGACAAGGTGGAATCCGTCAAGGGTTCGGTCTGGATGAACCGCGAGGACTGGGCGCGTTCGTGGAAGCCGTGGCTGCGCGGAACGGCGATCGGCTTCCCGATCGGCGCGATGCCGGCCGGCGGCGCCGAGATCGGCACCTTCCTGTCCTATTCGGTGGAAAAGCAGTTGACGCCCAAGCCGGAGGAATTCGGCCACGGCGCCATCGAGGGCGTCGCCGGGCCGGAGGCGGCCAACAACGCTTCCGCGGCCGGCACGCTGGTGCCGCTGCTGACGCTCGGCCTGCCCACCACGGCGACGGCGGCGATCATGCTGGCCGGCTTCCAGCAGTTCGGCCTGCAGCCCGGGCCGCTGCTGTTCACCAACAATTCCCAGCTCGTCTGGGGCCTGATCGCCAGCCTGCTGGTGGCGAACTTCATGCTTCTGGTACTGAACCTGCCGCTGATCGGCCTGTGGGTGAAGCTGCTCACCATCCCCAAGCACTGGCTCTATGCCGGCATCCTGGTGTTCGCCACGCTCGGCACCATCGGCGCCAACCCGTCGGTGTTCGAACTCGGCATTCTCCTCGCCTGCGGCCTGCTCGGCTATGGCCTGCGCCGCTTCGGCTATCCGATCGCGCCGGTGGTGATCGGACTCATCCTCGGGCCGATGGCGGAACAGCAGCTACGCCGGGCGCTGGCCATCAGCCAGGGCGATATCACGGTGCTGTTCCACTCGTGGATCGCCATCGGCCTGTGGGTGCTGGCGATCGCGGCGGTGGTCGTGCCGATGATCATGCGTGCCCGCGGAAAAGGCGAGGTGCTGGCGCAGATGGCCGGCGACGAGGATTGACCGGCTTAGCGATGCCGGATTTTCGTGAACTGGCGCGGATCGATCCCGAGAGCCTCGAGGTCGCGGGCCAGCGGCCTGCGGCCGGACTCGACGGCGCTGGCCACGGCAATGGCACTGCCCAGCGTGTCCACGAAGCGGCCAAAGCCCGAAAACCTGCGATTGCCTGACATGACGAACCCCTTCCTTGAAAACGACAGCACGATTGTGCGCTGCAACATAAATAGGCTCTCCGGCTTTTTGTTACAGGCCTGATCCTGCACATTAGCCATGCTCTGGTTGCATGGATGGGCAGGGGACCGGCACGGGGCTTGAAATTTCGCGAAAACGGGTTTACATCGCACTCAAATTCTTGGTCGGTATGACGAAGAGTGGGTCCACCCGGTCCCGCTCTTTTTTATTACCCGGGCGTAGCCCGCAACGGCCAACCGAAAGGATAGTGCGACTGTGACGGCTAGCGAGGATCTTGGCGACGACCGCATCATCCGCGAAAGCGGCATCGATGCGCGCGTCGCGCTCATTGTCCAGCCGGTGCTGCGCGGGATCGGCTTCCGCCTCGTGCGCGTTCGCCTGTCCGGGCAGAACGGCCTGACGCTGCAGATCATGGCCGAGCGCGAAGACGGCACCATGACGGTGGAGGACTGCGAGGAGGTTTCCCGCGCGGTCTCGCCGGCGCTCGATGTGGAAGATCCCATCGAGAAGGCCTATCATCTGGAAGTGTCGTCGCCGGGCATCGACCGGCCGCTGGTGCGCAAGGCGGATTTTTCCACCTGGGCAGGCCATTTGGTGAAAGTGGAGACCTCGGTCCTCGTCGGCGGCAAGAAGCGCTTCCGCGGCAAGATCGAGGAAGCCGGCGAAGATGGCTTCGTCGTGCGCAACGACAAGGCCGCCTATGGCGAGGAACCGACGGCGTCGATTCCCTATGATGCGGTCGCCGAGGCGCGGCTGATCCTGACCGACGACCTTATTCGCGACGCCTTGTCGAAGGACAACCGAGCGCGCAAGGACGCCAGGAAGCATCGGGGCGAATCGGACGATGTGCCGGACGCCGAAAACGACAACGAACTTGAACCGTGAATGAGCAGGCCGGCCGGCAAGGTCCGGCGCGAGGCTCGGGAGAACAGAAATGGTTGTAAGCGCCAACAGGCTTGAACTCTTGCAGATCGCCGATGCGGTCGCGCGCGAGAAGTCGATCGACAAGCAGATCGTCATCGACGCCATGGCCGACGCGATCCAGAAGGCGGCGCGCTCGCGCTACGGCCAGGAAACCAACATCCGCGCCGACATCAACCCGCAGACGGGCGAGATGAAGCTGCAGCGGCTGATGGAGGTGGTCGAGGCGGTCGAGGACTACGCCACCCAGATCGCGCTTTCCACCGCTCGCGAGCGCAACCCCGACGCCCAGCTTGGCGACTTCATCGCCGAGCAGCTTCCGCCGATGGATTTCGGCCGCATCGCCGCCCAGTCGGCAAAGCAGGTCATCGTGCAGAAGGTGCGCGAGGCCGAGCGCGACCGCCAGTATGACGAATACAAGGATCGCATCGGCGAAATCCTCAACGGCACCGTCAAGCGCGTGGAGTACGGCAACGTCATCGTCGATCTCGGGCGCGGCGAGGCGATCATCCGCCGCGACGAACTGATCCCGCGCGAGAACTACAAGTATGGCGACCGCGTGCGCGCCTATGTCTATGACGTGCGCCGCGAGCAGCGCGGCCCGCAGATTTTCCTGTCGCGCACCCATCCGCAGTTCATGGCCAAGCTGTTCACGATGGAAGTGCCGGAAATCTACGACGGCATCATCGAGATCAAGTCGGTCGCCCGCGATCCGGGCTCGCGCGCCAAGATCGCCGTCATTTCGCGTGACAGTTCCATCGATCCGGTCGGCGCCTGCGTCGGCATGCGCGGCTCGCGCGTGCAGGCCGTCGTCGGCGAGTTGCAGGGCGAGAAGATCGACATCATTCCGTGGTCGCCCTCGGCTGCCTCCTTCATCGTCAACGCGCTGCAGCCGGCCGAAGTGGCCAAGGTGGTGCTCGACGAGGATGCCGAGCGCATCGAGGTGGTGGTTCCCGACGACCAGCTTTCGCTGGCCATCGGCCGCCGCGGCCAGAACGTGCGCCTCGCCTCGCAGCTCACCGGCTGGGACATCGATATCCTGACCGAGCAGGAAGAGTCGGAGCGCCGCCACAAGGAATTCGTCGAACGCTCGGCGCTGTTCATGGAAGCGCTCGACGTCGACGAGATGGTCGGCCAGGTGCTGGCCTCCGAAGGCTTCACCAGCGTCGAGGAAGTGGCCTATGTCGAGGCCGAGGAAATCTCCTCGATCGACGGTTTCGACGAGGATACGGCTTCCGAGATCCAGCAGCGCGCCCGCGAGTACCTGGAAAAGATCGAGGCCGAGCACGACGCCAAGCGCAGGGAACTGGGCGTGGCCGACGAACTGCGCGAAATCCCCGGCGTGACCACCGCGATGATGGTGACGCTCGGCGAGGACGGCGTGAAGACGGTCGAGGACTTTGCCGGCTACGCGGTCGACGACCTGGTCGGCTGGAAGGAGCGCAAGGACGGGGAGACCAAGGTGTTCCCAGGCGTGCTCGCCCCGCACGGCGTGTCGCGCGCCGATGCCGAGCAGATGGTGCTGGCGGCGCGGCTGAAGGCCGGCTGGATCAGCGAGGACGAGCTTGCGGCGGGTGAAGAGACCGCTGACGAAGCCGTTGGTGCGTGAGGTGAAAGCGCATCGCACACGACCCGCTTTCCAGACAGATGAACGATCGCACTTGCATCGTCACGCGCAGGCAGGCCGAACCGGATGAGCTGATCCGGTTCGTCGTCGGCCCGGATTCGACGGTCGTTCCCGATATCAAGCGGAGTCTTCCCGGCCGCGGTTGCTGGGTTGCCGCCGAACGCCTACATATAGAGACGGCGGCGGCCAAGAACCTGTTCGCGCGCGCCTTCAAGGCGAAGGTCAACGTGCCGGTCGATCTCGGCGCGATGGTCGATGCGCTGCTGGCCAAGCACGCCCTTGGCATGCTCGGCATGGCCCGCAAGGCCGGCGCCGTCGTCTTCGGCGCCACCAAGGTGGAAGCTTCGGTACGTTCTGGCTTGGCACTTTGCGTGCTCCATGCCAATGAGGCATCGCAAGACGGCATTCGCAAGATCAGCCAGGCGCGCCGGGCGGTGGTGCATCTGGGTGGTCCTGCCATTGCCGCCTACAAACTTTTCCCCGAGGCCGATTTGAGTTTGGCATTGGGGGGCACAAATGTGATACATGCTGCCGTTCTCGCGGGCGATGCGGGCAAGGCGGTTCTGAAGCGCATGGTTGCGCTCGACCGATATCGGGGCGGAACCCCGGACGATCTGGCAATGCTTGCGGCCGTTGCTGGCGAAGATGATGCCGCAGAGGATATGGAATGAGCGATACGAAATCGGGCGACGACAAGACTTTGAGCGTAACGCCGAAGAAGACCCTGACGCTGAAGCGCCCGGGTGTGGAGCAGGGCGTCGTGCGCCAGAACTTCTCGCATGGCCGCACCAAGCAGGTCGTGGTCGAGACCAAGAAGCGCAAGTTCTCCATGCCTGGCGACAAGGCGGAGCCCGCGCCCGCGCCCGTTTTTGCGCCCAAGCCGCAACCGGCCGCGCCCGCTCCGGCCGCTCCCCCGGTGCAGGAAGCGCCGAAGGCGCCGGTCGATCGCGGCGCCGTCGTGCTGAACGACCTGTCGCGCAGCGAGATGGAAGCCCGCCGCCGGGCGCTTGAAGGCTCGAAGGCCCGCGACGCGGAAGATCGCCAGCGCGCGCTCGAAGAGGCCAAGCGCCGCGCCGAGGAAGAAGAGCGCCGCAAGCGCGAGCGCGAGGAATCGGCGCGCCGCCAGGCCGAGGAAGAAGCCCGCGTGCAGGCCGAGGCCGAGTCGCGCCGCCGTGCCGAGGAGGAGGCCCGCCGCCGTGCGCCGCAGGCCGCCGAACTCGCTGCCGAGGATCAGGACGAAGCCGCCGCCAAGCCGAAGCGCCCCGGCGCTGCCGCCGCCGTGCCGCCGCGCCGCCTGGTCACGCCCGAAGTGGCGCGTCCCGCCAAGCCCGCCAAGGGCGAGGAGGACCGCCGCCGCGGCAAGCTGACCCTGAACTCGGCGCTGTCGTCGGAAGACGGCGACGCGCGTGCCCGCTCGCTGGCGGCCATGCGGCGGCGCCAGGAGAAGTTCAAGCGCGCCATGTACAACGAGCCGCGCGAGAAGGTCATGCGCGAGGTCACCATTCCTGAGACCATCACCATCCAGGAACTGGCGCAGCGCATGTCCGAGCGTGCGGTGGACGTGGTCAAGTTCTTCATGAAGCAGGGCCAGATGATGAAGCCCGGCGACGTGATCGACGCCGACACGGCCGAACTTGTCGCCACCGAATTCGGCCATACCGTCAAGCGCGTGGCCGAGGCCGACATCGAGGAAGGCCTGTTCAACATCGCCGACAACGAGGAAGACCTGGTCAATCGCCCGCCGGTGGTGACGATCATGGGCCATGTCGACCACGGCAAGACCTCGCTGCTCGATGCTATCCGCCATGCCAACGTGCAGTCCGGCGAGGCCGGCGGCATCACCCAGCATATCGGTGCCTACCAGGTCGAGAGGAACGGCCAGAAGATCACCTTCATCGACACGCCCGGCCACGCCGCGTTCACCGCCATGCGCGCCCGCGGCGCGCAGGCGACCGACATCGCCGTGCTGGTGGTGGCGGCCGACGACAGCGTGATGCCGCAGACGGTCGAATCCATCAACCATGCCAAGGCGGCCGGTGTGCCGATCATCGTGGCGATCAACAAGATCGACAAGCACGAGGCCGATCCGCAGAAGGTGCGCTCCGAACTGCTGCGCCACGAGGTGTTCGTGGAATCGATGGGCGGCGAGGTGCTGGACGTCGAGGTGTCCGCCAAGAAGGGCACCAATATCGACAAGCTGCTCGAGGCGATCCTGCTGCAGGCCGAAATCCTCGACCTCAAGGCGAACCCCGACCGTACCGCCGAAGGCGTGGTCATCGAGGCGCAGCTCGACAAGGGCCGCGGCCCCGTCGCCACCGTGCTGGTGCAGACCGGTACGCTGATGCCGGGCGACATCCTGGTGGCCGGCAACGAATGGGGCCGCGTGCGCGCGCTGGTCGACGACCACGGCACCCATGTGCAGGAAGCGCCGCCGGCCATGCCGGTGGAAATCCTCGGCCTCCAGGGCACGCCGCATGCCGGTGACCATTTCGCCGTGGTCAACAATGAGGCCCGCGCCCGCGAGATCACCGAGTACCGCCAGCGCTTGGCGCGCGACAAGGCGGCCGCCAAGCATGCCGGCCAGCGCGGCTCGCTGGAGCAGATGATGTCGCAACTGCAGGCGACGGGCGTGAAGGAATTCCCGCTGGTCATCAAGGGCGACGTGCAGGGCTCGATCGAGGCGATCGACGCCGCGCTCGAAAGCCTGGGCACCGACGAGGTGCGGGTGCGCATCGTCCATTCCGGCGCCGGCGCGATCACGGAAACCGACGTGTCGCTGGCCGAGACGTCCGGAGCCGCCATCATCGGCTTCAACGTCCGCGCCAACGCGCATGCCAGGCAGGCTGCGGTTTCGGCCGGCATCGAGATCCGCTACTACTCGGTCATCTATAGCCTGGTGGACGACGTGAAGGCGGCCCTGTCGGGCATGCTGTCGCCGGAACGCCGCGAGACCTTCATCGGCAATGCCGAGATCCTCGAGATCTTCGACATCACCAAGGTCGGCAAGATCGCCGGCTGCCGTGTCACCGAAGGCCGGGTCGAGCGCGGGGCGGGCGTGCGCCTGATCCGCGACAACGTGGTGATCCACGAAGGCACGCTGAAGACCCTGAAGCGCTTCAAGGACGAGGTATCGGAAGTACCGGCGGGCCAGGAATGCGGCATGGCCTTCCAGAACTACGAGGACATGCGCGTCGGCGATGTCATCGAGTGCTTCCGCGTCGAGATGGTGTCGCGAACGCTCTAAGTCGTTCGGCACGACGTGTGATCCGGGGAAGGCGGCCTGACGGCTGCCTTCCCTCTTTCAGCCCGCGCGCGGTCCTATCCCGCGACGCGCGACCTCAGGACCGTTAGACATGCCCCATTCCGCCAAAGGCCCATCCCAGCGCATGCTGCGCGTCGGCGAGCAGGTGCGCCATGCCCTGTCCGAGACGTTGCAGCGCGGCGAAATCCTCGACCCGCTGATCGAGCAGACCGTCGTCTCGGTTTCGGAGGTGCGCATGTCGCCCGACCTCAAGATCGCCACGGTTTTCGTGTCTCCGTTGGGCGCGGCCGATGACGACGCGGTCGTGGCCGCGCTCAACAAGCACGCGAAGTTCGTGCGCGGCCGTGTGTCGTCGGCGCTGCGGCAGATGAAATACATGCCCGAATTCCGGTTCCGGCTGGATACGAGCTTCGACAACTTTGCGAAAATCAACGATCTGCTGAAGTCGCCGGAAGTGGCGCGCGATCTGGATAAGAAGGACGAAGAATGATGGGTGGCATTTGCCCCTCACCTGCCTGCCGGCATCCTCTCCCCGTAAACGGGGAGAGGACACAAGCGGCGACGTCCACGCCTCCCTCTCCCCGTTTTTCACGGGTAGAGGGTAAGGGTGAGGGGCTGTTCTGATGGCGCGACGCGGCAAGAAGAAGGGCAGGCCGGTTTCCGGCTGGGTGGTGCTGGACAAGCCGGTCGGCATGGGCTCGACCGAGGCGGTTGCCAAGGTCAAGTGGCTGTTTAACGCCGAGAAGGCCGGCCATGCCGGCACGCTCGACCCGCTGGCGTCGGGCATGCTGCCGATCGCGCTCGGCGAAGCGACCAAGACCGTGCCCTATGTGCAGGACGGCGCCAAGATCTACCGTTTCACCGTCGCCTGGGGCGAGGAGCGCTCGACCGACGACCTGGAAGGGCAGGCGACGAAGAACTCGGACAAGCGCCCGGCGCGCGCCGAGGTCGAGGCGCTTCTGCCGGCCTATACGGGCGTCATCATGCAGACGCCGCCGCAGTTCTCGGCCATCAAGATCGCCGGCGAGCGCGCCTACGACCTCGCCCGTGGCGGAGCCGTGGTCGACATCCCGGCACGCGAGGTGGAGATCGGCCGGCTGGAGATCGTCGAGCATTCGCCCGAGCGGACGCTGTTCGAGATCGAATGCGGCAAGGGCACCTATGTCCGCTCGCTGGCGCGCGACATGGGACGCGATCTCGGCTGCTTCGGCCATGTCGCCGACCTGCGCCGCATGGAAGTCGACCCGTTCACGGCGGATGATTTCGTCACCATCGCCGAACTGGAAACCGCCCGTTTCGGCGAAGCGGGGCGCGGCAAACCGTCTTCGGACGGGCAGGCCCCGCAGGAAGAAATCCGCCTGCCGGATCGCTTCGAGGACATCGACGCGCTGCTCGTCGATACCGTCGTCGCGCTCGATTGCCTGCCGCAGGTGTCGGTGAGCGACGATACCGCCTCGCGCATCCGGCTTGGGAATTCGGTCGTCATCCGTGGCCGCGACGCGCCGGTGGAGGCGGAGGAAGCCTGCGCCACGGCGCGCGGCCGGCTGGTCGCGATCGGCGCCATCGAACAGGGCATGTTCAAGCCCAAGCGTGTTTTTGGCGGCTGATCCCTTGACACAGGCGGCACGCGGCCTCCCATTGGCAAGCATGCTGATTGTATTGCGAAAACCGCCTTTTGCATGGGCGTCAGTTATCCCCACCCCTAGCCCCTCCCCACAAGGGGGAGGGGGACTTGGCAGCAGCGTTTCGGCATTCCCCTCCCCCCTGTGGGGAGGGGCTAGGGGTGGGGGTAAATTCGCCACGGGCCGCCGTCTGCCGCGATTGCGTAAAGCGGGGGCTGTTGGCTCATGAAGCGGTCGAGGGTGAAGAGGCGGCGCACGCCGGTCGGGGCATCGCCGGGGACGCTGATCGCCGAGCCGGGGGCCGGCCGCACCGAGCTTCGGCTGACGCTGATCTCGCCGGAAAAATGCAAGACGATCGACAGGGCCGGCATTGCCGACGTCGCCGCCCACTACGATAAATGGCCGCTGCTGTGGCTCGATTGCACCGGGCTCGGCAGCGTCGACCTGATCGGCGAGATCGGCCGCATCTTCAAGCTGCACCCTCTGGCGCTGGAGGACGTGGTCAATACCGGCCAGCGGCCCAAGGTCGATTTCTTCGACGACAACGCCTATGTCGTGCTGTCGATGATCGACGACATCGCCAGTCATCGCTACGAGCAGGTCTCGATATTCTTCGGCAAGAAATACGTGGTCACCTTCCAGGAGCGGGCGGGCGATCCGTTCGATCCGGTGCGCAAGCGCATCGATGGCCCGATGCCGAACCGGCTGCGCACGCGCGGCGCCGACTATCTCGCCTATGCGCTGATCGACGCCATCGTCGACAGCTATTTCCCGCCGGTGGAGGCGGCGAGCGATGCCGTCGACGGCATCGAGGACGAGATGCTGAACGCGCCGCAGCAAGGGCAGATGCGGCAGCTTCACGAATTGCGGCGCACCAGCCACGGCCTCAAGGGCGTGTTGTGGCCGGTGCGCGACGCGCTTGCCGCCCTGATCCGCAGCGAGACGCCCTGTGTCACGGCCGATACCAAGATATTCCTCAACGACACGCTGGACCACGCCATGCGGCTGATCGAGCTGGTTGAAACCCAGCGCGACACCGTCACCGGCCTGATGGAGATGCATTTGTCGCTGTCGCAGGCGCGCACCAACGACATCATCAGCTACCTGACCATCGTCTCGGTGATCTTCATGCCGCTGACCTTTCTCGTCGGCGTGTGGGGCATGAATTTCGATCCCGACACCTCGCCGTGGAACATGCCGGAACTGCGCGGCTATTACGGCTATCCTCTGGCGCTTCTGTTCATGGCCGCAATTGCACTGGGACTTGTCGGCTTCTTCAAGTGGAAGAAGTGGCTGTAGGGCCGGTTCTGCAAATGACGCTGGCTTTTCCGGCAAAATTACCCTATATGCGCCGCAACATTGCGCCACGTCGCGATGTTTCATCGACCCTTGCTGGACGACATCCCGGCTATGGGCGCCTCGTTTCCTCGAACAGATAAGGAAAAATCCGATGTCGATTACTGCTGAACGTAAACAGGAATTGATGAGCGAGTTCGCGACCGCCAAGGGCGACACCGGTTCTCCGGAAGTCCAGGTGGCGATCCTTTCCGAGCGCATCAAGAACCTGACGGAGCATTTCAAGGACCACAAGAAGGACAACCATTCCCGCCGTGGTCTTCTGGCTCTCGTTTCCCAGCGCCGCAGCCTGCTCGATTACCTCAATCGCAAGGACAGCGCGCGTTATCAGGCGTTGATCGAGAAGCTCGGTCTGCGTCGTTGATGGATCGACCGGCGGGCTGAAAGGTCCGCCGGTCACGCATTCGGGCCGGCCGGGAATGGCTGGTTCGCTTTGGCCCCGGTCGTGCGAAGGACGCCGCTGGAGCCGCCCATGGACGGTCATGGGGCAGGATTGCAGGACGCTTGGCGGCGCCGTCGTGCCGCGTAAAGCCAAGCTTCCCGTTGTCTTGCCCGTGGCTGGTCCGCAAGGAAGCCAGGAAAGGGATGTCTGCACCGAAGATACGGCGCGGCACTTTCCGCATATGAAGGACAAGCAATGTTCAATCACCACAAAGTGGAAATCGAATGGGGCGGGCGCCCGCTCATTCTCGAGACGGGCAAGATCGCTCGCCAGGCCGATGGCGCGGTGCTCGCCACCTATGGCGAGACCGTGGTCCTGGCCACCGTCGTCTCGATGAAGGAGCCGAAGCCCGGCCTCGATTTCTTCCCGCTGACCGTCAACTACCAGGAAAAGACCTATTCCGCCGGCAAGATCCCGGGTGGCTATTTCAAGCGCGAAGGCCGTCCGAGCGAGAAGGAAACGCTGGTTTCCCGTCTCATCGACCGTCCGATCCGCCCGCTGTTCGCCGACGGCTACAAGAACGACACGCAGATCGTCGTCACCGTCGTCCAGCATGACCTCGAGAACGATCCGGACATCCTGTCGATCGTCGCAACCTCGGCGGCCTTGACGCTGTCGGGCGTGCCCTTCATGGGCCCGATCGGCGGCGCCCGCGTCGGCTACATCAACGGCGAATATGTGCTGAACCCGCACATCGACGAGATGGAAGAATCCAAGCTCGACCTCGTCGTCGCCGGCACCGCCGACGCCGTGCTGATGGTTGAGTCGGAAGCCCAGGAGCTCGACGAGGACGTCATGCTCGGCGCCGTCATGTTCGGCCACAAGGGCTTCCAGCCGGTCATCGACGCGATCATCAAGCTCGCCGAAGTGGCCGCCAAGGACCCCCGCGACTTCACCGCGCCGGACTATTCCGAGCTCGAAGCCGAGATGCTGAAGATCGTCGAAGGCGAGCTGCGCGACGCCTACAAGATCACCGACAAGCAGCACCGCTATGCCGCTGTCGATGCGGTCAAGGCCAAGGTCAAGGCGGCGTTCGCGCCGGCCGAAGGCGAAGAGGCCAAGTACTCGTCCGAGCAGATCGCCACCGTGTTCAAGGAACTCCAGGCCAAGATCGTGCGCTGGAACATCCTCGACACCGGCTCGCGCATCGACGGCCGCGACCTGAAGACGGTCCGCAACATCGTTTCGGAAGTGGGCGTCCTGCCGCGCACGCACGGCTCGGCGCTGTTCACCCGCGGCGAGACGCAGGCGCTGGTCGTGGCTACCCTTGGTACCGGCGAGGACGAGCAGTATGTCGACAGCCTGACCGGTATGTACAAGGAGCGCTTCCTGCTCCACTACAACTTCCCGCCCTACTCGGTCGGCGAGACCGGCCGCATGGGTTCGCCGGGCCGCCGCGAAATCGGCCATGGCAAGCTCGCCTGGCGCGCCGTTCGCCCGATGCTGCCCTCGGCCGACCAGTTCCCCTACACGCTGCGCGTGGTGTCGGAGATCACCGAGTCCAACGGTTCGTCCTCGATGGCGACCGTCTGCGGCACCTCGCTGGCGCTGATGGATGCCGGCGTGCCGCTGGCCAAGCCGGTTGCGGGCATCGCCATGGGCCTGATCAAGGAAGGCGAGCGTTTCGCCGTGCTGTCCGACATCCTCGGCGAC
Organism: Aquamicrobium soli; assembly: GCF_042646345.1. NCBI lineage: Bacteria > Pseudomonadati > Pseudomonadota > Alphaproteobacteria > Hyphomicrobiales > Phyllobacteriaceae > Aquamicrobium > Aquamicrobium soli. Next base: position 109,280 of record NZ_JBHRTK010000028.1, on the reverse strand, counting down.
GAGGACCATCTCGGCGACATGGACTTCAAGGTCGCCGGCACCGAAGGCGGCATCACCTCGCTGCAGATGGACATCAAGATCGACGGCATCACCGAGGAGATCATGAAGATCGCGCTCGGCCAGGCCAAGGACGGCCGCCTGCATATCCTCGGCGAGATGGGCAAGGCGCTCACCGGCGCCCGCGCCGAGCTCGGCGAGTTCGCGCCGCGCATCGAGGTCATGCACATCCCGACCGACAAGATCCGCGACGTCATCGGCTCCGGCGGCAAGGTCATCCGCGAGATCGTGGAAAAGACCGGCGCGAAGATCAACATCGAGGATGACGGCACGGTCAAGATCGCTTCGTCCAACGCCAAGGAGATCGAGGCGGCGAGGAAGTGGATCCACACCATCGTGGCCGAGCCGGAAGTGGGTGAAATCTACGAAGGCACGGTCGTCAAGACCGCCGACTTCGGCGCCTTCGTGAACTTCTTCGGCCCCAAGGACGGCCTGGTCCACATCTCGCAGCTCGCCAACGAGCGCGTGGCCAAGACCTCCGACGTGGTCAAGGAAGGCGACAAGGTCTGGGTCAAACTGATGGGCTTCGACGAGCGCGGCAAGGTTCGCCTGTCGATGAAGGTCGTCGACCAGGCCACTGGCAAGGAAATCGTCAAGGAAAAGAAGCCGGAAGGCGAAGAAGACGCTGCCTGATCGGCGTCTTTTCGGGCAGAAAGACGGAGCGCGGCGGCAACGCCGCGCTCCTTGCATTTGGAGTTGCGGTCATGGCGGATAGGGCGCTGTCCCGCCGCGCCTGACCGAATGCGAACGGAGCGGCAAGCGATCCATGTCCGGTGATGCGCTGAAGACCCTGTTTCACCCGTTCGAGGCGGGAGTCCTCGCCGCGCCGGCCAAGGGCGAGCGGGTGCTGTTTCTTGGCGCCGAGCCGGGTTTCCGGCTGCCGGAGGGATGGGGCGCTGACCTGCGTGCCGTTCAGGGCTTTCGGCCGGATTTTCGCGCGCTGGAGGGCATGCGGCTGTCCTCGGTTACCCCGCGCGCCGAAGGGGCCGGCTATTCCAGCGCGCTCGTGCTCGCCGGTCGCCATCGCGGCCGCAACGAGCTTTTCATCGCTGGCGCGATCGAGCGGACGAAGCCGGGCGGGCTGATCCTCGTCGCCGGCAGCAAGGATGACGGCATCGCCAGCCTGCGCAAGCGGCTGGAGGGTTTTGTTAGCCTCGACGGTTCGCTGCCGAAATACCATGGGCTGGCCTTCTGGTTCCGCCGCCCGGCCGACGAGGCCGTGGCCGCCGAACTGAGCGGCGCCAATCCGCCGATGCTGGTGGAAGACCGCTTCCGCACTGCGCCCGGCATGTTTTCGTTCGAGCGTATCGATGCCGGTTCACGGCTGTTGGCGGCGAACCTGCCGGCGGACCTGTCCGGCGCCGTAGCCGACTTTTGCGCCGGCTGGGGCTATCTGTCGGCCGAGGTTGCCCTGCGCTGCCCCGGCGTTGCGGCGCTCGACCTTTACGAGGCGGATTTCGAGGCGCTGGAGGCGGCGAAGGTCAACCTGGAACGGGCGAGGCCGCCAAAGGCCTTTTACTGGCAGGACCTGCTCACGGAGAAGGTGGCGCGCCGCTACGATGCGATCGTGATGAACCCGCCGTTCCACAAGAGCCGCGCGGCGGAGCCGGAAATCGGGGCCGGCATGATCCGCGCCGCGGCAGTAGCGCTCAAGCCCGGCGGCCGGCTCCTGATGGTGGCCAACCGCAAGCTGCCCTATGAGAAGGTACTGGCGGCGGTATTCTCGCGTCACGCCGAGATTGCGGCCGATGGCTTGTTCAAGGTGTTTTCGGCGCGCCGCTGACGCCGGCAATACGGCCGCTCAGTCGCGGCCGTTGTCCATTTCCTTCAGCGCTTCCAGCGTCGGCATGGAAACGATGTGGTAGCCGGAATCGACATAGTGGATTTCGCCGGTCACGCCCGAGGAAAGGTCGGATAGCAGGTAGAGCGCCGAGTTGCCGACCTCGTCCAGCGTGATGTTGCGCCGCAGCGGCGAGTTGCGCTGCTGGTAGCCGAACATGTGGCGGGCATCCGAGATGCCGGCGCCGGCAAGCGTGCGCACGGGGCCGGCCGAGATGCCGTTGACGCGGATGCCGCGCGGGCCGTAGTCGTTGGCGAGGTAGCGCACGCTCGCCTCCAGCCCCGCCTTGGCGACGCCCATGACGTTGTAGTTGGGCATGACGCGCACCGACCCGGCATAGGTCAGCGTCACCATCGAGCCGCCGTCCTTCATCAGCGCCGCCGCATGGCGGGCGACTTCGGTGAAGGAATAGCAGGAGATCACCATGGTGCGGATGAAGTTCTCGCGGCTGGTGTCGGCGTAAAGCCCCTTCAATTCGTTCTTGTCGGAGAATCCGATGGCGTGGACGATGAAGTCGAGGCCGCCCCAGGCGTCCTCCAGCGTCTTGAAGGTCGCGGCGACCGAGGCGCTGTCCTCGACGTCGCAGGACACCACCAGCTCGGCGCCGACCTGATCGGCCAGCGGCTTGACCCGGCGGCCGAAGGCTTCGCCCTGGTAGCTGAAGGCAAGCTCGGCACCCTGCTCGGCAAGCTTCTTGGCGATGCCCCAGGCGATCGAATGATCGTTGGCGACCCCCATGACAAGCCCGCGCTTGCCCTTCATCAATCCCTCCATCGCCGGCACCCCTTATGCGGAATAACGCTGAAAAACGAGCGTGGCGTTGGTGCCGCCGAAGCCGAACGAGTTCGACAGGACGGTGTCGATGGTGGCGTCGTCCATGCGCTTGCGCACGATGGGCATGCCCTCGAACTCGGGATCGAGATTTTCGATATGCGCGCTTTCGCCGATGAATTTGCCCTGCATCATCAGGATCGAATAGATCGATTCCTGCACGCCGGCCGCGCCCAGCGAGTGGCCGGTGAGCGACTTGGTCGAGGTGATGTAGGGCATCTTGTCGCCGAACACCTCGCGGATGGCGCCCATTTCCTTGGAATCGCCGACCGGCGTCGAGGTGCCGTGCGTATTGATGTAGTCGACGGGCGACTTCACCGTGGAAAGCGCCTGCTTCATGCAGCGGATCGCGCCTTCGCCCGAGGGGGCGACCATGTCGTAGCCGTCCGAGGTGGCGCCGTAGCCGACCAGTTCGCAATAGATCTTGGCGCCGCGCGCCTTGGCGTGCTCCAGCTCCTCCAGCACCAGCACGCCGGCGCCGCCGGCGATGACGAAGCCGTCGCGGTCCACGTCATAGGCGCGCGAGGCAGACGGCGCCCGGTCGTTGAACTTGGACGACATGGCGCCCATCGCGTCGAACAGGTCGGACATGGTCCAGTCGAGGTCTTCGTGGCCGCCGGCGAACATGACGTCCTGCTTGCCCCACTGGATCATCTCGGCCGCGTTGCCGATGCAGTGCGCCGAGGTCGAGCAGGCCGACGAGATCGAATAGTTGACGCCGTGGATCTTGAACCAGGTGGCCAGCGTGGCGGAGGCGGTGGACGACATCGCCTTGGGCACCGCGAACGGGCCGATGCGCTTGGGCGAGTTGTTCTTCAGCGTGATTTCGGCGGCTTCCACGATGGTGCGCGTGGACGGCCCGCCCGAACCCATGATGATGCCGGTGCGCTCGTTGCCGGAAACGTCGGTTTCCTCCAGCCCGCTGTCGGCGATCGCCTGCTTCATGGCGACGTGGTTCCACATGCCGCCCTGCGACAGGAAGCGGGAAGCCCGGCGGTCGACCATCTCGGCGAGCGCCGCGGCGTCGAGCTTCGGCGAACCCCAGACCTGGCAACGGAAGCCGTGCTCGGCAAAGGAGTCAGAGAAGGTGATGCCGGATTTGGCATCGCGTAGCGAAGCTTGCACTTCGCCGGCATCGTTGCCGATCGACGATACGATGCCGAGGCCAGTGACTACGACCCGTCTCATGGGCGATTTCCTTCCAAGGTTCCTGCGCCGGTCAGGCGGTGGCTTCCTGTTTCGACAGGCCGACCTTGAGGTCGGTTGCCTTGTAGATAGGCTCGCCGTCGGCCTTGAGCCAACCATCGGCGATGCCGAGCACCAGGCGCCCGCGCATGACGCGCTTGAAATCGATGCCGTATTCGACCTTCTTGACCGAAGGCGTGACCATGCCCTTGAACTTCACCTCGCCGGTGGAAAGGGCCATTCCCTTGCCGGGCTCGCCGAGCCAGCCGAGGAAGAAGCCGGTCAACTGCCACATGGCGTCGAGGCCGAGGCAGCCGGGCATGATCGGGTTGCCGATGAAGTGGCAGGGGAAGAACCAGAGATCGGGCTTGATGTCGAATTCGGCGCGGACAAACCCCTTGTCGAATTCGCCGCCGGTTTCGCTGATCTCGGTGATGCGGTCGAACATCAGCATCGGCGGGGCCGGCAACTGGGCGTTGCCCGGCCCGAACAGCTCGCCGCGCGCGCAGGCGAGCAATTCCTCGTAGCCGTAACTGGATTTACCCGCCATTGAATGCCGTCTCCACTCTGGTTGGGCGACGTGCGCCGTCACCACGATTTCCGATTCCGGCCGAAAACCGCCATTTGCGATTAGCCTGCCACTCCGGCCGGGTCAATGCGCGCTATTGATCGTATAGCCGTGAACGAATATATGGTGAAGCGTGAGCGCGCATATTCGACGTTGCGATTCAACAGGTTCGCCATGTCGATAGCAAGGGGCCAGCTTCCGGGAAAAATGGGATTGGTTTGGCTGAAGGACAAGGGTGCTGTGGACAAGCGGGTGCGTGATGCCGGCCTGAGGCCGACGCGGCAGCGTGTCGCGCTGGCCGAATTGCTGTTTGCCAAGGGCGACCGCCATCTCGCTGCCGAGGAGCTGCACGAGGAGGCGCTGGCCGCCGGCGTGCCGGTGTCGCTTGCCACCGTCTACAACACCCTGCACCAGTTCACCGAGGCTGGGATGCTGCGCATTCTCGCGGTCGAAGGGGCGAAAACCTATTTCGACACCAACACTTCCGACCACCATCATTTCTATATCGAAGGCGAGAACAGGATCTTCGACATCGACGGCGGGCCGGTCTCGGTCACCAACCTGCCGCCGCCGCCGGAGGGCATGGAAATCGCCAATGTCGATATCGTCGTCAGGCTGCGGCCGAAGCGCGCGGACTAGGCCTTGTCGCCTCGCGGCAGGCGAGGGCGCCTCAGTCCTTGACCTTTTCGCCCGGATAGGCGCCCCATAGCGACGACTGGTTGATCCAGCCCTTGTGGCCGTCGAAGGTCATTTCGCACCATTGCCCGTTGCAGGACTTGATCGTGCCCATGACGCCGGGTTCGAGGATGGCGACGATGCCCGCATCCTGCGACGGATCGTCGAGCAGGTTGACCGTGCCGCCCTTGCCGCGCTGCCAGGGCGCGACGATGGCCGTGCGCTTGCCCGAAAGCAGCGACTGGTTGATCCACCCCTCGGCACCCTCGGCATCGCGCACGCGCCGCCAGGTATCGTATTCCTGCACGATCTCCATCGGCAGGCCGGCCTTGGTGTACATCCAGTCGACGGAATAGTTGACGCCGGGCCCGATGCGCGAATTGACCCGGCCGGATTTGAGGCTGACGAAGCGCGGCAGCGGCAGCCCGCTCGGTCCGAGCCGGACGGTCGTGGTCTGTGCCGAGCTTGCCGCACCCTGTGCGTCGACGGGGGAGGGAGCGAACAGCATTGCACCAAGAAAGGCCGTGCCGAGAACCATGCGAAGCGGCGCAAAACCAGACACGTTCGTTCCTTGCTCCAAGAGGGGCGGCGACAGGGAGCGCCTTTTTCTTTGTCTTCCGTGGCACCGCTTGTTACAGGATAATCGCGTACCAGGACGGACATTCAGTTTCGCCTGTCTTGGTTAAAGAGGTCTCAACACGAACCGGATCGAGGACAAAATGGCCGGCAGGAAGAAGCCCCTCGTCGTCATTACGCGCAAGCTGCCCGATCCGGTCGAAACGCGCATGCGAGAGCTGTTCGACGCCCGGTTGAATGTCGAGGACCGGCCGATGACGCAGCCCGAACTGGTGGCCGCCGTGCGCGAGGCGGACGTGCTGGTGCCGACCATCACCGACACCATCGATGCGGCGCTGATCGAGCAGGCGGGAGAGAACCTCAAGCTGATCGCCAATTTCGGCAACGGCATCGACCGGATCGACGTCGCGGCGGCGGCGAAGAAGGGCATCGTCGTCACCAACACCCCCAACGTGCTCACCGAGGACACGGCCGACATGACCATGGCGCTGCTCCTGGCGGTGCCGCGCCGGCTGGCCGAGGGCGCCAACGTGCTGACCGGCGAGAAGAAATGGTCGGGCTGGTCGCCGACCTGGATGCTCGGCCGGCGCATCTGGGGCAAACGGCTCGGCATCGTCGGCATGGGCCGTATCGGCACGGCGGTGGCCAAGCGAGCCAAGGCCTTCGGCCTTTCCATCCACTACCACAACCGCAACCGCGTGCCCGCGGCGATCGAGGACGCGCTGGAGGCGACCTATTGGGAAAGCCTCGACCAGATGCTGGCCCGCATGGACATCATCTCCGTCAACTGCCCTTCGACGCCCGCCACCTTCCACCTTCTGTCGGCCAGGCGTCTGGCGCTGCTGCAGCCAACTGCCTACATCGTCAACACCGCGCGCGGCGACATCATCGACGAGGACGCGCTGGTCAGGCTGATCCAGGACGGCAAGATCGCCGGCGCCGGCCTCGACGTCTACGAGAACGAGCCGGCCATGAACACGAGGCTGCTCAGGCTGGCGACGCAGGGCAAGATGGTGCTGCTGCCGCATATGAGCTCGGCCACCATCGAAGGCCGCATCGACATGGGCGAGAAGGTCATAATCAACATCCGCGCCTTCTTCGACGGCCACCGTCCGCCCGACCGCGTGCTGCCGCTGCGGATCTAGTTCACGCGGCAGCAAGCCCGCCGCTGTCGTCCACCTGCACGGTTTTACCCTGAAAGGCGCCAAAGCTCTCGCGCGCGAGGCGAAGCGCGATTGGCGTCTGCCAGCTCATCTCCCGCGCCACGATCAGCCCGAGCAGCAGGATGGCATCCGGCTCGTGCAGCACCAGCGCCGCCGGCGCATGGCCATTATGGACCAGTTCGAGCAGTACGGCCGAGGCCGACGACGAGCCGATGGTTCCCGGCAGGAACAGCACGCGGCCGGCGATGCCTTGCCCGCATTGAGGATGGCGGACATCGGCGATGCGCCCGCTGGCGGCGTCGACGCCGCCCCAGAAGCTGATCGGCGCATCGAGCACCAGCGCCTCGCCTTTGCCGCCTTCGCCGGGAACGAGGATTTCCGCCTGCATGCTCATGCGGCAATCTCCGAAAACACCGGCTGGCCGAGGACGGCGCTTTCCACGCAGTCGCCGAGCGAGCCGTAGAGAACCGAGTAGCCGGTGTTTCCCGGCGTATAGTGGGCGAACTTGCCCGAGTTCGTCATCAAGACGCCACCGGCGAGCGTGGGCAGGATCGGCGTCACCACCACGCAGGTATCGGCGACGATGGTGACGCCGCTTTTCTCCAAGGCCGCGCGCCGGCCGTCCTGCTCTAGTGCGGCCAGCACGTGGCGGCCGGTGCAGGCGTAGAAGGGCACGCTGAGGCGCCTCCCGCCGATCAGCCGCTCCAGCGCGTCGAATTCAGCCAGCGACAGATGCGGGCTGCCGATGGCCACCGCGTCGATGGCATCGGTCTTCACCGCCGTGGAAAGGGCGGTGCGTGCCGCCGACGCCATCTGCGCCGTCACGCGGATGGTGGCGGCGGGCGCGGCGCCGGCAAGGGCGGTGGCGGCGTCCGGGGCTTCCGGCGTGACACCGGCGATATGGAACAGGCCGACTGCGCCGGACGAAGCCGCCGCCGCGCCGAACGCCTTCAGCGCGTCCTCGCCGGGGTGGTCGGCCACGCCGGTGACTACGCCGATCGCATTGCCCACCTCCCGGCCGTACAGGCTGCCGAGGATCGGCCAGGCGGTCTCGCCGGCGAGAAAGGAGCCCGGCAGGGTGGAAAGGTCGAAGACGAGGGTCGCGCGCCGGTTTTCCGGCCGGTGCAGGCCGTAGTCGGGTGCGCGGCCGGCAATCGCGCAGGCGATGTCGAGGAAATCGCCATAGCGGTTGGTGCGCGCGCCGAGCACCGAGTTGCAGAAAACCACCGCGTTGGATTCGCCCCAGGCGACGTCGCTGCCCTGCGACGGGCGGTGGCCGGCCTGGTAGGGTGCACAGGTCCAGCTTTGTTCGCAGCCAAGCTTGCGATAGGCCTCGGTCATGCGCCGCGCCATGGCGCGCGGCATGCCCTCCAGCCGCACCTTGGAGCAGCCCATGAGGTCGAGCGCCCCGACATTGAGCGTCGAGCGGACGGCGACCTTGGCACCGCCTTCGACCAGCCTTTCGGCAAACAGCGTGCCGGAGTCGCCGTGATAAAGCGCGCCGTCGATATGCGCCGAGGCGATCGGGATCAGGCGCGGTGCACCGAGCAGGCGGGCGCTCTCGGCGACGATGCGCATCGCCATGGCCGTGCCTTCGCCGCGGCTGCCGCCGGCAACGGCGCGTTCTTCCGGGGACAGGTCCAGTGCCATCTCAGCGCCCTTTCCGCCTGGAATAGGCGATGGTGTCGAAGCGCGCCGCCAGCGCATCGTAGAGCAGGAGCCGCCCGACCAGCGGTTCGCCGATGCCGGTGATCAGCTTGATCGCCTCCATCGCCTGCAAGGTACCGATGACGCCGGGCAGCGCGCCGAGCACGCCGGCGGCCGCGCAGGACGGTACCAGGCCGGCCGGCGGCGGCTCGGGGAACAGATCGCGGTAGGAAGGGTTTGGCCGTCCGTCCGCGCCCGTTTCGAACGGTTTCAGCACGGTGATCGAGCCGTCGAAGCGGCCGATGGCGGCATGCACGAGTGGCCTTGCCTCGGCTTCGCAGGCATCCGCCACCGCGTAGCGCGTCTCGAAATTGTCGGAGCCGTCCAAGACGACGTCGTAGCGGGCGACGAGGGCAGGGGCGTTTTCGGCGTCGAGCCGCATGACGTGAAGCTCGACCGCGACGTTGGGGTTGATGGCGAGGATCGCCGTCCGGGCGCTGTCGGCCTTGGTTTCGCCGATCGCCGAGGTGGCGTGGATGACCTGCCGTTGCAGGTTGGAAAGCGAGACCGTATCGTCGTCGACGATGCCGAGCGTGCCGACCCCGGCGGCGGCCAGATATTGCAGGATCGGCGCGCCGAGCCCGCCCGCGCCGATCACCAGTACCCGCGCGCGCTTCAGCTTCTGCTGGCCCGCGCCGCCGATTTCCGGCAGCACGATGTGGCGGGCGTAGCGTTCCAGTTCCTGGTCGGTGAGCGTGGTCATCGCGTGAGCATAGGGCCGGGCCGGATACTTGTCAGGTGCCTTGGGTTGGCCCAACCGTGCCGTGGTCGACGGTCAGGAACTGGGCGCGGCCGGCGAGCGCGGAAAACAGCGCCGGCTCGGTGCCGGTCATGAACGTCTGGCAGTCCAGTTCCTCGAGGATGGAGAACAGGGCGGCGCGGCGGCCGGTGTCGAGATGCGCGGCGATCTCGTCCAGGAGCAGGATCGGCCGGATGCCCGACATCTCGCCGGTCAGCCGCGCGTGCGACAGCACGATGCCCACCAGCAGCGCCTTCTGCTCGCCGGTCGAGCACAGTTCGGCCGGCATCGCCTTCGGCCGGTGGCGCACCTGCAGATCGGAACGGTGCGGCCCGTCCAGCGTGCGGCCGGCGGCGCGGTCGCGCTCGCGTCCCCCGGCCAGCGCCCGCCGGAAATTTTCCTCGACCTCGACCGCCGGCAGGGCGGCGATCTGTGTTTCGAGATCGCCCGAAAGGGCCAGCTCCGCCTGCGGGAAAGGGCTGTCAGCCGGCAGCTTTTCGATCATGGCGACGAGCAGCCGCACCAGTTCGGCGCGGGCGGCGGCGATCGCCACGCCGGTCTCGGCCATCTGCGTCTCGATGGCCTCGAACCAGGCGCCGTCGCGCGAGCCCTCGGACAGCAGCCGGTTGCGGCCGCGCATCGCCTTTTCGTAGTCGAGCGCGCGCTGGCCGTGGCTGGCGTCGATGGCGAGTACCAGGCGGTCGAGGAAGCGGCGGCGGTCGCCAGCCGGGCCGGTGAACAGCGCATCCATGGCCGGCGTCAGCCACACCACCCGCAGCCATTCCAGCATGGCGTCGGCCGAGCGGGCCGGGGCGCCGTTGATGCGTACGCGCCGGCTGGCCTCGCCGGCGACCATGCCGGTGCCGATCTCGACCTCGCCTTCCGGGCCGTCGATCATTGCGTGCAGTGCGAAGCCGCCGTCGCCGCCCTCGCGCGCCACCTCGCCATAAGGCGCGCGACGCAGGCCGCGCCCCGGCGTGAACAGCGACACGGCTTCCAGCAGATTGGTCTTGCCGGCGCCGTTGTCGCCGGTGAACACGACCGCGCCCGGGCGCAGGTCGAGCGACACCGACGCATAGTTGCGGAAATTGGTCAGCGTAAGCCGGGTGATATGGGTGCCGGACTTCTCGGCCATTGGCCCGCGCCCTTAGGCGCCTCCCCTGGCTACACCCGCATCGGCATCAGCACGTAGAGCGTGGTTTCGTCGCCGGTGTCCTGGATCAGCGTCGGCGAACCGGCGTCGGCCAGCAGGAACTTGGCGTTGCCGCCGGTAAGCTGGGCCGCGACATCGAGCAGGTAGCGGGCGTTGAAGCCGATCTCGATGGGCTCGTTCGAATAGTCCGCGGCCAGTTCTTCCGTGGCGCTGCCCGAATCGGGGTTGTTGACGGCGAGCGTCACCTGGCCGTCGGCGATGGTCATCTTCACCGCCCGCCCACGTTCCGACGAGATGGTCGAGACGCGGTCGACGGCGGTCGAGAAACTCTGGCGGTCGACGATCAACTGCTTGTCGTTGCCGGTCGGGATGACGCGCTGGTAGTCGGGGAAGGTGCCGTCGATCAGCTTCGAGGTCAGCACCACGCTGCCGACGGTGAAGCGGATCTTGGTTTCCGAGACTTCGGTGGTGACGGCGACGTCCGGGTCGTCGACCAACTTCTGCAACTCGCTGACCGTCTTGCGCGGGATGATGATGCCCGGCATGCCTTCCGAGCCCGCCGGCGCCTCGATCTCGGCGCGGGCCAGGCGGTGCCCGTCGGTTGCCACCGAGCGCAGCAAAAGCTTGCCCCCGGCCTCCAGCGTGTGCAGGTAGATGCCGTTGAGATAGTAGCGCGTCTCTTCCGTGGAGATCGCGAACTGCGTCTTTTCGATCAGGCTCTTGAGGGCGGTCGATTCGAGACGGAAAATATGCGGGAAGGAACCGGCCGACAGTTCCGGGAAATCGGACTGCGGCAGGCACTGCAGGCGGAAGGAGGAGCGGCCGGAAACGACCGACATGGCGCTGCCGTCCTCGTCGGTGCGCAGCATCACTTCGGCGCCGTCCGACAGCTTGCGCACGATATCGTAGAGCAGGTGCGCCGGCACGGTGGTCGCGCCGCCCTGTTCGACCTTGGCCGGCGTCGCCTCGGTCACTTCGAGGTCGAGGTCGGTCGCCTTCATTTCCAGGCTGGCGCCGTTGGCGGCGAGCAGCACGTTGGACAGGATCGGGATGGTATTGCGGCGCTCGACCACGCGGTGAACGTGGTTGAGGGACTTCAGGAGATTCGACCGTTCCAGAATGACGCGCATGACGATTTAAGCTCACTTGACTGGAGCGGGCCGCCGGAGGAAGGCGGCCCGGAAAAGGGTCCGGCGACAGCCGGATTCCCGGTCAAACTGACAGGAAAACCGGCTCGAACGCAAGCCCGTGCCGGCATCCGGATGCGGCTTTGCAGGGGTTTTCGGGCAAAACGCCCGCCCTGGCGGCGGGCCGCCCCTTACGCCTGGTCGTTGATCAGCCTGCGCAGCAGTTCCAGTTCCTGCGCCAGCGTGTTGTCGTTGCCGGAAAGGTCTTCGATCTTGCGCACCGCGTGCAGCACCGTGGTGTGGTCGCGACCGCCGAAACGCCGGCCGATTTCCGGCAGCGAGCGCGGCGTCATCACCTTGGCGAGGTACATCGCGACCTGCCTCGGCTTGACGATGGTGCGGGTGCGGCGGTTGGACAGAAGCTCGGTCTTCGACACGTTGTAGTGGCGCGCCACGATGCGCTGGATGTCCTCGATGCGCACCCGCTTCGGCTCGCCGGTGCGGTAGATGTGGCCGAGGATCTCGTCGATGCGGTCGACCGTGATCTGCGGCTCGAACGACTGGCGGAAAAGAAGCTGGTTGAAGGCGCCTTCCAGTTCGCGGCCGCTGCCGGTCACGGTGCGCGCCACATGGTTGAGCACTTCCTCCGAAATCGCCAGCGGGGTGCCTTCGGCGTTCGCCGCAGCGAGGCGAAGCTTGAGCATGCCGAGCCGCATGGAAAAGTCGGGCGCCGACATTTCCAGCGCCACGCCGCCGTTGAGGCGCGAGCGCACGCGCGGCTCCAGCGATTCCAGTTCGGACGGCGGCCGGTCGGCGGCGACGACCACCTGCTTGGCGCTGTCGAGCAGCATGTTGAGCAGGTGGCAGAACTCGTGCTGGATCGACTTGCCCTGCAGGAACTGCATGTCGTCGATGATCAGGAGGTCGATGTCGCGCAACTGCTCCTTGAGCGTCAGCGCGTTGTTGTCGCGGATGGCGGTGGCGAAGCGCCACATGAAATATTCGGCCGTCAGGTAGACGACGCGCGATTTCGGGTTCTGCTTCAGCGATTCCGCCGCGATCGCCTGCAACAGGTGGGTTTTGCCGAGCCCGACCGTGGCGTGCAGGAAAAGCGGGTTGAAGCGCACGGCGCTCGACTGCGATTCCGCTACGGCGCGGGCCGCAGCGAAGGCGACCCGGTTGGACGGCCCCTCGATGAAGGAGGCGAAGGTGTAGCGCGGATCGAGCGGCGAGCCGAGCACGCTGTGGCGCTGCTCCGCCTCCACCGCCCGGCCGTGCGGCATGCCGGCGCGCTCTGGGCGCCCAACCGTGGTGCCCGAAGCGAGCGCCGTCTGCGTCTGCCGGGCCGTCCGGGGCGCTGCGGCCGTGGCCGCATTGGCCTCGGAAGCGCGCACGGTGCGACGTGTGGCCGTGCGAACGATGATGTCGATCTTGAGGGTGTCGGGGTCTTCCTGCTTCCACAGTTCGGTGATGACATCGAGATAGTGGCCGTTGATCCAGGAGCGCAGGAAGGCGGTGGGAACGGAAATGCGAACGATGCCCTTGGACGCCTCGGCCAGCTTCATGCGGCCGAACCAACTCGAGTAGACCTCGCTGCCGAGGCGGGCCTTCAACTGCACCTTTACCCGCTCGAACCGCTGTTCAGCCTCGGTGGGGGCCGGCATCGCGTCTTCTCCGATCAATTCTCCCGGAAGGGGAATGTCGCCGCTGAAATCCCTCTCGACGCCGCTGTGCATTCTCAAAATTCCTTTCTCGTACCTGTTCAGTGCCGGGGATGCGCCTCCAGCATCCTTGATCCGACATCCATCGTCTCGACGAGGTCCGCCGCCGCCGCTGGCTGCAAGCCTCGCCCGGTTCCCGCCCAAAGGCCTGACCGTGTCCCACCTCGAGGGCCTAACGGCCCTCTGCTTGACGCACGTTCCCGCGCAGACAAAGCACAGCCGCCCGGCGAACTGCCGGACTACTCACCCTTCCACGCGCTGCTACGCCGGTCCCCATATCGAAGGGCAAAACCCGCCGTTCACGGATGATGGTCCGTGTTGTGGATTTCGCCACTTTTGGCTGGCCGATCTAGATCAGGTGCGAGCCGCTGGCCCCCGCCCTTCGATGGATGGACACTACCGAAATCCCTGTGGAAAGGGCAAGGCCGCCTCTAACACATTTTTAACGAATCTGGTTACCAGAACGCCCCCAAATCGGCGGCCCAAACACGGGCCGCGCGCAAAGCCGTTGTGATTCAAACCCTTTTTGGGCGCCCTGCAAAATTGGTCACCGGAAGAAATTTTTTGAAATAATTCGCTTGACAGGCGGTTATCTCACGCCCGCGATGGGTGCTGTGTGCAAGCTGTGGATAACCTGTCGCAACTAGATGAAAATAAAGGGCTTTTTCGGGCAGGCGAAGAAAAAGACCGGCGCATCCGGCACCGCCGCGGACATTAGCCGGGGCTCACGTGCCGGCAAAGGTTCGGCCCTCCGGCCGGCCGCTTTGATGAGCGCCAGCTTTAAGTTCTTGCCGGCAAACGAAAAAACCCGACGCGTCGCGCCGGGTTCCTGAAACCGGATAAGTAAGGGGTCGACTCAGGCCGAAAGGGTCTTGAGGCGGTTGGCCAGACGCGACACTTTGCGGGAAGCGGTGTTCTTGTGGAGAACGCCCTTGGTGGCGGCGCGCATCAGCTCCGGCTGGGCGGCCTTGAAGGCGGCTTCGGCTGCTGCCTTGTCGCCGGCGGCAAGCGCCTCTTCGACCTGGCGGACATAGGTGCGCACGCGCGAACGGCGGTTCTTGTTGATCGCTGCACGGCGGGCGATCTTGCGCGTTGCCTTTTTGGCCGAGGAGGTGTTGGCCATGATGCCTCTTTCTGATCTCTATGGTGAACGCTGGCGAATACGGCAGCGCGCAAAAAACAACGGACAGCGATGAGCTGCCTCGATTGGGGCGGCTTATAGTTCAGCTTTTCCGACGCGTCAACGGAGAAGGTGACGCTAATAGCGGTATGTTGCTCATCGATTGACGAAATTCGGTTTGCGCTTTTCGGCGAAGGCGGCCATGCCTTCCTTCTGGTCTTCCAGCGCAAACATGGAGTGGAAAAGGCGGCGCTCGAAGCGCAGGCCTTCGGCAAGCGTGGTCTCGTAGGCGCGGTTGACCGCCTCCTTGGCCATCATGGCCGCCGGCAGCGAGAAGTCGGCGATCTTCTGCGCGGCCTTCAGCGCCTCCTCGACCAGCACCTCGGGGGCGACGATTCGCGAGACCAGGCCGCAGCGTTCCGCCTCGGCGGCGTCCATCATGCGGCCGGTCAGCACCAGGTCCATGGCCTTCGCCTTGCCGACGAAGCGGGTCAGGCGCTGCGATCCGCCCATGCCGGGCATGACGCCGAGCGTGATCTCCGGCTGGCCGAATTTGGCGTTGTCGGCGGCGATGATGAAGTCGCACATCATGGCGAGTTCGCATCCGCCGCCCAGCGCGTAGCCGGCCACCGCCGCGATCATCGGCTTGCGGCAGCGGGTGAAATCCTCCCAGCCGGCGAAGAAGTCCTCCAGATAGGCCTCGACATAGGACTTGGCCTGCATTTCCTTGATGTCGGCGCCGGCCGCGAATGCCTTTTCCGAGCCGGTGACGACGAGGCAGCCGATGCCGTCGTCGGCCTCGAAGGCCCGCGTGGCGGCGAGCAGTTCCTTCAGCACCTGGGAGTTGAGCGCGTTGAGCGCCTTGGGGCGGTTCAGCGTGATCAGGCCGACCTTGCCGCGCGTTTCCACCAAAATCGTTTCGTAGGCCATTGCATTCTCCTCGCGCTCGGGACCGGTTCCTTCTGGTCTATCGCAACGCCCGGTGCCGCTCAATGGCGGGCGGGGCTCAGCGTTGGCAGGCGCGGCACAGGAAGGTGGAGCGCCCGCTCTGGACGATCCGCTCGATATGGCCGCCGCAGCCCGGTTTGGGGCAGGGCTCGCCCTCGCGGTCGTAGACGGCGAAGGAATGCTGGAAATAGCCGAGACTGCCGTCGGCATGGACATAGTCGCGCAGCGAAGAGCCGCCTGCAGCGATGGCGTCGGCGATGACGGCACGGATGGCCCCGGCCAACCGCTCGCTTTCCTCGCGCGCCTTCTTTCCCGGACGGGCAAGTCGGCCGGCGGGCTTGAGCGGCGACAGGCCGGCGCGCCACAACGCCTCCGACACATAGATGTTGCCAAGGCCGGCGATCAGCCGCTGGTCGAGCAGTGCGGCCTTCAGCGGCGACTTGCGGCCTTGGAGCAGCGAGGCGAGCAGCGGCCCGTCCAGCGAATTGCCGGTCGGCTCGACGCCGAGCCCCGCCAGCATCGGATGCTCGCCCACGGGCCCTTCGGAAAACAGCATGAAGCCGAAGCGGCGCGGATCGTTGAAGATCACGCTGGCAGCCGTCCCCGATGCCGAAACGACGTCGAAGACGACATGGTCGTGCACCGTGTTCTTGGAGCGGTCGTGGTGGAACAGGCCGGGCGTGCTTTCGCCCTGCGGGGCCTCGATGCGAAACGAGCCGGACATGCCGAGATGGCAGATCAGGCCCGGCCCGCCGTCCATCTCCATCGTCAGGTACTTGGCGCGCCGGCCGAGCGATATGATCGTTCTTCCCTGCAGCCGTTGCGTGAACCGTTCGGGGAAGGGGAAGCGCAGGTCGGGCCGGCGCGCCTCGACACGGGCGATGCGCGCGCCTTCCAGCACCGGTTGCAGGCCGCGCCGCACCGTCTCGACTTCCGGCAGTTCAGGCATGATGACCGCCGAGGGCGCTGAGGAACGACGCTCCGCTGCCGCCGCGCGCGAGGCCGAGATGCTCGGCCACGGTGGCGCCGATGTCGGAAAAGGTCTGCCTGAGGCCGATATCGCCGCCCCGCAGGCCGGGAACGACACCGAGGACGGGCGTGCGCTCGCGCGTGTGGTCGGTGCCGCGCCAGGTCGGATCGTTGCCATGGTCGGCGGTCAGCATGAACAGGTCGCCCGCCTTCAGCCGCGACAGCGCTTCCGGCAGCCGCCGGTCGAAGGCCTCGAGCGCGGCCGCATAGCCCGGCACGTCGCGCCGGTGGCCGAATTCGGTGTCGAAATCGACGAAATTGGCGAAGACGAAGTCGCCCGGCCGGGCGTCCTCCATGGCGCCCAGCGCCTTGTCGAACATCGCCATGTTGCCGGCGCCCTTGCGTATTTCGGAGATGCCGCGATGGGCGAAGATGTCGCCGATCTTGCCGATGGCGATGACCCTGCCGCCATGGTCAGTGACCCGGTCGAGCAGCGTCGGTTCCGGCGGCGGCGTGGCATAGTCCTTGCGGTTGGGCGTGCGCACGAAGGTCTCGCGCGTCTCGCCGATGAAGGGCCGGGCGATCACTCGCCCGATCCTCAGCGGGTCGCAGAGCCGGCGCACGACCTTGCAGAACGCATAAAGCCGTTCCAGCCCGAAATGCGTCTCATGCGCGGCGATCTGCAGCACGGAGTCGACCGAGGTGTAGCAGATCGGCTTGCCGGTCGCGATGTGCTCTTCGCCGAAATCCTCGATCACCGTCGTTCCGGGCGCGTGGCGGTTGGCGAGGATGCCGGGCACCTTGCCCTCGCGGATCATCGCGTCCGTCAGTTCCTGCGGGAAGGAGGGGATGGTGTCGGGGAAATAGCCCCAGTCGAAGCGGGCCGGCAGGCCGGCGATTTCCCAATGGCCGGAAGGCGTGTCCTTGCCCGCCGAAATTTCCTGCGCCGCGCCGTGGAAGGAGGAGGCGAGCAACCGGTGGGTCCGCCCGTCGAACGAAAAACCGGAAGCGGTCCGGGCGGCTTCGCCCAGGCCGAGCGCCGTCATGTTGGGAACGGCAAGCGGGCCGCTGCGCAATCCGGCCCGGTCGGCGGCGCCGGCCGCGCAGGCCGAGGCGATGTGTCCGAAGGTGTCGGCGCCCTTGTCGCCATAGCGTTCCGCGTCGGCCGCGCCGCCTATGCCGAAGGAATCGAGAACGAAGACGAATGCGCGTGCCATCAAAACCTGCGTCTGCCTGAGGCCAAGACATAGGAGCGCGCGCGCGCCTTGGCAATCGGCGCGATCGCCGGACGGCACGGTCCGGCGTGACCGTTATGGCGGGAATGCTTGGCGATCTAGCACGCCGGGCAATCGACCCTCTGGCTCATGCGGGCCTTGAGGTAATAGGTTTCGCTCATCGCGATACTGTCGAAAGCGGCCGAAAGGCCCGCCGCTTCCTTGCCGCTGGCCGCCCAGGTGATCATCGGCCGGTACGAGAGTTCCGTCTGCACGCGGATGAGATAGGCGTCCGACGTGTTCGGGATTCGCAACGAACCCGGCAGCGCGGCATTCGTTCCCACGGCCACGCCGTCGCCGACACCGGCGCCAAAGCCGTTGGCATCCAGCTTGCGCGACCAGACCACCGTCACCGGGGGCTTGTCCCCGTTGGTTACCTGCTGAGCGGTGAGCGCCCCGATCTTGAGTTCCGCGACGGTGATTTTCGGGACGGACCGGTTGTAGGGTTGCAGCGTGGACGAGCCGATGTTCATGATCGCCTGGATTTCGGCCGGCGCGATGGAATTGCGCTGCGTCACCAGGTCCGCCACCATGCTGGCGACGCGGCTGACCTTCTTGTTGGTTTCGATGGCCTGGGAAATCTCCATGGTCACGAAATACATCCCCAGGAGAACCGGCGCCAGGAAGGCGAACTCGATCGCCGCTACGCCCCGTCGGTCCCTGGCAAAGCGGATCGTCCTGCCCCAGAAATGCGCTATTTTGCGCCGTGCCCCCGCACCAGACAGCATGTCGATTGCCCTTTTTGTTGCGCCCGAGGCGATGGTCCTAGTTGAACGGCTCGTTCTGCCAGGTGATCGATGTGAAATGCAGCGTCTTGCCGTTGTTCAGGTTGGCCATCCACTTGCTGACGAAGTCGGTCATCACCGGCCATTTGTAGAAGACCCGCAGCATGTTGATGCTGGAGGCGCCGCCGGTGGTGACGGAAAAATCGGTGGAGATGACCTGCCGGTTCCTGGTCGGCTTGATTTCGCCGTTGACGATGGCGAAGCCCACGGCGGCCGCGTCCTGGAAGGTCGCGTATTGCTGCAGGTCGACGATCATCTGGTTCGGGCAGTCGCTGGACACCATGACCTCGAGCCTTGCGCAGATCATGGCCTTGAGGTCGGGCGCGGTTATGCTGCGGACCTGCCCGGTGCGCAATTGGCGCGCGACGTCGTCGGTGGCGTTGGCCATGACTTCCTGGCCGGCGAAGGCGATGCAGCTTTCCAGGATGGCGAAGACGAGCATCGAGAAGGGCAGGGCGAGCGCGGCGAACTCGATGGCCGTGCTGCCGCTGCGGTCGCGAAGAAAGCGGCCAGGAAAGCCTGCCCGTTGCGCCTTGCGCGCATCTCCCGCCGGTCTGGAGTGGCTGCTCATGTCCGGTTTCCGCCGATCCTGTGTACCCTGGCGCGGAGCCTAGCCGAAACCTGTTGAAGGCCCGTTTGAAGGATCGTTCGATTTGTCCGGTGTGCCTTTACCGGCTGCTAACCATGCAGCGGCCGACGTCGCAGGGCGGGGCGCGCTCGGTCAGCGGCCGTTCATTTCCGCTTCGGACGAACGCTCGGCGTCGGTCTTGTAGGCGCTTTCGCAATAGGGCGTGCAGGACATCGTCTGCACGTCGGCGCGCCGGTAGATGCGCACCGACGAGGCGGTCTGGCGGATGACGGTCACCTGCTCGTCGATGATCGGGCTGCCGTCGCTGTCGAGGATGACGAGGTTGGTCACGCCGAAGCCCTTGCCCGTCAGCACGACGGTCGAGGCGTCCTGGACGGAGGCGTCGGCGATGGCCGGGTTGCCGACCACGATCGTATCGGCCGGCCGCGCCAGCTTGACGATCTTGGCCTGGTTCATGGTGACCTCGATGCCCGCCTCGGCCTGCGCCGGCATGGCGAAACCGGCGCCGACAACCATCGCCATCAGCAGGGTCGTTTTGAAACTAGCCATCATGCTCCCCAGGAACGGAAAACCGCCGAGGGACAATGAACGAGAATGGTGAACCAAGGGTTAAGTGCCGGAGGGGCAGGGTGTTGAAGCCCGCCCTCCGGGCGGATGGCCGCTATCCCTTCGGCGCGGGGGCCGGAGCGGGCTTGGTGCTCGGTGTTTCCTGCGCGGTCGCCTTGCCCGGAAGCGGCGGCAGGCCCTTGAGCAGCTTTTCGCGCACCGCTGCCAGAAGTTCCGGATCCGGGTTCATGTCCCGGGCATGCGTCCACTGGAACGTCGCCTCGAGCTTGCGCCCGACGCGCCAATAGGCGTCGCCAAGGTGGTCGTTGAGTACCGGATCTTCCGGCTTCAGCGAGATGGCGCGCTCCATTTCGCGCACGGAATCGTCGTACTGGCCGAGCTGGTAATAGGCCCAGCCGAGCGAATCGACGATGTAGCCGTCGCTGGGGCGCAGGTCGACGGCCTTCTTGATCATCGCCATGGCTTCCTGGAGGTTCATGCCCCGGTCGACCCAGGAATAGCCGAGATAGTTCATGACCTGCGGCTGGTCGGGGTTGAGTTCGAGCGCCTTGCGGAAATTCGGCTCGGCCTTCGCCCATTCCTTCAGCCGCTCATAGGCGATGCCGCGCTGGTAGAAGATGTTCCAGTCGGCGGCGGTCGGCGTTTTGAGGACGGACACCGCCTGGTCGTAGAGGTCGGCGGCGGAGCGGAAATCTTCCTTGGACGAGTAGACACCGCCCAGCGCCAGGTAGCCGCGCATGTCGGTGGGGTTGGCCTCGACGAGCGCCTTGAGGTGGCCGACCGCCTCGTCCTTGCGGTCGAGATCGGCGAGGTTCAGCCCGAGCTGGAGGTTGGAGACCTCCTTCAGCGGCGAATTGTCGGGAATGCGGCGGTAGAGGTCGATCGCCTTCTGGCTGTCCTTCGTCTGCTCGGCGACGGAGGCCAGTTGGACGAGGGCGGCGTCGCTGTCGGGCTTCAGCGCCAGCGCATATTCGAGGTAGAGCTGCACGAAGGGCTCGCCGCCGCCGCGGTTGAGCGCGGTTGCGAGGTCGAGCAGGATTTCGGCGGCCCCGTCCGACGGGGTGGCGATCAGCGGCTCGACCTTCTCGCCCTTGGTGATCTTGTCGCGCAGCGCGGTGATCTCGATCTTGCCGGGCGCGAAGGTTTCCGCCTGGTCGAGGATCGACAGCGCCTTGTCCTTGTCGCCCTTGCGGGCAAGGAAGGCGGAATAGGACTGGGCGCAGCGAAGCCAGGTTTCCGGCGCGGCACTCCCTGACGCGACGTTCTCGATGGTCGCGGCATAGGCCTTGTCCGCCTGGTCGTTCAGCCCGGCGACATCGGCGATGAGGGCCCGGTGGCAGGACTTGAACAGGTCGAACCATTCCGGCCCGGATAGCTTGTCGATATAGGCCATGGCGTCGGCACCCTGGCCAGCGCCCTCCATGGCCCACCCGGTCATGACGCCGACGATCAGCCGGTCAAGGTCGGATTCGAGCGAAAGTTTCAGCCAGTACTGGGCCTTGTCGAAATCCTTCTTGCGAAACGAATCCACGGCCAGCGCCAGCCGCGAGAATCGCTCCACGTCTGGGGTTTCCTTGAGCTTGTCGGCATAGGGCAGCGATTCATCGAACCGGCCCTGCGCGATCAGCGACAGCATCAGGTTCTGCTGGAGCGTAGCGTCCTCGGGCGCGAAGGCGAGCGCCTGCTTGTAGTAGGCGATGGCGTTGTCGAGGTCGTTGTCGGCCTGCGCCACATGCGCGGCCAGATAGGCCCCGGAAAACGAGGTGATCTCCACCGGCTCGTTCGTCTGCTTGGCATGGGCCGGCAGGCCCGACACCACTACACCCGTCAAAACGGCCAGCCCCGAGAGCCAGCGCATGCTTGCTTGCCGCATTGTAATCCTTTCGGTCGAAGACGAGCACCGCCGGAGTGCCCTTCGTCGCAGAATCCATCTGTCGCGGCAAAGCATGGCCTTTTTGCGGTCGCGCTTCAACGGCGCAGTTCCCGATTCGGCGGCGGCATTTGCGCGAACGCAGGCGGAGCGTGACGTGATTAAACCATGTTTGCCGCGCAAGTGGGCGTCCGGGTGAATCGACGAGCGGGAAAGGGGACCCGATGTTTGCGCGCAGTCTGATCCTGAGTGCCATGATGATGGCGGCGGTGCCGATGGCCGCGCAGGCAAAAACGCTGTGCACGGCATTCGCCGACGCCGCCACCGGCAAGGTGCTGAAACAGGAGGGCGCCTGCGGCACGCGCGCCTTCGCCGCCTCCACCTTCAAGATCCCGATCAGCCTGATGGGCTATGATTCCGGCTTCCTCACCAGCGAGCACGCGCCGGCGCTGCCGTTCAGGAAGGGTTATCCCGACTGGGTCGCTTCCTGGCGCGCCACCACCGACCCGACCAGCTGGATGAAGAACTCCGTCGTCTGGTATTCGCAGCAGGTGACGAAATACCTCGGTGAAGAGCGGTTCCGGCGCTATGTCCGGCAGTTCCAGTATGGCAACCAGGACGTCTCGGGCGACCCCGGCAAGCATAACGGCCTGTCCCGGTCCTGGCTCAGTTCCTCGCTGACGATCTCGCCGCTGGAGCAACTGGCCTTTCTCGGCCGGGTGGTGAACCGGCAGTTGCCGGTGAGCGCGCATGCCTATGACATGACCGACCGGATCACGGCGCTGGGAACCCTGCCGAATGGCTGGGAGGTTCATGGCAAGACCGGAGCCGGCGCGCCGCGCAACGCCGACGGCAGCTTCGCCAACAACCGCGCCTATGGCTGGTTCGTCGGCTGGGCGAGCCGCAACGGCAGGACGATCGTGTTCGCTCGCCTGGTCCAGAACGACAGGAAGGAAGCCGTCAGCCCCGGCCTGCGCACGCGTGAGGCGATGATGAAGGAGCTGCCGGCGCTGCTGGACACGCTGGCGCCGGGATGACCGGGTCAGTTGACCCGGCTGATGCAGAAATCGATGACGTCGATGAGCGCCGCCTTCTGCGGCGTGGCCTCCAGCGGCGCCAGCGCGTCGCGGGCGATCTCGCCGAAATGGCGGGCGCGGCCGATCGTGTCGGCGATCGCGCCGTGGCGGGCCATCAGGCCGATCGCCTTTTCCAGTTCGGTATCGTCGGTGGCGTTGTTCTCGATCGCCCCCTGCCAGAAGCTGCGTTCCGCCGCCGTGCCGCGCCGATAGGCGAGAATGACCGGCAGCGTCACCTTGCCTTCGCGGAAATCGTCGCCGACATTCTTGCCGAGGTCCTGGCTGGAGCCGCCATAGTCCAGCGCATCGTCGATGAGCTGGAAGGCGAGGCCGAGATTCATGCCGTAGGAGCGCAGCGCCGCGCGGTCGTTGCGCGAGGCGTCGGCGATCACCGGGCCGACTTCGGCGGCGGCCGAGAACAGCGCCGCGGTCTTGGCCTTGATGACGGCGAAATGCTCGTCCTCGGTGGTTTCGAGGTTCTTTGCCGCCGCAAGCTGCATCACCTCGCCCTCGGCGATGATGGAGGCGGCGGAAGACAGGATGTCGAGCGCGTCGAGCGAGCCGACGTCGACCATCATGCGGAATGCCTGGCCGAGCAGGAAGTCGCCGACCAGCACGCTCGCCTGGTTGCCCCAGATGGTGCGCGCCGTCTTCTTGCCGCGCCGCAGGTCGCTTTCGTCGACCACGTCGTCATGGAGCAGCGTTGCCGTGTGCATGAATTCGACGCTGGTGGCGAGCTTGACGTGGCCTTCGCCGGAATAGCCGAACATCTGCGCGGCGGCGAGCGTCACCATCGGGCGCAGCCGCTTGCCGCCGGACGAGATCAGGTGGTTGGCGATTTCCGGGATCATTTCGACGTCGGAACCGGCCTTCGACAGGATCAGCTCGTTGACCCGCCCCATGTCGGAGGCCGTCAAGGCGATCAGTTCCTTGATGGTCGCGGTTTCGCGCTTTCCATTGTCGAGATTGAGAACCACACCCACCAAAACAACTCCCGCTGGAACACGGGCGCGGCGGCCCTGACCTGACGCGCGCGATTCTAGGGAGACTGGATAGAGACGGCAAGTGGCGAATTGGCGCGGCATGCCCGGTTTCGCGTTGACCGCGGCGGCGCGAGTCTGGCGTATTGGCGGCTCGTTTGACAAACGCAAAGGTTGCGGAACGATGCAGGGACTGGCTTCACGGCTGTGGCTGTCGCTTTCCACGACCGGCCTGCTCGTCGGCACGCTGTTCTTCGCCGCATCGTTTACGCCATCGCTCATCCCGCGTGCCTACGTGGTGCAGGGCGTGCTGGCCGGCGTCTCGTTGGCGGCAGGCTACGGCATCGGCGTGTTCGGCGCCTGGCTGTGGGCTTATCTGGAATTGCCACAGTCAAGGCACGGCATCGCCCGCTGGATCAAGACGGGCGCGGCCGTTTTCTGCGCGGCCGTCGCCTTGCTGTTCCTGTGGCGGGCTTCCGACTGGCAGAACTCCATCCGCCGCCTGTTCGACCTGGAGCCGGTCGACAGCGTCTATCCCTTCAGCGTCGCGCTGATCGCGCTCGCCGCCTTCGCGGTGCTGCTCGTCGTCGCGCGCCTGTTCCAGTTCACCCTCGGCCTGGTCGCCGGCCGGTTGCGCAGCTACATGCCGCGCCGCGTCGCCAACGTCATCGGCCTGACGGTCGCGCTGATGCTCTTCGGCAGCCTCGCCAACGGCGTGCTGCTGCGCTACGCGCTCTATGTGGCGGACGGGTCCTACAAGGCGCTGGACGAAATGATCGAGGCCGATACCGCCCAGCCTGCCGAGCCGGGCAAGACCGGCAGTTCCGCCTCGCTGATGAAGTGGGACGAGCTTGGGCGCATGGGTCGCGGCTATATCGCCTCCGGCCCTTCGGCGAACGACATCGGCGCCTTCCTCGGCCGGCCGGCGCAGGAACCGATCCGCGTCTATGCCGGCCTCAATTCGGCCGAAACGCCGCAGGCGCGCGCCCGGCTGGCCTTGCAGGAACTGAAGCGGGTCGGCGGCTTCGACCGCTCGATGCTCGTCATCATCACCCCGACGGGAACCGGCTGGGTCGATCCGGAGGGCATCGATACGCTGGAATACCTGCATGGCGGCGATGTCGCCAGCGTCGCCATCCAGTATTCCTACCTGGCAAGCTGGCTGTCGTTGCTGGTCGAACCCGGCTATGGCGGCGAGGCCTCGCGTGCGCTGTTCCACGAGGTCTACGATTACTGGACGACGCTGCCGAAGGATCATCGGCCGAAACTCTATCTCTATGGGCTCAGCCTCGGGGCCATGAACACGGAGCGGTCGAACGAGTTGTTCGAGGTGCTGGGCGATCCCTACCAGGGCGTGCTGCTGGCCGGGCCGCCGTTCCCTAGCGGCATCTGGCGCTCGATCACCGACCAGCGCGACGAGGGCTCGCCCTTCTGGCTGCCGCGCTTCCGCGACGGCTCCTATGTCCGCTTCACCAGCCAGCAGAACGCGCTGGCCATTCCCGATGCGCATTGGGGGCCGATGCGGGTCGTCTACCTGCAATATGCGAGCGACCCGATCACCTTTTTCGATCCGCTGTCGTTCTATCGCGCGCCGCAATGGATGGCCGAGCCGCGCGGCCCGGACGTGTCGCCGGCCCTGCGCTGGTATCCGGTGGTCAGCTTCCTGCAGCAACTTGTCGATATCGCCACAGCGACCACGGCGCCGATGGGGCACGGCCATGTCTACGCGCCGGAACACTATATTGACGCATGGGTCGAGGTGACGGACGTAAAAGGCTGGTCGGATTCGGATATCGAACGGCTGAAAGCCCGTTTCGAGGCGCGCTGAAACGCCCGCATTTACATCGCCGCAACAAATTGCGAGTTTCGCGCCATGATCGAGCTTCTGCGCACCAACGATGTCGTCGTCATCTCCTTCGTCGAGGCGCTGATGCGCGACGCCGGCATCGGCTGCTTCGTCGCCGACCAGAACATGAGCGTGATGGACGGTTCGCTCGGCATCCTGCCGCGCCGCGTCATGATCGATGCCGCGCGGGCCGACGAGGCCCGGCGCATCCTGACCGATGCCGGCGTCGGCGCAGAGATGCGGGAAGGCTAGACGGTGGCGCAGGCCGTTTCCGCCGGGCCGGCCGCCTATACGGTCGATGCCTTCCACCGGGGCCGCTTCTTCCTGGTGCAGCCGGTCGGGCGCGGGCACCGCGCCGGCATGGATGCGATGATGCTGGCGGCGGCGGTGCCTTCGGCCTTCAACGGGCGGCTCGCCGATTTCGGCGCCGGGGCGGGCGCCGCCGGCCTTGCCGTGCTGTCGCGCTGCCCCGGGGCCGAGGCGGTGCTGGTGGAACTGGCCGAGGAGATGGCGGCGTTCGCCGACACCACGCTCGGCCATCCCGGCAACGCGCATCTGGGCGACCGCGCCAGCGTGCTGCGCGCCGACGTCACCCTCGCTGGGTCTGCCCGGCAGAGTGCCGGACTGGCGGACCGTTCCTTCGATTTCGTCGTCATGAACCCGCCTTTCAACGCCGTGGAGGATCGCGCGACCCCGGACGCCCTGCGCCGGCAGGCGCATGTGATGGGGGAGGGACTGTTCGAAAACTGGCTGCGCAGCGCCGCCGCCGTGCTGAAGCCGACCGGCGGCGTTGCGCTCATTGCCCGTCCGGAGCAGTTGCGCAAAATCCTCGACGCGCTGGACGGCCGCTTCGGCTCCGCTGAAATGATCGCCGTACACCCGCGCCCGCAGGCCGCCGCCATCCGCATCGTCGTCCGGGCATGGCGCGGGGCGCGCGGAAAGCTTTCCATCCTGCCGCCGCTGGTCATGCACGAAGGATCGGGCAACGGGTTTTCGGCCCGGGCCGACCTGGTCTGCAACGGGCTCGCCCCGCTTTTCGGCGAAGGATGAAACCGGCCGCATTGCCGTTTACCGGCAAATGCCTACATGCAACGGGCCTTCAAGGAGAACTGCCCCGGTGAAACGCCTTTTCAGACGCCTGCTGCCGAAATCCTGGCGCTCCGATGCCGTCACCATACCGGTGATCCGGCTGCACGGCACCATCATGGCCGACGGCGGCCGGCTGCGGCCGAGCCTGTCCCTCGCCTCCAGCGCCGGCCTGATCGAAAAGGCGTTCGCCTTCGATGCGCCGGCCGTCGCCATTTCGGTCAATTCGCCCGGCGGCTCGCCGGTGCAGTCGCGCCTGATCTACAAGCGTATCCGCGACCTTGCTGCGGAAAAGAACAAGCGGGTGTTCGTCTTCACCGAGGACGTGGCGGCCTCCGGCGGCTACATGATCGCGCTCGCCGGCGACGAGATCATCGCCGACCCTTCCTCCATCGTCGGTTCCATCGGCGTGGTTTCGGCCTCGTTCGGCTTTCCCGAACTGCTGAAGAAGGTCGGCATCGAGCGCCGTGTCCATACCGCCGGCAGGAACAAGGCGGTGCTCGACCCGTTCCGGCCGGAGAAGGAGGAAGACATCGAGCGGCTGAAGGCGCTGCAACTGGAGGTCCACGAGACCTTCATCGACATGGTGAAGGAGCGGCGCGGCCAGAAACTGAAGGACGATCCCGACCTGTTCACCGGCCTGTTCTGGACCGGCAGGAAAGGGCTGGAACTCGGCCTTGTCGATGCGCTGGGCGACATGCGCACGGTGATGAAGGCCCGTTATGGCGAGAAGACCCGACTGAAGCTGATCGCCGCGCAAAAGGGCCTGTTCGGTAGGTTCGGCCTGTTCGGCTCGCGCGGGGCTCTCCCGGAGGAGATGGCCGCGGCTGCGGCCGGCGGGCTGATCGACGCGGCCGAGGAACGCGCGCTGTGGTCACGTTTCGGCCTTTAAGTTCGGGAACCTTGCGGAACTGGTGCCATCGAATTGGCAGCGCGGGTTTACAGGGCCGGTTTGCCGCAGGACGCCGCCCAGAAAACGGTTTCGATTTTTAAGGCTTATGCGTTAGCATGCCGCTGATCGACCCCAGAGGCCTCCGGCGCCGGAACGCGAAGGAGTGTTTTGACATGCCGCAGATCATTTTCTTCACCGCCGTCGGCGTTGCCGCCTATGTCGGCTACCGTGCCTTCGTCAAGGAAGCGGAACGGGTTACCGCCAAGCTGCGCCGCGCCGAACGGCAGCGCGCCAACGGAACCATGGGAACGCTGGTCAAGGATCCGGTCACCGGCGAATACCGTCTGGCTAAGGATTGACCATCATCGATCTCGCCGTGGTGAATGCGGGTGTCGGTGCGCGTCTGGCTCCCGCCAAGATTAACCTTGCCCTGCATATCGTCGGCCAGAGGGCGGACGGCTACCATGAACTGGAAAGCCTCGCCGTCTTCACCCGCTTCGGCGACCGCATCGAGGCCGCGCCGGCGGAGGGCGACGAACTGGTCGTCACCGGAAAATATGCCGCCGCCGTACCGCTCGACGACGGCAACCTGATCGTGCGGGCGCGCGAGGCGCTGCGCGGCTGTTTCGGCATTGCCGCGACGCCGCCGGTGAGGATTTCGCTGGAAAAGAACCTGCCAGTGGCTTCCGGCGTCGGCGGCGGCTCGAGCGACGCGGCCGCGGCGTTGCGCGCGCTGCTTGGCGTATGGAGGCTTTCCATGGAGGAGGCCGACCTGGCGCGCATCGGGCTTGCGCTCGGCGCGGACGTGCCGATGTGCCTTGCGGCAGAGCCGCTGCTCGCACGCGGTATCGGTGAGGACCTGGAAGCCGTCGCGGATTTCCCTTCGCTCGGGCTCGTCCTGGTCAATCCGGGCGTGGCCGTGTCGACGGCGGAAGCGTTTGCCGGCCTGCAGAAGCGCGACAACGGCGGATTGCCGCCGCTGCCCCGCGTCATCGACTTTCACAGCCTGCGCAATTGGCTGGAGGCCACGCGCAACGACCTGGAACCGGTAGCGCGCACGCTTCGGCCCGAGATCGGCAAGGCGCTAGCCGCCCTGAAGCGGGCGGATGCCGGCTTTGTCCGCATGTCGGGCTCGGGCGCGACCTGTTTCGGCCTGTTCGAGACCGGCAATGTCGCCAAGCGGGCGGCCGCTACGATCCGCGCCCGCCATCCGGACTGGTTCGTGGCGGCGACGCGGACCCTGCCGGCGGGAGGCGATCTCCATGGCGCTTGACGAAAGCCGTCCCTTTATCCCGGTGGGCATCGCGGTGCTCACCGTATCCGATACGCGCTCGCTCGCCGAAGACCGGTCGGGCCAGACGCTTGCTGACCGCATCGTCGCGGCGGGCCATGTTCTGGCCGACCGGCAGATCGTCACCGACGAGGTGGAAAAAATCCGCGCCATCGTGCTCGGCTGGTCGCGGGACAAGGCAATCGACGTGGTCATCACCACCGGCGGTACCGGCTTTACCGGCCGCGACGTGACGCCGGAAGCGCTGGAAGCGATCTTCGAAAAGCGCATGGACGGCTTTTCGGAAGTTTTTCACCGCATTTCCTACGACAAGATCGGCACCTCGACGGTGCAGAGCCGCGCCACCGGCGGCGTCGTCAACGCGACCTTCGTGTTCGTGCTGCCGGGCTCCCCCGGAGCCTGCAAGGACGCTTGGGACGGCATTCTCAAGCAGCAACTGGATTACCGCCACATGCCCTGCAATTTCGTGGAGATCATGCCGCGCCTCGACGAGCATCTGCGGCGCGGCGCCGGAAATTCCTGAGGGCTCTGGACTCTACGGGCGGCGAAAGCCGGTCGGCCCGCCGTAGAGATATCCGATGCGCTCCACCGCCTCGCGAAAACCTTCGCGCGAGACCAGCATGGTGTGGCCGTTGGCGTGGATCATGTCCTTGTCGTCGGTCATGATGGCGACGTGGCCCTTCCAGAACACCAAGTCGCCGCGCCGCAGCGCCGAAAAGTCCGCGCCCGGATCGAACGGTTCTCCGAGATTGGCGGCCTGCATGTCGGAATCGCGCAGCACGTCTCGCCCCGCCATGCGCATCGCAAGTTGGACGAGGCCCGAGCAGTCGATGCCGAAGCCGGAGGCGCCGCCCCACAGATAGGGCGTGCCGAGGAATTCTTCCGCCACCGTGACGTAGTCGGCGGCGTGGTCGGCGACCGGCCGCAGGTGGCGCGCGATCACCGCTTCGCCGGATTCCAGCACCGCATAGGCCGTCCCCCGCGTCTCGGCGTTGCCGGTGACGGCCACGCTCGAGCCCATCGACAACCGGCCGCTTGGCGGAAAGCGCAAATCCGGCCCCGGATAGAGGAAGGTGCGCGGCACCGAGACGACATGCGTGGGCGCTGCGTCGCGCGGTCCCAGCGCGGTGGACGCGACATAGCCGACATAGCCGTCGCGCGCGCCCTGCACCCAGGCGAACCCGTCCCTTTCCTCGAACACCTGCACGTCGTCGCCGAACAGGAATTGCGTGTTGACGCCGGCATCCGCGGCTGGTGCCTTGCGCACGTCGGCGACAGCGACGGCGATGCGCCCCGGGTGGCCGGCGACGAAACGGTCGGCCTCGACCGCGCCCTTCAACCGGGCATCGGCAAGGTCGGCGCGGAAGGCGTTGAGGCGGGTATCCTGGGTGGTCAATTCGGTCGCTTTCACTCGGTCGCGTTTTACAGGGGCAGGTCGAGGGCCTTGGCAATGATATCGTCGCCAATGCGTTCGATGTAAAGCGCGCCTTCCACCGTGCGCTTGACCAGCACGTTGCGCTTGTCGCGTTCGTCTCGGTGGCGCGAAACCAGCTTCAGCGCGCCCATCGTGTCTAGCGCGCGGGTGATGACGGGCTTGGTCACGCCGAGTTTTTCGGCGAGCCCGCGCACGGTGTGCGGCGGCGGATCGAGGTAGATGGTGAGCAGGATGGTCACCTGGCGCATGGTGAGGTCGGGCGCGTCGCCGCGTACCTGCGACAGCGTTACCTGCTGCCACAGCCGCAAAGCCTGGATGGGACGCATCACGATCGCCATCACGCCACTATGGCGGCAATTCGTTTCGCTTCCGTTTCAGTTCGGGGGGGCGGCTATTCAGCCGAATCGGCCGGAAATGACCTTTTCCAGCGCGCGGATGCCCTGCGCCTCGCCACCGATCTGCCCATGCGGGCGCTCCCACGGGTTCCAGGCGAAGATGTCGAAATGCACCCAGCCCGGTGTCTTCTCGACGAAGCGCTTGAGGAAGAGGGCGGCGGTGATCGAGCCGGCGAAACCGTCGGTGGTGACGTTGTTGGTGTCGGCGATCCGGGAAGCCAGCCGTGCCTGGTAGGGTTGCCACAGCGGCATGCGCCACAGCGGGTCCTCCACCGCCGTCGAGGCGGCGGCGATCTCGGCGGCCAGCGCCTCGTCGTCGGTGTAGAAGGGCGGCAGGTCCGGGCCGAGCGCGACACGCGCGGCACCCGTCAGCGTCGCCATGTCGACCAGCATGTGCGGCTTCTCCTCATCGGCCAGCGCCAGCGCGTCCGCCAGCACCAGCCGGCCTTCCGCATCGGTGTTGCCGATCTCGACGGTGATGCCCTTGCGGCTCGTCAGCACGTCGCCGGGGCGGAAGGCGTTGCCGGCGATCGAGTTCTCCACCGCCGGGATGAGGACGCGCAGCCGGACCTTCAGCCCGGCCGCCATGATCATCGAGGCGAGGCCCAGCACATTGGCGCTGCCGCCCATGTCCTTCTTCATCAACAGCATGCCACTTGCCGGCTTGATGTCGAGGCCGCCCGTGTCGAAGCACACGCCCTTGCCGACCAGCGTCACCTTCGGCGCCGATTTCGGGCCCCAGGCGAGGTCGATCAGGCGCGGCGCTTCGGCCGCTGCGCGGCCCACGGCATGGATCATCGGGAAATTCTTCTTGAGCAGGTCGTCGCCCTTGACGACCGACACGCTCGCCTTGTGGGTGCTTGCCAGCCGGCGCGCCGCCTGTTCCAGCGCCTCCGGTCCCATGTCGCTGGTCGGCGTGTTGACGAGGTCGCGCGCCAGGAAGACGCCTTCGGCCACGCGCTGCACATGGCCGGCATCCGCGCCGGCGGGCAGGGCGACGCGCAGCGCCCGGCCACCGGATTTGCCGTAGCGAGTGAAGGCGTAGCTGCCGAGTTTCAACGCCAGCGCCGCCAGATCGGGGTTTTGCGGCGGCGTGGCGAAATGCCAGTCGCCTTCCGGCAGCGCCTTGGCCAGCGCACCCAGGGCCAGCGCGCCGCCGCCATTGCCGACGCCGAACACGACGCCGCCCAGCGCCCCGCCGGCCGCGGGCAGCACCAGCGTCCTGCCTGCTTCCCCGGAAAATCCGTTGGCTTCCGCCCAGGCGCGATCCGCCGGGGTCAGCCCGGCCTTTGCCAGCGCGCCTACCTCGACGAGGTGGATCGGCAGGGAAGCCCTGGTTTTCTTGGCAAGCAGTTCGACGGGCATCTGGCGCCTCCGCGATGGCCACGACTCATGGCCGCTTTAACGATCCGTTAGGGTTAACAGAATATTTCTTTGCCGGGAAAGGCGGTGCCGGCAGGCCAGGCTGGGCTGATCCGCTGGGCAGAAGGAAAGGCGAAAGCCGATGGGGAGCGATCGCACAATGCGAAGGACGGGAAAGCGGCTTTTGACGACGGCTTTCGTCGTCGGGCTGGCGGCGGCGACCGCCGGTTGCGGCACCAGCAAGATGACCACCGGCTCGATCAGCCGTGCCGGCGGCAAGTCGGTCGACACCATGACGTCGGGCGAGTTGCAGGGCGCTGCCGTCTCGCTCGGCCAGAGCTATGCCAGGAACCCCGGCGACAAGCCGGTGGCGATGAAATACGCCGCGGTACTGCAGATGAACGGCGACGCCGACCAGTCGCTGGCCGTGATGCGCAAGCTTGCCATCGCCTATCCCAAGGACCGTGAGGTGCTTGCCGCCTATGGCAAGGCGCTGGCCGCCAACGGCCAGCTGGAGCCGGCGCTGGATGCGGTGCGCCGCGCGCAGACGCCGGAATATCCGGACTGGCGGCTGGCCTCGGCCGAAGGGGCGATCCTCGACCAACTGGGCCAGAAGGACGAGGCGCGCCAGAAATATCGCAAGGCGCTGGAACTGAAGCCCAACGAGCCGAGCGTTCTGTCCAATCTCGGCATGTCCTACGTGCTCGACGGCGATGTCCGCACCGCCGAGACCTATCTTCGCACCGCCGTCGCACAGCCGGGCGCCGACAGCCGCGTGCGCCAGAACCTGGCGCTGGTCGTCGGTTTGCAGGGGCGCTTCGGCGAAGCCGAGCAGATCGCCTCGCAGGAGCTTTCTCCCGAGCAGGCGCAGGCCAACGTCGCCTACCTGCGCTCCATGCTTTCCCAGCAGAACGCCTGGAACCAGTTGAAGAAGGAAGACAAGGGCAAGTCGGCCACCAACTGACGGCCTGGCAAGCCCGTTTCCCCTCCGCCGTAAAAGAAAAAGCCGCCTCGACCGGGCGGCTTTTTCAATGTGCTGGCGTGCGGGCCCGCTATTGCTCGCTGCTGCTGGTCGTCTGCTGCTTGTCGCCGAACAGGCCGCGCTGGCTGACCTGGATGCCGGCGGGGCCGAGGATGATGGCGAACAGCACCGGCAGGAAGAACAGGATCATCGGCACCGTCAGCTTCGGCGGCAGCGCGGCGGCCTTCTTCTCGGCCTCGTTCATGCGCGCGTCGCGGCTTTCGCTGGCCAGCACCCGCAGCGCATGCGCCACCGGCGTGCCGTAGCGTTCGGCCTGCACGAGCGCCTGCGACACCGACTTGACGGACTCCAGCCCGGTGCGGCTGGCAAGGTTCTCATAGGCCTGCTTGCGTTCCTGCAGATAGGACAGTTCGGCATTGGTGAGAATGAACTCCTCGGCCAGTTCTACCGACTGGGAGCCGATCTCGTCGGCCACCTTGCGCATCGCCGCCTCGACCGACATGCCGGATTCGACGCAGATCAGCATCAGGTCGAGCGCGTCCGGCCACGCGGTCTGGATCGACTTCTTGCGCTTGGTGGCGCGGTTCGAGACATAGAGGTTGGGGGCGTAGAAGCCGGCATAGGCGCCCAGGATGCAGACGAACAGCTTCACGAAAGTCGGCTTTTCCGCGAGCCCGCCGAGAAGGAAGATGTAGGCGAAGGTCAGCGCGAAGCCGACGAAGGGCAGGACGAGGCGGAAGAACAGGAACTGGGTCAGCGGGTTCTGTCCGCGAAAGCCCGCCACCTTGAGCTGTTGCAGCGTCTTCTCGTCGGCCAGCGCGCGCCTCAGGTCGAGGCGGTCGACGATGGCGCGCATGCCGAGCGATTGATGTTCGCGCAGGCCGCCCTGGCGGCGGTCGGCCTCGGCGGCAAGGCGCGCGCGCTGCTTGGCGCGCAGTTCGTCGCGCTCCAGCGCCACCGCCCGCATCCGGGTTTTCAGCGTGTTCGCCCCGAAGGCCGGTATGACCGTCAGGATGGTGGCGAAGACGGCGATGCTGACGAGCAGGGCGATGAGAAACGCCGGATCGGTCAACGTCTTGATGACGAGCGAGGTCATGGTACCGGGACCCTACACTTCGAAGTTCATCATCTTGCGCATCACCAGTATTCCCATCAGCATCCACACGCCCGAGATGCCGAGGACGAGGTTGCCGACATGGGTGGTGAACAGGGGCATGATGTAGTTGGGGCTGGTCAGGTAGACCAGGCCGGCCACGATGAACGGCAGCGCGCCGATGATGGCGGCCGAAGCCTTGGCTTCCATCGACAGGGCCTGGACTTTCGCCTTCATCTTCTTGCGGTCGCGCAGCACGCGCGACAGGTTGCCGAGCGCCTCGGAAAGGTTGCCGCCCGCCTGAGCCTGGATCTGCAGGACGATGCCGAAGAAGCCGGCCTCGGTGCAGGGCATGGTTTCGGTCATGCGCAGGGCGGCGTCGGGGACCGTCAGGCCCATCTGCTGTGAATCGACGATGCGCCGGAACTCGGTCTTGACCGGCTCCGGGGACTCGTTGGCGATGAGACGGATGCCGTCGTTGAGCGGCAGGCCGGACTTGATGGCGCGCACGATGATGTCGAGCGCGTTGGGAAACTCGTTGAGGAAGGCCTTGACGCGGCGGGCCCGCCAGAACGAGACGAACCAGCGCGGCAGGCCGAGCGCGCCGACGACGAGGGCGCCCAGGGTCACCAGCAGCGGGGTGCCCGCGATGGCGGCCGCCAGCGCCAGCAGGCCGCCGCAGGCGCCGGAATAGAGATAGAACCGCCGCGGCGTCACGCTGAGCCCGGCCTGCTTGATCTGGATCTTGATCGGCGGCTTCTTGAGGTAGGCGCCCTGCGCCTTCTGCTTCTGCTCCAGCTCCTTCAGGGAGTCGTGGACCGTCTTGCGCCGCCTGGCGGCCTCGTTCATGCGGTCGCGCGTCGCCTTTACGACCGATCGGTCGGTCTCGGCCGCCCTGACGGTCTGGAAGCGCCGTTCGGCCTTCTTTTCGTTGTCGATGCGGTTGAACAGGAACGCGTAGGCCACCGCGCCGGCGCTGAGGCCGGCGAGGCCGCCGATGGCGAGCATGGTGTTGTCAATTCCGAACATCGATCCCCGCCCCTATCTCACTCGCTGCGCTTCTCCATCGCCTCAAGGGCGTTGGCGAGGCGCTGTTCCTCGTTGAAGTAGCGGGCTCGGTCCCAGAAATGCGGCCTGCCGATGCCGGTCGAGACATGCTCGCCGAGAAGGCGGCCGCTCGCGTCCTCGCCCTTGACGTTGTAGAGGACGAGGTCCTGGGTGATGATGACGTCGCCTTCCATGCCGATCACCTCGGTGATGTGGGTGATGCGGCGCGAGCCGTCGCGCAGTCGCGAGGCCTGGATGATGACGTCGACAGAGCCGACGATGATCTCGCGCACGGTTCTCTGCGGCAGCGTGTAGCCGCCCATGGCGATCATCGATTCCATGCGGTTGAGGCATTCGCGCGGGCTGTTGGCGTGGATGGTGCCCATCGAGCCGTCGTGGCCGGTGTTCATGGCCTGCAGGAGGTCGAACACCTCCGGTCCGCGCACTTCGCCGACGATGATGCGTTCGGGACGCATGCGCAGGCAGTTCTTGACCAGGTCGCGCATGGTCACCTCGCCTTCGCCCTCGAGGTTGGGCGGGCGGGTTTCGAGACGCACCACATGCGGCTGCTGCAACTGCAGTTCCGCCGAGTCCTCGCAGGTGATGATGCGCTCTTCGCGATCGACATAGTTGGTCAGGCAGTTGAGGAGCGTCGTCTTGCCCGAGCCGGTGCCGCCCGAGATGATGACGTTGCAGCGTACCCGGCCGATGATCTTGAGCACCTCGGCGCCGTGCGGCGTGATGGTGCCGAACTTGACCAGTTGGTCGAGCGTCAGCTTGTCCTTCTTGAACTTGCGGATGGTGAGCGCGGTGCCGTCGATGGCCAGCGGTGGCGCGATGACGTTGACGCGCGAGCCGTCGGGCAGGCGGGCGTCGCAGATCGGCGAGGATTCGTCGACGCGGCGGCCGACCTGGCTGACGATGCGCTGGCAGATGTTGAGGAGCTGCTGGTTGTCGCGGAAGCGGACGCTGGTCTGCTCGACCTTGCCGTTGACCTCGATGTAGACGTTGCGCGAGCCGTTGACCATGATGTCGGCGATGTCGTCGCGGGCGAGCAGCGGCTCCAGCGGGCCGTAGCCCAAAACGTCGTTGCAGATGTCGTCTAGCAGTTCCTCCTGCTCGGCGATCGACATCGCGAAGTTCTTGATCGCGATGATGTCGTTGACGATGTCGCGGATTTCCTCGCGCGCGCTGTCGGGCTCGAGCTTGGCGAGCTGCGACAGGTCGATGGTGTCGATGAGCGCGGAAAACACCTGGCTCTTGGTGTCGTAGTAGCTTTCGCTGCGCTCGCGCCGCATGGGCTTCGGCTCGGCCGACAGCGGCGGCGCCTCCACGGCACGGCGCGGCGGCATCGCCGAGGCAGCGGGCTGGGAAAGGACGGCCGTCTCCATCACCCGTGCGCCGCCTTGTGCCGGTGGCACGGACACGGGCTGGCGAACCTCCGGGATGGACCGGCTGCCGTCGTCACTGCCTCTTTTGCCGAACATGACTGATACCCAATCTCGCGTGAACGCTTACTTCCTGGCCCGCTTGAGCCTTTCGAGCAGGGAGCCCAGGGCGGCCTTCTTCTTCGTCTTGACGTCGCTTCGTCCGGTCAGCACATGGGCGATCTCGCCGATCGAAGCCACGATCGGGCTCTTGGCGTCCATTTCGCCCAGCATGCGCCCGTTGTTGGAGGCGTTGCCGAACAGCAGCGGGTCGAACGGGATGATCGCCATTGGCGTGAGGCCGAGCGGCTCGGCAAAATCGTCGGCCGAAATTTCCGGCCGCTTCGGCATGCCGGCCTGGTTGATGATCAGCTTCGGCGGCGGATCGTTGGGCCGCAGGCGCTTCAGCATGTCGACCAGGTTCTTGGCATTACGCAGATTGGCCAGTTCCGGCGTCGCCGTGATGACGACGTCGTCGGCCTTGGTCAGCGTGTTCCTGGTCCAGCCGGTCCAGGCATGCGGCACGTCGAGCACCAGCACGGGCGCCGTACGCTGCGCGGTGTCGATGATGTGCGTGAAGGCTTCGGCGTCGAAATCATAGACGCGGTCGAGCGTCGAGGGCGCGGCCAGCAGCGACAGGTTTTCCGCGCACTGGGCAAGCAGGCGGTCGAGATAGACCTCGTCGATGCGTTCGGGCGAAAACACCGCCTCGGCCATGCCCTGCGCCGGGTCCTGGTCGAAATTGATGTTGGCGGTGCCGAAGGCGAGGTCGAGGTCGGCCACGACCACCTCGGACTTGAACAGCGACGACATCGACCAAGCGACGTTGTGGGCGATGGTGGAGGAGCCGACGCCGCCCTTGGCGCCGATGAAGGCGAGCGAACGCCCGATCGGCTCGGCTTCCGGGTCGACGAAGATCGAGGAGATGACGCTGACGATGTCAGCCATCGAGATCGGCGCGATCACATATTCGGAAATGCCGGAGCGGATCAGTTCGCGGTAGAGGCCGACATCGTTGTAGTGGCCAATCACCACCACCTTCGAGGTCGGGTCGCAATGTTCGGAAAGCTGGTAAAGCTGTTCCAGCAACTGCTTGGGTTCCGCGCGCGATTCCAGGATGATCAGGTTGGGCGTTGGCGCGGACTGGTAGAACTCGATCGCGGTCGGGATGCCGCCCATATGCACCTTCAGGTGCGCGCGCGCCATGCGCCGGTCCTCGCCGGCCCGCTCGATCGGCCCGGCGACGCCCTCGGTTTCGCAGAATGCCTGGATCGAAATGCGCGGGATCGGCCGCACGGCCTGCATTGCCGAAATGTCCTGGTGCGCGGTGTCGGCGCTGTCGAGGCTGGTGTCGTAAGCCAGATTGCTCATCGTCATGCTCTTTCCGTGAAAGGCGCCGCTCAGTAGTTCACTTCCCCTGCGGTCACGCCGTTGCCGCTGTTGCGGTAGACGCCGATCACCCTGCTGCGGTTGGCGGCGTCGATCGAGGACTGCTTGCGCGGCCCGAGCAGGTCTGCGGGATTGGCCAGTTGCGCGGCCAGGTTGTTCTGGTAGGCGCAGCCGAAATTGGCGTAGTGCCTGTTTTCCGTCGTGTCGGCGATGTCGTCGGGCCAGCGGCCGCATTTGTCGGTATGCGCCCTGAGCTTGGCGTAGGAGACGCGGATCGGGGCCGAGACCTCGTTCGGGTCCGCCTGGTAGGAGAGCATGGCGATGCGGCTGGAATGGACGCCGTTTCGTGTCGCCAGGCGGGAGAAATCGCGGGCTGCCGCCGCGGCCGCGACTTCGTTGGCCGAGCCGGAAGGCGCCAGGATGGTCAGGGTGGGGGCCGCGCCCTTGTCGTAGCCGTCGAGGAAGCCGAGCAGCGTGGCGCGCTGCGACTGGGTCATGCCGCGCGCGCTGGCGGCGACCGGAAGGTCGAGCGTCTCGTTCTTCTCGGAAATCACGATCGGGTGGTTGGTGCGGTAGTCGTCCGGAATGGCGCCGACCGTGACCGAGTCGCGGTTGGCGCAGCCCGAGAGCAGGCTGATGGCAAGGGCCGCCAGCACTGGGGCGACGGCGAGCGAGGTTCTTGAGCGGCCGCCGCAGCGGGCCGCCATGCTGTCTCTGGCTTCGAGTGTCGACTGAGAGGACATGATCCCCGCTCCCCGCTTACTTGTAGATGAAGCCGACGACGCCGTGATAGCGACCGTTGGGCTTGTCGGTCTGCATGGTTCCGTAGACGCGGTTGACGCGCCCGAGGAACATGCCTGCGCCGTCGCTCGGCGGATTGAAGTTGTCGTCCGGCCGCACCAGGTCGTTGCGCGCCACCGGCCGCGCCAGGTAGGGCGTGACGATGATCACCAGTTCGGTTTCGTTGCGCACGAACTCGCGCGAGCGGAACAGCGTGCCGAGCACCGGGATCTTGGACAGGCCTGGCACCGCGTCGAGGGTCTGGCGGATATTGTCGTTGACGAGGCCCGCGATCATCATCGAGCCGCCCGAGGGCAGTTCGACGGTGGTGTCGGCGAGCCGCTTGCGCAGCGACAGGATGGCCCCGTCCACTTCCTGCCCGCTCGGGTTCGATGTCGGCTCGGAAACGGAAGTCCTGACCTTGAGGCTGATGCGGCCGGCCGAAAGGACCACGGGCTGGAACTCGAGGCCGATGCCGTACTCGATGGAATCGATGCCGGAAACGGTGGTGCCGTTGTTGATCTGCAAGGTGCGGAACTTGTAGTCGCCGCCGACCCGGAAGGTGGCCTTCTCGCCGGACACGGCGCTCAGCGTCGGCTCGGCGAGCGTCTTCATGACGCCGGACTGCTCCATGGCGTTGAGCGTGCCGCTGAGATAGCTCGCGCCGCCGACGCCCGAGCCGCTGGTGCCGGCCTTCAGGGCGGACCCGGCCGCGGATGCCAGCGACTGGAAGGAAATGCCGTCGGCCTGGCCGATGAGCTTGACGCCGAGCTGCTTCATGACGTTGCGGCTGACTTCGGCCACCGTCACCTTGAGCGTCACCTGGTCCTCGCCGACGATCTGGATCAGGTTGATGATCCGCGAGGTGCGGCGCTGGGAGTCGGGATTGTTGATGTCGACCCCGCTCTGCGCCGAGCCGCCGGCGGCCGTCTGCGAATACTGGCCGGTCGTGGCCTCGCCGCCGGAGACGAAGATGGTCGCCAGCTCTTCCGCCCGCTTGGCGTCGAGCGGCGTGTCGACCGTGCCGGTCAGCACCACGTTGTCGTTCAGCAGTTCGACCCGCACGTCCGAGGTCGGGATGAAGCGCTTGATGTAGCCGTCGAGCCCGGCGACGTCGCGTTCCACCGCGAGGTCGAGGCTGACGATCTGCTCGCCATTGGCGCCGAAGACGAAGATGTTGGTTTCGCCGACCGACTTGCCGAACAAATAGATGCGCCGCGCCGTGCGCGTCACCGCGTCGGCGACCGCGGGGTTGGCCACGAGAATGTCGTAGGCGTCGCTCGGCAGGTCGATGACCACCGATTTGTTGAGCCCGAGCTTCACGCGCTGGGTTGCCCTGGAAGCGGTGACCTGGGCGCTGCCGGCATTCGCCACGCCGACGCCCTGCGGGAAGGCGCCGGCGAAGGAAAGGCTGGCGGCAACGGCGACGAGCACCGGCAGTTTTCTGGTCGACTTCATTTCCTTGCCCCTACTTCGGAGACTTCGCCGGACTTGATCAGCCGTATCGTTCCGCGCCGGCCGTTGCCGGACACCAGATAGTCGGCCTCGTCGGTGATCTTCTCCTGGGTGTCCTTGATCGAGCGCAGCGAGAGCGTCAGGCGGTCCGCCATCTGCTGCGCCACGGTGATGATCTCGGCCTGCTGCGGCGTCAGCTCCAGCGTCGCCGTCTGGCCGACCCGGGTCTTCTTGCCTTGCTCGTCTTCCTGGATCGTCTGGTCGATCGCCAGCACGCGGATGTTCTTCAGGATCGTCTCGGTGGAAAAGCCGGTGCCGCCCGAGGCGGCGTCGGCGCGGCGCGTCATGATGACGTCGACGAAATCGTTGGGAAGGATGAAGCCGCCGGCGGAGGTATCGGCGGCGATCGAGGTGGCCACGGCGCGGCTGCCGGAAGGCAGGATCGACGACATGAAGCTCTGGCCCTCGCCGACCAGCTTGGAGCGCCGCAGCGGCTCGCCGGCGTACATCGGCATGCGCGCGACCGAATCCTTCAGCTTCTCCAGCGCGTCCGGGGCGGTGGCGCGGGTGATGAAATTGGCATTGATGCCGTCGGACGGCCAGGCTTGCCAGGCGATGTTCTTGCCGAGCATCTCGCCCATCGGCACGTCGCCGGAAAGCACGAGCACGTCCTGCAGCGCGATCGTCGGCGCCTGCGGTCCCGGGTTCACCACGACTTCGGGCGGGGCCAGCGCCGCCATGTTCTTCGCGACATAACCGGCACCGCCCGCGGCGGCGACCGCCACGCCCAGAATAATCAATCGGGATGCTGCCATCTGTCCGAACCTCGCCCCTGGCAAACCACCTAGCCGGGAGCGACATTGCGGTCGCAATCGTCAAATTAAGGTTAATACAATGCTTATGATCGTGATTAACTTAAGATGAACGAGAACAGAAAACCCTTAACACCTGTCATGAAGCAAGCCGGGCGAGCGCCCAGACCATCAGCGGCGAGTCCGGGTAGGTGATCAGGCCGCCGACCCCCAGCGCGATGCCGTAGGGGATGCCGTTGGTCTCGTCGGCGAAGTGCTGGAGGAACTGGTTGTGGCGCGTGAACATGGCCAGCACCGATCCGCGGTAAAGCAGGATGCCGAGCGTGAGCAGGCCGCCGAGGGCGGTCGAGATGAGCAGGTATTGCACCAGCTGGATGTCGAAGCCCATCCACAGCGCCGTCGCGGCCATCAGCTTGGCGTCGCCGCCGCCCATGCCGCCCATGGCGAACAGCGCAAAGGTGGCGCACAGCACCATCGCCCCGGCGGCGAAGTGCAGGCCGTAGGTGGACCATTCCATGCCCGTCAGCGGCGCCACCAGCGCGAAAACGGCGATGAGCAGCAGCGGAACGCGGTTGGCGATCGTCATCGACAGCATGTCGGACAGCGCGGCAAACACCATGCAGAACGGGAAAACGACGAAAATCAGGGCTTCAAGCATAGGTCTCACGCATGGTTGCCATGGCCGCATCGAGGTCAGGCCCGAAGTCTACGCGGATTCCGTTAAGGATCGATGAGAGGGCGGGCGCTTGGCCTTTGCCTTGACGCTCACCCGGCGGGGCACTAGGGAAAGCGCCATCCTGCCATTGCCGCCGAGGCCTGTTCCGTGAGCGTCGAACTTCCCGCCCATATGCACCCCAGCCGTTCCTTCCAGGGGCTGATCCTTACCCTGCATGACTACTGGGCCGACTATGGCTGCGTCGTCCTGCAGCCCTACGACATGGAAGTGGGCGCCGGTACCTTCCATCCGGCGACGACCTTGCGCGCGCTGGGGCCGAAGGCGTGGAACGCCGCCTATGTGCAGCCTTCGCGCCGGCCCAAGGACGGCCGCTACGGCGAAAACCCCAACCGGCTGCAGCATTACTATCAGTACCAGGTGATCCTGAAGCCCAACCCCGAAAACCTGCAGGAGCTCTATCTGGGTTCGCTGGCGGCGATCGGCGTCGATCCGCTGCTGCACGACATCCGTTTCGTCGAGGACGACTGGGAAAGCCCGACTCTCGGCGCCTGGGGGCTGGGCTGGGAATGCTGGTGCGACGGCATGGAAGTGTCGCAGTTCACCTATTTCCAGCAGGTCTGCGGCATCGAGTGCTCGCCGGTCGCGGGCGAGCTCACTTACGGGCTGGAGCGGCTCGCCATGTATGTGCAGGGCGTGGACAACGTCTACGACCTCAACTTCAACGGCCGCGAAGGGGAGGGCAAGGTCACCTATGGCGACGTCTTCCTGCAGGCCGAGCAGGAATATTCGCGCTTCAACTTCGAGTTCGCCGATACCGCCGTCCTGCACCAGCATTTCATCGATGCGGAAAAGGAATGCGTGGCGCTGCTCGCCGCCGGCGCGCCGACGGATGACGGAGCGCACCGCATGGTGCTGCCGGCCTACGACCAGTGCATCAAGGCTTCGCACTGCTTCAACCTGCTCGACGCGCGCGGCGTCATTTCGGTGACGGAGCGGCAAAGCTACATCCTGCGCGTGCGCAACCTGGCCAAGGCCTGCGGCGAGGCGTTCCTGCTTACCGAGGCCGGCGGCTTTTCGCTCGTCGGGGAGGCCGCGTAGATGCCCGATCTTCTGCTTGAACTCCGCTCCGAGGAAATTCCGGCGCCGCCGCGCGACCTCAGCGCCGAAGGCGCGAGGACGCGCAATCACGAAAACAGCATGCGGGTGGAACAGCTCTGATGCCCGATCTTCTGCTTGAACTTCGTTCCGAAGAGATTCCGGCCCGCATGCAGCGGAAAGCCGCTGCTGATCTGAAGAAGCTGGTGACCGACGGGCTGGTCGAGGCCGGCCTGCTCTACGAGGCGACGCGCGAATATTTTACGCCGCGCCGGCTGGTGCTGGATATCCGTGGCGTGAGCGCCCGCTCGAAGGACATCCACGAGGAGCGCAAGGGCCCCTCGACCAAGGCGCCGGAACAGGCGATCCAGGGTTTCCTGCGCTCGGCAGGGCTGGCGTCGATCGAGGAGGCGCAGGTCCATACCGACCCGAAGAAAGGCGATTTCTACGTCGCCCGCATCTCGAAGCCGGGCAGGGCGGCAGAAGAGATCATCGCCGGCCTGATGCCGGGCATCATCCGCGGCTTCCCATGGCCGAAGTCGATGCGCTGGGGCGCGGCGTCCGGCCCCAAGGGGATGCGCTACGGCCAGACGGAAGGCTGCGGCGGCGACGCGCTGCACTGGGTGCGGCCGCTGCAATCCATCCTGTGCACCTTCGGCCCCGAAACCGAGGAGCCGGTCGTGGTCGATTTCGAGGTGGCGGGCATTCGCGCCGGCAACGTCACCTATGGACATCGCTTCCACGCCCCGGAGGCGATTAGCGTCAAGCGCTTTGAGGATTACGCGGCGAAGCTGGAGGCCGCCAAGGTCGTGCTCGACGCGGACCGGCGCAAGGAAATCATCCTGTCGGATGCCAAGAACCTCGCCTTCGCCAGCGGGCTCGACCTGGTCGAGGACGTAGGCCTGCTGGACGAGGTGGCCGGGCTGGTGGAATGGCCGGTCGTACTGATGGGCGAGTTCGAAAAGGAATTTTTGGCGATTCCTGCCGAAGTCATCCGGCTCACCATCCGCGCCAACCAGAAGTGCTTCGTCACCCGCCCGCAGGGCGAGGGCGAGAACCTGTCCAACCGCTTCATCCTCGTCTCCAACATCGAGGCGAAGGACGGCGGCCGGGAAATCGCGCGCGGCAACGGCAAGGTGGTGCGCGCAAGGCTTTCCGACGCGGTGCATTTCTGGAAAACCGACCAGGCCGATCTTCCCGACTTCGACCTGTTGGCGGCGTCGGCGCAAAAATTCGGGCTGGACCTGAAAAAGCCGCTCGACCAGCGCATGGCGCGCCTCGATCATCTGAACGTCACCTTCCATGCCAAGCTGGGCACGCAAGGGCAGCGGGTGGAGCGCATCCGCCGGCTGGCGCGCGAAGTGGCGCCGGTCGTCGGCGCCGATCCGGACCTGGCCGAACGCGCGGCGGTGCTGGCCAAGGCCGACCTGCAGACCGAGATCGTCGGCGAGTTCCCGGAATTGCAAGGCGCGATGGGCCGCAAATACGCGCTGCTGCAGGGCGAGCACGCCTCGGTCGCGGCGGCCATCGAGGATCACTACAAGCCGCAAGGCCCGTCCGACCGCGTGCCCACCAATCCGGTGTCGATCGCTGTGGCGCTCGCCGACAAGCTCGACACGCTGGTCGGCTTCTGGGCCATCGACGAAAAGCCGACCGGCTCCAAGGACCCGTTCGCACTGCGGCGGGCCGCGCTGGGCGTGATCCGGATACTGATCGAGAACGGGGTGAGGCTGTCGCTTCTGCCTGTAATGAGCTTCGTGATTTCCGCGGATACTGCGCCAGCGTTCATGGAGGCCGCAGGAGCCGATGAAGCGGCAATGCCGACGTTCAGGTTCGACCTCCTGTCCTTCTTCCATGATCGCCTGAAGGTTTACCTCCGCGATCAGGGGGCAAGGCATGACCTGATCGACGCCGTGCTGGCGAGCCGCGCTTCCCCCTCATCCGGCCCTTCGGGCCATCTTCTCCCCGGCGGGCAGAAGAGCGGGGCGGCGCCGGCTTCCTCCTCTCCCCGGCGGGGAGAGGGTGGCTCGCGCAGCGAGCCGGGTGAGGGGCCGTCGGCCAACGACGACCTGCTCATCATCGTGCGCAAGGTCGAGGCGCTGGGCCATTTC
Source organism: Aquamicrobium soli (assembly GCF_042646345.1). Lineage (NCBI taxonomy): Bacteria > Pseudomonadati > Pseudomonadota > Alphaproteobacteria > Hyphomicrobiales > Phyllobacteriaceae > Aquamicrobium > Aquamicrobium soli. The sequence goes on along the minus strand of NZ_JBHRTK010000028.1, from coordinate 64,586 downwards.
CTCGATACGGACGACGGCAGGAACCTGCTTGCGGGCACGAAGCGCGCGGCCAATATCCTGGCCGCCGAGGAGAAGAAGGGCACCGCCGTCGCCGCCTCCGTCGACCCTTCGCTGTTCAGGGAAGACGCGGAGCAAAGGCTGTTCGACGCTGTGAATCAGGCCGAGAAGAAAGCTGGCGAAGCGATTCAAAAGGAAGACTTTTCCGCTGCCATGCTGGCGCTCAGCGTCTTGCGTGAACCGGTCGATTCATTCTTCGAAAAAGTGCTGGTCAACGACGAGGATGCGGCCGTGCGGGCAAACCGGCTGGCCTTGCTTTCGCGCATCCGCGCCGCCACCGACCAGGTCGCCGATTTTTCCAGGATCGCCGGCTGAGGCGCTGCCTCCGCCGGCCGAGTCACAGCGGCCGGTGCTTGCCGTAGCCGTTCGGGGGCAGGTAGGCGGGCGGGGTATCGGGTGCCGCCGTCTGGCCGGCCGCATCTCCTTGCGTGGCCGAGGCCTGTTCGTTCGGCTGGGCAATCGCGGCTGACTCGGCCGTTTTCTCCGCCGGCCGGGCCGGCGCAAAGGCGCTGCCGGCGACGCCGCCCCGGATGACCAGCGGTGCCGGGGCAGGGCGGCCGTGCCGACGCTGGGATGGAATGGCCGCGACCTTCTCGTTCGCGACAGCCGGCAAGGGCTCGCCCATGCTCAGGATCGACGGGGTTTGCTGGCCGGCCGTGCCAAGCGTGACGATGGACGGCGTTGCCGAGGACGAAGATCCTTCCACGACCGCGAAGGACGAGGCGCTGGCTGCCCCCGCCGTCAGCGTGGCCGCCAGGGCCAGCATTCCAGGAATGTGCATGAACACAAGCAACCCCCCGCTGCCTCTGCCCGCCTCTTTCGGGCACCGATGCCGCTTTGGTCGGATGTGTAGCAGCTGGGGGCTTTATAATTCGCCAACGCGCGCTTGCGGCGCGGGCCATGGCGTTATAGCACCGCCGGTGAGGGGCCGAGGCTCCGGAAAGGTGTGCTGTCTTGGTTGAGATCGTTGGAGCGGACGAGGCGATGGAGCAGGCGTTGGCCCTGCTCGAGGCTGGCGAGGTGGTCGCCATTCCGACCGAGACGGTCTACGGCCTGGCGGGCGCCGCGACCAACGGCGCGGCCGTGGCGCGCATCTTCGAGGCCAAGGGCCGGCCGCGCTTCAACCCGCTGATCGCCCATGTCAGCGACCTCGCCATGGCCGAGCGCATCGGCGTTTTCGACCCGCTGTCGCGCAAGCTCGCGGAAAAATTCTGGCCGGGCCCGCTGACCATGGTGCTGCCGCTGCGGCCGGAGGCGGGCATCCATCCGCTGGTGGCGGCGGGGCTCGAAACCATCGCCTTGCGCATGCCGCGCGGCTTCGGCGCGAAGCTGATCGCCCGTTTCGACCGGCCATTGGCCGCGCCCAGCGCCAATGCGTCGGGCCGCATCAGCCCGACCAGTGCGGCGGCGGTCGCGGCTTCGCTCGGCGACAGGATCAAGCTGGTCGTGGATGGCGGCGCGACGACGGTCGGGCTGGAGTCGACGATCCTCAAGGTCGAGGGCCAGGCCGTGCGGCTGCTGCGGCCGGGCGCCGTCACCGCCGACGATGTCGAGGCGGCCATCGGCATCCGGCCGATCCGAGGCGGGGCGGGCGGCATCCAGGCGCCGGGCATGATGGCCTCGCATTATGCGCCGGGCGCGGCGGTACGGCTCAATGCCGGCAGCGTGGAAAAGGGCGAGGCGTTGCTCGCCTTCGGTCCGGTGCGGGCGCAGGGCTGGCGCGATGCGGCGGCGATCCGCAACCTTTCGGAGGCCGGCGATCTGCGGGAAGCGGCGAGCAACCTGTTCGCCTACCTGCGGGAGCTGGACGCGAGCGGCGCGGGCACCATCGTCGTCGAGCCGGTTCCGCCCGAAGGCCTCGGCGAGGCGATCAACGACCGCCTCGGGCGTGCCGCGGCTCCCCGCGATGCGCTTTCGGCTGCACCATAGGCGGGCCCCATGGCGTCTCATCCCCTCGACCCGGCCCTGATCGAGCGCTTCGCCGCCATCGTCGGCGACAGCCACGCCTTGCGGGACCCGGGCGACATCGCCGGCTATCTCATCGAGCCGCGCGGCCTGTGGCATGGCAGCACGTCGCTGGTGCTGCGCCCGGGCAGCGTCGAGGAGGTCAGCCGCATCATGAGGTTGGCGAGTGAAACCGGGACGCCCATCGTCCCGCAAAGCGGCAATACCGGGCTGGTCGGCGGGCAGATGCCCGATGCTTCCGGCCGCGAGGTGATCCTGTCGCTGTCGCGGCTGAACCGCATCCGCGAGATCGACGTCAAGTCGAACACGGCGACGGTGGAAGCCGGCGTCATCCTGCAGAACCTGCACGACGCCGCCGACGAAGTGGACCGGCTGTTTCCGCTGTCGCTCGCCTCGCAGGGGTCCTGCCAGATCGGCGGCAACCTTTCCTCCAACGCCGGCGGTACCGGCGTGCTGGCCTATGGCAACGCGCGCGAGCTTTGTCTCGGGGTGGAGGTCGTGCTGCCGACCGGCGAGGTGTTCGACGACCTGCGCAAGCTGAAGAAGGACAATACCGGCTACGACCTGAAGAACCTGTTCGTCGGCGCGGAAGGCACGCTCGGCGTCATCACGGCGGCCGTCCTGAAGCTTTTCCCCAAGCCGCGCGGCCGCGAGGTGGCTTTCGTCGGCCTCGGCTCGGCCAGCGCCGCGCTCGACCTGTTCTCGCTGGCGATGGACCGCGCAGGCGCAAGCCTCACCGCCTTCGAACTGATGGAGCAGCGGCCCTATGATTTCACGCTGAAGCACGCCCCGGGCGTGGTGCGCCCGCTGGCCGACGACTGGCCGTGGTATGTGCTGATGGAGATTTCCTCGGGCCGCTCGGCCGAGGATGCAAGGGGACTGGTCGAGGACATTCTTTCGGCCGGCCTCGAGGCGGGCACGGTCGGCGACGCGGTGGTGTCGGCCTCGATCGGGCAGGCCAACGCATTCTGGAATTTCCGCGAGATGCTGCCGGAATCGCAGAAGCCGGAAGGCGCTTCGATCAAGCACGATATTTCCGTGCCGATCGCCTCCATCCCTGCCTTCATCGAACAGGCGGCGAAGGCGGTGGAGGCCGTGAGCCCCGGCGCCCGCCCCGTCTGCTTCGGCCATATGGGCGACGGCAACCTGCACTATAACATCACCCGGCCGGTCGGCGCCGACAACGCCGTTTTCCTGGCGCTTTATCCGCCGATGAACCACGCCGTGCATGAGGTCGTGCGCTCGCTCGGCGGCTCGATCTCGGCCGAACATGGCATCGGCCAGTTGAAGCGCGACGAACTGATCGCCACCGCGCCGCCGATGGCCATCGACCTGATGCGCCGGGTGAAGGCGGCCTTCGACCCCGCCGGCATCATGAACCCCGGCAAGGTCATCTGATTGCCCGTTGCTGGTGGCAATCCGATAACCATTCGCGAGATCAGCAAAATTTAACTGACTTTCTTAAGCGCGCCGGTAAGGACCCCGCGCTAGGCTCTTTCCATAACGAGGCCGGGAAAACTGGCCCGGAGGGACCGGAAAACCGGCTCTCAGGAGAGACAGGGAAAGCAACGTATGAACACCGGACTGAAGCCAGTCTGGGCGGGGCGCAACATGCGCCTCGACCCCTTTCGTTTGCCGCAGGTGGTCAGCTATGCCACCAATGATGCCTTTGGCGACGTGACCTTCACCATCGACCAGCGCGGCGCGGTGGTGCATCGCATGCTGGAGATGAGCGGCCTGCGGGCGACGATCGCGCTGCCGGCGATGGCTTTTCGCGGCGTCGCCGCACGCGCCATGGAGGACCCCGACGGCAACGTCACGGTGACGCTGGAATTGCTGCATCATGACCCGATGCTGTCGGTGCCGCTTCTGGTCGCCGACGATCTCGCCGACATCGCCGCCGACTGGCGCGCCTGGGCCGACGCCTATCGGCTGCCGATGCTGCTGATCGAGGCGGACGGCGTTGCCCGCACGCTGGAGGAGTCGCTCGGCGCCGCCATCAAGGCGATGCCGCCGAGGGAACGCCGCAAGGGCAGGGTGTCGAACATGCGCCGCCCCCGTTTTCTCGCCCGCCGCGCCACCGGCGACCTCGGCCTGAGGCTGGTCGTCCACGGCGAGGAAATCATCGCCCGCAATTGAGAACGGTGTGCGGCGGGCGGAAACGGAAAGCAGTCGAGGGTCCCGGGCGCTCACACCAGCGGCTTCAGCGCCACCCATACGCCGCCGCCGAGCAGGCCGAGGAAGATCAGCCAGCCGACCTGGTTGTTCGACTTGAACAGCTTCAGGCATTGCTCCGGATTGTCGATGTCGAGCACCAGGATCTGGCGCGCCATATGCGCGCCGGCGGCGATCAGGCCGGCGAGCGCCACCACCGGCGCCTGGGCGATGGCGAAGGCGGCGGCGAAGCACATCAGCGTGCCGGCATAAAGCCCGACCAGCCATGACTTGGTATTGTCGCCGAACAGGCGCGCGGTGGAGCGCACGCCGACGATGGCGTCGTCCTCCTTGTCCTGGTGCGCATAGATCGTGTCGTAGCCGATCGTCCACATCACCGAGCCGATGTAGAGCAGCACGGCCGGCCCGTCGATATCGCCGAACTCGTTCGACCAGCCCATTAGCGCGCCCCAGGAAAAGGCAAGGCCGAGAACCAGTTGCGGCCAGTTGGTGACTCTTTTTGCGAACGGGTAGACGGCGACGATCGCCAGCGAGGAAATGCCGAGGCCGATGGTGAAGCTTTCGAACTGGAGCAACACGGCGAGGCCGACGAGCGCCTGCAGGACCAGGAAGGTCCAGGCCTGACGGCGGCTGACCTGGCCGGAAGGCAGCGGGCGCGAGCGGGTGCGTTCGACCTCGGAATCGATGCCTTCGTCGACGAGGTCGTTATAGGTGCAGCCGGCGCCGCGCATGGCGATCGCGCCGACCAGGAAGAGGACGAGCGTCCACGGCGTCGGCAGCAGCGACGGCAGCGAATCGCCCGGCCGCGCATAGGCGCTCGCGGCCAGCGCCGCCGACCACCAGCAGGGCCACAACAGCAACTGCCAGCCGATCGGGCGGTCCCAGCGGGCAAGCTGCGCATAAGGCCACAGCCACCGCGGCAGCGCCCGGTAGACCCAGTGGCCGCTCGGCGCGTCGGCGACGCGACCCTGCGAGGCTTTCGACTGTATGGTTTCCATGCCGGTGGAGTGGCAGCGCCGGAGCATCGCGTCAAGCCAGTGATTAGTTCTTTATCGGGGCGACCGTGGCTTGACCCGGCACCGACAGCCAAATACCGGGTGGTTCTTCGGCTGATCACCGTGAGGGCATATCCATGAACGTACTTCTCCTTGGTTCCGGCGGCCGTGAACATGCGCTGGCGTGGAAACTGGCGGCCTCGCCGATGTTGAAGAAGCTGTACGCGACCCCCGGCAATCCGGGCATCGCCCGCGAGGCGGAACTGGTGGCGCTCGACGTGGCCGATCATTCGTCCGTAGCTGCCTTCTGCCGGGAGAAGGAAATCGGCCTCGTCGTGGTCGGGCCGGAAGCGCCGCTGGTGGCGGGGCTTGCCGACGACCTGCGCGCCGCCGGCATCCGCGTCTTCGGCCCGTCGCGTGCGGCGGCCCAGCTCGAAGGCTCCAAAGGGTTCACCAAGGACCTGTGCGCCCGCTACGCCATCCCCACCGCCGCCTACGGCCGCTTCGACCGGCTGGAACCGGCGAGGGCCTATGTCGAGAAGACGGGCGCGCCGATCGTCATCAAGGCGGACGGCCTGGCGGCAGGCAAGGGCGTCACCGTCGCCATGACCATGGCCGAGGCGCTGGCCGCGCTGGAAGCCTGCTTCGACGGTTCGTTCGGTAGCGCCGGGGCGGAAGTGGTGGTCGAGGAATTCCTGACCGGCGAGGAGGCCAGCTTCTTCTGCCTGTGCGACGGCACGACGGCGCTGCCCTTCGGCACCGCGCAGGACCACAAGCGGGTGGGCGAGGGCGACACCGGCCCGAACACCGGCGGCATGGGGGCCTATTCGCCGGCGCCGGTGATGAGCCCGGCCATGGTCGAGGCCACCATGCGCGAGATTATAGAGCCGACCATGCGCGGCATGGCTGAGATGGGCATGCCGTTTTCCGGCGTGCTGTTCGCCGGCCTGATGATGACCGCTGAGGGGCCGAAGCTGATCGAATACAACGTCCGCTTCGGCGACCCGGAATGCCAGGTGCTGATGATGCGTCTGAAGGACGATCTCCTGGTGCTGCTCAACGCCGCCGTCGACGGCCAGCTTGGCCACATGTCGGTGCGTTGGAGCGACGAGGCGGCGCTGACGGTGGTGATGGCCGCGAAGGGTTATCCTGGCACGCCTGAAAAAGGCTCGCCCATCGGGGGCGTCGACGAGGCGTCGGGCGAGCATGTCGAGATCTTCCATGCCGGCACGGCGGTGAAGGACGGCGCGCTGGTCGCCAACGGCGGGCGCGTGCTCAACGTCACCGCCACGGGGGCGACAGTAGGCGCGGCGCAGGAACGGGCCTACCGGGCCGTCGACCGCATCGACTGGCCGCAGGGCTTTTGCCGCCGCGACATCGGCTGGCGGGCGGTCGAGCGGGAAACCGCGAAATGAGCGTGACCATCTATCACAACCCGGCCTGCGGCACGTCGCGCAATACGCTGGCCATGATAAGGGCCTCGGGCGAGGAACCGGTGGTCATCGAATACCTGAAGACGCCGCCGTCGCGGGAGCGGCTGGTCGAGCTGCTTGGCCTGCTCGGATTGAAGCCGCGCGAGTTGCTGCGCGAAAAGGGAACGCCCTATGCCGAACTCGGCCTCGGCGATCCAAAATGGAGCGACGACGAAATCCTCGATTTCATGCTCGCGCATCCTATCCTGATCCAGCGCCCCATTGTCGTGTCGGAAAAAGGCGCCGTGCTGGCGCGGCCCTCGGAGCGGGTGCTGGAGGTGCTTGCCAATCCGCACATCGGCGACTTCGTCAAGGAAGACGGCGAGGTGGTGAGGACTGGCGGATAGGCGGAAACGCGGGCTCAACCGCTCCGATCAAGGGTGGCCGGCAGGAGGCCTGCGGCCGATCGATCCGGTGGCGACGGGGTCGATGCCGGGCTCCGGTGAACTTGCCAGCACCAGTTCCGGCGGCGGCCCTTCCAGCTTCGCCGCTGCCAATTCGATCATCGCCTGCGCCGGCAGTTGCGCCACGGCCATCGTCCAGTCGCTGCGGAAGGTGCTCCAGCGCTGGCGAAGTGCCGCCACCAGTTCGCCGAAAGTCGGCGTCGGCGCCACGGCGACATAGGTCAGGGAAACGTTGCCCTTGAGCGCCTCTTCCCGCGAAATCGGCACCGGTACGCTGGCCAGCATCTCGGCCGGCGCGTCCACCAGCCCGCCGAACGGCCATTGCTGGCGCAGGTCCTCGGCCGACATCGGGACTACGTTGACGTCGATGTCGTTGGGCGTGCCGGCGACACGGTAAGGGCAATGTACGCGGCCGCAATTGGCCTGCGCGGAGAACTGCCACAGCGTGTAGCTCTGCCAGTACCCCATCGGGAAATGAACGTCGATTTCCGGCTTGTAGCGCGCGTACCAGAGCCGCAGCCGCGACAGCAGCGGGTAGCGCAGGCGGTTTTCGGCAATGTGCCGGGCGGTCATGCCATTGGTGTAGAGCACGGGAAAACGGCCGACGCGGCGGCGGATTTGCCGCACGAATTCTTCCGCGTCTTCCAAAGACATCCATTTTTCCGGATCGTTGTCCTCGATGTCGAGGGCGATGAGGTCGTCCGGTCCGGGCTCGGCGAAGTCGATGAAGTTGTCGGCCTGTTCCACCGGGTTGCCCGGCCGGGCAAGGTGGTAGGCGCCCCATTTCAGGCCGAGCATGCCGGCCATCGCCTTGCGCGTATGGAAAAGCTCGCGTGCCACCGCATGGCGTTTCCACAGCGCCTTGCACAGCCGGTACGCGGTTTCGTCGCCGGCACAGAAATAGGGCGGCGGCAGCCCGTCCGATGCCTTGGCGATGAAGCCGGCGATGCGCTTGTCGGTGGCGAGCGCGGCCCAATCGATCGGATTGTATTCGTAGGCGTCGATGACCAGCGCCCGGTCCGGCCTTTTCCACGGCTCCGAAAAATCGGAGGCGGCGGCGCCGGTCGCGGCCGCCGCGACGGCGAAGGCGGTCAACGCCGCGCGTAAAAGGAATCGCGCCTTCTGCTTCAAGCCCCGGACCTCGCAGGCATCACCACGATACCTTGCGCTGATCCTGAACGCTTATGGTTAACGTTTTGATTCCACTGGGCAGCCTCGCTGCCGGCAAGAATCCGCGTGACAAGATTTGACGTTTACGTCAAACCTGACAGGCTGAATGACCAGTGGCCTTGCCGCCCGCGTGGCGCGATAGTGGCCGGGTTGCCAATCTGGAGGAAGCGCATGTACCGCGCGCCAGTCGAGGAAATCGCCTTTACGCTGAAGCATGTCGCCGGGCTGGAGGAGGCGCTCGAGGCCGGGTTGTTCGGCGACCTCACAAGCGACCTGGTCGATGCCGTGCTGGGCGAGGCGGGCCGCTTCGCCTCGGAGGAAATCGCGCCGCTGGCCAGGGTCGGCGATGAACACGGTGCACTGTTGAAGGACGGCAAGGTGGCGACGCCGCCGGGCTGGAAGGAACTTTACCGGCGTTGGGTCGAGGCCGGCTGGAACGCGCTGTCCGGCCCGGAAGCCTATGGCGGGCAGGCGCTGCCAACCCAGTTGGCGATGGCCACGCAGGAAATGTGGAATTCCGCCGCGATGGCCTTCGGCCTCGGCCCGATGCTGACCATGGGGGCGATCGAGGCTCTGGACAAGCACGCGACCGAGGACCTGAAGGCGAAATACCTGGCCAGGCTGGTGTCCGGCGAATGGATGGGCACTATGAACCTGACCGAGCCGCAGGCGGGCTCGGATGTCGGGGCGCTGCGCACCCGCGCCGAACCGGCCGGCGACGGCACTTATCGCCTGTTCGGCCAAAAAATATTCATCACCTACGGCGAGCAGGATTTTTCCGACAACATCGTGCATCTGGTGCTGGCGCGCCTTCCCGACGCGCCCGCCGGCACGCGCGGCATTTCGCTGTTCCTGGTGCCGAAGTTCCTCGTCAACGACGACGGATCGCTGGGCCGGCGCAACGACGTGTTCTGCTCCGGGCTGGAGCGCAAGCTCGGCATTCACGGCTCGCCCACCTGCACCATGATCTATGGCGACGGCTTCGCGGGAGCCGAGCCCGGCGCCATCGGCTGGCTGATCGGTGAGGAGAACAAGGGGCTCGCCTGCATGTTCACCATGATGAACAATGCGCGCCTAGCCGTCGGCATCCAGGGCATGGCGCTTGCCGAGGCGGCGACGCAGAAGGCGCTCGCCTACGCCAATGAGCGCCGGCAGGGCAAGGCGGCGGATCATGCCGGCGGGGGCATGGCCGCGATCGTCCACCACCCGGACGTGCAGCGCAATCTCCTGACCATGAAGGCGCTGACGCAGATGGCGCGCGGCATTTGCTACGCCTGTGCCTTTGCCCTCGACATGGGCCGGGTGGTGCGCGGCGGCGAGGCCGGGTACTGGCGAGAGCGCGCCAACCTTCTGACGCCGCTCGCCAAGGCGTTTTCCACCGATGTCGGGGTCGAGGTCGCCTCGCTCGGCGTGCAGGTGCATGGCGGCATGGGCTTCATCGAGGAAACGGGAGCCGCAGCCCTTTACCGCGACGCGCGCATCGCGCCGATCTATGAGGGCACCAACGGCATCCAGGCGATCGATCTGGTGACGCGCAAGCTGCCTCTTGGCAATGGCGAGGTCGTTCACGCCTACCTCGACGAACTGGTGGCGATCGCCGCCGCAGCCCGTACCGCCGAGATAGCCGAACTGGGCGAGGCGGCCGATCTGCTGGATCGGGCGCTGGAGGACGTGTCGGAGGCAACGCGGTTTCTCCAGGACCGGTTCGCGGCCGGCGACCAGCAGGTGCTGCTGGCAGGCGCGACACCCTATCTGCGACTGCTTTCGCTGACCGCCGGCTGCGCCTATCTGGCGCGCGCGGCGGTTGCCGACCGCTCCGAGGCCCGCGCCGCGCTCTGCCGGTTCGCGGCCGAAAACCTGCTTGGCGAAGTGGCCGCGCTCAAGCAGCGCGTCATTGCCGGCGCCGGCAGCCTCGCGGCGGCGGCCAGGGCGCTGATCGCAGAATGAATGGCGGCATGAGCGACCAGATTCTCGTCGAGCGGAGCGGCGCGGTGCAGGTGATCGGCATGAACCGGCCGGACAAGAAGAATGCGCTGACGCGCGCCATGTATGCGGCGATGACGCGGGCACTCGTCGCTGGCGATGCCGATCCTGCCGTGCGGGTCCATGTTTTCCTCGGCGTTCCCGGCGCCTTTTCGGCCGGCAACGACCTTGCCGATTTCCTGACCATCGCCAGCGGCGGCGAGGGCGGGCAGGAGGTCTGGGATTTCCTGCTGGCGCTGGCGCGTTCCCAAAAGCCGATGGTTTCCGGCGTCGACGGCATCGCGGTCGGCATCGGCACCACGCTCAACCTGCATTGCGACCTCACCTTCGCCACGCCGCGTACCGTCTTTCGCACGCCCTTCGTCGACCTGGGGCTGGTGCCGGAAGCGGGCTCCAGCCTGCTCGTGCCGCAAATCCTCGGCCGCCAGCGCGCCTTTGCCCTGCTCGGCCTCGGCGAAGGGCTTTCGGCCGAAGAGGCGAAAGAGATGGGCCTGATCTACGACGTGGTCGAGGAGAACCTGCTGGAACAGACGGCGCTTGCCGCCGCCGAAAGGATCGCCGCCAAGCCGCCGCAGGCGCTGAAGATCGCCCGCGACCTGATGCGTGGCTCCCGCGAGGAACTCGTCGCGCGCATCGATATCGAAGCCGACCATTTCCGCGAGCGCCTGAAGTCCGATGAAGCCCGCGCCGCGCTGACGGCGTTCATGGAGCGCAAGAAGGGGTGACGGGGATAGCCGTCAGGCCAAGCCGTGATCCCGCATCGCCTGCGCTTCGTCCTGGGCGATCCAGGCGAAGATCGCCGGTCGGTCGCCGGCAAAGTTGACGAAATAGATATTCCGGAAGGCGATGGTTCCCGCTGCGTCGTCGCGGGGGCGCAGATAGTCGAATTCCCAATCGGCACGGACCATGGCGTTCGTGCCGTCCAGGGCTTCTACCGTCATATGCACGATCTCGAAGCGTGTGCCGCCCATGGCGCGATATGCCTCGAAGTTCTGCCGCAAGGTTGCGGGGAGGGTCTCGTCCTTTGCCCAGCCCATGACCCCTGTCGGACTTGCGCCGACGAAATAGCCGGCAAAGGCCTGGGCCAGGGCATCGATGTTGGCGCGGGCGGCGCCGCGCAAGGCCTCATTGCTGAGTCGGCTATAGTCCAGAAACAGCGCTTGCGCCTTGCTCTCCAGCGCGTTCATCTCGGCCTCACGGATAAAGTCGGGTTTTCGTCCACTCTCCCGTGCCCTCGCGGTCGAACACGACGCGGTCGTGCAGGCGGAAGGGACGATCGTGCCAGAACTCGATATGGCTCGGCAGGATGCGGAAGCCCGACCAGTGTTTCGGGCGCGGGATGTCGCCGATGGCGTAGCGCGCGGTGTATTCGGCGACCGCCTTTTCCAGCGCGAAACGGCCTTCCAGCGGCCGCGACTGCTTCGAGGCCCAGGCGCCGATGCGGCTGCCGCGCGGCCGCGACGCGTAGTAGGCGTCGGCTTCCGAGTCGCTGACGATCTCGACGGGCCCGCGCACGCGCACCTGCCGGCGCAGCGACTTCCAGTGGAAGCACATGGCGGCCTTCATGTTGCCGAGGATTTCTCTGCCCTTGGCGCTCTCGAAATTGGTGTAGAAGACAAAGCCGCGCTCGTCGAAACCCTTCAGCAGCACCATGCGCACGTCGGGCAGGCCGTCGGCGTCCACGCTCGCCAGCGCCACCGCGTTGGGGTCGTTCGGCTCCGATTTCGTGGCGTCCTCCAGCCACTTGGCGAACAGCCGGAACGGCTCCGTGCTTTCGGTGAAGTCACTGTCTGTTAACGCGGCATCGCTCATAGTTTCTTCAAACTCTATCCGTTGGCGGGAGATTGCCGATTGTCGCGCTTTGCGCAAGCATTTGACACCCTGCCTGCAAGCCTTTTCGGTTCGGCCAGCCTGAAGGCGGGGCTGCTGGCCGGCTTGTTCATGCTGTGCGGTTGCGGCGTCGGCGGTTTCAGCCTCGAACAGGCCGATGTCGACAGATCCATCGTCACCTCCAGCGTCGGCTCGCCGGCCGCCCCGGACGACTCGACGCTTGCCGCCGATCAGGCGACGATCCGCAACGCGGTGTCCTCGGCCGATGTCGAGACGCTGGCGGGCAAGGAACTGCCCTGGGCCAATGCCGAGACCGGCTCGCGCGGCACCATCCTGAAGCTGGCGGAAGACAAGGTGACCGGCCGGCTGTGCCGGCGCTTCACGACCACGCGCGAAAGCTTCGACGGGGTGACCCTGTTCAGCGGCGAGGCCTGCATGGTAGGCACCGGCGCCTGGCGTATCGAGAATTTTTGGGCCGCGCCGGATTCTGCGGCGGCCGGCCCGGCAGGCACTGGAATTTCTTCCTAGTCGCACGCATATAGTAGGCGACTATAACTTCACCTTTGTTCAGGGCAGGGTATATGCGCGACCCCTATGAGGTGCTGGGCGTTGCCAGGAACGCTTCGGCCAAGGATATAAAATCGGCCTACCGCAAGCTCGCCAAGAAGTATCATCCGGACCAGAACCCGGACGATCCCAAGGCGAAGGAACGCTTTGCCGCCGCCAACCAGGCCTATGAGGTGGTCGGCGACGAAAAGAACCGCGCCGCCTTCGACCGGGGCGAGATCGATGCCGAGGGGAAGCCGCGGTTCCAGGGTTTCGAAGGCTTCCAGAACGCCCAGGGCGGCGGCGATCCCTTTGCCGCTTTCCGCCAGCGCCAGCAGCGCGGCGGGCCGGGCGCGAGCCATTTCGAGTTCCGCTCGGGCGGGCGGCCGGGCGGCGATCCGTTCGACGGCAACAGCGACATCTTCAGCCAGATCTTTGGCGACGCCTTCGGCCAGCAGGCGGGCGGCCGGCGCACGCAGGCAGCCCCCGCCGGCGAGGATATTTCGGTGACGCTGGACGTCACCATCGAGGAAGCCGCGACCGCGCCCAAGGTGACGGCGATGTTTCCTAACGGGCGCAAGATCGCGGTCAAGCTGCCGGCCTATCTCGAGGATGGCCAGACCATCCGCCTGAAGGGGCAGGGCGAGCCCTCGCCGTTCGGCGGCAAGGCGGGCGACGCGCTGGTCAAGATCCGCTTCCGCAAGCACGGCCGCTACCGCGTCGAGGGCCGCGACCTGCATGTCGACCTGCCGGTTTCGCTCAAGGATGCGGTGCTGGGCGCCAAGGTGGCGGTGGAGACGCCGTCGGGGCGGCTGGCGCTGACCGTGCCCGCCTGGTCGAGTTCGGACAAGGTACTGCGGCTGAAGGGCCGCGGCCTGCCGGTCAAGACCGGCGGCCATGCCGACCTTTACGTCCATGTCCAGATCATGCTTCCGGAAGGCGGAAACGCGGAACTGGAGGCGCTTTTGCGCAGGCAAAACGATTAGACCGGCCCGATTGCCGGCGGCCCGGCCTCGTTTGCACGCTTGAAGGGGAAGGGCGGCTGTGCGATAGGCTGGCCAATCGGAACATGTGACGGAGAGCCTTTCGATGGCGGGTGGACAGGGCCTGATGGCCGGCAAGCGCGGCCTTATCCTGGGCGTGGCCAATAACCGGTCGATTGCCTACGGCATTGCCAAGGCGTGCGTGGACCAGGGCGCGGAAATCGCGCTGACCTATCAGGGCGAGGCGTTCAGGAAGCGCGTCGAGCCGCTGGCGGCCGAACTCGGCGCCCACGTCGCCGGCCATTGCGACGTCACCGATCCGGCGAGCCTCGACGCGGTGTTTGCCGATGTCGCCGCGCATTTCGGCAAGATCGATTTCCTCGTCCACGCCATCGCCTTCTCCGACAAGGAGGAACTGGACGGCCGCTACGTCGAGACGACGCGCGCCAATTTCAACCGCACGATGGAAATCTCGGTGTTCTCCTTCACCGATGTCGCCAAGCGTGCCGAAGCGCTGATGCCCGACGGCGGATCGCTGGTGACGCTGACCTATTACGGCGCCGAGAAGGTGATGCCCCACTACAACGTCATGGGCGTCGCCAAGGCGGCGCTGGAGGCCAGCGTGCGCTATCTGGCGGTCGATCTCGGCGGCAAGGGCATCCGCGTCAACGCGATCTCCGCCGGCCCGATCAAGACGCTGGCAGCCTCCGGCATCGGCGACTTCCGCTACATCCTGAAGTGGAACGAATACAATTCGCCGCTGAAGCGCACGGTGACGCCGGAAGAAGTCGGCGCGTCCGGGCTTTACCTGTTGTCCGACCTGTCGCGCGGCGTGACCGGCGAGGTCCATCATGTCGATTCCGGCTACCACGTCGTCGGCATGAAGGCGGTGGACGCGCCCGACATTTCCACCATCAAGGACTGACGCCCCTTCCATTCGCGTGTCGGAGCCGGGCGGAAGCCCCTGCGGAGGCTTTGGACTGATGTCCCTGCTTGTCTATTTCGTTCGCCACGGCCAGACCGACTGGAACGCGGAGAACCGGCTGCAAGGCCAGGCCGACACCGACCTCAATGCGCTCGGGCGCGAGCAGGCGAGCGAGAACGGCCGCAAGCTGGCCGGGCTGATCGCCGATCCGAAAGGCTTCGACTTCGTCGCCAGCCCGATGAGACGTACGCGCGAGACGATGGAACTTCTGCGGGCCGCGATGGGCCTCGATCCCCATGCCTACCGGACCGATCCCCGGCTGGTGGAAGTGAATTTCGGCGACTGGCAGGGCTTCACCTATGCCGAGCTCGAAGCCGTGCGCCCCGGCATTTCCAACGAGCGCAGTCTCGACAAATGGGATTATCTTCCCTCCGGCGAGGGCGCCGAGAGCTACCAGATGCTCTGTGACCGGATAAGGCCGTGGTTCGAGGAACTTTCGCACGACACGGTTTGCGTCACGCATGGCGGCGTCATCCGCGCCCTGTTCCGCATCGTCGAGAATACGCCCAAGGAAGTGGCGGCCAGCCTCGACACGCCGCAGGATCGCCTGCTGCGGCTAAGGGACGGCCACCTCGAGTGGATATGAACTGGAGCGGTTCTGGTTTCCACGGAAACGGCAGAACCGCTCTATCTCTTTGTTTTATCCGCATTCCGGACGCAAAAGCGTTCCATGCTTTTGCTGGAAATGCTCTAGTCAGCGTCCTCGGCGTCCGGCAGCTGCATGTCGGTGATGACGTTGCCGCTATCGGTCACGTCGTAGGCGATGACGATATCCATGCCTTCCTTCAGCGAATCGATATCGGTCTCGGCATTCATCTTGTAGGTCTTGCCGTCGTCGAGCGTGATCGTGAGCGCGTTGCGGTCGATCTTCTTGATCAGGCCCTCCGTCTGCGCCGCGAAGGCGGCCGTGGAAATCAGCAGCGTGGCGGTGACGGCGCCGAGCAGGGCACGTCCGACTGGGTTACGCATGATCTTCCTTTATTTTCGTACGCCCGTTTCCCTGAGGGGATGATGGCTGGTGGTGGAAGATGCAGAAACCAGATCAATGTGTCAAAGCTTAGATCGCGGCTGGGGATTGCGTGCCCGTTCTCCCGTTTGACCCCCGCTCAAAACGCCAATAGAAGGCTGCGACGTGCCGGCCCGTGGCCGCTGAAGGTTTTGTTTTCATGTCGCACAACACGTTCGGTCATCTCTTCCGTGTCACCACCTGGGGCGAAAGCCACGGCCCGGCGCTGGGCTGCGTGGTCGACGGCTGCCCGCCCGGCATCCGCTTCACCGTGGCCGAGATACAGGCCGAACTCGATCGCCGCCGTCCGGGCCAGTCGCGCTTCGTCACCCAGCGGCGCGAACCGGACGCGGTAAAGGTCCTTTCCGGCACCATCCTCGACGAGGACGGCGAGACGCTGATCACCACCGGAACGCCCATTTCGATGATGATCGAGAATGTCGACCAGCGCTCCAAGGATTATGGCGAGATCGCCCGGCAGTACCGGCCGGGCCACGCCGACTATACCTATGACGTGAAATACGGGCTGCACGATCACCGCGGCGGCGGCCGCTCCTCCGCCCGCGAGACGGCGGCGCGGGTGGCGGCCGGCGCGATCGCCCGCAAGGTGGTGCCGGGCGTGGTGGTGCGCGGCGCGCTCGTTTCCATGGGCGAAAAGTCGATCGAGCGGGCGAACTGGAACTGGAATTTCGTCGACGACGCCGAAAATCCGTTCTTCACCCCCGATCCGGCCTCGGTTCCCGTCTTCGCAGACTATCTCGACGGCCTCCGCAAGGCGGGCAATTCGGTCGGCGCCGTCATCGAGATCGTCGCCGACGGCGTGCCGGCCGGTCTCGGCGCGCCGATCTACGCCAAGCTCGACCAGGACATCGCGTCGAACCTGATGTCGATCAACGCGGTCAAGGGCGTCGAGATCGGCAACGGCTTCGAGGCCGCGCGCATCACCGGGCAGGAGAACGCCGACGAAATGCGCATGGGCAACGACGGCAAGCCGGTGTTCCTCTCCAACCATGCCGGCGGCATCCTCGGCGGCATTTCGACCGGCCAGCCGATCGTGGCGCGCTTCGCCGTCAAGCCGACTTCCTCGATCCTCACGCCGCGCAAGTCCATCGACAAGGACGGCAACGATGTCGATGTCGTCACCAAGGGCCGCCACGACCCTTGCGTCGGCATCCGCGCGGTGCCGATCGGAGAGGCAATGGTGGCCTGTGCGCTTGCCGACCACTACCTGCGCCATCGCGGCCAGACAGGAAGATGAGGGCAGTAGGGCAATAAGGCAGTAGGGCAGCATGTTGAACTGCCCCTTGCCGGCTTCCGCCCAACCTCCCTATCTTCCTACTGCCCTACTGCCCTACTGCCCTACTGCCCTACTGCCCTTTGCGAGCGAGCCGAGCCATGTACGACCAGAAGAAAATCGTCGAGACCCTGCGAGCCTTCGAACGCGGCGAGATCGTCGTGGTGACCGACGATGACGACCGCGAGAACGAGGGCGACCTGATCGTCGCGGCGGTTCATTGCACGCCCGAAAAGATGGCCTTCATCGTGCGCCACACCTCGGGCATCGTCTGCACGCCGATGCCGCATGCAGAGGCCAAGCGGCTGAACCTCGCCCCGATGGTGGCGGAAAACGATTCGGCCCATACCACGGCCTTTACCGTCAGCGTCGATTTCAAGCACGGCACCACCACCGGCATCTCGGCCGAGGACCGCACGCTGACCGTGCGCAACCTCGCCAACGGCAATGTCGCCGGCTCCGACTTCCTGCGTCCCGGCCACATCTTCCCGCTGGTCGCGCGCGAAGGCGGTGTGCTGATGCGCTCCGGCCATACCGAGGCGGCGGTCGACTTGTGCAAGCTCGCCGGCCTGCCGCCGGTCGGCGTGATCTCCGAACTGGTCAATGACGACGGCACGGTCAAGCGCGGCCCGCAGGTGAAGGCGTTCGCCGAGGAGCACGGGCTGCGGCAGATTTCGGTGGCCGATCTCATCGCCTACCGGCAGCGCCAGGAAAAGCTGATCGAGCGCGTCGCCTGCGCCGAGATTTCGACGCCGTGCGGCAAGGCGACCGTCTATTCCTACACGCTGCCGTGGGACGTCATGCATCACCTCGCCATCGTCTTCGGCGATATCCGCGACGGCGAGGACGTTCCGGTGCGGCTGCACCCCGAAGATGTGGTCAGCGACGTGTTCGGCACCGACCATCGCCTCGACGCCATCATGAAGCTGATGGGCGAGCGCAAGCGCGGCGTCATCGTCTATTTGCGCGAGGGCTCGGTGGGCGTTGCGCACCAGGACCGCAAGCGGCCCCTGCAGGAAGGGCGCGAGGACCACGAGGAAGCGCGCCGTCGCGAGAGCGAGTGGCGCGAGATCGGGCTCGGCGCGCAGATCCTGAAGGATCTCGGCATCTCCTCGATCGACCTGATTTCCTCACGCGAGCGGCATTATGTCGGGCTTGAGGGGTTCGGCATCCACATCGCCCGGACCGAAATTCTCTGACCGGGCTGCTTGCCTGAAGCAGCTTCCGTCCACCCGTGAATAGGGCCTCGCCGGCGATTGACAAAGGCCGCCGGCTGGCGATGCTCTCCGTTTTCTCGGGGGGAGGGGGAAATGTGGGATTTCAGCGTCGGCAGGTCGGTGTCCGTCATGCTTCGGACATGGCCGTTCATTGTCCTTCGCATGATCGTCTATTTCGGCATCACGCTGGCCTATATCGTGGCGACCGGCACCGGCGCCGGGGTCGGCTGGGGCGTCGGCCATATCCTTGCCGACGGAGGCCCGCAGAGCGCGGCGCTTCTTGGCGGCATAGCCGGGTTCTCGGTCGTATCGATGGTCGTCTACTGGCTGCGTGAATACATCCTCTACGTGGTCAAGGCCGGCCATGTTGCCGTCATGGTCCATCTCGTCGATGGCCACGAGGTTCCGGCGGGAAAGGGCCAGATTGCCTATGCACGGGAAGTGGTGACCGAGCGCTTTGCCGAGGCCAACGTCCTGTTCGTGGTCGACCAGTTGGTCAAGGGCGCGATCCGCGCGGTCACCGGGCTTATCGGCGGCGTGGCCGCCTTCCTTCCCATTCCGGGCCTGAGCGGCGTGGTCGGCTTCATCAACACGATCGTTCGCCTGTCGATGATCTATGTCGACGAATTGATCCTCGGCTACAATATCCGCGTCAATTCGGCCTCGCCGTTCGAAACGGCAAGGCAGGGCGTCGTGCTCTATGCCCAGAACGGCAAGGCCATGGTCAAGAACGCCGTCTGGCTCGCGCTGATCATGTGGGGCGTGGCCGGTGCCATTTTCCTGCTGATGCTGGCGCCGGCCGGCGCCGTGGTCTACTTCATGCCGGGCCAGTTGAGCGGCTGGGCCTTCGTGTTCGCCATCGTCTTCGCCTGGGCGCTGAAGGCGGCCTTCGTCGAGCCGTTCGCCATCGCCTGCCTGATGCAGGTCTACTTCAAGGCGATCGAGGACCAGGTTCCCGATCCGGCCTGGGACAGGCGGCTGGCGGAGGCTTCCTCCAAGTTCCGCGAACTCAAGGACCAGGCGCTGGGTGGCTTCGGCGGCCGGCGTCCGGCAGCGGCCGCGCAGGATGCCTGAACTGTTGACGGCCTGGCTTTAGATGGCGCTGTCCATGGTCAAAGCGGCCATGGACGCCTATATCGGGGCATGGCTACACGGCTCTACACGCATCCGATTTTCCTTGAGCACATCACCCCGCCCGGTCACCCCGAGCGCCCCGACCGGCTGCGCGCCATCGCGCGGGTGCTGGAGGACGAGGCCTTTGCGGCGCTCGATCGCGTCGAGGCTCCGGAGGGCGACGAGGCGGCCATCCTGCATGCGCATCCGGCCGAGTTCGTCGCGCGCGTGCGCTCCGCAATTCCGGAAACCGGCATCGCGCGCATCGACGCCGACACCACCGCCAGCCCCAGAAGCTGGCAGGTCGCCATCACGGCGATCGGAGCGGCCAATGCCGCCGTCGACGACGTGTTCGAGGGGCGCGCCGACAACGTCTTCGTCGCCGCGCGGCCGCCGGGCCACCATGCGGAAAAGACCACGGCGATGGGTTTCTGCCTGTTCAACAACGCCGCCATCGCCGCCCGCCATGCCCAGAAAAAATACGGCGTCGGGCGCGTCGCCATCGTCGACTGGGACGTGCATCACGGCAACGGCACGCAGGACATTTTCTGGGACGATCCCTCGGTGCTCTATTGCTCGACGCACCAGATGCCGCTTTATCCCGGTACCGGCGCGACCAGCGAGGTCGGCGCGGGCAACATCGTCAACGCGCCGCTTTCGCCACGCACCGGCAGCGATCTGTTCCGCGACGCCATGCAGTCGCGGGTGCTGCCGGCCATTGACGACTTCGCGCCCGACCTGATCATCGTCTCGGCGGGGTTCGACGCGCATCATCTCGACCCGCTGGCCGAGATCAACCTGACCGAGGACGACTTCGACTGGGCGACCGGCCAGTTGATGGAGCGGGCGGATCGCCACTGCGGGGGCAAGCTGGTGAGCCTGCTCGAAGGCGGTTACGATCTGCAAGGACTGGCGTTTTCTGTGGCCGCCCATGTCGGGCGACTGATGAAAGGATGATCATGGCTGACCAAGCGAACGAGGATGTCGCACAGATGAGCTTCGAGCAGGCGCTCGATGCGCTGGAGAAGATCGTCGACGACCTCGAGCGCGGCGATGTCCCGCTCGACCAGTCGATCCGCATCTACGAACGCGGCGAAGCGCTGAAGGCGCATTGCGACCGCTTGTTGAAGGCTGCCGAAGACAAGGTTGAAAAGATTCGCCTTTCGCGCGACGGCAAGCCGGCCGGCACCGAGCCGCTGGACGGCGAGTAGCCGAGCCGCGGCGCGCTTGTTGAAGCTGCGGCGCTGCCATCTTATACTTAGCTAAATCTGGCTAAGGAGGCTGTGATGGGTATGGTCAACATGCTGGAGGCCAAGACCACGCTGTCCGAGTTGGTCGAGGCCGTGGAAAGCGGCGCCGAGAAAGAAATCATCATCGCGCGCGACGGCAAGCCGGCGGCCAAGCTTGTGCCGGTCGAGGCGCCGAAGAAGAAGCTTCGGCTGGGGGTGCTTGCCGGCAAGTATCCACCGATGGATTTTGATGCCTTCCAGGCAATGGATGCCGAGATCGAGGCCATGTTCCTCGGTGAGGAGAAGTGAAGTTTCTTCTCGATACGCATGTCGCGATCTGGACCCTTACTGAGCCTAAGCGCATTCCCCAGCGGTTCATGGAAATGTTTGGCAGCGCTGAAAATATCGTCGCTGTTTCAGCGGTAGCCATCTGGGAGATCGCGATAAAGCATCGGCTGCAACGGCCAGACAGCCCACCGTTTTCCGGTCATGAGGCAATAGGGCATTTCGAGACGGCTGGGTTCGCTCTGCTGGACGTCGCGCCCGCGCACGCCGCCGTCGTCGAGCGCCTGCCCTTGCTGCATAGCGATCCGTTCGACCGGCTCATGCTGGCGCAGGCGATCGTGGAGGACATGCAATTGGTGACATACGATCGCCATCTGGCGCGCTACGGCGCAGGGATACTCACCTGGCAATGACCAAGGACGCGGACATATGAGCTTCTTTCCCGGAAACGATCCCAATATCGGCGACGTCTATGCCTGCGACCAGATCGAGCTGATGGTCATTCCCAACGTGCGCGACATCGACGGCTTCGAGGTACGCCGCGCGCTGCCGACCGCGCGCCGGCGCATGGTCGGGCCGTTCATCTTCTTCGACCAGATGGGGCCGGCGCTGCTTCGGGCCGGGCAGGCGCTCGACGTGCGGCCGCACCCGCATATCGGCCTTTCCACGGTCACCTACCTGTTCGACGGCAAGATCAGGCACCGCGATTCGCTCGGCACCGAAATGGTGATCGAGCCGGGCGACGTGAACCTGATGACGGCGGGGCGCGGCATCGTCCATTCCGAGCGTACGCCCGAGGAACTGCGCGGCGCTCCGATGTCGGTGTCCGGCTTGCAGACCTGGCTCGCCTTGCCGGAGGACAAGGAGGAGATTGCGCCCTCCTTTGCCCATACGATCGGCGGCGAACTGCCGGTGTTCGACGCGGAAGGGGTCAGCGGGCGCCTCATAATCGGCGATTTTCACGGGCATCGCTCGCCGGTCCGGCCGACGTCGGAAACGCTTTATGCCGATATCCGGCTCGCGCCCGGCGCGCGGGTGAAAATCCCGGCCGACGCCGAGGAGCGCGCCATCTACACGCTGGAAGGCGAGGTCGCGATTTCGGGCGATGTTTTCCCGGCGCAGCGCCTGCTGGTGTTCAAACCCGGCGATGAAATCGTCGTTTCGTCGTCGCTCGGCGCGCATTTCATGCTGTTCGGGGGTGCATCGCTGGCCACGAGGCGCTACATCTGGTGGAATTTCGTGTCCTCGTCCAAGGAACGGATCGAGCAGGCCAAGCAGGAATGGAAAACCGGCCGCTTCGATATTGTCCCCGGAGACGAGGAAGAGTTCGTTCCGCTGCCCGAAAGCTAGGCGCGGCATTGACGCGCCTTTACCTTCCGGGGACAGCGTCTTATCTCGTGCGTGTTCAGATATTCAGCAGGCCGGTATAAATTGAATCCAAGACCCAGCACGCCGCTTCTCGACACGGTCAGCATCCCGGCAGACTTGCGCAAGCTTGCCGAGAAGGACTTGCCGCAACTGGCGGCCGAGGTCCGGGCCGAACTGATCGACACCGTTTCCCAGACCGGCGGCCATCTCGGCGCGGGGCTCGGCGTGGTCGAACTGACCGTCGCCCTGCATTACGTCTTCAACACGCCCGAGGACCGGCTGATCTGGGACGTCGGCCATCAGGCCTACCCCCACAAGATCCTCACCGGCCGGCGCGACCGCATGCGCACGCTGCGGCAGGAAGGCGGGCTTTCCGGCTTCACCAAGCGCACCGAGAGCGAATACGATCCGTTCGGGACGGCCCATTCCTCGACCTCTATCTCCGCCGGCCTCGGCATGGCGGTCGGGCGCGACCTGTCCGGCGGCACGAACAACGTCATCGCCGTCATCGGCGACGGGGCGATGTCGGCCGGCATGGCCTACGAGGCGCTGAACAACGCCGGTGCGCTCGACGCCAGGCTGATCGTCATCCTCAACGACAACGATATGTCGATCGCCCCGCCGACCGGAGCGATGAGCGCCTATCTGGCGCGCATGGCCTCCGGCAAGACCTATCTCGGCATCCGCGACGTCGGCAAGAAACTGACCTCCTATCTGGGCAAGACCATCGACCGCGCCATCACCCGCGCCGTCGAGCATGCGCGCGGCTACGTCACCGGCGGTACGCTGTTCGAGGAGATGGGCTTTTTCCACATCGGCCCGATCGACGGCCACAATCTGGAGCACCTGATCCCGGTGCTGAAGAACGTGCGCGACAACGGCCACGGCCCGGTCCTGATCCATGTCGTGACGCAGAAGGGCAAGGGCTATGCGCCGGCCGAGGCCGCGCCCGACAAGTACCACGGCGTCAACCGCTTCGACGTCATCACCGGCGCGCAGGCCAAGGCGCCGGCCAACGCTCCGAGCTATACCAAGGTATTCGGCGAAAGCCTGGTGCAGGAAGGCCGCGAGGACGACCGCATCGTCGCCATCACCGCGGCCATGCCGTCTGGCACCGGTGTCGACCTGTTCGCCAAGGCGTTCCCCAAGCGCACCTTCGATGTCGGCATTGCCGAACAGCACGCCGTGACCTTCGCCGCCGGCCTTGCGACCGAAGGCTACAAGCCGTTCGCGGCGCTTTATTCCACCTTCCTGCAGCGCGCCTACGACCAGGTCGTGCACGACGTGGCGATCCAGCACCTGCCTGTGCGCTTCCCCATTGATCGCGCCGGCTTCGTCGGCGCCGACGGGCCGACCCATTGCGGCGCTTTCGACACGACGTTCCTTGCGACCCTGCCTGGCTTCGTCGTCATGGCGGCCAGCGACGAGGCCGAGCTTCGCCACATGGTGCGCACGGCCGCCGCCTATGACGACGGCCCGATCTCGTTCCGCTATCCGCGCGGCAACGGCGTCGGCGTCGACCTGCCGGAGCGCGGTTCCGTGCTGGAGATCGGCAAGGGGCGCATCGTCCGCGAAGGTACCAAGGTGGCGCTGCTTTCCTTCGGCACGCGCCTGGCCGATTGCCTGCTCGCCGCCGAGGAACTGGGGGCTGCCGGCCTGTCGACGACGGTGGCCGACGCCCGCTTCGCCAAGCCGCTGGACGAGGATCTGGTGCGTCGTCTCGCCCGCTCGCATGAGGTGCTGCTGACGGTGGAGGAAGGCGCGATCGGCGGCTTCGCCAGCCATGTCCTGCAGTTCCTCGCGATCGAGGGGCTGCTCGACAGCGGCCTGAAGGTAAGGCCGCTGGTGCTGCCCGACGCCTTCACCGACCACGCCAAGCCGGAAAAGATGATTGCCGACGCCGGGCTCGACGCCGCCGGCATCGTGCATGCCGTATTTACCGCGCTCGGCCGCACGGCGCAGGCCCAGCGCGCCTGATTCACTAGTTGAGCGAGATGAATCACGGTCTCGGCGATTTGCCGTAACCGATTGTTCACGCTGACCTTTGGGGCTTTCCTTACCCTTTATCTTGGCGGTTTTTTGAAGTCTCCCTGCTAGCAGTGGCCAGGCAGGGAGCGACAAGAATGAACACTATCGTCATCGGAATGGCCGCCCTGGCCATCCTCACCGCGCCGGCCTTTGCCGAGATGCGCTATGATCGAAAGCTCGAACAGGCGGCGATGGAGATCGTCGCCGGCAAGATCGGCGACCTTCGCGGCGGCTTCATCTATACGCAGAAGGTGCAACTTGTCGTCAGGCAGGACCAGGCCCGGTCCCCGGATGCGGAAATGCCGACGGTAAACGCGGATAACGCGGCAAATACCGGCCTGCCGCCGTCGTCGGTGCCGCGTCTTTGACCTGATCCTGTCGGACGGCTCTTGCCACGGCGGCCGGCATTCGCCAAGGAAGGCCGATGAACCCGCATCAGCCAGCCAGCCAGCGCCAGCGGCTCGACGAACTGCTCGTCGGCCGGGGCCTGTTCGTCAGCCGCTCGCGCGCCCGCGACGCCATCGAGCGCGGCACCGTTGCCGTCGACGGCGCGGTGGTGCGCAAGCCGGGGCAGGCGTTCCGGCCTGATGCCGCCGTTGTTGTCGACGATCCGGCGCAGGCCTATGTCTCGCGCGCGGCGCTGAAACTGGTCGCCGGGCTGGACCATTTCGGCTTCGATCCGGCAGGGGCGGAGGCGCTCGACATCGGCGCCTCGACTGGCGGTTTCACGCAGGTGCTGCTGGAACGGGGCGCAACGCATGTCAGCGCCGTCGATGTAGGCCACGGCCAGATCCACCCGAGCCTTGCCGGCGATCCGCGCGTGACCGTCATCGAGGGGCTGAACGCGCGTGACCTGACGCCGGAGACCCTCGGCGGCCGCGTTCCGGATTTCGTCGTCTCCGATGTCAGCTTCATCTCGCTGAAACTGGCGCTGCCGCCGGCGCTCGCGCTGGCGAGGGCGGGGGCGAAAGCGGTGCTTCTGGTCAAGCCGCAGTTCGAGGCCGGGCGCGAGGCGATCGGCAAGGGCGGCCTGCTCAAGAATCCTGCGGATGCGCCGCGCCTCGCCGAAGACCTGCGCACTTGGCTCGATGGCATGCCCGGGTGGCGGGCGATCGGCTTCTGCCCGTCGCCCATCGAAGGCGGCGACGGCAACCGCGAATTCCTGCTTGGCGGGGAAAAGACACGATGACCACGCGCTTTACCGTTCAGAGACTTGGCGCCCAGGGCGACGGCATCGCCGCGACGGCGGAGGGCGAGGTTTTCATCCCCTTCGCTTTGCCCGGCGAGACCGTCACCGCGGCGCGCGAGAAGAACCGCGCTACGCTGATGGCGGTGGTCGAGCCTTCGCCGCAGCGGGTCGCGCCGGCCTGCCGCCACTTCATCGAATGCGGCGGCTGCGCCATCCAGCATCTGGAGGCCGACGCCTATCGCGCATGGAAGCGCGGCAAGGTCGAGCACGCGCTGAGATCGAAGGGCATCGAGGCGGAAGTCGACGCCATCGTGCCTTGCGAGCCGCACAGCCGACGCCGTGTCACCTTCAGCGCCCGCAGGACCGCCGGCGGTATGCTGTTCGGCTTCGTCCGGGCGCTGTCGAACGAGATCATCTCCATTGGCGAGTGTCCGATCGCGGTGCCGGAGATCATGGCCCGGCTGGAGCCGCTGAAGGCGCTGGCCAGCCTGATCTGTGTGACGACGAAGCCGTTCCACATGACCGTGACGGCAACGGGGTCGGGACTCGATATCGCCGCCTCCGACACCGGCAAGATGGATGAACGCCAGCGCCGCGCCGCCGCCGATTTCGTCATCGCCCAGCACTTCGCCCGGCTTTCCGTCGATGGCGAAATCGTCATCGAGCCGCAGAAGCCGATGGTGCGCTTCGGCGATGTCGCCGTGAACGTGCCGCCTGGCGTCTTCCTGCAGGCGACGGCGGCGGCCGAGGCGGCGATGGCGGAACGGGTCGGCGCGCATCTGGCGCGGGCGAAAAGGGTGGCGGACCTGTTCTCCGGCTGCGGCAGTTTTGCGCTGCGGCTAGCCGCGAAGGCGGAAGTGCATGCCGTGGAAGGCGATGCGGCGGCGCTGGCCGCGCTTGACCACGGTTTTCGCTTCGCCACCGGCCTGAGGCGGGTGACCACCGAGCGGCGCGACCTGTTCCGGCGGCCGCTGACCTTCAAGGAACTGAACGCCTTCGACGGACTGGTGTTCGACCCGCCGCGCGCCGGCGCGGAGGACCAGTCGAAGCAGATTGCCCGTTCGGACGTTCCGCTGGTGGCCGCGGTGTCGTGCAATCCGGTTACCCTGGCGCGCGACCTGGCGATCCTGCTTGCCGGCGGCTATCGCCTGAAGAGCGTGACCCCCGTCGACCAGTTCCTGTGGTCGCCGCATGTGGAAACGGTGGCACTCTTGGAGAAGCCGCGCAAGCGGCGGTGAGGGAAGGCCATAGAAGGTCGCCCCGCTTGCGGGGAGAGGTGGCTCGGCGAAGCCAAGACGCAGAGGGGATTCTTACCCACGATCTTCCCTGCGCTTGAATTGCGCCCCCGTTGCGCCTATTTTGACCGGTAGATGTCAAATCGCGCAAGGAGGATGGGTGAATGACCGCCGCGATCCTTGAAATACCGGTCACCCGCTTTGGCGACAAGGGCGCGCCGTTCCTATCGGCCCGCCGCGTTGCCGAACTGCTGGGCGTAACGCTTTCCGAACTGGCGGGCCTGATCGGCGTCGCCCGCAACACGCTGGCCGCCAAGGCCGGCGCGCGCAAGGTCGATGCCGCGCTGAGCCCGGTGGTGCGCATCCTGTCGATGGCCGGCGAGATGGCCGGCGACGAGCAGCGCGCGGCGCTCTGGTTCAAGCACCAGCCGATCCCCGGCTGGGCAGGCAAGACCGCCTACGACCTGGTGCATGAGGGCAAGGCCGACAAGGTGCTGGCCTATCTGGAGGCCGTGCGCTCCGGCGTCTATGCCTGACGGCGCACCGCCGCTCGAACTATGGCGCGCCTTCGTGCCGCGTTGGGCGCATCTGCCTTTGTCGGGGGAGGGAGCCGCACGCTTCGGCGGCCGCTGGAACCCGGTCGGCATGCCGGCGATCTACGCCGCGCGCGAATTGTCCACCGCCTGGGCCGAATACAACCAGGGTTTCGTCCAGCATCCGGCGCTGATCGCCAGGCTGAGCCTATCCGGCGCCCGGCTGGCTGACCTGACGGACGAGGCGGTCCTGGCCGAACTGACGGTGAAACCTGCCATCCACCGCTGCGAATGGCGCGACGCCATGGATCGCGGCCGGGTGCCCGAAACCCATGCGCTCGCCAGGCGCCTGCTGCGCAAGGGCTGGCACGGCGTGATCTACCCCTCCTTCATGTCGCCGGGCGGCAGTTGCGTGGCGCTGTGGCGCTGGAACGACAAGGACGCGCCGCGCCTCGACGTTATCGACCCGGAACATCGCCTGCCGAAATCACCCGCTTCGTGGCTGTGAGGCGACGGCGCAAAGGCCCCTCTCCGTCGCGCTACGCGCGCCACCTCTCCCCGTAAGCGGGGCGAGGAACCCAAGCTGGAAAAGCGCCGAGGTTGCGGCAGAAGTTCCTCGCCCCGCTTGCGGGGAGAGGTGGCTCGGCGAAGCCGAGACGGAGAGGGGAACCCGATGCGGCTACTCAGCCGCAGGGGGCCTGGCCCCCTCGGCAAGGCCTCACACCTGCGTGCCGCCCACCGTCATCTGGTTCATCCTGAGATGCGGCTGGCCGACGCCGACCGGCACGCCCTGGCCGGCCTTGCCGCACATGCCGATGCCGGTGTCGAGCTTCATGTCGTTGCCGATCATGGAGACGCGGTGCATGGCGTCCGGGCCGTTGCCGATCAGCATCGCGCCCTTGATCGGCTGCGTCACCTTGCCGTCCTCGATCATGTAGGCCTCGGTGCAGCCGAACACGAACTTGCCGGAGGTGATGTCGACCTGCCCGCCGCCGAAGGAAACGGCGTAAATGCCCTTCTTCACCGAGGCGATGATTTCCTCGGGCGTCTTGTCGCCGCCGGTCATGTAGGTGTTGGTCATGCGCGGCATCGGCTGGTGGGCATAGCCCTGCCGGCGGCCGTTCCCGGTCGCCTTCATGCCCATCAGCCGTGCGTTCTGGCGGTCCTGCATGTAGCCGACCAGCTTGCCGTCCTCGATCAGCACGTTGCGGCCCGACGGCGTGCCCTCGTCGTCGATGGTGAGCGAGCCGCGCCGCTCGGCGATCGTCCCGTCGTCCACCACCGTCACGCCCTTGGCGGCAACCTGCTGGCCCATCAGGCCAGCGAAGGCCGAGGTCTTCTTGCGGTTGAAGTCGCCCTCCAGCCCGTGGCCGACCGCCTCATGCAGCATGACGCCCGGCCAGCCGCTCGAAAGCACGATGTCGAACGTGCCGGCGGGGGTGGGCACGGCCACGAGGTTGACCAGCGCCTGCCGCAGCGCCTCGTCGGCGGCGTGGCGCCAGCTTTCCTCGGTCAGGAACTCGCCGAAGGCCTTGCGCCCGCCCATGCCGTAGGAGCCGCTTTCCTGGCGGTCGCCGTCGCCGACGACGACGGAAACATTGACCCTCACCAGCGGGCGCACGTCGCGCGCCACCTCGCCGTCGGCGCGCAGAATTTCCACCTGCTGCCACGACGAGGCGAGCGAGGCGGTGACCTGCCGCACGCGCGGATCGGCGCTTCGCAGATAGGCGTCGATCTCCTGCAGCAATTTGGCCTTGGCCTCGAAGGAGGGCGAGGGGATCGGGTTCTCGTCGCCGTAAAGATGCCGGTTGGTGCGCGCTGGCGCCGCCGCCAGCGTGCCGGAATAGCCGCCCTTCACCGCCGAGACGGCGTCGCTGGCGCGCAGCAGTGCGGCCTCGGAAAGCTCGCTCGAATGGGCGTAGCCGCTGGCCTCCCCGGCCACCGCGCGCAGGCCGAAGCCCTGGTCGGTGTTGAAATTCGCGGTCTTGAGCTTGCCGTTGTCGAACATCAGCGCTTCGCTCTGGCTGATTTCGAGGAAAAGCTCGCCGTCGTCGGCGCCCTGGATGGTGTCGGCGACGATCCGCTTGATGCGATCTTCGGAGATGTCGAATTGGCCGATCAGGCTCGTCATGGCGCGTCTCGCTTCAGCAAAGGCAATGCCCGGATGTAGGCGCGCCACGGCGTTTCGGCAATGCTGGGCAGGCCAGGACCCGCGTTTCAGGGCAGGGCGGCGAAGCCGTCGGCAAAGCCCTGCAGGTCGACGGGGATGCCGATGCCCTCTTCGGGCGTCTGGAAGACGATGAAGGTGGCGGCCTTGCCGTTCTTCAGCGTTTCGAGCAGCGGCTTTTCGAGAATGACCTCGGCATAGCAGCCGTCCTGGAAGCAGCGCACGAAATAGGCCCGGCCAATGTCCTTGCCGTCGACGTTGAGGCCGAGGCCGTTGGGCAACAGCACGCCGAGCGGCGCCAGCACGCGCAGGATCTCGGCCTTGTTGTCGGCGGTGCGCAGCACGACCACCGAAAGCCCCATTTCCGGGCGGTCCTCGGCGACGACGTTCTGCATCATCACGCATTGCTCGGAGGTGGCGCCGGCCGGCGTGTCGCAGATGATCGACCACGCGCCGTGCGTCGATTTCACCGTTCCGCTCGGCTGGGCGGCGAAAGCCTGCGCGACACAGAGCGAGGCGGCGAGGAAAACGCCCTTCGCCAAGGTTCTCGAAAGCCAAGGGTTCATGACGGCTCCATTCCCGAATCACGGCACTTTAAGCCGCGTCATGCCCGAGGAAAAGCACGAGCCCCCGGTCAATTGGGGCAGACTGCGGCAATAATACGTTTTTCACATCGATTCTGGCCGATCCGTCGCCAAACACGGCCTCGTCTGGCGGTCGAAGGGCCGGATTTTACCGCATCCGCCTCGCGCGCGAAGGGGCTTTGTCCGCTCGCGCGCGCAAAAATGCCGCACGGATGGCGGCCCTCCTTCCTTGCGGTAGGGAATAGAGTATGGTTTGAACCGGATATCGCAGTGTACGGGATTCTCGTCCCGGCGCTGTTTCAGTTGCTTGCGGTTGATCGCGGGGGAAATGATGAGAGCGATGAAGACATTTCTTGCGGGCATTGGTGCCTCGCTTTTTGCGACGGTCGCCGCTCATGCGGCTCAGCCCTCTCCCTGGGAGATGAATTTCCAGCCGGCCGGCTCCGACATCATGCGGCAGATCACCTGGTTCGAGCACTACACCTTGTGGTTCATCGTTCCGATCACGCTGCTGGTGCTGGTTCTGCTGGCCTATTCGATCGTCAGGTTCCGGGCGAGCGCCAACCCGGTCGCTTCGCGCACCAGCCACAATACGCTGATCGAGGTGATCTGGACGGTCGGGCCGGTCCTGATCCTGCTCTGCATCGCCATTCCCTCCTTCCAGCTCCTGACCGCCCAGTATTCGCCGCCCGAGGAAGCCAAGCTCACCGTCAAGGCGACCGGCAACCAGTGGAACTGGGACTATGAGTACCAGGTCGACCAGCCGCTTTCGTTCAACTCCGCGATGATGGACGAGGGCGATCGCGCCAAGCTCGGCAAGGAAGACAAGCAGGCCTATCCGCGCCTGCTGGCCGTCGACCATGAAATGGTGGTGCCGGTGAACACGATGGTTCGCGTGCTGGTGACGGCGAGCGACGTCATCCACTCGTTCGCGATGCCGTCCTTCGGCATCAAGACGGACGCCGTCCCCGGCCGTACCAACGAGACTTGGTTCAAGGCCGAGAAGGAAGGCCTCTACTATGGCCAGTGCTCCGAACTGTGCGGCCAGAACCACGCTTTCATGCCGATCGCCATCCGCGTCGTGTCCGAGGCCCAGTACGGCACCTGGCTCGAGGCAGCCAGGACGGACGTCGACAAGGCCGACAAGGACCTGATGGCCGAAATCGAACAATCGAACAAGCTAGCATCCGCCGGTAACTGACTCCGCGGCCGATCAACGACCAGTAAACGGAACCAACCATGGCAAATGCCGCAACGCACGACGACCACTCCCGTTCCCCGTATCGGGGCTGGGTCCGCTGGGTCTACTCGACCAACCACAAGGACATCGGGACGCTCTACCTCATCTTCGCCATCATTGCGGGCGTGATCGGTGGCGGCATGTCCGTCATGATGCGCATGGAACTCGCCGAGCCCGGCGTGCAGATCTTCACCGGCCTAGCGCAGATGGTCTACGGCATGGAAGGCAACGCCGCCGTCGACGGTGGCCGCAGCATGTACAATGCCTTCACCACCATGCACGCCCTGATCATGATCTTCTTCATGGTCATGCCGGCGCTGATTGGCGGCTTCGCCAACTGGATGCTGCCGATTATGATCGGCGCGCCGGACATGGCGTTCCCGCGCATGAACAACATCTCGTTCTGGCTGCTGCCGCCGGCGCTGTTCCTGCTGCTGCTCTCGCTCTTCATTCCGAGCGGCCCTGGCTCCTTCGGCATCGGGGGTGGCTGGACGATGTATCCGCCGTTCTCGACGACGGGCCAGCCGGGTCCGGCCAACGACTTGGCGATCCTGTCGCTGCATATCGCCGGCGCTTCCTCGATCCTGGGCGCGATCAACTTCATCACCACCATCTTCAACATGCGCGCACCTGGCATGACGCTTCACAAGATGCCGCTGTTCGCCTGGTCGGTGCTGATCACCGCTTTCCTGCTGCTGTTGTCGCTGCCGGTCCTGGCGGGTGGCATCACCATGCTCCTGACCGACCGCAATTTCGGCACCACCTTCTTCTCGCCTGACGGCGGCGGCGACCCGATCCTCTACCAGCACCTGTTCTGGTTCTTCGGGCATCCGGAAGTGTACATCCTGATCCTGCCGGCCTTCGGCATCGTCAGCCACATCATCTCGACCTTCTCCAAGAAGCCGATCTTCGGCTATCTCGGCATGGCCTATGCGATGGTGGCGATCGGAGCTGTCGGCTTCGTGGTCTGGGCGCACCATATGTTCACGTCCGGTATCTCGCTCGACGCGCAGCGCTACTTCACCTTCGCCACGATGGTCATCGCGGTGCCGACCGGGGTCAAGATCTTCTCCTGGATCGCGACCATGTGGGGTGGCTCGATCACCTTCCGTGCGCCGATGCTGTGGGCGATCGCCTTCATCTTCCTGTTCACCGTGGGCGGCGTCACCGGCGTCCAGCTTGCCAACGCCGGTTTCGACCGCGCGGTTCACGACACCTACTACGTGGTGGCGCACTTCCACTACGTGATGTCGCTCGGCTCGGTGTTCGCGATCTTCGCCGGCTGGTACTACTGGTTCCCGAAGATGTCGGGCTACATGTACTCGCCGCTGATCGCGCGGGCGCACTTCTGGGTGACGTTCATCGGCGTCAACCTGATCTTCTTCCCGCAGCACTTCCTCGGCCTGTCGGGCATGCCGCGCCGCTACATCGACTATCCGGACGCGTTCGCGGGCTGGAACCTGGTGTCGTCCTACGGCTCCTACATCTCGGCTCTGGGCGTGCTGATCTTCCTCGTCGGCGTGGTCGAGGCCTTCGCCAAGAAGCGCATCGCCGGCGCCAATCCGTGGGGCGAGGGTGCGACCACGCTGGAGTGGCAGCTGTCTTCGCCGCCGCCCTACCACCAGTGGGAGCAGCTGCCGCGCGTCAAGTAAGGCAGCAGGAGATTCGGAACCGCCGGCATATGCCGGCGGTTCCGGAAACTGAACGGTTGGAGTTGTAAGTAGTAGGCATGGCCCTGATCGACGATACGCAGATTGACAATGCCGCTTTGTGCATGTCGGAAGCGACGGCGGGCGATTATTTCGCCCTGCTGAAGCCCCGCGTCATGTCGCTGGTGGTATTCACCGCTTTCGTCGGCCTTGTCGCGGCTCCCGTCGCCATCAACCCGCTGCTGGCCGTCATCGCGATCCTGTCGATCGCCATCGGCGCGGGCGCCTCCGGCGCGCTCAACATGTGGTACGACGCCGACATCGACAAGGTGATGACGCGCACCGCCAGCCGTCCCATCCCGGCGGGCCGCGTGCGCCCCGGCGAGGCGCTGACGTTCGGGCTGATCCTGTCGGCGCTGTCGGTGATGACGCTCGGCGTCCTCGTCAACTGGCTGTCGGCGGGCCTGCTCGCCTTCACCATCTTCTTCTACGCCGTCATCTACACAATCTGGCTGAAGCGGTGGACGCCGCAGAACATCGTCATCGGCGGTGCGGCCGGCGCCTTCCCGCCGGTGATCGGCTGGGCCGCGGTGACCGGTTCGGTCAGCTTCGAAAGCGTCGTCCTGTTCCTCATCATCTTCCTGTGGACGCCGCCGCATTTCTGGGCGCTGGCGCTGTTCAAGGCGCAGGACTACGCCCGCGTCGGCGTTCCGATGATGCCGAACGTCGCCGGCGAGGCCTCGACCAAGCGCCAGATCTTCGTCTACGCGCTGCTGCTCGCGCCGGTGGCGGTCCTCCCCACCTTCCTCGGCTATGCCGGGGTGGCTTACGGCATCGTCGCGGCGCTGCTTGGCATCGGCTTCGTCTGGTATTCCTGGGCGGTGCTGCGGATGCCGGAAAGCGACCGCGCCATGAAGCCGGCCAAGGCGCTGTTCGGCTATTCGCTGCTCTATCTTTTCGTCATCTTCGCCGCCTATCTCGCCGACAGCGTGTTTGAACGCGTGCTTGTCCTGAGCGGTTCCTGATCATGGATGAGGAACACAAGATGGAAACGGTAAAGCTGACGCCCAAGCAGGAAAAGGCCCGCAACAGCCGTTCGCTGGCGATCGGGCTGGCGCTTGCCCTGCTGGTGGTGATTTTCTACGTCGCAACCATCGTCAAGTTCATCGGGTAACGGAGATGACGATGAATGAGGATAAAAGCACTGCTGCCGGCAAGGGCATCTCGAACCGGGTCATTCTCGGCGTTTGCGTGGCGTTCTTCTGCGGCATGATCGGCGTGTCCTATGCCGCGGTGCCGCTCTACCGCGTGTTCTGCCAGGTCACCGGCTACGGCGGCACCACGCAGCGCGCCACGCAATATGCGGACCGGGTGCTGGACCAGGAGGTCACCATCCGCTTCGACACCAACACGGCGGGGATTCCGTGGACGTTCGAGCCGGTAAAGCGCTCGATGACGATCAAGATCGGCGAGACGGCGCAGGCGCATTTCACCGCGACCAACACGGCCGACAAGCCGGTCACCGGCCGCGCCACGTTCAACGTCACGCCGGATATCGCCGGTTCCTATTTCAACAAGGTGGAGTGCTTCTGCTTCACCGATACGACGCTCCAGCCCGGCGAGACGCTGGACATGCCGGTCGTTTTCTATGTCGATCCCGACATCGTCAACGAAGCGCAGGCAAAGAATATCAAGACGATCACGCTGTCCTATACGATGTTCCCGGAGGAAGAGAAGCCGGTGGCATCGGCTCCGGCCAAGGACCAGGACGGCAAGGCAATTTCGGGTACCCAGGAAAGCTTCGGGGGTTGACATGTCAGACGCGCACGCAAAACCGCAACACGACTACCACATTATCGATCCAAGCCCCTGGCCGTTCATAGGCTCGATCGGCGCCCTGGTGATGGCGTTCGGCGGCGTCTGCTGGATGCAGTACCTGAAGGGCAACGAATTCCACATTCTCGGCATGAACGTCGCGACGCCGTGGATTTTTTTCGTCGGCCTGCTGATCGTGCTCTACACCATGTTCTCCTGGTGGTCGGACACGATCAAGGAAGCGCATGAAGGCCACCACACGCGCGTCGTGGCGCTGCATCTGCGCTATGGCATGATCATGTTCATCGCCTCCGAGGTGATGTTCTTCGTGGCGTGGTTCTGGGCCTTCTTCGATGCCAGCCTGTTCCCGGCCGAATCCGAGCAGTACGCCCGCGCCGCCTTCACCGGCGGGGTGTGGCCGCCCAAGGGCATGGAAGTGCTCGATCCCTTCCACCTGCCGCTCTACAACACCATCATCCTGCTGCTCTCGGGCACCACGGTCACCTGGGCGCACCATTCGCTGCTGACGGGCGACCGCAAGGGCCTGGTCAACGGGCTTGCGCTCACCGTCGGGCTCGGCGTCCTGTTCACCTTCGTGCAGGCCTACGAGTACATGCATGCTCCGTTCGCCTTCAAGGACTCGATCTATGGCGCCACCTTCTTCATGGCGACCGGCTTCCACGGCTTCCACGTCTTCATCGGCACCGTGTTCCTGATCGTCTGCCTGATCCGTGCGATGAAGGGCGACTTCACCCCGAAGCAGCATTTCGGCTTCGAGGCAGCTGCCTGGTACTGGCACTTCGTCGACGTGGTGTGGCTCTTCCTGTTCGCGTCGATCTATGTCTGGGCTTCGTCCGGTGCCGTGATCGCGCATTGATCGCTGCCGAAAGGCGCAAGGAAAGGCGGCTGCGGCAACGTGGCCGCCTTATCTTTTGGAGCGGATTTCCGATTTCTGGTAAGAAACTGCGATGAGCGAAGACAAGGCAATCTGGCCGCCGGTCGATCCCGTCCCCGCAGGCCTTCGGGGGCGCTGCCCGCGCTGCGGCGAAGGTCGGCTATTCAGCGGCTTCCTTACCGTCGGCAAAAGCTGCGAGAATTGCGGGCTCGACTATTCCTATGCCGATGCCGGCGATGGGCCGGCGGTGTTCGCCATCCTCATCATCGGCTTCATCATGGTCGGCCTGGCGCTGTGGACGGAGGTCAACCTCAATCCGCCGCTCTGGGTCCACTTCGTCGTCTGGCTGCCGCTTACGGTGGTTCTGGCGCTGACGGCGCTGCGGCTGATCAAGGGCGTGCTGCTGACGCTTCAGTTCGCCCGGCAGGCGGCAGAGGGGCGGCTGGACACCATGCGATGACGAGGCCCGACACCCTGGCCCCCGACACACCGGCGGGTGGGCGCTCCCGGCGCAGCGTCGCCATGGCGCTCGGCTTCGGCCTGGTCGCCTTCGTCATCCTGCTGGGGCTGGGCACCTGGCAGGTGCAGCGCCTGCACTGGAAGGAAGACCTCCTCCACACCATCGACGAGCGCATGCACGCGCCCGCGGTGCCGCTCCCGGAAGCCGAAGCCCGCTTCGCCGCCACCGGCGACGTCGACTACATGCCGGTGACCGTGCGCGGCACCTTCCTGCATGAGGACGAGCGCCACTTCTTCTCGACCTGGGAGGGAGCCTCCGGGTTCGACGTCTATACGCCGCTTCGCCTCGACGACGGCCGCTATCTTCTCGTCAATCGCGGCTTCGTGCCCTACGAACTGAAGGATGCCGCCAAACGGCCGGCCGGACAGGTGACGGGCGAGGTCACGGTGACGGGGCTCGCCCGCAATCCGCTGACGCAAAAGCCGTCGCGGATGATCCCCGACAACGATCCGGCCAAGAACATCTTCTACTGGAAGGATCGCGACGCCATGGCGGCCACCGCCGGCCTGCCCGCCGGCTACCGGCTGGTGCCCTTCCTGCTCGATGCCAACAACGCTCCCAATCCCGACGGGCTTCCGGTCGGCGGCGTCACCCTCATCGACCTGCCCAACAACCACCTGCAATATGCCGTGACCTGGTACGGGCTTGCGGCGGCGCTGGTGGGCGTGCTGCTTGTCTGGCTGCGCCGTCCGGCGAGAACGCAAGGGAACGGGAAACGCGGATGAAGTTCGACCCCACTCCGTCCCGGCTTCGCCGAGCCACCTCTCCCCCGATCGACGGGGGGAGAGGAACAGCGTTGTCCAGGCGTGGCGCTTTTCCTCTCCCCTTTTGAGGGAGAGGTGGTTTGCGAGAGCAAACCGGAGTGGGGGTCCACTGCTCCCAATGCGATTGTTTGCATCAAGTAGGAGGAGCGGGGCGACAGTATCGACCTCGCGCGCCGTCCCGCCCTTGACAGCGGGCAGGTCGGCGGCCCATTTCGAAGCCGACGGTTCTCTGCCAGCGATTGCGATAGAAGATGCTCCAGACCAAACCTCCCCTGACGATCAGCCTGTGCCAGCCGCGCGGCTTCTGCGCCGGCGTCGACCGCG
The DNA here is from genome assembly GCF_042646345.1 of Aquamicrobium soli. Taxonomy (NCBI): domain Bacteria; kingdom Pseudomonadati; phylum Pseudomonadota; class Alphaproteobacteria; order Hyphomicrobiales; family Phyllobacteriaceae; genus Aquamicrobium; species Aquamicrobium soli. The sequence goes on along the minus strand of NZ_JBHRTK010000028.1, from coordinate 27,566 downwards.
CCATCCAGATCGTCGTGCTGGCGCTGAAGAAATACGGCCGCCCGGTCTATGTCCGCCATGAGATCGTCCACAACCGCTATGTCGTCGAGGGCCTGCAGAACCTCGGCGCGGTGTTCATCGAGGAACTTTCGGAAATCCCACCGGAACACCAGCACTGCCCGGTGGTGTTTTCCGCCCATGGCGTGCCGAAGTCGGTGCCGGCCGATGCAGCCGCCCGCAACCTGTTTTACCTCGACGCCACCTGTCCGCTGGTCTCCAAGGTGCACAAGCAGGCGATGCGCCACCAGCGCCACGGCCGCCATGTTCTGCTGATCGGCCATGCCGGCCACCCGGAGGTGATCGGCACCATGGGCCAGCTGCCGGAAGGGGCGGTGACGCTGATCGAGACCGAGGACGATGCCCGCGCCTTCACGCCGGCCGATCCCGAAGCGCTCGGCTTCGTCACCCAGACCACGCTTTCCGTCGAGGACACCGCCCACGTACTGGAGGCGCTGCAGGAGCGGTTTCCGCTGTTGCAGGCGCCCGCCGCCGAATCGATCTGCTATGCCACCACCAACCGGCAGGAGGCGGTGAAGGAAACGGCCGCCGGCACCGACCTGTTCCTGATCGTCGGCGCCCCCAACTCCTCCAATTCGCGGCGCCTGGTCGAGGTGGCCGAGCGCGCCGGCGCGAAATTGTCGATGCTGGTGCAGCGCGCCGCCGAAATCCCGTGGGAGCGCGTCGGCACCATCGCCACGCTCGGCCTGTCGGCCGGTGCGTCGGCGCCGGAGATCATCGTCGACGAGATCATCGACGCGTTCCGGGCGCGCTTCGACGTTTCCGTCGAACTGGCCGTGACCGCGACCGAGACCGAGGATTTCCCGGTCATGCGCGTGCTGCGGGACGTCGAACTTACCCCCGCCGACATGGCCTTCGTCAACGGAACCGCCTGATGGCCGTCTATACCGATATTTCCGAAGGGGAACTGGCGTCCTTCCTCGATGCCTATTCCATCGGCACCCTGCTTTCCTACAAGGGGATCGCCGAGGGCGTCGAGAACTCCAACTTCCTGCTGCACATGTCGAGCGGCGCCTACATCCTCACGCTTTATGAGAAGCGGGTGAACCCGGACGACCTGCCGTTCTTCATCGGCCTGATGCAGCATCTGAGCGACAAGGGCATCAACTGCCCGCTGCCCGTCCAGCGCAAGGATGGCGGCACGATCGGCGAACTGGCCGGGCGGCCTGCCGCCGTGGTGACCTTCCTCGAAGGCATGTGGATGCGCCGGCCGACGGTGGAGCACTGCCGCGAGGTGGGGGCAGCGCTGGCGGCGATGCACCTTGCCGGGCAGGATTTCCCGCTTCGCCGCCACAACGCCCTCTCGGTGGGCGGATGGCGGCCGCTGTGGGAGCGGGCGGCCGCGCGCGCCGACGAGGTCCAGAAAGGGCTTGCGCGCGAGGTGGAGGCCGATCTGGCGCTGCTGGAGGCCAACTGGCCGACCGACCTGCCGCAAGGCGTCATCCATGCCGACCTGTTCCCTGACAACGTCTTCTTTCTCGGGCAGGAACTGTCGGGGCTGATCGACTTCTATTTCGCCTGCACCGACACCCTGGTCTATGACCTCGCCATCTGCCTCAATGCCTGGTGCTTCGAGAAGGACAATTATTCCTTCAACCTGACCAAGGGCACGGCGCTGCTGTCGGCCTATACGGCGGTGCGGCCGATCTCACCCGCCGAGGCCAGGATGCTGCCGCTGCTCGCGCATGGGGCGGCGCTGCGCTTCATGCTGACACGGCTCTACGACTGGCTGAACACGCCGGCCGGCAGCCTTGTCGTCAAGAAAGACCCGATCGAGTACCTGCGGCGCATGCGCTTCCACCGCCAGATCCGCTCGGCATCGGAATACGGGCTGACCATGGAAGGCGCGCCGGCATGAAACAGGTGGAAATCTTCACGGACGGCGCCTGTTCCGGCAATCCCGGCCCCGGCGGCTGGGGCGCGATCCTGCGCTTCAACGGCGCGACCAGGGAACTGTCCGGCGGCGAGGCCGTCACCACCAACAACCGCATGGAACTGCTGGCGGCGATTTCCGCGCTCGATGCGCTGAAGGAACCCTGCAAGGTCGAGCTTCACACCGACAGCAAATACGTCATGGACGGCATTTCCAAATGGATCCATGGCTGGAAGAAGAACGGCTGGAAGACGGCCGACAAGAAGCCCGTGAAGAACGGCGAGTTGTGGCAGGCGCTCGATGCCGCCAACCGGCGTCACCAGGTTACCTGGAACTGGGTCAAGGGCCACGCCGGCCACGCGGAAAACGAGCGCGCCGACGAACTTGCCCGCGCCGGCATGGCGCCGTTCAAGCGCACGCCGGCACGTCAGGCACCCGCCGCAGGCGGTTCGCAGGGCGGGGAACGCGTGGCGCCGAAGCCGGCGGCGCGCACGCCCCGGCGTTCGACGCAAAGCTACTGAGGCAGCGCTGCCGCGATCAGAGCTGCTCGAGCAGCTTGGCGGCGCTGGATTCGACCGCCTGGCCGGGCTTGTCCTCGATGTTGAGCGCCGTGACCTTGCCGTCTTCGACGATCATCGAATAGCGCTTGGAGCGCAGGCCCATGCCGCCGGCCGAAAGATCGAGGTCTAGGCCGAGCGCCTTGGCGAATTCGCCGCTGCCGTCGGCCAGGTAGAGGATCTTGCCCTCGCCGCCGGTGAAGCGCGCCCACGCGCCCATGACATGGACGTCGTTGACGGAGACCACCGCGATGGTGTCCACGCCGCGCGCTAGGATCGCGTCGCGGTTTTCCAGGTAGCCGGGAAGGTGGTTGTTGCTGCAGGTGGGCGTGAACGCGCCCGGCACGGCGAACAGCACGACCTTCTTGCCCGGGAAGATGTCTGCGGTGCCGATCTCCTTGGCGCCGTCGTCGGTCATGGTCTTGAAAGTCGCCTCGGGCAGCTTGTCGCCTACGGAAATGGTCATGGATATCCTCGCTCGGGTGAATGGGTGAAGATGCGATAGCGAATTAGGGCGCGCCCGGCAATCGGCGAACGGGCTTGTTCAGGGATAAGGCAGCAGTCCCTGGACGGCGCCCGTTTCGCCGGTCAGTGTATAGGGCAGGCCCGCGCCAGTCGGCGGGGCGGCGGGCCGGTCGAGGACGGGAATGCGGAACGTGATCTTGCCGCCGCTTTCCTCGCGGCTGGGCGGACCGAACATAAAGCCGTTTTCCCCGGCGACGAAGAGATCGACGGCGGAAGCCTTGCCCGGTGCGGTCGCTTCCACCACCAGCGCTTCATGGCTGCCCGGCAGGGCTTTTGCCCCAAAATCCGCCTTTGCCTCGGCGGGCAGGGCCGAAAACCCGGCCTGGACCAGTGCTGCGTCGCCGGCGTCGTTAGGCGCGGAGGACGGGTCGAGCTTCAGCGACGCCTGCACCGGAATGCAGATCGTCTCGCACATGCCGAGAAAGACGTTGGCGTCGATCACGGCAGGGCTGCCGGGCGTTGCCAGCGTGAACACGACCGGCAGCGACACCGGATGATCGTAGCCGGCCCATCCGCCGTAGCCGTCCTCGTGGCGGCGGGGCGGGGGGAAGGAGAGGGCGGCCTGGCTGATATTGGTGCTGGCCGAGACGTCGAGTTGCGGGGGAACGCCGCTGTCGCCGGGGTCGCGCCAGTAGGTTTTCCAGCCCGGTTTCAGCGCGACCTCGAGCACGCCTTCGAGGCGGCCGGCGGAGTCCGGTTGGCCGCTGGTGACGAGCCGGATGCGCCCGCCCTCGCTGTCGTGCCAGGCGGAGGAGGCAGCAGAGGCGCAAAGCGTGGCGGCCAGCGTGGCGGCGGCCGCGAGGCCGAAGGTTGTCAGGATGCGCATGGCAACGATTTGCCCGCGCCGGCGCGGCGAAGCAACCGCCGAGGCCGCGAAATCTCATCATATTTGTGTGACGTGCGGGGCTGGGGCGAGGCAGCCCGGCGGCGCTTTCGGTGACGGGTTCGGCCGGCGCGGTGCCGGAATATCAACGAAAGTCGTCTTTCAAGCTATCCGGAAACGCGTTAGGCTACCTGTTATGGATCTGTTACGCGACAAGAGCACCAACGGTCGGGGCGGGTTCCTCGACGACCAGTTCCTGATTGCCATGCCCGGTATGAAGGACGATCGCTTCGCGCGCGCCGTCATCTATGTCTGCGCCCACAGCGACGAGGGCGCGATGGGCCTGATCGTCAACCAGGCCCAGCAGATGCTGTTCCCCGACCTGCTCGTGCAACTCGGCATACTGGACGAACAGGAAGCGATCCGGCTGCCGCCACCGGCGCGCGATTTCGTCGTGCGCAACGGCGGCCCGGTCGACCGCAGCCGCGGCTTCGTCCTGCATTCGGGCGACTACCGGGTGGAATCCTCGCTCGTCGTCTCCAACGACATCTGCCTGACGGCAACCGTCGATATTCTGCGCGCCATTTCCAGCGGCAATGGTCCGCGCCAGGCGCTGATGGCGCTGGGCTACGCTGGCTGGGCGGCCGGCCAACTGGAAAACGAGATCGCCGAAAACGGCTGGCTGACCTGCCCGGCCACGCCCGAACTGCTGTTCGATGCCGACATCGACCACCAGTACGACAAGGCGCTGGCCTCGATCGGCATCGACCTCGCCCACTTGAGCGGCACCGCCGGCCACGCGTGAGGTAAGGGAGTAAGGGAGTAAGGGAGTAAGGGAGTAAGGGAGTAAGGGAGTAAGGGAGTAAGGGAGTAAGGGACCATGTTTCCCTTGCGGGCGGCCGAAGGGGCGTTCTTTAAACTCCCCTACTCCCCTACTCCCCTACTCCCCTACTCCCCTAACTCACGCCCAGCGGATACTGCTCCTTCAGCAGTTTCAGCACCATGTCGCCGTCGATGGGCGGGCCGAACATAAAGCTCTGCACGTATTCGCAGCCCATCTGGCGCAGTTCCAGCGCGTCGCTTTCGTCCGAAATCCCTTCCGCCACCACCGACAGGCCGAGTTCGTGCGCCATGTTGACCATGGAGCGCAACAGCACCGAGCGCTTGGGCGTCGTGTCGTCGACGAAACTCTTGTCGATCTTGATCGTGTCGAAGGGGAAGCGGGTCAGGTAGGAGAGCGAGGAATAGCCGGTGCCGAAATCGTCGAGCGAGAGGCCGACGCCGAGGTGCTTGAGCTTGTTGAGCACATGCACGGCCTGCTCGGGATTGTCCATCACCAGCGATTCGGTGAGTTCGAGCCGGAAGCAGCGCGGCTTCAGGTTGGCGCGCGAAATGACCGAACGCACGTCGCTGACCAGGTCGCGGCGGATGAGATGGCGGCTGGAGAGATTGACGGATACCGACAGCGGCGCGTCGCTGATCTGCTTCTGCCAGGAGGCGAGGTCGTCGGCGGCCTTCTGCATGGCGAAAAGGCCGAGTTGCACGATCAGCCCGCAGCTTTCGGCGACGGGGATGAAGTCCGCCGGCGGGATCATGCCGCGACGCGGATTGTCCCAGCGCAGTAATGCCTCGAAGCCGGCGATGCTGTTGTCCTCCAGCCGCACGATCGGCTGGTAGGCGAGGGTAAATTCCTTGCGCTCGACGGCGCGGCGCAGGTCGGATTCGAATTGCAGCCGGTCGGACCCGGCGGTGCGGAAGGCGGGCCGGAACGGCTCGATGCGATCGCCGCCGAAGCGCTTGGCCTGCTGCATGGCAAGCTCGGCGTCCTTGACCATGTTCTCGGCCGAGGTCTGGTCGGCAGTCCAGCTTATCAGGCCGACGGAGGCGGTCAGCACGATCTCGCGCTTGGCGAAGGTGATGGGAGCGTTGATCGCGTGCTTGATGGCGTCGGCGACCGCCGCGATGCGGCCGGGTTCCTGCTCGGACAGGAGCATCAGCGCGAACTGGTCGCCGGCGAAGCGCGAGAGCGAATCCTTCGGCTTGAGCAGGCGGTGAAGGCGCCGCGCGACCGTGAGCAGGATGGTGTCGCCGGCTGAAATGCCCAGCCCGTCATTGACCTGCTTGAAGCGGTCGATGTCGATGACGAACACGGTCGGGCGCACCTTTTCCTCGGTGCGGGCAATCGAGATGATCGCCTCCAGCCGGTTCATCAAAAGTTCGCGGTTGGGCAGGCCGGTCAGGTTGTCGTGCACCGCGTCGTGCAGCAGGCGCTCTTCCGACTTCTTGTGCTCGGTGATGTCGATCAGCGTGCCGACGCAGCGGATGACCTGCCCGTCGGAGCCGACGACCGGGCGCGCGCGCAGGGCGAACCAATGGTAATGGCCGTCGGCGCCGCGCAGGCGCAATTCCTGCGAAATCTTGCCGCGCCGGTGCTCCAGCACGATGTCGAGCGTGGTGCGGAAGGTGTCGCGGTCGTCGGGGTGCAGCACCGGCAGCCAGTTGCGCGCAGGGCCGCCCAGGCTGTTGGGCGCGAGCCCCAGTTCGACGCTGATGTCGGGCCGGGTGACGACGCGGTCGCGCAGCACGTCCCAGTCCCACACCGTGTCGCCGGAGCCGGCCACCGCCATTGCCTGCCGCTCGAGGTCGGAGAACAGGCCCTGGTAGAGCGCGCCGCCGGCGAAGGCGTGCTGCATGACGGTGAAGCCGATCAGGAGGATGATGAGGATGAGGCCGCCGCCGAGCGCCGGCTGGGCGATGTCGTTGTCGAGCATGCCGGTGACCGCCATCCACGAGCCGACCAGCCACAGAAGCACCATCACCCAGCTTGGCACCAGCATGATGGCGCGGTCGTAGCCGCGAATGCCGAGATAGATGATCAGGCCGAGGCCGAGCAGGGCGGTGGCGGCGAAGGAGAGGCGGGCGATGCCGGCGGCGATGGCCGGATCGATGATGGCGACGCCGGCGATCAGCAGCAGGGCCGCGACCCAGGCCAGCGCGCCATAGCTGAAATGGCCGTGCCATCGGTTGAGATTGAGATAGGCGAACAGGAAGACGACGAAGGTGGTGGCCAGTCCGACCTCGGTCGCCGCCCGCCACATCTGCTCGTTTCCGGGCGATATCTCGATGATCTTGTTGAGGAAGCCGAAGTCGATGCAGATATAGGCCAGCACCGCCCAGGCAAGCGCGGCGGTGGCGGGAAACATCGAGGTTCCCTTGACCACGAACAGGATGGTCAGAAACAGCGCCAGGAGGCCGGCGATGCCGATGACGATGCCGCGATAGAGCGTGTAGGAGTTGACCGTGTCCTTGTAGGATTCCGGTTCCCACAGATAGACCTGCGGCAGTTTCGGCGAGGCGAGCTCGGCGATGAAGGTGACGACCGTGCCGGGGTTGAGCGTCACCCGGAACACGTCGGCGTCCGGGCTTGCCTGCCGGTCGAGCGCGAAGCCCTCGCTGGGCGTGATGGCGGCGATGCGGGTCGAGCCGAGGTCCGGCCAGAAGATGCCGGAATTGACGAGGCGGAAATGCGGCGCGACGATCAGCCGATCGAGCTGCTGGTCGGTGGTGTTGGCGAGCGCGAACACCGCCCAGTCGCCGGTGGAGCGCTTGTCGTTGGCCTCGACTTCGATGCGCCGCACGATGCCGTCCGGCCCGGGCGCCGTGGAAACCTGGAAGTTTTCGCCCTGGTTACGGTAGATTTCGACCGCGCCCGACAGGTCGAGCGCGACATCGTCGCGCGCGATCTTGATGGGCTCGATGGCGAAGGCCGCGGTGGCTGCGAGGACGGTGACGATTGCCGCCAGGACAATCGCCAGCAACGATCCTTTTCGCGCGCAATACGTCAAGATCAGTCCTTTGTTCGGGCACTCGGCTCGTCGTCGACGATGCGAGCGTAAAGATAGTGGTCCTGCCAGAAGCCGTTGATCCTGAGATAGGATCGCAGCAGTCCTTCGCGCTGGAATCCGGCTTTTTCAAGCACCCGGATCGAACGCGTGTTGCCGGGAATACAGGCAGCCTCGATCCGGTGCAACCGCAGCGTATCGAAGGCGAAGCGCGAAAGAAGCTTGACGGACTCGGTCATCAGGCCGCGCCCGGCGTAGCGCTCGCCGATCCAGTAACCGATATGGGCGCTCTGCGAAACGCCGTGGCGGATGTTGCCGAGGGTGATGCCGCCGGCAAGCTTGCCGCTCTGGCGCTCGAAAATGAAGAAGGCGATCGCCAGCCCCTGCGCGTAGTCGTCGCGGTAGCGGTGCATGCGGTGGCGCCAGGTGGCGCGGTCGAGTTCCTCCGCCGTCCAGCGCGGCTCCCACGGCTCGAGGAAGGCGCGACTCTCGCCGCGCAGCGTCGACCATTCGCGGAAATCGCCCTGCATGGGCACCCGGAGCGTGACGCGCTCACCCTTCAGTGCCGGGAATTCGCGGCGTAGGAAGGGAAGCGCCAACACGGGCCCGGATCAGACGGCGAATTTGCGGGTGGCGGCCTGCGAACCCGAGACCAGGTCGAGAAGTTCCTCGTAGGGCGCCAGCGTTCCGACCGGGCCGACCGCCGTGAGCGTCGGCCGGGTGGAAAACAGCCGGCCCGACAGGTCGGTCAACCGCGCGACCGTCAACGCGTCGAGCCGCGTCATCAGCTCTTCCTTGGTGACCGGCCGCCCGAACAGGAGCAACTGGCGGGCGATCTGCGAGGCGCGGCTCGCCGGGCTTTCGGCCGACATGATGAGGCCAGCGCGGTACTGCGCACGGGCGCGGTCGAGTTCGTCCTGCCCGATGCTGTCGCCGCATTTCTGCAATTCGGTCATGATGACCGGCAGCAGTTCGCCGAGGCTGGCGTGGCCGGTCGCGGCATGGACGCCGAAGATGCCGGTATCGGAAAAGCCCCAGTGGAAGGCATAGACCGAATAGCACAGGCCGCGCTTCTCGCGCACTTCCTGGAACAGCCGGGACGACATGCCGCCGCCGAGGATCATCGACAGCACCTGCGAGGCGTAGAAGTCGCGCACGTGATAGGCGCGGCCTTCGAAGCCGAGCACGATCTGCGCGTCCATCAGGTCGCGGTTCTCGCGGAAATCGCCGCCGACATATTGCGCATACTGCGGCATGGTGGCGTCGGCGCGGCTGCGGAAGCCGCCCAGCCGCTTTTCGACCTCGCGCACGAAGGCGTCGTGCTCGACGGCACCGGCCGCCACCACCACCATGCGCTCGGCGCCGTACTGGCGCCCGATATAGTCGTGGAGTTGCGTTGAGGTGAAGGATCTCACCGTTTCCGGCGTGCCGAGGATCGAGCGCCCCAGGGTCTGGTGGCGAAAGGCGGTCTCGGTGAAATGGTCGAAAACCACGTCGTCGGGGGTGTCGTGGGCGGCACCGATCTCCTGCAGGATGACATGCTGCTCGCGTTCCAGTTCGTCCGGGTCGAATTCCGATTCCTGCAGGATGTCGGCGAGGATATCGACGGCGAGCGGCATGTCGGCCGCCAGCACGCGCGCAAAGTAGGAAGTCGTCTCGACGCTGGTGGCGGCGTTGATCTCGCCTCCGACGTTCTCGATCTCCGAGGCGATCTCGAAGGCGCTGCGCCGTCGGGTTCCCTTGAACGCCATATGCTCCAGCAGGTGAGCCATGCCGTGCTCTTCGTCGCGCTCGTTGCGGGCGCCGGACTTGATCCACACACCCAGCGCGACGGATTCGATGTTCGGAAGGGTTTCGGTTGCGACTGTCAGGCCGTTCGACAGACGGCTTACCTCTACACCCATAAAGACTAGACTCCCTAACTCGCCGCCCGCGTGTGGCGGCTGACATAATCTTCCAACATTTTGAGGTCGGATGGAAGTACCGTGAATCTTTCTTCTGCGCTCATCAAGCCGCCGAGCCATGCGGGCAGGGCGGGGCGCACCCCGCTTGCGGCCTCGACGGCGGCGGGGAACTTCGCCGGATGGGCGGTGCCGAGCAGGACCATCGGCGTGCCGCCGGCTTGGCCGGCCGCCACATGCACGGCGGTCGCCGTATGCGGATCGAGCAGGTAGCCCCCGGCCGAAAGCGTCGAGCGGATCGTCGCGGCCGTCTCGTCCATGGTGGCGCGGCCGGCGTCGAATTCGGAGCGGATCCTGTCCAGTTCCCCGGCCTCGATGGTGAAGGCCCCGCCCTGCTTCAGCCCGTCCATGTAGCGCCGCACCTGCGCCGGGTTGCGCCCCGATGCCTCGAACAGGAGCCGTTCGAAATTGGACGAAACCTGGATGTCCATGGACGGCGAGGTCGTCTCGACCACGCCCCGGGTCCGGTACTCGCCATCGGCCAGCGTGCGCGCGAGGATGTCGTTGTCGTTGGTGGCGATCACCAGCCGCTCGATCGGTAGGCCCATTTTCTTGGCGGCATAGCCGGCGAAGATGTCGCCGAAATTGCCGGTCGGCACGGTGAACGAGACTGGCCGGTCGGGGCCGCCGAGCGACAGCGCGGAGGAGAAGTAGTAGACGATCTGGGCCATGATGCGCGCCCAGTTGATCGAATTGACGCCGGAGAGCGCGACGCGGTCGCGGAAGGCATGGTTGTTGAACATGCCCTTAACCAGTCCCTGGCAGTCGTCGAAATTGCCCTCGACCGCGAGCGCATGCACGTTGGCGGCGCGCGAGGTGGTCATCTGCCGCTGCTGCACCGGCGAGACCTTGCCGTGCGGGAACAGGATGAAGATGTCGGTGCGCTCGCGCCCGGCAAAGGCGTCGATGGCCGCACCGCCGGTGTCGCCCGAGGTGGCGCCCACGATCGTCGCGCGCTCGCCGCGCTCGGCCAGCACATGGTCCATCAGCCGCGCCAGCAACTGCATGGCGACGTCCTTGAAGGCGAGCGTCGGGCCGTGGAAAAGTTCGAGCACGAAGCGGCCGGTATCCAGTTGCACCAGCGGGCAGACGGCCGGGTGGCGGAAGGTGGCGTAGGCCTCACGAACCAGCCGCTCGAAGACCGGTGCCGCAATTTCCCCGCCGAGGAAGGGAGTGAGCACGCGGATGGCGAGATCGGGATAGGCGAGGCCACGCATGGCGCGGATTTCGGTCGCCGAGAAATGCGGCCACTCGCGCGGAACGTAAAGGCCGCCGTCGCGCGCAAGCCCCGCCATGACGGTGTCGGAAAACCCCAAAACGGGTGCTTCGCCACGGGTACTCACATATTGCATCGCTGGCCGTCCGTTGCTTCGAGGCCTGCCCGGTCGTGGCAAGGCCGTGGATTTATACGCTTCGTCAGTCGCATTTTCGCCGTTGGCTTGCTATAGGTCCTGCCGCTGACTTTGCGAGAGGGAAGTGCAGATTCATGGTGTTTGGTAGTTTTAACGGTCGCATTTTCGCCGGTATGGCGCTGACTGGCTTGATGTTTGCCGTCGCCGGCTGTCAATCGGGCGGCAAAGGCGCGCTCGGCGTCGGGGGCGACCCGCAGGCGGCGGCTGCCGCGGACACGAGGGTGAAGGCGAGCGATCTGCTGGCCTACTGCCCGATCATCACGCTGCGCGACGGCACCGCCTATTTCAACACCTACGCCAAGGGCGGCAAGAAGGCGAAGAAAGCGGACACCGAGGACGGCTCGGCCACGGCGGCCAGCGACGATTCCGCCAACATCGTCTACCAGGCCGCCATCACCGACGTGACGCGCGATTGCAGCCGCAGCGGCGGTTCGCTGACCATGAACGTCGCCGTGGCCGGCAAGGTCGTGCCCGGTCCGAAAGGCGGGGCCGGTTCGATCACCATGCCGATCCGCATCGTCGTCGTGCATGGTTCGGACGTGCTCTATTCCCAGCTTCATCAATACAAGCTTCAGGTCACCGACACCTCGGCGGCCACGCAGTTCGTCTTCAACGATCCGAACGTGACCATTCCCGAGCCGACCGACAAGGGCTACCAGGTCTTTGCCGGCTACGACGAAGGCCCGCCTTCCAGGAAGAAGTAGGCTGGCAGCAGGAAAAGGCAGGCTGGCGCCGGTCATCGCGCGGTCAGATATCTGCCGACCATTCCGATAGCGCCGCCAGCACGCTTTTCAGTTCCGGCCAGCGCCGGATGACGGTTTCGGCGCCGGCCTCCGTCAGGGCGTCGGCATGGCCGGGATAGCTGTGCGAGGCGCCGGTGAAGCCGATCGCCCGCATCCCGGCGGCGACGGCGCCCGTCACGCCATGCACCGAATCCTCGATGACGAAGCAGCGCGCGGGATCGGCCCCCAGCGTTTCGGCCGCGTGCAGGAACACGTCCGGCGCGGGCTTCGGCTTTCCGGTCGGCGTTTCCAGCGCCGAAAAGATGCGGCCGGCAAACAGCGGCAGCAGGCGCACCTTCTCCAGCATGAACTCGATCCGCTCCGTCCGCGAGTTGGAGCAGATGCAGAACGGCACCGGCACGGCCGCCACCGCCTCGTGCACGCCCTCGATCGCGCGCACCTCGGTGCGCAGCCGCCGACCCACCGCTTCCTCGGTACGGTCGATCAGCGACACCTGGAACGGGATCTTGGAGATTTCCTCGACCCGCATCAGGATGTCCTTGAAGGTCAGGCCGGCATAGGCCGCGATCAGTTCCTCGGTCGAGATTTCGAACCCGGCGGCCGTGAGCATTTCGGCCTCGACGCGGGCGGCGACGATTTCTGAATCGACGAGCACGCCGTCGCAATCGAAAATGACAAGATCGGGTCTGTGCATGGCAATCCGGAAAAACGGGGGCTGGGTTATGCCGGGCAGGGCAGGGCGGGAAGCGACATACACCAAGCAAGGTTGAACGGCAAATTCCGGGCGCGCTGCCCCGAGCGGCACTTCACTAAATGTTTACGCAAAACGGTAACCATAACAGCGCGTAAACAGTAACCGCGTATCTCGGGTGTAATCATGTCTGCCGTGCGTGCTCTCGCCGACCTTTCTCCTGCCGTGCGGCAATCCGAATGGCTCGATACCATCCTCAAGGGCGACTGCGTGTCCGCGCTGGAGCGGCTGCCGGAAAAATCGGTGGACGTGATCTTCGCCGACCCGCCCTACAACCTCCAGCTCGACGGCGACCTTCACCGCCCCGACCAGTCCAAGGTCGATGCCGTGGACGACGCCTGGGACCAGTTCGAGAGCTTCGAGGCCTACGACGCCTTCACCCGCGCCTGGCTGCTGGCGGCGCGCCGCGTGCTGAAGCCGAACGGCACCATCTGGGTCATCGGCTCCTACCACAACATCTTCCGCGTCGGCGCCAAGCTGCAGGACCTCGGCTTCTGGATTTTGAACGACATCGTGTGGCGCAAGACCAACCCGATGCCGAACTTCCGCGGCCGCCGCTTCCAGAACGCGCATGAGACGATGATCTGGGCCTCCCGCGACCAGAAGTCTAAGGGCTATACCTTCAATTACGAGGCGCTGAAGGCCTCCAACGACGACGTGCAGATGCGTTCCGACTGGCTGTTCCCGATCTGCACCGGGGGCGAGCGGCTGAAGAACGAGAACGGCGACAAGATCCATCCGACGCAGAAGCCCGAGGCGCTGGTTGCCCGCATCCTGATGGCCTCGACCCAGCCGGGCGATATCGTGCTCGACCCGTTCTTCGGGTCCGGCACTACCGGCGCGGTCGCCAAGCGGCTCGGCCGCCATTTCGTCGGGATCGAGCGCGAGCAGGCCTATATCGACGCTGCAAGGAAGCGCATCGACGCGGTGACCACGCTTGATCGCGCGGACCTGACGGTACTGTCGGGCAAGCGCGCCGAGCCGCGCGTCGCCTTCGTCAGCCTGATCGACACCGGGCTGATGAAGCCCGGCGCCACGCTCTACGACGCGCGCAAGCGCTTCGCCGCCAAGGTGCGCGCCGACGGCACGCTGGCGATCGGCGAGGCCGCCGGCTCTATCCACAAGATGGGTGCGCGCGTGCAGGGGCTCGACGCCTGCAACGGCTGGACGTTCTGGCACTATGAGCGCAACGGCGGGCTGACTCCGATCGACGAGTTGCGCCGCATCGCCCGCCTCGGCATGGAGCGCGCCGGCGCATGACGGCGGCCAGCGGAGGTGCCGCGGCGGCGATCGCGCGGCTGAATCGAATCCTGAAGGCGCGCCGCCAAGCGATTCAAATCAAACGGCGATCCCGGCGGCCCTGAGGTCCGACTCGAGCTTCGCCGCGCCGGTGAAAAGCACCGCCTGCCAGCCGGCGGCGATGGCGCCGTCGACATTGGGCCGGCTGTCGTCGATGAACAGCGTTGCCGCCGGGTCGAGGCCGAACGCCGCCACATGGTGGTCGTAGATTTCCCGGTCCGGCTTGATCTTGCGCACTTCGCCGGAAACCGTCACCCCGCGCGGCCGGTGCAGGAACGGAAACCGCCGCCTGGCCTCGACAAAGGTGTCGGCGGCGAAATTGGTCAGCATCGTGACGTCGTGGCCGGCGTCGATCAGCCGGTCCATCAGCGCCACGCTGTCCTCATAGGCATGCGGCACCATGGCGCTCCAGTGGCGCCGGAAGTTGCGGATGTTCTCGGCATGCGCGGGATGCGCCGCGATGGCCAGCGCTTCCGCCTCCTCCCACGAGCGGCCGCGATCCTGCTCGATGTTCCAGTCATGCGTGCACACATTGTCGAAGAACCACTGGCGCTCGGCCGCGTCCGGGATCAGCCGGCTGAACGGAATGTTCGGATCGTAGTGGATGAGGACCCGGCCGATGTCGAAGACGATGTGGCGGATGGCAGTCATGCTGGCCTCTTCAGGGTTTTTCTGGTTGCGCCCGGAATGGCCGCCTCGATGGCCTTTTTCATGACGGTCGGCAAGGCCTCGCCGGAAATGTCGATGGGCAGCGACCAGAAATGTCCGGCGGGCGTGTCGCCGCCCGTTTTGGCGCGGAACACTTCCAGTTCCAACGAAAAATGCGTGAAGACGTGGCCGATGCTGCCGACGCGCCGCCAGTCCGCAAGAAACGGCGCGGCGCTCGCGGTGGCCTCGCCGTCGCTTCGGGCGGTCCAATTGGTGGTCGGCACTTCGCTCATGCCGCCGAGCAGGCCCTTGTCGGGGCGCTTGCGAAGCAGGATCGCTCCGTCGGCGCGCACCGCGACGAAGGCAGCGCCCCGGCGCAAGGGCTTTTCCGCCTTCGCCGGGCGGACCGGATAGAATTCCGGGTCGCCGGCGATGACGGCGCTGCACTTCTCGACCAGCGGGCAGAGCATGCAGCGCGGCTTGCGGGGCGTGCAGAGGGTGGCACCCAGATCCATCATCGCTTGCGCGAAGTCGCCCGGCCGCGAAGCCGGCGTCAGTTGCTCCATCCGCTCGCGGATTTCGGCCTTGGCCTGCGGCAACGGCGTGGCGATCGAGTGGAGCCGCGAGACCACCCGCTCGATGTTGCCGTCGACTACGGCAGCGGGCCGGTTGAAGGCGATGGCCGCGATGGCGGCCGCCGTGTAGGGACCGATGCCGGGCAGTTCGCGCAAGCCGGCCTCGGTGTCGGGAAAGCGGCCGCCCAGCGCCGCCACCTTTTCGGCGCACGCCTTCAGGTTGCGGGCGCGCGAATAATAGCCGAGCCCCGCCCATGCCTTCATGACCGCCTCGGTATCGGCCGCCGCCAGCGCCTCCACGGTTGGCCATTTCTCGACGAAGGCAGAGAAATAGGGCTTTACCGTCTCGACCCCGGTCTGTTGCAGCATCACCTCGGAAAGCCAGACGCGATACGGATCGGGCCGTGCCCCGCGCGCCAGTTCGCGCGGCGCCACCCGCCACGGCAATTCCCGATGATGCCGGTCGTACCAGGCAAGCAGCAGGGCGGCGATGGCGTCGCCGGTTTCCGGGTCGGGCTTGCGGGGTTGATGCTGGGATGCCATTGATCGAAGAAAGACCGGCCTTCATGTGTCGATTGGTTCTGGATTTGACGAATGGCAGGCAAACCACGTTTCCGCAATCCCGTCCCGGTGAGCGATCTTGCCGCCGGGGTCATCGATCCGGTGCTTCGCAAGCGGGCCGGGATTTCGATCGAACTCGTGCAGTCGTGGGACGAGATCGTCGGGCCGCGCCTTGCCGGGTCGTCGCGGCCGGAAAAAATCCAGTGGCCGCGCCGCCTGCATGAGGATGACCCGTTCCAGCCGGCGGTGCTGGTCATTGCCTGCGAGGGGCTGGCCGCGCTGCATTTGCAGCACGAGACGGGCGAGGTGATCGCTCGTGTCAACGGTTTCCTCGGCTTCAATGCCATCGGCCGCATCCGGATCGTGCAAAAGCCCTTGACCGGAGACAAGGCCAGGGCGAAACCGACGCTCAGGCCGCTGTCTGCGTCCGAGCACGAAAAGCTTGCCACCACGGTGGAGCAGATCGAGGACGATGGCTTGCGCGCCTCGCTGGAGCGGCTGGGCGCGACGATTCTCGGCAGGCGGAAGTAAAATCTCGCGTATTCGTGATCGCCGGACGCAGCTTTGGCGATTGGTTCGGCGAAAAGGATGTCTTAAGTCGCGCGAGACTGCGCCTTTTCATGCCACAGTAATGCAACCAAGTTTCAATCGGGTGATTCGAATGAACCGCTTCCTGTCTCGTAGAACCGTCCTGTCCTCGCTGGTCGCGGTACCCGCCGTGGCTTTGCTCGCCGGTTGCAGCGACTCGGGCGAGGAGGCCAAGGCGGCCGAAGCCAAGCCCGCGCCGGCCATGAAGCCGGCCGCGTCGGCGGCGGCGGCACAGGCGCCCGAATCCTCCGGTTCGGTCGACATGGCCGAACTGCTGAAGCCGGGCGCCTTGCCCGACGAGGCGCTGGGCAGCGCGGACGCCAAGGTCACCATCGTCGAATATGCGTCGATGACCTGCCCGCACTGCGCGCATTTCGCCGAGACGACGTTCCCGGAACTGAAGACGAAATACATCGACACCGGCAAGGTGCGCTTTATCCTGCGCGAATTCCCGTTCGATCCGCGCGCCGAGGCCGGTTTCATGCTGGCGCGCTGCTCCGGCGACAAATATTTCGCGATGGTCGATGTCCTGTTCAAGCAGCAGCAGAACTGGGCGACGGTCGACAACGTCAAGGATGCGCTGCTGCAACTTGCCAAGCTGGCCGGTTTTACACAGGAGAGCTTTGACAAGTGCTTGACGGACCAGGCGCTTCTTGACCAAGTGAGAGCGGTTCAGAAGCGCGGCGCCGACGAGTTCAAGATCGACTCGACGCCGACCTTCTTCGTTAACGGGAAGACCTACAAGGGCGCGATGTCCATTGAGGAAATGTCGGCCATTATCGACCCGCTGCTTTAAGGCGACGGCAGCCCCGTTTCGGCCGCGCCCTCGCGCGCGGCCGCCCTCTGCGGTGCGCGCATGAAGTTTTCGCGCCTGCGCCTTCTCGGTTTCAAGTCCTTCGTCGAGCCCGGTGAGTTCGTCATCGAGCATGGCCTGACCGGCGTGGTCGGGCCGAACGGCTGCGGCAAGTCGAACCTCGTCGAGGCGCTGCGCTGGGTAATGGGCGAAAGCTCCTACAAGAACATGCGCGCGTCCGGCATGGACGACGTGATCTTTTCCGGGTCTGGCACCCGTCCGGCCCGCAACACGGCCGAAGTCACGCTTTTCCTCGACAATTCGAGCCGCACCGCGCCCGCCGCCTTCAACGACGCCGACGAGCTGCAGGTTTCGCGCCGCATCGAGCGCGAGGCTGGCTCCGTCTACCGCATCAACGGCAAGGAAGCCCGCGCCAAGGACGTGCAACTGCTGTTCGCCGACCAGTCGACCGGCGCTCGCTCGCCCTCCATGGTCGGGCAGGGCCGCATCGGCGAACTGATCCAGGCCAAGCCGCAGGCCCGCCGCGCGCTGCTGGAGGAGGCGGCCGGCATTTCCGGCCTGCACACCCGCCGCCACGAAGCCGAGTTGCGGCTGAAGGGTGCGGAACAGAACCTGGAACGGCTGGACGACGTCGTCGGCCAGTTGGAAAGCCAGATCGAAAGCCTGAAGCGGCAGGCCCGCCAGGCTTCGCGCTTCAAGAGCCTGTCGGCCGATATCCGCAAGGCGGACGCCACGCTGCTGCACCTGCGCTGGTCGCTGGCCAAGGCGCAGGAAGGCGAGGCGCGCTCGGCGCTGGCGATCGCCACCGCGCTGGTGGGCGAACGCGCCGCCGCCCAGATGACGGCAGCGAGGGAGCAGGGTATCGGTGCCCATCACCTGCCGGAACTGCGCGAGGCGGAAGCCGCCGCCGCCGCCGCCTTCCAGCGACTGTCGATCGCCCGCACGCAGCTTGACGAGGAAGCCGGGCGCATCAACCAGCGGCAGGCCGAACTAATCCGCCGGCTCCAGCAGCTCGATGCCGACATCGAGCGCGAGGAGCGCATGGTGGCCGACAATGCCGACATCCTGGAACGGCTGGCGCAAGAGGAAGCCGAACTCAATGCCGACAACGCCGGCGCGGCCGAGCGTGAGGCCGCCACCCGCGCGGCCTTCGAGCAGGCGGCCGCGACGCTGGAGATGAGCGAGGCGAAACTCGCCCGGCTGACCGCCGAGCGGGCGGAAGCGGCGGCTTCGCGCACGCAGGTGGAGCGCACCCTGCGCGAAACCGCCGAGCGCCGCGACCGCTTCGCCCGCCAGCTTGCCGAGGCCGACCGCGAGCTTTCCGAGATCGCGTCGCGCATCTCCTTGCTGCCCGATCCGGCGCAGAAGAAGGTGCTGGCCGAGCAGGCCGAGGCCATGCTGGAGGAGGCCGCCGCCGCTGCCGAGGATGCGGAGCAGGCGGTGACGGAAGCGCGGGCGGCCGAGGCCGCGGCGCGCACGCCGGTGCAGGACGCAAAGGCGGCGCTGGCCGCGATCGAGACCGAGGCCCGCACGCTGGCAAAAATGCTCAATGCCGCCAGCGGCGACCTTTTCCCGGCCGTGCTGGAGAAGATCGGCGTCAAGCGCGGCTTCGAGACGGCGCTGGGCGCGGCCCTGGGCGAGGACCTGGACGCCCCGCTCGACCGCAGCGCGCCCGTTCACTGGGGTGAAAGTGCCGTCCAGCCCGGCGATCCGGCGCTTCCCGAAGGCGTGCAAAGCCTTGCCGAGGTGGTCAGCGCGCCGGCCGAACTGGCGCGGCGGCTGGCGCAGATCGGCATCGTCGAGCAGGGGGAGGGCGGCAGGCTGCAAGGGCTGCTGGCGGCGGGGCAGAGGCTGGTCAGCCGCGAAGGCGCTTTGTGGCGCTGGGACGGTTTTTGCGCGAGCGCCGACGCGCCGACGGCGGCAGCACTGCGCCTGGCCCAGAAGAATCGGCTGGCCGAACTCGATGCCAAGGCCGTCGAGGCGACGCGCACGCTGCGCGCCGCCGAGGAGGCATTGGCCTCGGCGGAAAATGCGCTGCGCCAAGCCGGCGAGGCCGAGCGCGAGTCCCGCCAGGGCTGGCGCGACGCCCAGCACCGGCTGGACGCCGCCCGCAGCGCCCTGGCCGAGGCCGAGAAGGCGGCCGGCGAGCTTTCCAGCCGGCGTGCCGCGCTGGAGGAGGCGCGCGCGCGGGTGGTGGATAGCCACGAGGAAGCGGCGGCGGCGGTCGTCGAGGCCGAGGAATTGTTGCGCGATGCCGCCGATCTCGGCGACCTGCAGGCGCAGCTTGAGCAGGCCGCTGGCCATGTCTCCAGCGAGCGGGCAGCCCTTGCCGATGCGCGCGCCCTGCATGAGGGCTTGCGGCGCGAGGCCGAAGCGCGGACGCGCCGGCTGGAGGCGATCGGCGCCGAGCGCCACAACTGGCTGGCGCGCGCCGAAAACGCCTCCACGCAGATCGCCTCACTCGGCGAGCGCAAGGCCGAAGCCGAGGCCGAGCGCGAGAAACTGATCGACGCGCCGGACGAGATCGACGCCAGGCGGCGTGCCCTTTTATCGCAGATCGCCGAGGCCGAGGCCCTGCGCAAGGCGGCAGCCGACCGCTTGCAGGAAGCGGAAAACCGGCAGGCGGCTTTCGACAAGGCGGCGATTTCCGCCATTCAGGGGCTGGCCGAGGCCCGTGAAGCGCGTGCCCGTGCCGAAGAACGCCTGACCGCCGCCGACGAGCGCCGGGCCGAGGTCGAGGCCCGCATCCAGGAAACGCTCGGTACGCCGCCGCATCTGGTCATCCGCCATACCGGGCTGGAACCGGACGAGGCTCTGCCGGATATGGCCGATGTCGAGCACCGCCTTGAGCGGCTGAAGATCGAGCGCGAGCGCCTCGGTGCTGTCAACCTGCGTGCCGAGGAGGAGCAGCGGGAACTGTCCCAGCAACTGGAAGCGATCGTTTCCGAGCGCGAGGACGTCATCGAGGCGATCCGCAAGCTGCGCCAAGCGATCCAGAGCCTCAACCGCGAGGGCCGCGAGCGGCTGCTGGCCGCCTACGAGGTGGTCAACGGCCATTTCCAGCGGCTGTTTTCGCATCTGTTCGGCGGCGGTACGGCGGAACTGCAACTGATCGAATCCGAAGATCCGCTCGAAGCCGGCCTCGAAATTCTTGCCCGCCCGCCGGGCAAGAAGCCGCAGACGATGACGCTGCTTTCCGGCGGCGAGCAGGCGCTGACGGCGATGTCGCTGATCTTCGCCGTGTTCCTGACCAACCCGGCGCCGATCTGCGTGCTGGACGAGGTCGATGCGCCGCTGGACGACCAGAACGTTGAGCGCTTCTGCAACCTCATGGACGAGATGGCGGCGTCGACCGAGACGCGCTTCATCGTCATCACCCACAACCCGATCACCATGGCGCGCATGAACCGGCTGTTCGGCGTCACCATGGCCGAGCAGGGCGTCAGCCAACTGGTGTCGGTGGACCTGCAGGCGGCCGAGGCCATGCGCGAGGCCGGCTGACCGCAGGGTGCCCGCGTGGGCTCAAGCCGGCCCGTCAGCCAAATTCGATTTCCATGTCCGGGATGAATTTTGCAAAGAACCTTCCCGTGTGAAGGTGCGAATAGGCGTATCGACCTTGTCTGCCAGCCGGGGTAGATACATTTTACCGGCCTGCGGTCCGGTGACGGGCCACGAAAGAAAATCCGAAATATAACGATGCTCAGTTCGAACCACACACCAGCGGCGCTTACCCACCTTGACCGGCTGGAAGCGGAATCGATCCACATCTTCCGGGAGGTTGCGGCCACCTTCTCCAATCCGGTCATGCTTTATTCGATCGGCAAGGATTCGTCGGTGCTGCTGCATCTGGCGATGAAGGCCTTCGCCCCGGCAAAGCCGCCGTTTCCTCTGCTGCATGTGGATACGACGTGGAAATTCCGCGAGATGATCGCTTTCCGCGACCGCATGGCGGCCGAGACGGGGTTCGAACTTCTGGTCCACATCAACCAGGAAGGCGTGGCCGCCGGCGTCAACCCTTTCGACAGCGGCTCCAGCGTCCATACCCATGTGATGAAGACGGTCGCGCTCCGGCAGGCGCTGGACCATTACAAGTTCGACGCGGCCTTCGGCGGAGCCCGCCGCGACGAGGAGAAGTCGCGCGCCAAGGAGCGCATCTTTTCGTTCCGCGACCGCCAGCACGGCTGGGATCCGAAGGACCAGCGGCCGGAGATGTGGAACATCTACAATACGCGCGTCATGCCCGGTGAATCGATCCGCGTGTTCCCGCTGTCGAACTGGACGGAACTGGATATCTGGCAGTACATCCTGGCCGAAAACATCCCCATCGTGCCGCTTTACTTCGCCAGGGAGCGCCCGGTTGTCGAGCGCGACGGCATGCTGATCATGCGCGATGACGAGCGCATGAGACTGCGCGACGGCGAGGCGGTCGAGAATCGCCTGGTGCGCTTCCGCACGCTCGGCTGCTACCCGCTGACCGGCGCCATCGAATCCGAGGCCGATACGGTCGAGAAGATCGTCGGCGAGATGCTGACGGCGCGCACCTCTGAGCGGCAGGGGCGACTCATCGACAAGGACGAGGCGGGCTCGATGGAAAAGAAGAAGCGCGAGGGCTATTTCTGATGGCGCTGGTGGAAACGCCTTCCCGCGACGAGGCCGAGGCCCGGCTTGGCGCCTATCTCGACACCCAGAAGCGCAAGGGCCTGCTGCGGTTCCTGACCTGCGGCTCGGTCGATGACGGCAAGTCGACGCTGATCGGCCGGCTTCTCTACGACACCAAGCTGATCTTCGAGGACCAGCTTGCCGACCTGGAGAATGCCTCACGCAAATTCGGCACCACCGGCGAGGATATCGACCTGGCGCTTCTGGTCGACGGGCTCGAGGCCGAACGCCAGCAGGGCATCACCATCGATGTGGCCTACCGCTTCTTCGCCACGCCGGCTCGCAAGTTCATCGTCGCCGATACGCCCGGCCACGAGCAGTACACGCGCAACATGGCGACCGGCGCCTCAACGGCCGATCTCGCGGTGGTGCTGGTCGACGCCCGCAAGGGCATTCTGGCGCAGACGCGCCGCCATTCCTTCATCGCCTCGCTGCTCGGCATTCGCCACGTCGTGCTGGCGATCAACAAGATCGACCTGATCGATTTCGACCAGCCGCGCTACGAGGCGATCGTCGCCGAGTACCGTACCTTCGCCGATACGCTGGGCTTCGCCTCGATCGTCCCGATCCCGTTGTCGGCGCGCTATGGCGACAATGTCAGCCTCCGCTCCGAAAACATGCCCTGGTACGAGGGGTCGACGCTGATCGAGCACCTGGAACAGGTGGTCGTGGACGACAGCCGCGTCGATGCGCCGTTGCGGTTCCCGATCCAGTACGTCAACCGGCCGAACCTCGATTTCCGTGGCTTTGCCGGCACAGTCGCGGCAGGCCGGGTGGCGGTGGGCGACCTCGTCCGCGTCGCCAAGTCGGGCAAGCAGTCCCGCGTACGCGAGGTGCTGTCGCCGCGCGGCAGCGTTTCCGGCGCGGGCGCCGGCGAGGCCGTTACGCTGCTGCTGGAGGACGAAATCGAGCTTTCGCGCGGCAATATGCTGGTCGCGCCCGACAGGCCGCCCGAGGTCGCGGACCAGTTCACCGCCGATATCGTGTGGATGGACGAGCACCCCCTGCTTCCGGGCCGCTCCTATATCCTGCGCACCGAAAACGACCAGACGCCGGCGACCGTCTCGGAGCTGAAATACCGGGTGAACATCGGCAATTTCGCGCACGAGGCGGCATCCTCGCTGTCGATGAACGAGATCGGCCGCTGCAATGTCTCGCTGCAAACCCCGATCGCCTTCGACGCCTATGCGGACAACCGGGCCACCGGCGCCTTCATTCTGATCGACCGTACCACCAACCGCACCATCGCCGCCGGCATGATCGTCCACGGCCTGCGGCGGGCGACCAATATCCATTGGCAGGCACTCGACGTCGACCGCGGCGCGCGCGCGGCGCTGAAGAACCAGCATGCACGCGTGCTGTGGTTCACCGGCATGTCCGGCTCCGGCAAGTCGACCATCGCCAACCTACTGGAAAGAAAGCTCTATTCGGAAGGCAAGCATACCTACATCCTCGACGGCGACAATGTCCGCCACGGGCTCAATCGCGACCTCGGCTTCACCGACGCCGACCGGGTGGAAAACATCCGCCGCGTGGCGGAAGTCGCCAAGCTGATGGCCGATGCCGGGCTGATCGTCATCGTCTCGTTCATTTCGCCGTTCCGCTCCGAGCGCCGCGCCGCGCGCGAGATGATGCGGCCGGGCGAGTTCGTCGAGGTCTTCGTCGATACCCCGCTCGAAGAATGCGTGCGGCGCGACCCGAAGGGGCTTTATGCGCGGGCGCTGAAGGGCGAAATCCCGAATTTCACCGGCATTTCCTCGCCCTACGAGGCGCCGGAAGCCCCCGAAATCCACCTCGAAACAGTAGGGCGCACGCCGGAGGAAATGACCGAGGCCGTGGAGCGCTGGCTTCGTGAATATCGGCCGTCCGACCTGGAGGGCAACGATGGCGACTGAGTCCGAACTGGAAGGTTTCGTCGCGGTCTTCGAACGGCTGGCCGTTGCGGCCGGCGACGCCATAATGGCGGTTTACGCCGGGCCGATCGATGTCGAGCGCAAGGCCGACGCTTCACCGGTCACGGAGGCCGACCGTCAGGCCGAGGCCATCATCCTCGCCGGGCTGCGGCAGGCCTGGCCGCAGATTCCATGCGTGGCCGAAGAAGAGGTTTCCGCCGGCAAGCTGCCCGTGCTCGGCGACGGGGCGTTCTTCCTGGTCGATCCGCTCGACGGCACCAAGGAATTCGTCAACCGGCGCGAGGATTTCACCGTCAACATCGCGCTGATCGAGGCGGGCGTTCCGGTCGCCGGCACCGTCTACGCGCCGGCGCGCGGCGCGCTCTATTCGGGCGGCGGCAGGAAGGCCTGGCGCGCGATGGTCACCGCCTCCGGCACCATCGAGGGGCGCACCCCGATCTCGGTACGCGCGGCCGCCAGTCCGCCGATGATCGTCGCCAGCCGCTCGCACCGGACGCCGGAAACGGACGACGTGATCGCCCGCTTTCCGGGCGCGGAACTTGTTTCGGTCGGCTCCTCGCTCAAGTTCTGCCTGCTGGCGGCGGGGGAGGCGGACCTTTATCCGCGTCTCGGCCGCACCATGGAATGGGATACCGCCGCCGGTGACGCCGTGCTGCGCGCGGCCGGCGGCGCGACGCTGACGCTCGACGGCCGCCCACTCGCCTATGGCAAACGGCTGCCGGGCCAGCCCGACGACCTGGCGAACCCGCATTTCGTCTGCCACGGCAACGCGCCGGAAAGCTGGCGTGGCCTGCTGACCGGCCGTTGAGTCGGGAACGGCCGCGCTTCAGTCAGAATCGCAGCGAGTTCCCGTTGGCCAGGAACCACGCATAGGTCGAGCGCAGGCCGGCCTCCAGCGGGATCGAGGCACGCCAGCCGAGCGCTTCCAGCCGCGAGACATCCAGCAGCTTGCGCGGCGTGCCGTCCGGCTTGCCGGCGTCGAAGCGCAGGCTGCCCTTGAAGCCCGTTACCCTGGCCAGCGTTTCCGCCAGTTCGCGGATCGTACAATCGGTCCCCGTGCCGACATTGATATGCGAGAGCATCGGCTCGGTGCTGGCGCGATAGGTCACCTCGTCGAGGTTCATGACGAAGACGCTGGCCGCCGCCATGTCGTCGACATGCAGGAACTCCCGCCTCGGCCGGCCGCTTCCCCAGATCGCCACCTCGCTGGCACCGCTTTCCACCGCCTCGTATAGGCGCCGCATCAGGGCGGGAATGACATGGGCGTTGTCGGGATGAAAATTGTCGCCCGGCCCGTAGAGATTGGTCGGCATGACGCTGCGATAGTCGCGGCCATGCTGCCGGTTGTAGCTCTCGCACAGCTTGATGCCGGCGATCTTCGCGATGGCGTAGGGCTCGTTGGTGGGTTCGAGCTGGCCGGTCAGCAGCGCGTTCTCGCGCATCGGCTGTCCGGCCATCCTCGGATAGATGCAGGAGGAGCCGAGGAAGAGCAGTTTCTGCACGCCGGCACGGTGGGCGGCCTCGATGACATTGGCCTCGATCATCAGGTTTTCGTAGATGAAGTCGGCCGGAAACGTGTTGTTGGCGTAGATGCCGCCGACCCGCGCGGCGGCGAGATAGACCTGGTCGGGCCTTTGCGCCTCCAGGAAGATGCGCACCGCCGCCTGGTCCGTCAGGTCGAGTTCGGCGCGCGAGCGCGTCACGATCTCATGGCTGCCCTCCTGCCGCAGCCGCCGCCGGATGGCGCTGCCGACCATGCCTGCGTGCCCGGCGACGTAGATCTTCATCGGCGGCCTGTGTCCCTTCGGTGCTAGTCTTCGACGCAGACGGGAAAATCCATGCCGTGCGCCTTCAACAGCGCGTGGCGGCGGGCGGTGCGCAGGTCTTCGGCGATCATTTCCGCGCAGATCTCGCGGACCGTTACCGTGGGCTCCCACCCGAGCTTCCGCTTTGCCTTGTCCGGATCGCCGAGCAGGGTTTCCACCTCGGCCGGCCGGAAATAACGCGGGTCGATGCGCATGATGACGTCGCCGCGCCGCAGCGCCGGCGCCTGGTCTCCGCAGACGGCGGCCACGGTGGCGATTTCGTCCACGCCCTTGCCGGAAAACTCCAGTTCCAGCCCCAGTTCGGCGGCGGCCCAGGTGATGAACTGGCGCACCGAATACTGCCTGCCCGTGGCGATGACGAAGTCCTCGGGCTCGTCCTGTTGCAGCATCATCCACTGCATGCGCACATAGTCGCGCGCATGCCCCCAGTCGCGCAGGCTGTCGATGTTGCCGAGAAAGAGGCAGCTTTCCAGACCCTGGGCGATGTTGCACAGGGCGCGCGTCACCTTGCGCGTCACGAAGGTTTCGCCCCGGCGCGGCGACTCGTGGTTGAAGAGGATGCCGTTGCAGGCATAAAGGCCGTAGGCTTCGCGGTAATTGACGGTGATCCAGTAGGCATAGAGCTTGGCCACGGCATAGGGGCTGCGCGGGTAGAACGGCGTCGTCTCGCCCTGCGGCACCTGCTGCACGAGACCGTAGAGTTCGGACGTCGAGGCCTGGTAGAAGCGGGTCTTTCCCTCGAGCCCGAGAAAGCGGATCGCCTCCAGCAGGCGCAGCGTGCCGATGGCGTCGACATCGGCGGTGTATTCGGGGGCCTCGAAGCTGACCGCGACATGGGACTGGGCGCCCAGATTGTAGACTTCGTCCGGCCGCACGTCGTTGAGGATGCGGGTCAGGTTGCTGGTGTCGGTGAGGTCGCCGTAGTGGAGCCGCATCGCCACGTGGTTGGCATGCGGATCGCGGTAGAGGTGATCGATCCGCTGCGTGTTGAACTGCGAGGCCCGGCGCTTGATGCCGTGCACGTCGTAGCCCTTTTCCAGCAGCAGTTCGGCGAGATAGGAGCCGTCCTGTCCGGTAATCCCGGTGATGAGGGCTGTCCTGGCCATCGGATGATTGCGCCCCGTAGGAAACGATGTGCGCCTGCCGGTGGCAAGCGCCGAGCATTATTCGACGGGAAAAAAACCGGTCAAGCAGTCGGCGCCGGTGCGCTTCTCCCGACTTTGCCGGAGGGCTGTCCAACCAACGGTTCCGGGCGGCATCCCTGCGCCGATGGGACGTCTCCGAAAGGCGTATCCGTCCACGTCTTGCGCAAGCCGGATGGCTGGCGCGTGCCGCTTTTGACGGCTGCGCGGCGCCGCTTGTGCCATGGCTCGACGTTTGACGCAGGGCCGGTTTGGCTATAGCGGGTCAGCGGACATTGCTGATGACTTTTGCGCAACCGTCGGGACTACGATCATGAAGATTGTCATATTCGGCTCGGGTTACGTGGGCCTGGTTACCGGTGCTTGCCTGTCGGATGTCGGCCACGAGGTGGTTTGCGTGGACGTCGATGCCGGCAAGGTGGCGGCGCTGAAACGCGGCGAAGTGCCGATCTTCGAGCCCGGCCTTGCCGAGATGATCGCGCGCAACATCCGGCAGTCGCGCATCTCGTTCACGACTGAGGCGGCGCCGGCGATCGAAGACGCGGAGCTGATTTTCATCGCGGTAGGCACGCCGTCCAACGAGGACGGAGCGGCTGACCTGAAGCACGTGCTGAACGTGGCGGCCATGATCGGCGACAACCTTTCGCACCGCACGGTGATCGTGGACAAGTCGACCGTGCCGGTCGGAACCGCAGACAAGGTTCGTGCGACCATCGCCGCCCGCCTCAAGGAGCGGGGCGTCGACGTGGCGTTCGATGTCTGCTCCAACCCCGAATTCCTCAAGGAAGGCAACGCCATCGATGACTTCACGCGCGGTGCGCGGATCGTGGTGGGAACCGATTCCGAGGCGGTGCGCGAGGCGATGCGGGAATGCTACGCGCCCTACAACCGCAACCACGACAAGCTGATGTTCATGGGCGTGCGGGAGGCGGAGCTCACCAAATACGCGGCCAACGCCATGCTGGCCACCAAGATCAGCTTCATGAACGAGATTTCC
>NZ_JBHRTK010000027.1:0-3191 GCF_042646345.1 Aquamicrobium soli | reverse complement strand
ACCCCAAAGCGATGGACGAGGCGCGGCGCATCTATGGCGAGCGGCCGGATTTCGTCCTGTGCGACAGCCCGGAAGCGGCGGTGGAAGGGGCCGATGCGCTGGTGATCTGCACGGAATGGAAGCAGTTCCGCGTCGTCGATTTCGGCTGGCTCAAGCAGACGCTCGCCCGTCCCTTCGTCATCGACGGCCGCAATCTGTATGACCCGGCGGAAGTGCAGAAGCACGGCCTCGTCTATTCGGCGATCGGCCGTGGCGTGGCGCTCGGCAGTGTTGCACCGCCGAATGGCTAAATACCTACGACGGCGAGCCTATAACAGCCTGAAACAACAAAAAGATCGGATGATTGGGGCGTCAGCCGCCTCCTTTGAAAGGGTGGCTGGTAGACCGTCTTCCGGGCAAGCTCCAACGGGTCAACCTGGAGGAGCTTTGCTATGGAATTATTCGTTGGTCTTGATGTCTCGGTGCGCACATCCGAGGCGACAGCTACCGGCTCCGCGAGAAGCGCCGGGCCAGGCCTCCTGCAAAAGACAGGACCGGCGGCGAACGCTAGCAGTGCCTTGCCGACGCTCCACATGGCCTTACGGAGTGATCCCGCAAAGATCACGCGATCTCTCGCCCGCTCAAGCTCGGCTGTAGTTGGCCGTATGTCGGAAAGTGCCTTTTCAGAGGCATCGAGCCGATGTCTCATGTCGTGGAGTTCCAGCCGAGTCGCTTCGGCCGCCTCGTAGCCGCGCTTCCGGCTTCAGCGGCGTCCTGCCCCTGCTGGATCAGATGGCTATCTGCGCCGATATGGCCTTGATCTGCTCCTCCGTCCGCACTTGCCGCTCTGCCATCGATTCTCGCGTCATTTCCGCCTCTCGTTCCACGCCCGCACCCCATCCACCTGTGCGGCGCAAGTGGCCAGCGCTCCTTCCGTATAGGTGAGCCGATTGACGATATCGCGGGTCGCCTTCAGCGGCCGGCGTTGCCTTGGCAGGCACGGCCGGGTCAACGCCGTCGGCACAGTCTCACGGATAACCTGCGGTGCCGACACCACAGCCAGATTATCGGTTAAGCAACCGGTCAAAGTCAGCAGGCACGTGGCCAGCAAGATAGGCCTCCGACATCCTCGTTCGCATCTTTAAGCTCCCCGATCTGCTGATTGGTTTCGGCTGTGGTGGAGTTGATACCGGCGATGTCGTCGGCCATCTTGGCGAGGATCCTGTCGTTGCGCTCCGCATCGGCGCGCAACCGGCCAATTGTTTTCGCCGGGACCTTGTTGGCGGCTACCGCCGTGGCAAGATCAGCGCGAGCTGCGCAGCCTGCACCTTGGCGCCGATTGCATCCGAGCGATACCAGAGAGCCGTTGCGGCGAGCCCAGCGAAGGCCAGCAGGATAGCGAGCGCGAGATAAGGCCCCGCGCTTATCACCGCATCCCGATCAAGCAAATCGTCTTTTCGCGCATGCGGCGCTCGAAAAGCCTGCGGATGACCCGCCCCCGCTGTTCCACCAGGTCAGCGCCTCGCAGTCACCAGCGATATCGCTGGCATTGAGGCGACGGGTTGCGGTGCTCTTGCCGATCGCCCCGCTCCCGCAGTTAAACGCCGTCGATGTGTAGGCGGCGTCGCGCGTCGGCGGCAGCCGGGTGTTGATTGTGGCGCTTTGAGAGCGGCGGTGCAAAAATCGACCACGGTAGCGGCGGGATAATCCGGCTGCGGGCGGCGTAAAACCCGACCGCGCGCCAGGAAAGGAGCCGACCGATCCTGGCCGAGCTCGAACCGTGGCTGCGCGAGAAGCTCGGCCTGATCAGCCAGAAGACGAAGCTCGCCGAGGCGATCCGTTATACGCTGTCACGCTGGGGACGATCACGCGCAGTTGCGCTGGCACGATGTCGAGCCGTTCGCTGACGTCTTCGCTGATCCGGTGAAGTCCGTTGCGACAGCATGGGCAGGCATGGTCCTCGATGTCGACGACCATCTCCACGCGCGGCAAGTGTGCCGGCAGCGCACCACGGTTCGTGCGCCGCGTCGCGGTGCGCTCCCTGCGTTTGACCAGATCGGCACGTTCGGCTTCTTCCTCGCCCGCCGCCTCGATCTGCTCGGCCTCCTCAAGGCCAAGGAGGAGTTGATCCTCAGGCAGGCTCTCGGCCCTGCGGCCGAAGCGGTGGCGCTGCAATTCCTTGATGATCTGGGTCAGGCGAGCATTCTCGACATCGCGCGCCAGGACCATCGCCTTCAGCACGTCCGGATCGTCGGGAAGCTGGTCCGCCGTCATCGCCATGATCGGATGAGACCATATTCGCCAGCTCCGGGCGACAGCGGAATCCAGGCTGATTCACTTGGTCGCGGATCAACCCGCCTGCGCCGGAGCGCGCGTCCGGCGGGCTTCATGAACCCGCCGCCAATCAAGCCCTTCAAGCAGCGCCGACAACTGAGCGGCCGTCAGCCGCATCACGCCATCCTGCTCCTTCGGCCAGCGGAACTCGCCATCCTCCAGACGCTTCGCATAGAGGCAGACGCCGGTGCCGTCCCAGAAGATCAGCTTGATCCGATCCGTCCGTTTCGCGCGGAACACATAGACTGCGCCACTGAACGGATCGGCGCCCATCGTCTCGCGCACCAACGCAGCCAGCCCCTCCGCGCCCTTGCGGAAGTCCACCGGCTTCGTCGCCACCATGACCTTGACGGCGCCTGTCGGCCCGATCACGACGTTGCCTTCAGCGCATGGATCACCGCCGCAACGGTCCGCGCATCAGCGCCGCGGCCAACCCGCATGGCGATGCCACCGATCTCAAGCTCGATCACGCCAGCATCTCGGGTAGTCTTCCGTCTCCGCGGCTGTGCTGGACGCGTCGTCGCGGGTTCCGCAAGCGGCACCTCCACCACTGCCGGCACGAAGGCCGGGGATTCCTGCTGCACCGAAGCCTGTTTGCGCGCTTCGCGCCGCCAGGCGAACACCTGCTGCGGCCTGAGACCATAACGCCGGGCGACTTCGGAGATGATTGCGTTCGGCTCCAGCGTCTCCGCGACGATCCGCGCCTTATCATCCATCGACCAGTGACGCCGCCCGCCAGCGCCGTTGATCACCTCAAAACGTCGAGGCTGCCGCTCCGGGTCAAGCGTAAGGTCAAGTCCAGACACAAGCCTATCTCGTACGCATACGCCGAGGACCGCAGGAGATGCTGGCTCGCGCGAGCCGTGCCGGAGCTATGA
>NZ_JBHRTK010000026.1:0-14796 GCF_042646345.1 Aquamicrobium soli | reverse complement strand
CTCAAACGCTTCAAGCGCGTCGCACTACGCTGCGAGAAGACGAAGCGAAACTTCGCTTCCTTCTCGCCGCCGGCTTCGTCTTGGTCAAATCCGTCCACACGGCCTAATGTGATTGCGGCCAAGCGGCATTAACGTATTGCGTTATTCTGCGCCTGGCGCACCACGCCAAAATCCTACCCTTCCCGGCCTATTGAGCGTTGTGCCCCGCGGGCGCTGCATGTCTGTATACAGACATGCTATCCTGCCATTCAACGCCATTCATTGCCATTCATTGCCATTCATTGTGGAATGCTAAGATAGCGTCGCAGCGAGCAGCAAAGAGCTCAGCGACCGGCTGCGAAGTCGCAGCGACGCTGAACCTTGCGCCGCTGATGGATTCGATATCGGCGATGATCTCAGCGAGACCGAAAGATTCTCCGCCTCGACCCGCGCCGCAATCGGCACCTCGGTGTCGCGGTAGCGCCAGCTTTTGGTGTGGAGGTTGTGGTATTCGTTGGTGAAGTCGTCGACCAGATAGCCATCCAGCAGATTGACGGTCTCGACCAGCCACTTTTCGTTATAGGCGCTCTAATAGTGATGCAGGTCGTCGAATGAGTCCTCTTCGTGTACTTTCCCAAGTGTCGTCGCGCACGCGTTCGGCAGTGAAGATCTTGCGCTGGTCTTCGATCATTGCGGCGAGGGCGCCGGCAAGCTTCGAGTGAACACGCCGCGCGAACTCGGTATCGCAGATCAGTCGATTAACGAGGACGTTGATGCGCAAGCCGGAGAGCTGCGCAATAAGCATGAGCGTGTCGTGCGCCATGTAGTGGGCTACTTCATCTTGATGGCGGAGAGCCGGCAGCGGGTAAGTCGAGTATCGGGTCGAGGAGCGCGAAGTGGCTGCCTGAGCGGCAAGCTGAGGAACCGATTTTCTGGTCCGGCCCGCCAGGACCGGGGCTGAGAATTGGAGGGGCCACGCAGTCCTTGAGGCGATGCGAGCGGCCAGCACACTGGAACGTCAGAAAGATAGCCCGTGTCCCCGCCAGGGGACGCGTCCGCTTCCGGCGACCAGCCGGCAGGGAGCGCGGGGGGCTGCCTCTCGTGGTATCGGGGGACGGTCGATCCGGCCCTCGATACCTGCGAGATGGATCGTTATCGAAGGCGGAAATCGCATAGCGGCTCTGTGAGGGAAATGAATAGCGCGGTCGGTAGCAAGCCGGCTCACCCGGACACCATGCGCGTGCCCTGCGCATCAGCCTCGTGAACAATGGAATCCACCCGATCCATGGAATTCGTTGGACGCCCCTACTTACAACAATCGTCTTATGAACAACGACGACGCCCCCCGTCTCCACGCATCGATCCTGTACGCAACACGGCACGCTTCTATAGTCTGTCATCAGCGGGGCCTGTTCGCTGATGTCTGCTTGGTGCGCCAAGGTTTAGCGGCTCATGGAAACCTCCTGAAAATTCGGAACGAAAAGAAGCCGGCCCTCGCGGAGCCGGCCTCGCGCAATTCACTCAGGATCGTTCCAGAGGATAACCCTCTTGTTTTCCTCGCCGCCGGGCGCAGGTGCGAGATTGCCGTAGACGACGCCGATCTCGAATCCCCTGCGCTTGTTGATGACCCGGAAGTCGGGAGCGTCCTCGCGGGCCTTGTTGGCGTTCGGCAGAACGGCGATCGGGGCGTTGATACGGAGGGTAGCGAAGACGCCTTCCATCGAGCCGTCGGCCTTCTCGGGGAACTGTGCGATCGTAGTAGCCATGGTAGTTCTCCTTTGCTGTATCGGGACCAATTCCCGATGGCGCCAAAGAAGAGCCCGCATTCCGTTTCCTGGCAGGCATCTTTCCATGTCCAAAAACCTGCGGCGTCGGTTCTACCGCATGCATTCATCGTGCTGGTGCCCAGGTCGGTTACGCCGACGGCTTTGCCGCGTTCGAGAAGTGTTAGGTTTTCCGCGCGGCCAGCACGATCTGACCGGCGGGGCTGGTCGGGCGAGAGGACCAGCGGTTGCGACAACTGCTGAAGACTAAGCGATGTTCATGGGAAAGCCTGTCGAGAGCCGGGAAAGAAGCAGCCCGCCGGGACGCTCTTCAGCCACCGGCAGGTCACAACCCTTCCCGACCCTTCTCGTCTCGGGCGCGTATGGAGGATCGCCATCCTCGCCTGCCGGATGCACAGGTAGACTTTGGCAGATTGTTCCTGACTCTTTACTCGATGACACCGCACGCGTATGGAAAATCGCCTTATAGGCGAGGCAAAAGACGCGACAAGACCGACCGTCAGCTACCCATCAGAGACACATTAGAGAAAAGAGCTTACTCCGTAAGCGATAGTAGCGGCCGGCATGGACCAGTTATACAGGCACTACGTTGTAGGCCATTCTGATCAAGGAAGGAATTATGAGACTACAGACCCGACCAGTGATCGTCGAAGTCAAACGCAAACGAGGAGTACAGGACCGAAGCCGTTCGATCTGGGGCGACGTTGATCTGTCCAAAGCAGTTTCCGAGGTAAAGGCCGAGGCCGGTAAACAGCAAAATGACCGATCCATTGACTCCGACGTCGCACCCACGGATGTTATAGAAGATCAACAAGCAGAGGGAGAACAATCCATGCCTGATCCTCAGGAAGTAGATTCACCGCAGGTCGTCGCCGAGACTCCCGCAATCGCGGACACACCCAAACCGAAGGCGAAACCGCCTCGGGTGAAAAAAGAAAAACCAGCGTCGACGCCCAAAGCTGCGAAGGCTACGGCCAAGGTCGTTGTCCCCGAACCTGAGCCGGCGCCGGTTCGTGGCAAACGCAAGGTCTATTCCAAGGCGGAGCGTGTAAAGAAGATTGCACAGATCAAGAAACTGATTGCCGGTGGCGCCAGCGTGAAGAACGCGACGTCCGATGCCGCGATATCGGAACAGACCTACTACCAGTGGCTGAAGACCAAGACACCTGCCGCAGAAAGTGACGACCTTAAGGACCTGCTTGCACTCGAAGAAGAGAACAAGGCGCTGAAGAAGCGACTGGCAGAGCAACTGCGCAAGGAGAATGCCGAGCTCAAACGCAAGCTCGGTATCGCATAGCCGAGTCACAACGCAATACGCCTTAGTCATAGTTGGTGCCTCTGTCTCTCGTGACAGAGGCACCAACGACACGGCCAATCAATGCCGCGATTCCTGTATGCGTGAGATTTGAGTGGAGTCGGCCAAGCACATCGCCACAAGGACGGATTTGGGTTCCGTGACCTGACTAGGTTTACAGCAAGGTTGTGACTGCCATGGGAACACTCATCTAGGCTCAGGACCTATTAATTTCGTTTGAGATGTGATTCACGGCTTCCAATAGGAGGCCTTGATGGGTGATTTGTTTCTACTGAGCGAGCGCCAGATGGCGCGGATATCGCCGTTCTTTCCGCTGTCCCACGGAGTGCTGAGGGTCGATGACCGCCGGGTGGTGAGCGGCATCGTCTACGTTATTCGCAACGGTCTCCAGTGGAAGGACGCGCCGACTGGCTACGGTCCGCATAAGACGCTCTACAACCGCTTCATTCGCTGGAGCCGGCTCGGCGTCTTCGACCGCATCTTCGCCGGGCTCGCAGGCGAAGGGCCGAAACCCGAGCGTATCATGATCGACGCGACGCATCTCAGGGCTCGCCGCACCGCGGCGAGCCTGCTCAAAAAGGGGATGTTCCCCGTCGTATCGGGCGAACAAAAGGCGGGCTGAACTCGAAGCTCCACACCGTTTGCGACGGTGACGGACGGCCGATCATCCTGCTCCTATCGGAAGGCCAGATGAGCGACCACAAAGGCGCCCGTCTCATCCTCGCCGCCTTGCAGCCGGCCTCTCATCTGATCGCCGACCGCGGCTACGACAGCACCTGGTTCCGCCAGGAACTGGAAGCACGAGGCATCGAGCCGTGCATCCCCTCGAGCCGAAGCCGCAAAGTCCCATACGCCTGCGACACGGCCCTTTACCGTCAGCGCCACAAGGTCGAGAACCTGTTCGCAAAACTCAAGGACTGGCGCCGCATCGCAACTCGCTACGACGGATGCGCCCACACCTTCTTCTCGGCCATCTGCATCGCTGCAGCCGTCATTTTCTGGCTCTAACGAGATTCCTGAGCAAGTACCAAACTCAGATTCTGTCGCGAGGAAGCGTTCGCACCTCAGTTGTCGGTTCAAAAACGGGAAGACCTGCTCCCCACGCAAAAATTTGTGTCTGATGTCGAGACCGCGTAACGATCGGGTCGAGCCGTTCATACCGGGTTTCGATATAAATTTTCTGCCACCTGTCGGGGTAGTTGGATGCCAAGAACGGATTCACGGGCCCGAGATGCATGAACGCATAGAATCCGAAACCTATCTCTCGTGTCAGGGCGTTCAGAGCGTTCCGTAGCATCCTTTTGTTTTTAACAACTGCAGCCGCGTTCTTTAATTTCCATATCCATTCCTGCATCGTTTCATCCACATCATCCGTAAGTGAATCTAAGTCAGTCCTTTGACAGGCATCTTACGATACTTACATCTTACCTATATGTTAATCTCTATGATTAACGTGATGGCTTCCCGCACATCCTGTTACCGCGGTGCAGCCCTTAGGACCACGACGCCGTCTTGCGATTTATCTTTCTGCCCGCGCGGGTCGAGATGATCGGTCGCCGAGTTTTCGCGATACGTCACCCGTGTCGGCTATGCGCTTTGGTTTCTCCGATCGGCGAGATCAGGAATCAGGCTACCTTCATAGACGTACTCGTAGGGAATTGCGGGCGTCGTCATTTGACTTACATACAGGTCAAGATTATGTTTGCTGTTGCTTGCTGCGAGAGTGTAGAAATTCCCGCTATTCCAAGTCACCACACAATGATTGAAATGCTCCCCTATCGCGCTGAACATATTAGCGAGCGTCACCTCGTTGTTAAACATAGTCTCGAGAACATCAGTCTTCTTTTTCTTGATTTCTTCGGCTAGAAAATAACGCGCCTTAAAACCGTAATCTTTCTGATATTCTCGTCGCATATAGTCGCTTTTTTCGGCCGCTCGGAACTTCTCCACGAAAGCGAAAATTCCGTCTCCTTTCAAGTGCTGGGCCACAAATTCAATCTGCTTTGATCGGTTTGGCGAGTACATCTGGAAGGTCGTGTCCTCCAAGATCAAATCGAATCCCGACCTGAATTTCGACAGCCGCTGGTCGGCACCAAGAACTTCCTTGGTCAAGTGATGGAACGGCCCGAGGAAAAATTCAGCGTCTGGTGATTTGCCATATGCTGTGAAGGATCGATAATTCTCGGCATTAGGGCTACTCGATAGAGTGCGAACCTGTCCATACGACAGCTCCGACAAAGTCCTCGCCATTGTGCCTTCAGCTGTGCCTAGGCTATATAAGAAAAAGGGCTCCGAATAATGCCGTGCATATTTCAAAACGGCGTAAGCGATCCGGCATTCCTCTTCCAACCTGTACGGAATACTGCTGTGGTAGTGGCGGTCAAAATGGCCTTGTCGTGTCGCATGGAGGCAGATCAGATCGCGAAGAAGTGCATCCGGCGGGAAAAGGCGGGTATCGATGACCGGCTTTTGAATTGGCATGCCGCTTCGACCCGCTGCGGTCGCAGCAAAAAATCCGGCAAGCTCGTTGATCCGCGAACCGCGGTCGCATTCGGCTAGGAAATCGTCGATTCTTCGCATCGGAGTACACCTCCCGCAACCGCCGGTGAGACGCCTGCCCCGGATGAGGATCTTCCAAACGAATGTCGCGGCTTAGAATCTCAAACGATCCAGAAGAGGCTGAACCTATTGATAATCAGCCGACGGAGAGCCGCTTTCATACGATTGCCGTTTTTTTACTAAAGCCACATCTTCGCCACCTCGAATTAATTTAATGTTGTTCTACAACCTATGGTTATGCACACTTGTACGTGTAAACGAGTCTCTTGAGGGAGGTCACTTGGGTTGGCGAGGTCCTCTTATTTCGACCTGGATCACATTCGTAACGCGAGCCACGAAACGCTGATCCACCAGCATGAGTGCTGGGGAAAGGTACGCGCGGATCTAATAAAGAGAACGGGCCTGGGGCATCAGGAAACGAAAATCGAGTATCCAGGTCATGTTTTCCTGCTAAATTTAGAAGGTGCGGCGAAACGCGGAGAAGACTTTATCGATGGGCGTCAAGTCACGTTCTCAGTCAGGCGGCCCGGTTCCATCGTCTACATTCCAGACGACCGCGAGTGGAGAGGATGGGACGAAGGCGATGCAACGGCCTCTTTTCTGCTTATATCAATTGAACAGGAATTCACAGAACGAGCGTTTGGAACAGAAGCCCGCAAATGCCTGGCGCATGTGCCACCTTCGATCGGCTTCCGAGACAGCGCGATAACGATGGCGTTGCAGAATATCGCCGCCGAACTCAAACATCCTGATTCAATCAGCGTGACCATGGTGGAGAGCCAGGCCATGCAGTTGTTCGTGCAAATGTTCCGGTTGCACGGCGTTTGTCCTCACCCCGCGAAGGGCGGCCTTTCAGCATTCGACCTCAAGCGCGCGATCGACATGATGAAAGCATGCACAGGTAGTGGCCCCACACTGACCGATCTCGCGCGCGAGATCGGGATTAGCCGATTTCACTTCTGTAGGGCGTTCAAACAGTCGATGGGCATGACGCCGCACGCATTTTTCGGGCGGCTCCGGTTGGAGCGGTCGGCGGAACAGTTGCGACATACGCATTTGTCGGCGACCGATATTGCTATGGAATGCGGGTTCGGGAGCTCGAGCCACTTCGCAGTCGCGTTTAAAAAGGCATTCGGCATCAGCCCGACAGAATACCGACGTCGCTATAGTATATAGGCCGAAGACACAGATTATTTTAGCAAGCACTTGAAAGGATCGGTGCCCCTGTGAAGCGGGTTTTACCTACAAGGATAGGGTCACAAACGCCTAGCCAGGATGTACCGCCGATGACCAATCCTATTCACATTTATGAAGACGGTCGACCAAGCTTGCCGTCTCGCGTGTTCCTTGAATTCCTGACGAGCACGTTGTCGTGTAATGTGGGGCGGAATGGTTACTACATGGCGACATCTTGGATTCTTGTCGAAGCAGGTTTTGGGAGCGCTAGCGTTGCGACACTGCTATTAATCGTCAGCGCGAGCGAATTTGTGACAAGTCCGTTGGCCGGAATGGCAGCGGACCGGTTTGACCGGCGTAGACTGACGATCGCCGCGGACATCGGTCGTTTTGTTGTCATGCTCGGCACTGCTTGCACAATTCCGTATTTGAACATGCTCGTTGTGATCTATTTATCGGCCAATTTCTTTTCCTTTTGTGACCGTATGGCGCTTACGGGCTCACAAGCCTTGATCCCCGGGTTGGTGCATGGCCGTCGGCTAAGTAAGACAAATTCTGCTATCTTTTTCACCATGCAACTTGGCTGCCTGTGTGCCGCCTTGCTTACGGGACCTTTACTTAGATCGCATCTCCCTGCCCTTGTGTTCATAATCCTTGGCGGTTTTTTTCTTATTTCGGCGGGCTGTTTGTCATCTATGCGGGCGGCCTTGCACGCGCATCACATCGGCAAGAAGTGCTCTTCTCCACGCATGGCGGCGCACCTATTTCCGCTTTTTGCTTTTTACGCGCTTCTTTACGGCAGCGCGATAGTTGTGAGTGTCATGGGCGCGAGCTTCATCCTTGAAGAGCAGGACGGCACCGCGTTGGATTTCGGCTATCTCGAAGCAGCTTGGTCCGTTGGCTCGCTGATCGGAGCTGTCCTTCTCATCCGATTAAGAAAAGATACGCGTACCCACGCATTGCACCTTATGCTTCTGGGCTTAAACGGCTTAGCACTCATGGCGCTGATGTTGCTACGGATGCCCTGGATATTAATAAACTTCGCAATACTGGGGCTTCTCTACAATCTCGGGCGTGTTAGCGTCGAGGTCGCGTTGCAATTGCGACTGGCCGATCACATGCTTGGCAGGGCCAAGGGCATCATGCACAGCTTCGCGGCGGCGCTCGGCTTGATCATCTTCGGCATAGTCTCCTTTGTAGGCGACACCGTGAGGCCTTCCACAATTTTCTTCGGTTTCGGCGTGGTGCTTCTCGTCAGCCTTTCAGTGTTGAGCACCATGACCCAGCAAAAGAACGGGTTATAGAATGGACGAAGCAGCCTCAAGCGGCGACGCAAAACAGATAGTTCTTCAATCGCTGGCATTCCTCTACCCGTGGATCCGGCCCTACTATTCATTGCCGATCAGCGATTATGCATGCCGGCTGTTCGAGATACCGCACACTAGGATTAAACTAGAAATCCGTCGTTGCGCGCTGACGAAACTCCTCGACGCTGTCAAGAAGGCAGGACGGCGGAGCGGGCTGCCGGAGGACGTTGTTGGACAAATCTGCGGCGAACTCGAAAGGAGACGTGTGCTGCAAACCGGGCCTCATTTGCTTTTGCTTTTTGAGGCGGAAGCCTACTATACGCACGCCTTCAGTCTGCTGGGCCTGAAGGCGCACGGTTGCTCGAGTTATCTCTCATATGCCGTTTCGACAGTAAGTCTCGTCGAAAAGCCGCGTAAGGGGCCAGGCTGGCTCACAGTGAATGGGACTCCGGTCAACCTCTTCGGCCTCAGCCGAAGCCGAATGATTGGATACAACCTTCTGAGCGGCCCGGGATCCTATCGGTTCGCACTGCTACCTGCAGAGCCAAATATTTGCCCCGAGGCGTTGACGCTGCTCGAAGGCCTATTGCCGAAACAAGGCTTCGAGAGGCCAGCGCACGCTTTAAAGGCAGCCAATATCGCTCTGTGGCCAAAAATATTCGGCGATGGCTTTGCCTTTTTGCAGATCGATGATGAGGATGTCACTGACCTTGTCGTCAGCCATCTGAGAGATGAGAATTCCTGGCTTCGAACAAGACTGTTCGAAGCGCCGAAGCTTGCTTCAGATATTGTTGCCGGATTCGACAAGCTGGCGGCCGGCCCATGGGGCAGTTGGGTGGCGCGGGGAACTGATTTTTTCTGGTTTTATGAGGATGGCAAACGCCACCGGCTACGTTTGGAATCAGGAGAACTCGTTCATGCCACAACTGGCAAGAAGCTGGTGCGCTTCACGGCTGCCGAAATCGTCGAACGCCTCGTGAACCGCAGCCTTGTACCGAATCTTTTTTTAATGTTCCTAGTCATTTCTATTCTGCCGGGAGTGCGCGCGCTCGGGGGCAGTCATCAGCCCATCTACTATCCTCTGATGCGCTATGCTCTCTGCAAGGCGTTGGAAGCAGCGGACATGGATGCGGATCTTCGTCATGCTCTTGTGGTGGATGACATGCCTGCGGCCTGGGGGCATCGGGTCATTGAGTGCGACCAGAATCCGTTTGACTTGTACCGCGCTGGCAGAATGGGCGAAGCCAGCGATCACACAGGCCGTTTCGCCACTGTTCCATTCATGGATGCATGTGGGAGCATGAGTAGCTTTGCAGGGGATTCGTCGTGGCTGGAGCTTTACAGAAGGATACAGCTGGAAACGATTGCGCCAACGAATGCGGAATGGGGTTTCTCCTGAACTGCCCGGGTACGGGTTATCACCAGCGGCTCGCCGATGATGCCAGGCAGCAGCGTTCCAGCGCCTGCGTCGCCTTTGTGTAGTCGCTTGGAAGGCCCAGCCTGCCGGCGACCGAAATGAGCTTTTCGGGGCGAGGGTCGCTGCCTCGTGCAGCGATGGCCGACCAGATACTCGCTGCGACCTCAAGGCCGTTCGTACGACGTGGGAACGTCGGTGCCGTCTTTCTCTGAATATTTCTCGGCGCGCCGTTCATCGAAACCCCACTGGCCAACACGGCGCTGACCGGGACAACGTCCGGATCACAGCCGTTGTGGTCGAAGTCATCAGGAACCTGGCTATTCAATCCTGGCCAATTAGCGGCCGCTTCGCTTGCGCATGTGTTGGCCCATGCGCATCACGCTCAGTGCGGCTTTCTGTCATCCGAAGTCCTAACCCCAGCACGATGTCGCGCAGACAGATGAGCGGCAGGCAGGCGCAAACCGTACCTCATGGCTCCGAAGCGGAGACCGAAGCACGTCGCTCCTCCTGCGACTGCAGATATGCCGTAGGACGCGCCTAGCACATGGCCGACGACCACTATGGACGCGCCGGCCAGTGCAGCTACCGCATAGAGATCTGAGCGTAATACCTGCGGGATGTCCATCAGTAAAACGTCCCGCGTCATGCCGCCGCCGATGCCGGTCAGCATACCCAGAAGCGCCGCCATGACAGGACTCAGATTGAATTCAAGCGCCTTTTGCGCTCCAGCCACGGCGAAAAACGCCAATCCTGCAGCATCGAACAGAAGAACAGGCGCGTGCAGCCTGTCGACACCTGCATAGAGAAAAAAGGTGACGAGACCCGCAAGCACAGAAACCAGCAGATAGCGGCCATCGGTCAACGCGGCTGGCGGCACCGCGCCGATCAGCACGTCGCGGCTGATGCCGC
Organism: Aquamicrobium soli; assembly: GCF_042646345.1. NCBI lineage: Bacteria > Pseudomonadati > Pseudomonadota > Alphaproteobacteria > Hyphomicrobiales > Phyllobacteriaceae > Aquamicrobium > Aquamicrobium soli. The sequence continues at coordinate 4,350 of NZ_JBHRTK010000026.1, read as the reverse complement.
CGAAATTGCCGGCGACGAAGGACAGGACAAGGATTCCGAAGATGTCGAGCCGACGGTTAACGGCGGCAACCGCCCCGCTGATGGCGAAAACGAAAGTGCCGCCGAGGTCAAGTATCCGCACGAAGGTTTCGATGGCGATCACGGCGGGCGTGTCAGTTTGGACCGAGCCAGGCCAAAGCTCCCACCACCATCGCTTCGACACCAGTCTCGAGTGTCGGATGCAGGATGGGCGCGAATTTCGGGCTATGGTTGACGGGCAGGTCGTTCAGATTCCCCTCTGCCTTGGCTTTGTTGAAAGCTACAGGATCGTTTCCTCCGACAAACCAGAATACCGACGAGACCTGCCATGCGGTGCCGAAACAGCCGAAATCCTCACTGGCTGGCGCCGGTCCGGTGTGCTTCACCCTTTCAGGCGAGAAGTAGTTCCGAAACGCCTCGGCGATCCGGTTGCTGGCGGCCTCGTCATTGACGTTCAGCGGGTAGCGGTCGAGCGGGGTGATCTCGGGCTTGCGCGGAGCTCCCGAAGCTATCGCTTCCGCGTTGACGATCCGCTTGATCGCGGCCAGCACATGCTTGCGCACGGTCGCATCGAAGGTGCGCACGTTGAGCTTGATGATGGCCTCATCCGGAATGACGTTTTCCTTGGTGCCCGCCTGCAATACGCCCACCGTCACCACGGCCGCGTCGGTCGCGGCGACCTCGCGCGAGACGATGGTTTGCAATCGCAGCACGACGGAAGCCGCCATGACCACCGGATCGATGCTCGCCTGCGGCATCGAGCCATGCGCCCCGCGCCCGAACAGCCGGATTTGCAGGCTGTCCGCCGCGGAGGTGATCGGCCCCGCGCTTCCGGCGACCGTGCCGGACGGACCGACCATGACATGCTGGCCAAGCACGACGTCGGGGGTGGGGAAGCGGTTAAGCAGCCCGTCGTCGATCATCGCTTGGGCACCTTGCGCGGTTTCCTCGCCCGGTTGGAAAACGGCCATCAAGGTTCCTTTCCAGGCATCGCGCTTCTGCGACAGCAAAGTTGCCGCGCCTACTAGCCAGGCGACATGCATGTCGTGTCCGCACATATGGCCGACCGGCACGGGGTTGCCTTCGGCGTCCGTCGCCGTAATTTTGCTCGCATAGTCGAGACCGGTGGCCTCGGCGATCGGTAGCGCATCCATGTCGGCGCGCAGCATTACCGTTGGCCCTTCGCCGTTGCGCAGGAGTCCGACCACGCCTGTTTTGCCTACGCCGCTGGTTACCTGATAGCCGGCTTTTGTTAGTCTTTCGGCAGCAATTTTCGCCGTGCGGGTTTCCTGCATCGACAGTTCGGGGTGAGAGTGGACGTCTTTGTAAAGCGCCTCGAGATCAGGCCGAATCTTGTCGAGATGCGCCAGGACAACGGATGCAGCGTCTTTGGTCACGATGCGCTCCCGCGGATATCTACCTTCATGTGTCGGCCGGCGATCATATTTATTGCCGACAGCGGCATCAGCAAGGCTGACATCAGCGATCAAGCGATCGTGAACTTTCCCGGCCGTTGCAGCCGACCCGCGCCTCAGCAGCCTTCGGTTTTCCTTGCCGTCCAGTGTGGATCGCAAAGCACCAAGTTGAGTCGTCGCTTCCGCCCCGGCCACAGCCAGCCTAGATATTAGGCCTCATGGGCCGCAGGTGACGCTATTCGTCGGGTGAGGTCCCGGTATGGAATAGAGTTGAAGTCGCTACCAACTTCGGGCGGGGGCGCGCGCCGGGCAAAGGGAGCAGGTAATTGTTATGGCCGATGACAAGAGCACCTATCTCTATATGGCAGGTAAACAGGAGCACTTGTAAGTTAATGCCGAGCTCAGCGGTATCGCCATAAGCTTGAGGAGCGGGAGGCGCTCATCCTTCCCCTCTACCACTGAGCGATGGATCTATTTCGTCTACCGGGCGGAAGGAATAATCGACCGTTGCCGGGGCGACGGTGTCTTAAGACTGAGTGGCGGGAGGCAACGATCCGGCGAACCGGAGGATGCACAAATGCGCATGTTGATGGTTGTGATGACTATGCCATTGGCGCTCGTTTCGATCGCCCCGCTAAGCGCCCAGGAGGTACTGGAAGGCAAGGCCGCTTTTGGTACTTGGGAGGCCGACGCTCCTGGGGTCAGCCGACACATAACATCCGCTGGCTTGCCCGCGCCTACCCTTACGGAGAATGATCCCGAAGCGCCTGATTTCGAGAATTTGGCCAATGTGGTCGCGCCGCCGCCAGGTAAGATGCCGGACATTCCGGCAGGCTTCAAAGCCGAAGTGTTTGCAAGTGGCTTGAACCAGCCGCGCGTCATCCGTACGGCGCCGAATGGCGACATTTTCGTCGCGGAGAGCGGTGCGGGACGCATTCTTGTCTTCCCCGCCGACGCCGCTGGAACGGCGAAGCTCGAGGTGTTTACCGAAGGATTGGAGAAACCCTTCGGAATCGCGTTTTATCCGCCAGCGGACCCTCGTTATGTCTATGTGGGAGCAGCCAACCAAGTCGTTCGCTTCCCCTATCGCCGTGGCGACCGCAAAGCGCGTGGGCCGGCCGAGGTCATCATCCCCGATATTCCTACCCAGCGGCATTGGACACGGGATCTGGCGGCCTCTCCTGACGGCCAACGCATCTTCGTCTCGATCGGCTCGGCCTCTAATGTCGCTGCCGCTATGCCGAAGAAAACAAAAGACAAAATCAAAGCCTTCGAGAAAACGCATGGGCTCGGCGCCGCATGGGGCGATGAAGAGAACCGGGCCGTCGTCCGGGTATTCGATCCAGAGGGCGAAAATGTCCGCAATTTTGCGACTGGCTTGCGGAACTGCTCGGGCATGGCCGTGCAGCCGGGAACCGGCACGCTGTGGTGCACCGGCAACGAACGCGACCACCTTGGCCCCGATCTTGTCCCGGACTTTTTGACCACTATCCAAGAGGGCGGCTTTTACGGCTGGCCTTGGTATTACAGTGGCGGTAACGAAGACCCAGCCCACGCGGGGGAGCGCCCCGACCTCAAAGACCAGGCGAAGGTGCCCGAAGTCCTAATTCAGGCGCATTCATCCACCCTGCAACTCGTCTTCTACGATAAAGACGCGTTCCCAATGGAGTATAGAGGAGACGCCTTTGCAACCCTGCACGGATCCTGGAACCGGGAACACAGGACCGGGTACAAGGTGATCCGTGCGCGCATGAAGGACGGCAAGCCTACGGGCGTCTACAAAGACTTCATGACCGGTTTTGTGTTGGATGAGAAAACGGTCTGGGGTCGTCCAGCAGGCATTGCAGTCACGCGGGACGGCGCTTTGCTCGTCAGCGAGGACGCTAACGGAACGATCTTTCGAATAACGTCGTTCAGTCCTTAAGAGGTGAGTTGGGCCCAAAACGACGAAAAGCTCGCTGCGGTTGGCTGGAGCAGGCCTCGGATTGGAGTGCCCCCATCGTTCTCAATGGGAAGACGATGGTTCTCAGTATCATTATTTTTGGTTGACAGTCCGTATCCGAATACCTGTCTGGCAACGGGCATTGTTGTTCACCAAGTTAGCATTGTCCAAGAAAAACTGTTCACACTTCGGCAATCCTGCTGGAGATGACGACGACGATTAAGGAGTGTACGAAATGACCAAGATCATTCTGACCGCAGCCTCCGCTTTGGTAATGTCTGCTGGTGCTGCTTTTGCCGCTGGCGGCGACCATTTCCCCGTCTATGAGTCCGGCGCCACGACTGTTGTAAACCAGGAAGCGCTTATCGACCACGGCACTACCGCCTCAATCTCGGACGTTCAGCAGGAGAACGTACAGGCCCAGGAGCCGGAAGTGAGAAAGTGGGGGCGCTAAGTCCCTCTTCTTCCATGGTGGATATAACCGTAAAATCGGCGGGCTCCCTTGACACCCGCCGATTACTTCAGCTCGCTCACCGGCATCTTTCGGCAGGCCACGACCGCGCGGCCGGGTATGTAGCCCGTGCTGCCGCATAAGCCTCCCGATGCGATGCAAGCAGCAGGATAGACCCTCGGCCAGAACGTCGTGCCACACGCGCCGGGCACCATAGGTTCGGCCGCTGCTCTTGAAGCTCCGGTTGATCGCCGTCACCAGAACCTCGTCTTGCCGGGAGCGAGCGCTGGGGGCTGCGGTTGAGCCAGGCATGGAAGCCCGAGCGAGAAACATCCAGCGCATCGCACGGCCATGCCACCGGCCAGATGTTCCGGTGCTTCGCATTGAAAGCGAACCTCATATCGCTTCCCTCGCGAAGTAGGCCGCGGCCTTTTTCAGAATGTCGCGCTCCGCCTTCAGCTTCGTACGCATACGCCGAGGACCGCAGGAGATGCTGGCTCGCGCGAGCCGTGCCGGAGCTATGA
>NZ_JBHRTK010000025.1:0-25051 GCF_042646345.1 Aquamicrobium soli | reverse complement strand
CCAAGAAGAATCCAAACTAAGTCTGATGTAAACACTGCCCCCTTGTGGGGAGGGGCTAGGGGGCGGGGGTAAAGCCATGTGCGATTGCCGCGCGTGTAGGTGGTGGCGCGCGCAGCGCGACGGACCGGCGGCTACCCGGCCCCGCAAGCATTTCCCCTCCCCATCAGTTCAAGGGGGACAACCGCCTTACCCTCTCCCGACGAACGGCATCTTGGTCGCCATCACCGTCATGAACAGCACGTTGGCGTCGAGCGGCAGGCTCGCCATGTGCAGCACCGCCTCGCCGACATGGGCGACGTCCATCACGGCCTCGGCCGCGATCTCGCCATTGGCCTGCGGCACGCCGACGGTCATCGCCTGCGCCATGTCGGTCAGCGCGTTGCCGATGTCGATCTGGCCGCAGGCGATATCGTAAGGGCGCCCGTCCAGCGCCAGCGTCTTGGTGAGCCCGGTGATGGCGTGCTTGGTGGCCGTATAGGGTACCGAGCCGGGACGCGGCGCATGCGCCGAAACCGAGCCGTTGTTGATGATGCGCCCGCCCATCGGCCGCTGCCGCCGCATCGCGGCAAAGGCGGCGCGGGCGCAAAGGAAGGAACCGGTGAGGTTGACCGCGACGACGTCGTTCCAGGCCTCGACCGGGATTTCGTCGATCGGAACCGACTTGTAGGCGATGCCGGCATTGTTGAACAAAAGGTCGACCCGGCCGAACGTCTCGACCGCCTTGCCGAACAGCGCCTCGACCTCCTGCGGCCTGGTGATGTCGCAGCCCACGGCGAGCGCGCCGGCCTCGACGTTTCCGGCTTCGGCGATGGCGGCTTCCAGCATCGCCACCCGCCGGCCGCAGAATACCGTGTTCCAGCCGGCCTTGAGCAGCGTCGTCGCCACGGCCTTGCCGATGCCGCTGCCGGCTCCGGTAACGATCGCCGTCTTCTCGCCTGCCATGAACGCCTCCTCTGTCGGTCCCGCAGCCATCGCAAAAGCCCGGGCGCGAGGCAAGGCCCAACAAAAAGGGCGGCCATTGGCGACCGCCCAGATCCGGACCATGCTCGGGAGGAGGAAAGCTGATCCGATTAAGGAAAATTGTGCGCCCGGTAGGTTAACGTTTGGTTAACGCGCCACCGTGCCGGCCGCGCCCTACCAGCGCGAGCCGGGCGCGCTGCCTGCCGCGACAGGTTCCTTCACCGAGGAGACCGTCGCCTCGATGTGATCGACCAGCGCGTCCGGCAGGCCGAGACGACCCGCAAGCATGTCGAGATAGCCGCGCTCTGCCCGGCTGTCGGGATCGACCGTCAGCCGCGAGGCCGTGTAAAGCTCGATCTTCTGTTCTTCGCTGCGGGCGGCAGCAACCAGCGTGTCGAGGTCGAGCGGGGCTTCCAGTTCCGCCTTCAGGAAGGCTTCGGCTTCGCCGTCCATGCCGGCCTCGCCGAGCCGGCCGACGATCTTCTGCCGCTCGTCGTCGTCGATGCGGCCATCGGCCTTGGCGGCGGCGATCATCGCCCGCACCAGCGTCAGCGCGAACTCGGCCTCGCCCTGCTGCGCCTGCGAGGGATGAAACCCCGTATCGGAAGGCGGCGGCAGCAATTCCGGCTCGCCGGAAGCGGGCGCCGGCGCCGGGCTCTTGCCGTTCTGGTAGTTCTGGTAGGCGCGGTAGGCGAGGCTGCCGATGGCGGCGAGGCCGCCGAGCTTGATCGCCGCGCCCGCCACCTTGCGGCCGGGGTCGGTGCCGAGCAGCACCGCCGCCAGTGCACCGGCGGCCAGCGGATTGTCCCGCGCCATCTGCAGCGCCTGCTCAGCCTTGCCGCGCACCTGCGCGCCTGTACCGGTCGCCGACGAGCCGAGCAGGCCGTCGAGCAGTTTCTTTGGATCGAACATCAGGACCTCCGCGTTGAATGGCCCCGCAAAGGTAGGGTGTGACGCCGGCATTGCAATGACAAGCCCGCGCTTTTGTCACCCGATATGCGGCGCCCTGCCCCGCGCCTCGGCAAGCCGGACCTGCCGGTGGCGCTCGGCATAGCGGGCGCGGTCGTCCTCGGAGCGAGCCTCGAAGCAGTGCGGGCACGAAACCCCCGGCTCGTATTTCAGCGAAAGCCTGTCCTCGGCCGTCAACGGAAAGCGGCAGGCGCGGCACAGTTCGGCGTCCCCTTCGACCAGCCCGTGCGCCACCGAAACCCGCTCGTCGAAAACGAAGCACTCGCCCTGCCACAGGCTGTCGGCGGCCGGAACTTCCTCCAGATATTTCAGGATGCCGCCCTTGAGATGGAACACGGTGTCGATGCCGAGCGACTTGACATAGGCGGTCGCCTTCTCGCAGCGGATACCGCCGGTGCAGAACATCGCCACCTTCCGGCCGTCGAGTTCGGCGCGGTGTTCTTCGATCCATTGCGGGAACTCGCGGAAGCTGGCCGTCTGCGGATCCACCGCGCCGGCAAAGGTGCCGAGCGAAACCTCGTAGCCGTTGCGCGTATCGATGACGACCGTATCCGGATCGCTGATCAGCGCGTTCCAGTCGGCCGGATCGACATAGGTGCCGACGCTTTGCAGCGGGTCGATCGTTTCCACCCCCATGGTGACGATCTCGCGCTTCAGCCGCACCTTCATGCGATGGAAAGGCATGGCGGCCGCGGTGCTGTACTTGACCTCGAGGCCGTCGAATTCCGGGACCGTTTCGAGGTAAGCCATGAGGGCGGCGATGCCCGCCTCGCCGCCGGCGACGGTGCCGTTGATGCCTTCGGGGGCAAGCAGCAGGGTACCCTTGAGGTGCTGTTCCTCGCACAGCTTCAGCAACGGCTCGCGCAGCGCCTCGAACCGCTCCAGCCGGCAGAAGCGGTAGAGGGCGGCAACGCGAAACGGCGACGAAGGCGTGGACGAATTCATGGCCAATGCCCCTAAACTTTCGCCGGCGGCGTTTCAAGGTGGCGCGGTTTTGGCAACCGGGCCAAAGGTTTGCCCACCGGACGCCGCAGCACGGAAACGCCGGCCGGCCGCCGCGTTATCCCCCCGCCGCCAAACGCGGTGAGAATTTCCTCCCAACGGAGGCCGCTTTTATGTTCACCACGGACGTCATGTCGGAAATCACCAGCGCCGCACGCGATCTCGGCGTGGAGCCCGCGACGTTGCTGGCGGTCGCCGAGGTGGAAAGCGGCGGCATCGCCTTCGCCATGGTAGACGGCCGGCGCGAACCGCTGATCCGCTTCGAAGGCCATTATTTCGACCGGCGGCTGAGCGAGAAAGACCGCGCCGTCGCCCGCGAAAGGGGACTGTCGGCCCCGGTAGCCGGGGCCGTCGCCAACCCGAAAACGCAAGCCGGGCGCTGGCGCATGTTGAACCAGGCTGCAGCCATCGACGCCCGCGCCGCCTACGAATCGGCCTCCTGGGGGATCGGCCAGGTGATGGGGGCGCATTGGCTGTGGCTGGGGTATGACAGCGTCGAGGCGCTGGTCGCCGAAGCGCGCTCCGGGGTTGCCGGACAGGTGCGGCTGATGGCGCTTTATATCGAAAAGGCGGGCCTGTCCAAGGCGCTGGCCGCCCACGACTGGGCCAGTTTCGCGCGCGGCTACAACGGCCCGGCCTATGCCAGGAGCGGCTACGACCGCAGGCTGGCCAACGCCTATGCTGATTACACGCAACTCACCGGGGAAGCGCTGCTGCGGCGGGGCATGAAGGGGACGGCGGTCGAAAAACTTCAGCGCAGCCTGTCCGAACTCGGCTATCCGCTCGCCGCCGACGGCATCTTCGGTCCCGTTACGCAACGTACGGTCAAGCGGTTCCAGGCCGATCACGCGCTTGCCGCTGACGGCATTGTGGGGCCGAAGACGATGGCGAAGCTGGAGGCCTTGAAAAATGCCGACGCTGCGCCAAAAAGCATCCAGAGGCCCGGTTTCTGGACATCGTTGGTGGGCTGGCTGGCACGCGTTTTCGGGCGTTCCTGAAACGGCAATCGGCCGCGCCCGCCGCCCGCCCCATTCATGGACAACCAAACCGGCCCATGTTAATCGGTTTAAAACACATCACTCGCCCGGAAAGAAAAATGCCCAGCAAGTCAGAAGTCCTCCTGTCGCTCCTCAAGGGCCAGAAGGTGATACCGGTGCTCAAGATCGACGACATTGCGCACGCCGTGCCGCTGGCCCGCGCGCTGGCGCGCGGCGGCCTGCCGATGATCGAGATCACGCTCAGGACCGGTGCCGCCATGGAGGCGATCCGCCGCGTTGCCGGCGAGGTCGGGGAGGCCATCGTCGGCGCCGGAACCATTCTCAACGCGCGCCAGTTCGACGAAGCGGCGAAGGCCGGTTCGCAGTTCATCGTCAGTCCCGGCCTTACCCGCGACCTCCTGGCCGCTGCCGATGGCAGCGCGGTTCCGCTGCTGCCGGGCGCGATCACGCCGGCGGAAATCATGCTGGCCGGCGAGGCCGGTCTCGATTTCCTGAAATTCTTTCCGGCCGAGCAGGCGGGCGGCGCCGCCTTCCTCAAGGCCCTGGCGTCACCCTTCGCCGGCACCCGCTTCTGCCCAACCGGCGGCATCAATGTCCGCAACGCGGGCGACTACCTGGCCCTGCCCAACGTCGCCTGCATCGGCGGCTCATGGGTCGCCCCCGACGATCTGGTGAAAGCCGGCCGCTGGGACACCATCGAAATGCTGGCGCGCGAAGCCAACGCGCTCGGCCAGCGCTGAACGCGCCAGTCTCCGCCTGTCGGCCGGCCAGTCGATTCCTGCTTTCGACCTGTCCCTCGGGGCCAAGTCATAGTCTCTCGCGAATATCCCCACTCCGTTGCGCTTCGCGCGCCACCTCTCCCCACATGCGTGGGGTAGAGGAAAGGCGCCCTGAACAACCGTCTTCCCTCATGAGGGAAGACGGGGAAACAAACCCCACTGAAAGGCAAAACTTGCGCCGGACGCGGCGATCCGCCGAAGCGGATCACCTGTCGTTATTTGCTGGCGAAGCGTGCGACCGACATGAACTTCACGGCGTTGCCGGTGAAGCGGTTGGCGTTCGCCATCTCGTCGCCGGTCTGGAAGCCGTTGGTGTAGACCTCGGTCGGCGCGGTGCGCACGACGTTATAGGCATAGCGCGGCGCGTTGGCCGAATCCGTGACCGTCGCGCTGTAGTCGGCGCCGTGCAGCGCCCAGCGGGCCGCATCGGGCTGTGCCGACACGACGATGGCCTTCGGTTCCGGCTTCAGGTCGCGGGCGCTGGCGCGCGCTTCCTTGCGGGTCGTCTTTACCCCGGCGCCGATGGCCGAGACAGGATCCGACCCGGCCGCGCGCGAGGCGACGGCCTTGCGCGGCGACGCCGCATCGATGCCCGACGGGTCGTTGAAGGCCGAGCGCGGCACCGCCACCTCGGAGAGCGAGGCGACGTTGTAGTCCTCGGCCGAGACGCGTTCGAGAACGGCCTTGATTTCGTCGCGCGTAACCTTCGCCTGCACGATGCCGGGTTGCGCGGCGGCAGCGACTACCGGCGCACCGACTTCAGGTCGCGCCGACGGCAGCACGGTCAGGGCGTCCACCGCCGGGTTGCCGTGCTTCGCGGTATCGGCAAGCGCCATCAGCACCGCATCATGGTTCTTCGGCGCAAGTTCGGCCGGCGGCGTCGTCGCGGGACGCCAGGTCGGCAGCGGGATGTTGTTGACGGCGACCTGCGCCGCATCGGCGGAAGCTGCGGTCGCGCCGACCGGCGCGGCGCTGGCGTCGGCCATCGCGAACGGGACCGTCTGCGGCTGGTCGGCGGGCTGCGCGACCTCGGCCACCTGGACGCCGACATCCGCCTTTGGGCGCGGCGCAAAGCCGGGTACGGGGATGCTGCGGGCCGGCAGTGCCGCGATGATCCGGGCCGGCGTCTCCGGCTCCGGCGCCGCGTCGGCGGCATCGGCAAGCTGGGTGGTATCGGCACGCTTCGCGTTTTCAGGCGACACGATGGTGATGCCCGGAAGGCTCTTTTCGGCCGGTGCCTGCTTTACCGTCCTGGCCTTCGGGGCCGGGGCCGTCGCGACGTCGGCGACATCCTCTTCCTCGTCGGCGCCACCGCCGAACAGCGCCGCCAGAAGCCCGCCGGACTTCTTGGCGCCGCCGCCCATGCTGGCCAGCGCGATCGCGGTGCCGCCGCTGCTCTTGCGCGCCTGGTAGGCGGCGAGCGCCTGCTCGTAGCCGGGCAACGGCTTGCCGTCGGAAGGCACGTGCAAGGTCTTGCCCTGCGGGAACAGGCTGACCAGTTCCTGGCGGCTGATGCCCGGCCAGTGCCGCACATTGCCGACGTCCATGTGGACGAAAGGCGAACCGGAACTCGGATAATAGCCGACGCCGCCGCCTTGCATCTTCAGGCCGATGTCGCGCAGCTTTTTCAGCGGCACGCCCGGAATGTAGAAGTCCAGCGCCTTGCCGAGCATGTGCTGGCTTTTCTGCGCCACGCCCTTGCTGCGGCTGCGCAGCATGGAGTTGGTTGCCGGCGCGCGATAGCCGCAGATGACCTGGATATATTCGCGCGAACCGGTGGCGCGGTAGGCTTCCCAGACGAGGTCGAGCAGGCGCGGATCGATCTTGACCGGCTCGTTTCGCCGCCAGTCGCGCAGGATGTAGTCGATCTTCTTGAGGCCAGCGGGATCGTAGCGGCCATTGCGCTTGTAGACGATCTCGGCCTTCTCGTGCGTGTGCAGGTGGTAGAATTTGAGGGACCGCGTATCGGCGGACGCACCGCCGGTCGTCAGCGCCAGGAACCCGGCGGCGGCGAGCGTCGGCAGCAGCCACTTCGGCCAGCTGCCCGCACGCAGAGAACGCCCGTTTTTGTGTCGTTCGATTTTGTCCAAATCAAAAGGCCTTGCAGGCTGCCGTTTGTCCCCGGATTTGTCCAAACGGATGCGGCGAAGTCACATCCGAATAATCAATCCTAATGGTTAATCCTCGCTTATTGAAGCTCAAATGCGGTGACACCGTGGCAGGAACCTGGCGAAAGCACGCATAAGAGTCTCATAGTAAACTGCTGGTTTAGATGATCTTTCGGCGCCGGAAAGGAACGATCTGTTACCGCTTGCCACAATGCGTGAACAGGCGGTGGAAATCCCGCCGGCCGAACGCGACGAACCGCCTGCCCGAAGTTCAGGAAACGATTCGCTCGACGCGGCCGCTTTCGGGGTCGATGCCGTGCTCCTTGAGCTTGCGGTAGAGCGTGGAGCGGCCGATGCCGAGGCGGCGCGCCACCTCGCTCATCTGGCCGTTATAGTGGTCGATCGCCAGCTTGATCATTTCCAGTTCGACCGCGGCCAGCGAACGGACGTTGCCGCGCTCGTCCAGCGCATCCAGCTTGCCGAAACGCGGCCTCGGTTCAGCGGTTGCAGCGGCCGCCGATTCGCCGCCTGCCGCGCGATCGCCAGCCGGCAGCGGATCGGGGAAAGCCGGCTCGTCTTCGGCCGCGCCGCCCTCGCCTTCCAAGCGCACCACGCCCTCGACCTGCGCCCTGATCTGCGGGAAATCCGCCTCCGTCAGCAGCGCCCCGTCCGCCAGCACCGAGGCGCGAAGGACGGCGTTCTCCAGTTGCCTTATGTTGCCGGGCCAGTCGTAGGCTTCCAGCATCGCGAGGGCCGTGGCGGAAACGCCGGTGAAGCGCCGGCGCGGATCGGCGGAACTCACCTTGTCGAGGAAATGCGCGACCAGAAGGGCGATGTCCTCGCGCCGCTCGCGCAGCGGCGGCACATGGATCGGATAGACGTTGAGCCGGTAGTAGAGGTCTTCGCGAAACGCCCCGTCCTTGACCTGTTGCAGCAGGTCGCGATGAGTGGCCGAGATCAGCCGGATGTCCACCGAGAGGGTGGAACGGCCGCCGACCGGATCGACCTCGCCCTCCTGCACGGCGCGCAGCAACTTGACCTGCACGTCGAGCGGCAGATCGCCGATCTCGTCGAGGAACAGCGTGCCCGAATGGGCCTCGACGAACTTGCCAACATGCTTTTCGGTCGCGCCGGTAAACGACCCCTTTTCGTGGCCGAACAGGATCGATTCGACCAGATTGTCGGGTATCGCCCCGCAATTGACCGTGACGAACGGCTTTGACCGCCGCTCACTGGAACCCTGGATGGCGCGCGCCACCAGTTCCTTGCCGACGCCCGATTCGCCCTCGATCAGGATCGGGATGTTGGAAGCCGCCGCCTTCTGGCCGAGGCGCACCACGCGCTCCATCGCCTGCGAATGCGTGATCATGTCCTTGAAGGTAAGCCGCCGGCCGGCACGCCCGACGGCGCGCTTCACCTCGTCGCCCACCGCCTCGACCTCGAGCGCGTTGGCGATCGAGGCCTTCAGCTTGTCGGGCGACGCCGGCTTGACGACGAAGTCGAAGGCGCCGTGGCGCATGGCCGACACCACGGTATCGATGCCGCCCTGCGCCGTCTGTACGATGACGGGAACGCCGATGCCGCGCTTGCGCATCGCCTTGAGCACGCCGATGCCATCGAGGCCCGGCATGACGAGGTCGAGGATGATGGCGGCGACGTCGCGCCCCGCCGGGCCGTCCATTGCCTTGAGGCCCGCCTCGCCGCCGTCAACGGCCAGCGCGGCATAGCCGAACCGGCTGACGGCGGCCTCCAGCAGCCGCCGCTGCACCGGGTCGTCGTCGACTATGAGAATTGAGCCCGCCATGGAAACTTCGAGTTTGCCCGCCTTAAAACTCTGCCCTATGGATCATCCTGGCACAGGGTTCTAAATAAGCTTTCAAAAAAGCCGGTGAATGAATTGCTTAGGATTCGACCGGCTCTCCTCTCGGTAAGGTATTAGGCGATGCGCACAGTTTCGGTTCGCCCGGCGGCGACGGTTTCCCTTGGACACGGTGCCGAACAGAATTCCGCGGCGCTGGGCGACCTGCCGGAATGGAACCTCTCCGATCTCTATCCCGGCATGGACGCCCCGGAGCTTGCGCGCGATCTCAAGGCCGCCAACGACGACGCCGTCGCCTTTGAAAAGCGCTGGAAGGGCACGCTCGCCGCCGAGGCCGCGCGCGGGGCCGCCGGCGGACTGGGCGAGGCGTTGCGCGCCTATGAGCGGCTCGAGGAATTGATGGGGCGCATCGTTTCCTATGCCGGGCTCGTCTATGCCGGCGATACCTCCGACCCGGCCCGCGCCAAGCTCTATGGCGATATCCAGCAGAAGATGACGGACGCCAGTTCGCATCTCCTGTTCTTCGCGCTGGAGCTCAACCTGGTCGACGACGCGGCGATCGAAAAGGCGCTCGATGAAGACGCGACCTTCGGCCACTACCGGCCCTGGGTGCTCGACCTCCGCAAGGACAAGCCCTACCAGCTCGAGGACCGCATCGAACAGCTTTTCCACGAAAAGTCGGTGACCGGGCGCGGCGCCTGGAACCGCCTCTTCGACGAGACGATGACCGACCTGCGCTTTACCGTGGACGGCGAGGAACTGACGCTGGAGCCGACGCTGAACCGGCTGCAGGACGCCGACGGCGAGGTGCGCCGCAAGGCGGCCGAAGCGCTTAGCGCCACCTTCCGGAAGAACCTGCGCACCTTCACGCTGATCACCAACACGCTCGCCAAGGACAAGGAAATCTCCGACCGCTGGCGCGGCTTCGAGGATATCGCCGATTCACGCCACCTCGCCAACCGCGTCGAGAGGCCGGTCGTGGATGCGCTGGCGGCCGCGGTGCGCGAGGCCTATCCGCGCCTTTCCCACCGCTACTACGCGATGAAGGCGCGCTGGCTCGGCATGGAGACGATGAACCACTGGGACCGCAACGCGCCGCTGCCCGAAACGCCGAGGGCAACCATTCCCTGGGATGCCGCCAGGGATACGGTGCTGACCGCCTACAACCGCTTCTCGCCGGAAATGGCGGGCATCGCCCGCACCTTCTTCGACCGGAACTGGATCGACGCGCCGGTCAGGCCTGGCAAGTCGCCGGGCGCCTTCGCGCATCCGACCGTGCCGTCGGTGCATCCTTATGTCCTGCTCAACTACATGGGCAAGCCGCGCGACGTGATGACGCTCGCACACGAACTCGGCCACGGCGTGCACCAGGTGCTGGCGGGCGGCCAGGGCGCGCTGATGGCCTCCACCCCGCTGACGCTCGCCGAAACCGCTTCCGTGTTCGGCGAAATGCTGACCTTCCGCTCGCTGCTCGACCAGACCAAGGACAAGCGCGAGCGCAAGGCCATGCTGGCGCAGAAGGTGGAGGACATGATCAACACGGTCGTGCGCCAGATCGCCTTCTACGAATTCGAGCGCAAGGTGCACACCGAGCGCAAGAACGGGGAACTGACCGCCGACAAGCTGGGGGAGTTCTGGCTGGAGGTGCAGGCCGAGAGCCTCGGCCCGGCCATCAAGCTGCGCGACGGCTACGAGACCTTCTGGACCTACGTGCCGCACTTCATCCATTCGCCGTTCTACGTCTACGCCTACGCGTTCGGCGACTGCCTGGTGAACTCGCTCTACGCCGTCTACCAGAACGCGGAACGCGGTTTCCAGGAGAAGTATTTCGCCATGCTGCGCGCCGGCGGCACAAGGCATCATTCCGAACTGCTCGCCCCCTTCGGCCTCGACGCCACCGACCCCGCCTTCTGGCAGATCGGCCTCGGCGTCATCGGCGGGCTGATCGACGAACTGGAAACGCTGGACTGAGGCGAGCCGGGAACGGCATTCGATGACAGCGCATTACGTTGCCCCTCTCCGGCCTGACGGCCAAGGGTTTACCCCCACCCCCAACCCCTCTCCACAAGGGGGAGGCAAACAGGGATTCCCTGTGCCCGCGCGCAAACTGCCGCGATGCTCAATGCCGTCTACCACACTAAAATTCCCCTCCCCCTTGTGGGGAGGGGTTAGGGGTGGGGGTACACTGCCAACGGGCGGATATACCGCCGATAACACAGACGGGGTGCCACGATGAACGCCCCCTTCGCCCTTTTCCGCGACGACCTTGCCGGTCGCGAGGTGCTGTTCGAGCAGCCGTCCGAAATCATCGTCGCGCGGTCGGCCGACGAGTTCGAACCGGCGCTTGCGGCGGCGCAAGAGGCGCACGAGGCCGGCAAATGGCTGGCCGGGTATTTCTCCTATGAGGCGGGCTACCTGCTGGAGCCCAAGCTGGTGCCGCTGCTGCCAGAGAGCCGCCGCGCGCCGCTCGTGTGCCTCGGCGTGTTCGACACCCCTTCCGACGCCAAGCCGCCGTCGCCCAAGCAGCCGGCCACCAACGGCCCGATCTTCGATGCGAAGGCCACCTGGTCCTTCGAGACCTATGAAAAGCGGTTTGCCCGGCTGCATCGCCACATTCGCGAAGGCGACTGCTACCAGGGCAACCTGACCTTTCCGATCGATGCCCACTGGACCGGCGAGCCGATGGCGGCCTTCAACGCGCTGACGCAGCGCCAGCCGGTCCGCTACGGCGCGCTGGTCGACCTTGGCGAACCGATCGTGCTGTCGCGCTCGCCCGAGCTTTTCTTTGCCGTCGACGACGAAGGCTGGATCGAGACGCATCCGATGAAGGGCACCGCCCCGCGCGGCGCGACGCCGGCCGAGGACGAGGCGCTGAAGACCTTCCTGCGCAACGACGAGAAGAACCAGGCCGAAAACCGCATGATCGTCGATCTCCTGCGCAACGACATTTCGCTGATCAGCGAGGTCGGCACGCTCGACGTGCCGGAACTGTTCCGCATCGAAAGCTATCCGACCGTGCACCAGATGGTCAGCCGCGTGCGGGCGAAGCTGTTGCCCGGACTTTCCATCCGCCGCATCTTCGCCGCCCTGTTTCCGTGCGGCTCGATCACCGGCGCGCCGAAGATCCGCGCCATGGAGATCCTGCACGACTTGGAAGGCACGCCGCGCGACGTCTATTGCGGGGCCATTGGCTGGATCGCGCCCGGCGGCCGCATGCGCTTTTCCGTGGCGATCCGCACGCTGTCGCTGTTTGCCGACGGCAAGGCCACCTACAATGTCGGCGGCGGCATCGTCTTCGATTCCAGGGTTGAGGAGGAGTATCAGGAGTGTCTGCTCAAGGCCCGCTTCGCGACGGGGAGCCCGCCGGCTTCGACCTGATCGAAACGCTGCGCTGGGAGCCGGAAGTGGGCTTCGTGCGCCTCGACCGGCATATGGCGCGGCTTGCCGCATCGGCTGCCGAACTCGGCTTCGCATTCGACCGCGAGCGGGCCGCTGCCGCGCTTGCCGGGGCGGTCAAGGCCACGCAAACGCCGATGCGGGCGCGCCTGCTGCTGTCGCCGGACGGCGGCGCGAGCGCGACGGCGCAATCGTTCGCGGCTTTGCCGGCCGGCACCGTGTGGCGCCTGAAACTTGCCAGCACGACGCTTCGTTCCGGCGACCGGCTGCTGCGCCACAAGACCACGCGCCGCGAAGCCTATGCGCAGGCGCGCGCCGAATATCCAACTGCGGAGGTCAACGAAGTCCTTCTGGCGAATGAGCGCGGCGAGGTCTGCGAAGGCACCATCGCCACCCTTTTTGCGGATTTCGGCGACGGTATCCTGCTGACACCGCATCTGGAGTGCGGCCTGCTTGCCGGCGTATTGCGGGCCGAACTGCTGGACCGGGGACAGGCCAGGCAAGCGATCCTGCCGGCGGCCGACCTTGGCAAGGCGAAAGCCCTGTTCGTCGGCAATTCGCTACGGGGGCTGATCCCGGCGCGGCTGGCCTAAAGGCCGCGCATTGCGTCGCGGTGCGGCCCTTGGTAGCCACGCATGATACGCGACAACGGACCCATCGTGACCACCCTGCCCACCCACACGCCCTATGACGGCACCTCAAAACCCTTCGCCATCGGCCTGAAACCGATCGATTTCGACCGCTGGATCGAGATCGACGCGCATTATCCGGCCTATATCGAGGAAAAACGCCGGCTTTACGCAGAGATTCCGGACAAGGTCTTCGTCGCCGAAGCCGGCACGCAGGCGGCCCAGCAGGAAGTGGCGGACCTGATCGCCGGCCACCTGCACCAGCACGCTCCCGAACGCGCCATGGCTTTTACCCCCGCGCCAGCGGGCAGCCTCGACGACCAGCCACTCTATCACGCCTCGCTTCAGGTCCAGGAGGACCTGATCCTGATGCGCCGCGGCGACGAGGGCTGGCGCCTGGCCGCAGGCTCGCTGTGCTTTCCCTCTTCATGGTCGCTCCAGGAGAAATTCCGCCAGCCGCTGGAAAAAATCCACGTGCCGGTGCCCGGTTTCGGTCCCGGCTCGCGGCCCGACCAACTGATCGCGCGCATGTTCGACGCGCTGTCGCCGGACCAGTTGATGGAGCGCTACAACTGGTCGATCCAGGCCGGCGATGCGCTCTACCTGCCGCTTTCCAACGACGCGCGCGACGAACGCGCGGCCACGCGGCCCTCGAAATTCCCGGGCCGCGACATGGCGGCCTCGGCCTTCATCCGCATCGAGCGGCAGACGCTGCGCAAGCTGCCGCTCTCGCGCGACGTGCTGTTCACCATCCGCATCCACCTCGACCCGCTGAAGGTCATCGCCGAGCATCCCGAGCGGGCAAGGCTCGCCTCGTCCTTCGCCGAGCAACTGACGGCGCTCGACGCCGCGCAACTGGACTACAAGGGCATGACGGCGGATCGCGACCGGCTGGTGGACCTGCTGCTTTCCATGGCTCGAGGCGGCTGAGAATCGTTCCGATTCGCCTTATCCCGCCCGAAAATGTAAGACAGTTGCCATAAAGGCGTGCCATGAGCGGCCCGCCGGCTGGAAACATCGGTTTCCGCACCACCCAATCGTTTCAACAGCAAAGGAGTGCCCCCGCAAATGGCGAATGAAAAATGGCCCATCTACGGAGAAATCAGCGGCCCGGTGGTGATGATCGGCTTCGGTTCGATCGGCCGCGGCGCGCTGCCGTTGATCGAGCGCCATTTCACCTTCGACCGCAAGCGGGCCGTCGTCATCGATCCGCGCGAAATCGACCGCGCGCCGATCGACAAGGCCGGCATCGCCTTCCTGCAAGCGGCGGTGACCAGGGATAACTACCGGGAACTGCTGACCCCGCTGCTGACCAAGGGGGGCGGCCGTGGCTTCTGCGTCAACCTGTCGGTCGATACCGGTTCGGTCGACCTGATGCGGCTGTGCCGCGAACTCGGCGTGCTCTACATCGATACCGTCATCGAGCCGTGGCTCGGTTTCTATTTCGATGCCGAGGCCGACAATGCCAGCCGCACCAACTATGCGCTGCGCGAGACGCTGCTCAAGGAAAAGCGCGACAATCCGGGCGGCCCTACCGCCGTCTCCACCTGCGGCGCCAACCCCGGCATGGTTTCGTGGTTCGTCAAGCAGGGTCTGCTCAACCTTGCCCGCGACCTCGGCCTCGATTTCACCGAACCGGCGCAGCACGACCGGGAAGGCTGGGCCGCACTGATGGAAAAGGCCGGCGTCAAGGGCATCCACATCGCCGAGCGCGATACCCAGCGCGCCGCCCGGCCGAAGCCGATGGGCACGTTCTGGAACACCTGGTCGGTGGAGGGCTTCATTGCCGAGGGGCTGCAGCCGGCCGAACTCGGCTGGGGCACGCATGAAAACTGGATGCCCGACAACGCCCGCACGCACAAGGAAGGCTGCGGGGCCGGCATCTTCCTGGAGCAGCCCGGCGCCAACACGCGCGTGCGCACCTGGTGCCCGACCCCCGGCCCGCAATACGGCTTCCTGGTGACGCACAACGAGGCGATCTCCATCGCCGATTTCTTCACCGTCCGCGACGGCGACGGCACCGTGCGCTACCGCCCGACCTGCAACTACGCCTACCATCCGTGCAACGACGCGGTGCTGTCGCTGCACGAAATGTTCGGCGCCGAAGGCAAGGCGCAGGAAACGCAGCACGTGCTGGAGGAAAACGAGCTGGTCGACGGCGTCGACGAGCTCGGCGTGCTTCTCTACGGCCACGCCAAGAACGCCTACTGGTACGGCTCGCACCTGTCGCTCCAGGAAGCACGCAAGCTCGCGCCCTACCACAACGCCACCGGTCTGCAGGTGACCTCGGCGGTCATCGCCGGCATGGTCTGGGCGCTGGAAAACCCGGTGGCGGGCATCGTCGAGACCGACGAGATGGACTACCGCCGCTGCCTCGAGGTTCAGTCCGCCTATCTCGGACCGATCGAGGGCCACTATACGGACTGGACGCCACTCGATCGCCGCCCCGGCCTGTTCGCCGAGGACATCGACACGAGCGATCCGTGGCAGTTCCGCAACATCCTGGTGCGATAGAGCAAGGCGGACCCACCCCGCATCCCTTGCAATCACTGCGAAAATGGAGTGATTGAAAAGGCAGCGGACCGAGGAGAAGACACACCCATGACGCATATTCGCACCACGCTTACAGCCGGCGTCGCGGCAGCGGCAGCCCTGACGCTGGCCGCCTGCACCACCGGCGGCCCTTCCGCGCCTCCGGGCGGCAGCCTCGCCCCGCGCGGGGTAGAAGGCTCCTGGATCGACGCGCAGGGAACCGGGCTCTCGACCTTCTCGGCCGGCCGTTTCCAGACGGTCGCGACCGATACCGGCCAGAAGCTGTCCGACGGCAGCTATGTCATGACCGGCTCGACTTCGGTCGAAATCAACGGCACCTCGCTGATCCGCCAGTCGCCGATCAGCTTCAACTGTTTGCTGGTCTCCACCAGCCAGCTCAACTGCACCAGCGCCTCGGGGCAGAACTTCGTCCTGACGCGGCGCGGCTGAACTTCTTTATCGGCATCACGGAACGGCGTCCGATGGACGCCGTTTCCTGTTCGGCCGCGCGCGCGGCCGGGGGTGCGGCCAGACGCGTCCTTGCAACCGTGCGCCATACGGTTACGCTGATGGCAGCCAGGAGAACCACCCTTGACGACGCTGTCCGCCCCGATCGCCTCTTCCGCGAAAACCGCTGTCCCGTCCGCCGCTGCCGGTGCGGTGGCAGAACCCGCCAAGGTCGGCATCATGCTGCTCAACCTCGGCACGCCGGACGGCACGGCCTACAAGCCGATGTGGCGCTACCTGCGGGAATTCCTGTCCGACCCGCGCGTGATCGAACTCAACAAGGCGATCTGGTACCCGATCCTGTATGGCCTGGTGCTGACCACGCGGCCGCAAAAATCCGGCGCCAACTACGAGCGCATCTGGAACCGCGAGAAGAACGAGTCGCCGCTGCACACCTTCACCCGCGCGCAGGCCGAAAAGCTGGCGCAGGCGCTGGCCGACCTGCCCAACGTCAAGGTCGGCTGGGCGATGCGCTACGGCAATCCCTCGACGGCCAGCGTCGCCAAGGCGCTGGTGGAGGCCGGTTGCGACCGCATCCTGACCTTCCCGCTCTATCCGCAATACTCGGCGACGACGACGGCCACCGCCAACGACCAGCTGTTTCGCGCGCTCATGAAGATGCGCCGCGCCCCGGCGATCCGCAGCGTGCCGCCCTATTACGACGAGCCGGTCTATATCGACGCGCTGGCCCGTTCCATCGAGCGCCATCTGGCGACGCTGGATTTCGAGCCGGAGGTGGTGCTCACCTCCTACCACGGCATCCCAAAAGCCTATTCGGAAAAGGGCGACCCCTATTTCGAGCAGTGCCTGCGGACGACGCAACTCCTGCGCGAGCGGCTGGGCTGGGACGAGCGCAAGATGTTCGCCACCTTCCAGTCGCGCTTCGGCGCGCAGGAATGGCTCCAGCCCTACACCGACAAGACGGTGGAGAAGCTGGCGCATGAAGGCGTGAAGTCGATGGCCATCCTCAATCCGGGCTTTTCGGTCGATTGCATCGAGACGCTGGATGAAATCGGCCGCGAGGTGCGCGAGGAGTTCGAGGCCGCCGGCGGCGAGAAATTCAGCCACATCCCCTGCCTCAACGACAGCGAGGAAGGCATGGCCGTGATCGAGGCGATGGTGCGGCGCGAACTCGGCGGCTGGGTTTGACGCCACCCTGCCCGCGCCGATTGTAACGACGGCGAATTCCCCTTAAGTGTCAGTCGGGGGCAGGTGAAATTCCGCCTGCCGAAGACTGCTGGAGGGAAGCGGCATGGACTTTTCCGGTTTCGACATCGCGCTCATCGTTCTTGCCGCCCTGGTCATCCTGGTGCTGTTCAAGGGCATCAAGACGGTCCCGCAGGGCTTCAACTACACCGTCGAGCGGTTCGGCCGCTATACCAAGACGCTGACCCCCGGCCTCAGCCTCATCGTTCCCTTCATCGACGCCATCGGCGCCAAGATGAACATGATGGAGCAGGTGCTGGACGTCCCGACGCAGGAAATCATCACCAAGGACAACGCCATCGTGGCCGTCGACGGTGTCGCCTTCTTCCAGGTGCTGAACGCGCCGCAGGCCGCCTACCAGGTCGCCGGACTTCAGAGCGCCATCCTCAACCTGACGATGACCAACATCCGCACCGTCATGGGCTCGATGGACCTCGACGAATTGCTGTCGAACCGCGACGCCATCAACGAGCGGCTGCTGCGCGTCGTCGACGAGGCGGCGCATCCGTGGGGCATCAAGGTCACCCGCGTCGAGATCAAGGACATCACCCCGCCCGCCAACCTGGTGGAATCCATGGGCCGCCAGATGATGGCCGAGCGCGACAAGCGGGCGCAGATCCTCGCCGCCGAGGGCCTGAAGCAGTCGCAGATCCTCGAAGCGGAAGGCCGCCGCGAGGCCGCCTTCCGCGACGCCGAGGCACGTGAGCGTGCCGCCGAAGCCGAAGCCAAGGCCACGCAGGTCGTGTCGGAAGCGATCGCCAAGGGCGACCCGCAGGCGCTCAACTACTTCATTGCCCAGAAATACACCGAAGCTTTGACCCGCATCGGCTCGGCGACGAATTCCAAGGTGGTCCTGATGCCGCTCGAAGCCTCCTCGCTGATCGGGACGCTGGGCGGCATCGGCGAAATCGCCAAGGAAGTGTTCGGCCAGTCCGGGCCCACCTCCGCGCAGCGCCCGGCTTCGCGGCCGCCGGTGGTGCGCGGCGACAACTGAGGCATCGGCAAAGCCATGATCGGGCAACTTATGGCCGAACTCGGGCCGTGGAACTGGATGGTTCTCGGCATCATCCTTCTGGGCCTCGAAATCGTCCTGCCCGGCGTCTTCATGCTGTGGATCGGCATCGCCGCACTGATCGTCGGCGCGGTGTCGCTGCTGCCGTGGCAGGCCGCGTTCTGGGGCTGGCAGATCCAGGTGCTGGTCTTCCTGGTGCTGTCGCTGCTCAGCGCCTATGCCGGCAAGAAGCTGATGGGCGCGCGCACCCAGGCGAGCGACCAGCCCCTGCTCAACCGGCGCAGCGAGCAGATGATCGGCAGGACGGCGACGCTCGCCGAGCCGATCCGCAACGGCCACGGCCGCATCCAGCTCGGCGACACGTTCTGGCGCGTTTCAGGCCCGGACCTGCCGGCCGGCGCGCGCGTACGCGTGGTCGCGGCCACGGAATCCGATCTGGAACTGGTCGTCGAGGAAGCCTGACTTGTTTAAGCTGCGCCGATGCGCAACAGGTCGTGCAGGTGGACGAGGCCGACCGGCTTGCCGCCGTCCTCCACCATCAGCGCGGTGATCGACGAGGCGTTGAGCATCTGCAACGCCTTGACCGCCAGGGTTTCCGGCCGCACGGTCTTGGGGTTGCGCGTCATCACCTGGTCGACGCTGAGCGACAAAAGGTCGTTGTCGATCTGGCGGCGCAGGTCGCCGTCGGTGATGATGCCGACCAGCGCGCCGGCCCCGTCCGTGATCGCCACGCAGCCAAAACCCTTGCCCGACATTTCAAGGATCGCCTCGCGCATGGCCGTGCCCGCGGCCACCACCGGCACGGTGTCGCCGACATGCATGATCTCGCGCACCTGCGTCAGGCTGGCGCCGAGTTGGCCGCCGGGATGGAAGGTGCGGAAATGATCCGGGGTGAAGCCGCGCGCTTCGAGCAGCGCCACCGCCAGCGCGTCGCCGATCACCAGTTGCAACAGCGCCGATGTCGTCGGCGCCAGCCCATGCGGGCAGGCTTCCGGCGCGCGCGGCAGCAGCAGCCGCACGTCGGCCTCGCGGCCGAGCGTCGAGCCCTCGCCCGCCGTTATGGCGATCAGCGGAATGGAGAAGCGCCGCGAATAGGCAATGATGCCTTTCAGTTCGACGGTTTCGCCCGACCACGAGATGGCGATGATGGCATCGTCGCGCGCGATCATGCCGAGATCGCCATGATTGGCTTCGGCCGGGTGCACGAAGAAGGCGGGCGTACCGGTGGAAGCCAGCGTCGCCGCCAGCTTGGAGCCGATATGGCCGCTCTTGCCGACGCCGGTGACGATGACGCGACCCTCTATCCCGGCAAGAACCTCGACGGCCCGGGCGAACGGCTCGGCAAGGCCGTTTTCCAGCGCATCGGCCAGCGCCGCTATGCCCGCCTGCTCGGTCGAGATGGTCCTGAGCGCCGAGGCGATGGCCTCTCGCCGATCCGGCTGCTTCATGCGCGGCATTCCTGATACTGTCATGCAGATGCGCTTACTGCCTCGAAGCTTCGCTGTCCAACGGAATTGGCGGGCGGGCGGCGAAGGCAAGGCCGTCTCAACCCTCCGTTAACCATCCCGATTTACGGTTCGGTAAGTATGGCGCGCTCGCGCTGCCGGGGTCCCGATGCCGCCTTTTCGATCCACAAGCCGAAGCCGCCGAGGCAGCGCCGCTTGCGCGCTGCTGCTGGCGACGGGCGCCTTGGCCATGTCCGCCACCGCTCAGGAACTGGGCCTGCGCGGCGGGTTTTCACAGGACGCGGTTCCGGTCATCGCGCTGCCGGAAGCCGACGCGGCCATCGAAGCAGCCGCAACGCCTCCCGGCAGCCAGCCCGCCGTCGCCGTGCCCGAAACGGTGGATACCGCGACGACGACGGGCAGCGTGCCGGCGGAGACCGACGCCAAGCCGTCACCGAACGTCATCCCGCCGGAAGACCCCGAACCGCGCGCCAAGCCGCGCCGCAGCGCCCCGCAGGCGAGCGACGCGCTGATCGCGCCTGCCCCGCCGCTGGCCGCCAAATCCACGCAAAGCGCGGCAGAGGACGACGGCTGGCTGCAGCCGCAAAACCCGCGCGCCCAACCCATCCGCCTGGAAGAAAACCCGGTGCTCGATGGCGGTGCCGAACGCGCCTTTGCCATCGAGCGGCTGGCCCGGGCCCGCGACGACGATCCGTTCGCCGCAGTCGGCATCCGGGCCGGCTCGTTCATCCTGCGACCGTCGCTGGAACAGGGACTGACCGCCACCTCCAACGCCGATTCGAGCTTCGGCGGCGGCGCGGCGGTGCTGTCGGAAACGACGTTGCGGCTCAACGCCCTGTCCGACTGGCGCCGGCACACCGCCAGCGCCGACGGCACTCTCACCTGGCGCAGGTCGATCTCCGGCGCCGAGGTCAAGGACGTGCGCGGCCGCGTGGATGGCGCGCTGACGCTGGAGCTCGAAGGGGACCTCAGCGCCACCGCCAGACTCGGCTATGAGGCGGTACCGGAATCGGCTTCCTCCCCCGTTTCCATCGGCGGCGCGATCTCGCAACCGCTGCGCCAGACCTTCAACGGCAGCCTCAGCCTCGACAAGGCGATCGGCAAGGCCCGCTTCGGCCTCACCGGCGCGGCGGAGCATGAAACCTATGGCGACGCCGAACTGACGACCGGACCGCTCTCGCAGAAGGATCGCGATTCCACGCTCTACAGCGCCACGCTGCGCGGCGGCTACGCCATATCGCCGGCCTTGACGCCCTTCGTGGAGATCGAGGCCGGCCGCAGGCTTTACGACCAGCGCGTCGACAGCGGCGGATACGAGCGCTCGGCCACCCGGCTTGGCGCGCGCGCCGGCGTCGAACTGGACCTGGGCGAGAAACTGGCCGGCGAATTCTCGGCCGGCTGGCTGCGCGAAGCCCTCGACGACGACCGGCTGGCGCCGGTCTCCGGGGCCACGGTCAACGCCAATCTTCGCTGGTCGCCCGAGCGCGGCACCAACGTGGCGCTTTCGGGGGCAACGACCGTGGAAGGCACCACGACGCCCGGCGAAAGCGGTTCGATCCTCTATTGGAGCCAGCTTTCGCTGGAACGGCAGATTCGCAGCAACCTGACCGGCAAAGCCGCGCTGGGTGCCGGCTGGCGCGACTATGTCGGCTCCGACGGCCATGATCTGACGCTGAGCGCCGAGGCGAGCCTGACCTGGTGGCTCTCCCGCTATGCCGGCCTGACCACGCGCGTGCGCACGGAAAAGCTGACTTCCAACATCGCCGGGCGCGAGGAAACCACCAACAGCGTTTTCCTCGGCCTCAGGCTGCAGCGCTGAAGTATTTTTCCGCTCGCCGAAAGGGAGATCAGCGCGCGACGGCCTGCGGTTCGGCGGCTGCGCCCATCTCGTCGAGCAGCGTGGCGATGACATCGCGCATGCTGCCGTTCATGTCGGCGCGGGCCAGCGCGAAGGCGAGATTGGCCTCGACGAACCCTTCCGGCGAGCCGCAATCGAAGGTGCGGCCGCGGTAGTGGTAGCCATGGAAGGCTTCCTGCGCCTGGAGTTTCAGCATGCCGTCGGTAAGCTGGATCTCGTTGCCGGCGCCCCGCTCCTGCCGGGCGAGGATGTCGAATATCTGCGGCTGCAGGATATAGCGGCCGTTGATGTAGAAATTGGAGGGCGCAGTACCCGGCTTCGGCTTCTCCACCATGCCGCTGATGCGAAAGCCGGTATGGACGTCCTCGCCCTTGCCGACGATGCCGTATTTGTGCGTCTCGGAAGGGTCGCACTCCTCGACCGCGATGATCGAGCCGCCGGTGTGGTCGTAGAGGTCCACCATGTCCTTCAGGCAGCCGTGCCCGGGCAGCGTGATCATGTCGGGCAAAAGCAGCGCGAACGGCTCGTCGCCGACGAGGTCGCGCGCGCACCACACGGCATGGCCGAGGCCGAGCGGCTCCTGCTGGCGGGTGAAGCTGGCCTGCCCGGCCATCGGCTGCAACTTTTCCAGGATCGCCAGTTGCCCCTCCTTGCCGCGCTGGGCAAGCGTGTGGTTGAGCTCGAACTGGATATCGAAATGGTCCTCGATGACGCCCTTGTTGCGGCCGGTGACGAAGATGAAATGCTCGATACCTGCCTCGCGCGCCTCGTCGACGACGTACTGGATGACGGGCCGGTCGACCACGGTGAGCATTTCCTTCGGAATCGCCTTGGTCGCGGGAAGGAACCGCGTGCCGAGGCCTGCAACCGGGAACACTGCCTTGCGAACTCTTTTCATGCTATCTGATCGTCCATCCTGAAGGGCCAAGCGTAATTATACTTTCTGGACGCAACGGGTAAACCACACCTAAATAAGGTGGTCCGAATGCAGTCCCGCGCCTTCACAAGCGTTATCACGACTTTTCGTTCCCTCGAGCACCTATGGTAAACTCATTGCTAACCTGCTTCGGTCATGACTGTCTTTCCTGGACCTGAGAAGGAGGAAATGATGCCCGCCCGCAACGCAGCCCGACGCCTGGCCCGTACCATGACGGCTATCGGCCTCTCGCTTGCCGTGCTGATGCCTTCGACATCGGCCTTCGCCGACGCCGGCTTCCGCCAGTGGGTATCCGCCTTCCGCACGACCGCGATCCAGCAGGGCGTTTCCGGCAGGACCTACGACCGGGCGTTCCGCGGCATCAACGATCCCGACCCGGTGGTGCTGGAGAAGGCCCGCTACCAGCCCGAATTCACCGCGCCGGCCTGGGACTATTTCGACAACCGCGTCCACGACCAGTCGATTGCCACCGGCCAGGCGATGGCGCGCAAGTGGAAGCCGTGGCTCGACCGCATCGAGCAGCGCTTCGGCGTCGACCGCTATGTCCTTTTGGCCATCTGGTCGATGGAATCGAACTATGGCGAAATCCTCAAGCGCGACGACATCATGCGCAGCGTCGTCCGTTCGCTGGCGACGCTCGGCTACGGCGACAAGCGGCGCGCCAAGTTCGCGCGCACCCAGTTGATCGCGGCGCTGAAGATATTGCAGAGCGGCGACATCGACGAAAGCCATCTCAGCGGCTCCTGGGCGGGCGCCATGGGTCACACCCAGTTCATCCCAACCAGCTACCAGGCCTATGCCGTCGACATGGACGGCAACGGCAAGCGCGATATCTGGAATTCGGTTCCCGACGCACTCGCCACCGCCGCCAACCTTTTGCACAAGAACGGCTGGCAGCCGGGCCGCACCTGGGGCTACGAGGTACGCCTCCCCGAAGGCCGAAAGTTCCCCGCCGGCTCCATGTCGCTGGCGAAGTGGCAGGCGCTGGGCGTCACCCGCGCCAACGGCAAGCCCTTCCGCAACACGTCGGATTCGGCCGTGCTGAAGGTGCCCGACGGCCGCGGCGGTCCCGCTTTCCTGATGATCAACAATTTTTCGGTCATCAAGCGCTATAACAACGCCGACAAATACGCCATCGCAGTCGGCCTGCTGGCCGACGAGATCGCCGGCTACGGCGGGCTGGTGCGCGACTGGCAGCGGCCGTTCACCAAGCTGTCCTTCGAGGAGCGGCAGGAATTGCAGCAGCGGCTGTCCGAGCACGGCTATTACGACGGCAAGTTCGACGGCAAGATCGGCGAAGGGTCCAAGGCCGCGATCCTCGCCTACCAGGCCCGCGTCGGCCTGGCCCAGGACGGGCATCCGAGCATGGAAGTGCTCAAATGGCTGAGAAAGAAATAGAGCCAGCAAGGCGGTTCCGGGGCCCGCCGGGCAGCCTCGCGATATTGTTCATGGCTCTTCTCGCGCTTGCCGTGGCAGGCGCGTTCTACACGCCGGCAAGGGCGCAGGACCAGGGCTGGTCGCTGCGCGACCTGTTGTTTCCGCGCCGCAGCGAGCGCTACGAGCTTCTCGGCCCGGTGGACCGCTTTCCGCCAGCGCCGCCGAAGAAGGCAAGAAAGCCCCGTCCCGCCGCCCAGCAGCCTGCGGCGGCCCCCGAACCCCCGGCCGTGGAAAAGGCGGAGGACGCGAAAGTCGTGCTGGTGATCGGCGACTTCCTGGCGGCAGGGCTGGCGGAAGGCCTCGAGAATGCGTTTGCCGACAACCCGCGGGTGCGGGTGGTGGACCGCAGCAAGGGGTCCTCCGGCTTCGTGCGCGAGGATTTCTACAACTGGCCGAAGGAAGTGGGTGCCATCATCACAGCCGAGAAACCGGCCGCCGTCGTCGCCATGCTCGGGTCCAACGACCGCCAGCAGATGCAGGTGGGCGAGACGCGCGAAGTTCCGCTCTCCCCGGCATGGACCAGCCAGTACACGCAACGCACGAAGGCTTTCGGCGGCGCGATCGCGGCAGGCAAGGTGCCGTTCCTGTGGGTCGGCATGCCCGCCTTCAAGTCCTCGAAGATGACGGCCGACATGCTCGCCTTCAACGACATCTATCGTTCGGCAGCACAGCAGAACCACGGCGAATTCATCGACATCTGGGACGGCTTCGTCGACGAGAACGGCGCATTCGTCTCCACCGGGCCGGACATCAACGGCCAGCCGGTGCGCCTGCGCGGCGACGACGGCATCAACATGACCAAGGCCGGCAAGCGCAAGATCGCCTTCTACGCCGAAAAGCCGCTGATGAAAATCCTTGGCCTGCCCGCGCTCGACAGCCCCGGCTCGCTTCACGTTCCGGCCGGCGAACCGGCGCGGGAACCGGAAGCTGGAGCGCCCCCGGCGGCAGTGGACCGGACCGTGCCGATGCTGCTCAGCGACCCTGCGCTCGACGGCGGCAGCGAGCTTCTCGGCGCAGTGCCGGTCGCGCGCGGCGATGCCGCGGCGAAGCAGAAAGCCGCCACCACGGACCTCGCCCCCGGCCCGGTGCCCGGCCGGGCGGACGATTTTTCATGGCCGCCGAAATCGGCCCAACCGAAACCCGTCCCCGAGGTGACCGGCGCGACGACGCCGTAATCGCCGACCCAGCGCGCAGTTGGTGACAAGGACCGTGGGAACTCTCCTGCGGGTAGCAGGCAAGCGCCTGGGGTGCCGCCCCCTCTCCGCTTTGCTTCGCAAACCACCTCTCCCCCTGAAGGGGTGAGGAACCGCTGCCGCCCTTGCTCTCCCGTGTGGCGAAAGGTGCCGAGCAGGAAACGCAGTTGCCGCAAAGTCCCCCTCCCCCTTGTGGGGCAGTGTTTACATCAGACTTAGTTTGGATTCTTCTTGGGCTGTTTG
>NZ_JBHRTK010000024.1:0-73453 GCF_042646345.1 Aquamicrobium soli | reverse complement strand
ACATAACCCTCGCCCTGTTCTTCAACAGACACCTCATCACGAGTCCAATGTAAACACTGCCCCCTTGTGGGGAGGGGTTAGGGGTGGGGGTCTTGAAGCCCACGATGCCCCGCAATTCCCGCGCCTTGTTTGCCGCGTTGCGGGGAAGGGGGGTTTCGGCTAGACAGGCCGCATCCGAAACGGAACTGGCCAGTCCCCATGCAACTTGTCGACACGATCCGAAACGCGTTCGTTCCGATCCATCGCCAGGGCTATCCGTTCATTGCCGCCTTCGCGGTGGCGACGCTGTTTCTCGGCTATTTTTCCTCGATCCTGTTCTGGATCGGCCTCATCCTGACGGCCTGGTGCGCCTATTTCTTCCGCGATCCCGAACGCGTCACGCCGCTCGATGACCGGCTGGTGGTAAGTCCGGCCGACGGTGTCGTCTCGGCGGTAGGGCCGGCGGTGCCGCCGCGAGAACTCGGCCTCGGCCCGGACGAGATGACGCGCATTTCCGTGTTCATGAACGTGTTTTCCTGCCACGTGAATCGCGCACCGGTGCGCGGGCGCATCACCGGGATCGAGCACCGGCCCGGCAAGTTCCTCAACGCCGAGCTCGACAAGGCGAGCAGCGAGAACGAGCGCAACGGCCTTGTCATCGAAAGCCCGCACGGCACCGTCGCCGCCGTGCAGATTGCCGGCTTGGTGGCGCGCCGCATCGTCTGCTGGGCCGAGGAGGGCGGTTCGCTTGCCGTCGGCGAGCGCTTCGGCCTGATTCGGTTCGGCTCGCGCGTCGACGTCTTTCTCCCCGAGGGGATAACGCCGCGTGTTGCGGTCGGCCAGACGGCGGTTGCCGGCGAGACGGTGCTGGCCGAATTCGGCGGCGCGCAGGTCTCGCCTCTCGTGCGCGTGTCGTAAGGCGGGACGGATGGCAGGATCCTTCAAGAAGTTCGAGCCACACGGCGCTGGCGGCCCGCCGATCCGCGAGATTCCGCTGCGCCTGATGTTCCCGAACCTGATCACGGTGCTGGCGATCTGCGCCGGGCTGTCGGGCATTCGCTTCGGCTTCGAGGGGCGCTTCGAGCCAGCGGTGGTGATGGTGCTGCTGGCCGCCTTCCTCGACGGCGTCGACGGTCGCCTGGCGCGCCTGCTCAAGGCGACGTCCAAGTTCGGCGCGCAGATGGATTCGCTGGCCGATATCGTCAATTTCGGCGTCGCCCCGGCCCTGGTCCTCTACGCCTTTCTGCTCGAGCGCGCCGGTTCGCCGGGCTGGATCGCCACGCTGCTTTTCGCGATCGCCTGCGGCATGCGCCTTGCCCGCTTCAACGTGCTGGACGAGGAAGGCCAGCAGCCTTCGTGGCAGGCGGAATATTTCGTCGGCGTGCCGGCTCCGGCCGGCGCCGTCCTGGTTATGCTGCCGCTTTACCTGTCCTTCCTCGGCGTGACGCCGACGAAGGAGGTCGCCTTTGCCGGCACCGCCTTCACCATCCTTGTTGCTTTCCTGCTGGTCAGCCGGCTGCCGGTCTATTCCGGCAAGAGCCTCAAGATTCCCGGCGACCGCATGCTCCTGGTCATCCTCGCCATCGCGCTCTACATCCTGCTTCTGGCGAGCTATCCGTGGTACACGCTGACCGCCTCGGCCGTCGTCTACCTCGTTTTCCTGCCGTTCAGCGTGCGCGCCTATTCGCGCCGCGCCAAGCGCGAGGGCGAGTCTGCGCTGCCGCCCGACGTCGATGCGCGTTCCGGTGAGTAGTTAGGCGGCTTCGGCGATCCCGAGCTTTTCCAGCGCCAGCCGCCGCGCCGAGGCGTAGTCCGTCTTGCCCGAGCCCAGCATCGGGATTTCCGTTACCTTGACGATGTCCTGCGGCATCATCAGTTCGGCCGCGCCCGCCTGCTTGCCGTAGCGGCGCATCGCCTCGGCGTCGGCGTTTCCCGCCGTCGTCACCAGCACGATACGCTCGCCGCGCCGCTTGTCGGGCACCGCCACGACGGCATGGTGTTCCTCCGGCCACAGCGACTGCGCCATCATCTCGACCGCGCCGAGCGATACCATCTCGCCCGCGATCTTGGCAAAGCGCTTGGCGCGGCCACGGATGGTGATGAAGCCCTCGCGGTCGACCGCGACGATGTCGCCGGTGTCATGCCAGCCATCGACCAGGACCTGAAGCTCGCCCGGCCGCTCCGCCGACATGGTGCCGAGCATCAGGTTGGGCCCGCTCAGCCACAGCCGGCCGGCGTCCTCGATGCCTTCCACCGGCTCCAGCCGCATGCGCATGCCGGGCAAGAGCCGGCCGACGCTGCCCTCTCGGCCGTGGATCGCGGTATTGACGGCAACCACGGGCGACGCTTCCGTCAGGCCGTAGCCCTCGACGATCTCGGCCTGGTAGCGCTCGCGGTAGATGCGCCGCGTCTCGGCCTTCACCGGTTCGGCCCCGGCAACGATGAAGCGCAGGCTGGAGAAGTCGCCGTCCTTGGCCGTGCGCGCGTAGTTGGCGAGGAAGGTGTCGGTGCCGAACATGGCCGTGGGGCGCACCTTGCGCGCCACTTCCGGGATGAGCTTGTAGTGGAGCGGCGAAGGATAGAGGAAAAGTTTTATGCCGGTGACGAGCGGCAGCACGGTACCGCCGGTCAGGCCGAACGAATGGAACACCGGCAGCACGTTGAGCAGCGTGTCGGCCGGCGAAATGGCGATGCGGGCCTCCGCCTGCATGGCGTTGGCGAGCAGGTTCTTGTGGGAAAGCACGACGGCTTTCGGCGTGCCTTCCGAGCCGGACGTGAACAGGATCACCGCCGGCTTGTCGGCGTCCTGCTTCTGCAGCGGACTGCGCCAGAACAGGGCCGCCGAAAGCTTTTCCCACAGGCCGGTGCTTTTGCGGACATCCTCCAGCCAGATGAACTTCGCCCCGGTATGCTCGATGGCCTCGACGATGTCGTGGAGGTTGGCCTTTTCGATGAAGGCGCGCGAGGAAACCACGTTGCGGATGGCTGCCGTATGGACGGCGGCCGCCGCGTTGGCGGGCCCGGCCGTATAGTTGATGACCGCGGCGGGCCTCGCCGCCGACCACAGGCCGAGCAGCGACAGCACGACGCCGTTGGTGTTGGGCAAAAGCAGCCCGACCGTCTCGTCCGGGCGGCTTTGCTGCTGGAAGCGGGCGCCCAGAACCCGCGCGGCGGCGAAGACTTTCCGGTAGCTCATCGCGCCCGCGACCACGTCCTCGATGATGCTGCGTGAGGCGCCGACGCGGTCGGCCGCGTCGCGCGTGGCGTAGAACAGGCCGCGCGACAGGTCCGTCGAGGCAAGGCGCGCTTCGGCCACCCGGTCGAACAGCGCGCCGCTGGCGGTGGTCGAGTGTTCGCCGCTTGCGGCGACCAGTTCCGCGATCGTCCTGGGTGCCAGGGCGGTGATCGACAGGCGGGGAAACCAGCGGCGCGGCGCCTTTGCCGGCGGCGTCAGCGAGAACGGCAGGCTGCGCGCGCCGCCGATGAAGATCGGCACGATGCGCGCGTCCGCCTGCACGGCGATGCGGGCAACGGCGCGGTAAAGACGGAAGGCCTTCACGTCGGGCTCGACCGCCTCGGGAAAATAGACCGCCAGCCGGCCGTTGCCCTTGAGCACGCGCACCAGCCGGCGGCTGACGAAAACATGCTTGGCGTTGAAGGCGATGGTGCGGGCAAGCTCCCGCCACGGCTCCAGCCAGATCGATTTCGCCGACGCTTCGTCGAGAATGTGCAGCGTGTCGTCGGGCAGGAGGGAAAGCATCGCCGCCGGATCGATTCGCGACTGGTGGGTGATGGCGTAGATGACCGGTGCCTTCGCCTTGCGCGCCGCCTTCAACGGCTCGTCCTCGATCCGGTAGGCGAGCTTGAACGGCACGTAGAGCATGGCCTGGGGCAGGCTCAGGCCAAGGCGAGCCTTCTCGACGAGGCCGATCACCAGCCACGAGAAAACGACGCCGCCAAGGAGCGAGAATGTCAGGATCATGCCGCATCTCCCAACGGTTCACGGTACAGGCGTCGAAGCCCACAGCGTTCTAGGGTACCAAATCGGTTCAGGAATCGGAATCGCAAAAAGAAAAAGCCGGCCTTTTGGGGCCGGCTGGAGGGGGACGAACCGAGGGGTGGGGGACTTGGGGGGTGGTTCGTCACCGCAACAACGAGGCCGACGGTCAAAGGTTCCACAAATCGTAAAACTTTTTTGACCTCGGCGCGGCGGCTTACTGCGCCGGCTGTTCCTGGGTCGATCCGTCCTCGTCCATGTCGTCGGCATAGGGCGAGGCGCTCGGAATGCACTGCACCGTCCACCCGGCCGGGGGCGTGGTTTTCTGGTACTCGGCAATGGCGGACGTGCACTGGTCGCGCGTGTCGAAGGTGCTCGGCAGCACCACCATGCCGCCCTGTGGTCCCGCGACCACCATATACCAGACCAAAGCAATCGTAGGAGACATGGAAATCCTCGCATCGGGAAAGAGATGACAGCGGCGATCTTAGCTTGTTGCCGGGACAACCGGAATCGGTTTCGTGTCCGTGGTGCGGGAAATATGCAGCGACAATACGGCCACCCCGCCCGATCACGGAAGGTTCATTCTTTCGCGCGGCGCAAGGCTTCCCGCAGCGCCTCACTCCGCCGCGAAGCAGTAGAACAGGCCGTCGCCACCGGTGCCTTTCAAGGCTTCCTGGCTGCAGCCGCCGCGCGACGCGTGCGAGGAGTTCCACGATTTCGCCGCGGCCGAATCGTCCAGCCCGGTGCGGTCGGAATGGCCCATCATCGCGGCCCCTTCCGCCCCGCTCAGCGTCCAGTCGCCGCAGGTCTGGTCGGCGATGCGGGTGCCGTCCGGCTTCGAGCCGGTCAGGATATCGTGGCGGTTGGGCTTGTCGCCACGGCCGTTGATGACCTCGCCTTTCTCGTTGAGCGCGGTCTGCTTGGTCAAACTGTTGTGGTCCGAATGCAGCGAGGCGACGTCGTCGGCGATCTTTTCGCCCTTGGCGTTGAACCACGGCCCCTTGCCGATGCGGTCGCGGGCGTCGGTGTCCTTGGTGGAAAGATAGGCGTGCCAGGTCTTGCCCTTTACGCCGGCAGCCTCGGCCAGCGAGGCGCAATGGGCGTCGGCCCCGGCGAGGCCGCCGAGATCCGCCCCCTTGCCAGAGCCTTGGCTGGTGACGAAGAAACTCATCGAATTGTCCTGGGCGAGCGCCATGGTGGCGCCGGCAAGCGTAAGCGTGGCGACGAGAAGCAGTTTTTGCATGGTCGTTGTCCTCCGGCTTTTGACGGTTGTTGCCCGCCGGAGAACGATAATGGGCGCACGCACGCCCCTCCAATCACGAGATTGTGTGGAGGAAGAGCAGCGGCGTCCTTACGCCGGTAGCTGGTAGCTCACCCAGCGGTCGTGCTTGGCCTGGTAGATCAGTCCCGTCTTGGTCAGGGCGGGGCTCGCCATCGGCAGGATTTTTGCGGCGATTTCGGAAGCATGCGGCAGCGTCAGCGGGTCCTCGCCGGGCATCGCCTGCGCGCGCATGCCGGTTCGCGTGGCGCCCGGATCGGCGGCGTTGACCCGAAGCGCCATGTTCTGCGTTTCCGCCGCCCACGAGCGGGTCATCGTCTCCACCGCCGCCTTGGAGGCGGCGTAGGGCGCCCAGAAGGCCTTGGCCGTATGGGCGGCATTGGAAGAAAGCACGATGGCGCGGCCGGCGTCCGAGAGCCTGAGAAGCGGATCGACGGAGCGGATGAGCCGCCAGGTCGAGGTGACGTTGATGGTCATCACCCGCTCGAAGGTCTTCGCCTCGACATGGCCGATCGGCGAGATGACGCCGAGCACCCCGGCATTGGCGACCAGGATGTCGAGCTTGCCCCAGCGCTCGTGGATGGCGCCGCCCAGCCGGTCGATGCCTTCCATGTCGACGAGGTCGAGCGGCACCAGCGTGGCCTCGCCCTTGCCGGTCTTTTCCCGCTCGGCCCTGATCTCGTCGTCGAGTTCCTCCAGGCCGCCGACGGTGCGGGCGACGGCTATGACATGCGCGCCCGCTGCCGCCATCTGCTTGGCGATGAAATAGCCGATGCCGCGCGAGGCGCCGGTGACGAGGGCGATGCGGTTGGTGAGGTCGAGCGTGGGGTCACCCATGGCGTGTTCCGATCCGTTCATGCTGAAACCCCTCTACCGCGCCAGCGGCAAGGGGTCCACAGGCCGGGCCGGCAATCAGGCTCAGGAACCGCTTGCCGCCAGCAGCGACAGCGTGCGCACATTGTCGCGGCTTTCGAAATCGGCAAGGCGCGTCGGGTATTCGCCGCTGAAGCAGGCGTCGCAGAACTGCGGCTGCTCGTTGTTGCGGCCAGGCTCGCCGACGGCGCGGTAGAGGCCGTCCATGGACAGGAAGCCCAGCGAATCCACCCGGATGAACTCGGCCATTTCCTCGACCGACATGCGCGAGGCCAGCAGCTTCGACTTTTCCGGCGTATCGACGCCGTAGAAGCATGACGAGCGCGTCGGCGGCGAGGCGATGCGCATATGCACTTCGCGCGCGCCCGCGTCGCGCACCATCTGCACGATCTTCTGGCTTGTGGTGCCGCGCACGATCGAATCGTCGACAAGCACCACGCGCTTGCCCTCGATCATCCTGCGGTTGGCGTTGTGCTTCAGCTTCACGCCCATGTGGCGGATCGCGTCGCCGGGCGCGATGAAGGTGCGGCCGACATAATGGTTGCGGATGATGCCGAGTTCGAACGGAATCTGCGCTTCCTGCGAAAAGCCGATCGCCGCCGGCACGCCCGAATCCGGTACCGGCACCACGATGTCGGCTTCGATCGGACTCTCGCGCGCCAGTTCCGCGCCGATGCGCTTCCTCACGTCATAGACGTTGCGCCCTTCGACCGACGAATCGGGGCGCGCGAAATAGACATATTCGAAGATGCAGAAGCGGGTCTTTTGCGGCGTGAAGGGGAACGAACTCTCGATGCCCTTGGTCGTGATCACCACCATTTCGCCTGGCTGCACGTCGCGCACGAAGCGCGCGCCGATGATGTCGAGCGCACAGGTCTCGGAGGCGAGGATCCAGGCGCCGTCGAGGTCGCCCAGCACCAGCGGCCGGATGCCGAGCGGATCGCGGCAGCCGATCATCTTCTTGGACGAGAGCGCCACCAGCGAGAAGGCTCCCTCGATCTGCCGCACCGCATCGACGAAGCGGGCGTTGAGGTCGGTCTCCTTGCTCATGGCGACGAGGTGCAGGATCGTCTCGGTGTCCGAAGTGGAAGAGAAGATCGCGCCCTGCTTCTGCAGCGTACGCTGCACCGTCATGGCGTTGGTGAGGTTGCCGTTGTGGGCGACCGCGAAGCCGCCGTCGGCGAGTTCGGCGAAAAAGGGCTGGATGTTGCGCATGCCGGCGCCGCCGCTGGTGGCGTAGCGGGTATGGCCGATCGCCCGGTCGCCCTTCAGGCTGTCGATGACGCGCTGCTTGGTGAAGGTGTCGCCGATCAGCCCGACATGGCGCTCGACGTGGAACTGGCTGCCGTCATAGGAGACGATGCCGGCCGCTTCCTGGCCGCGATGCTGCAGCGCATGCAACCCCAGCGTGACGATGGCCGCCGCATCCTGCCGGCCAAAGATGCCGAATACACCGCATTCGTCGTGAAAATGATCGTCCGCTTCGGCTGAAAGCGCGTTCACTGCATCTGCCATGGGCTGAGGCTCCGCTAAAGCCGCTATATAAGGGGTCGTTCAGGCAGCGACAACTGGAACCGCTGCCGATCGGCCGAATTCATGGTTCAGTTCGCCGGCGCCGGCGCATCCTCGTTCTCGTCGGGTGCCGGGGTGCCGGATTCATCGCCGGTCGCAGGGGCCTCCGTGCTCGGGGCAGGGGGCGTGCCGGCGTCGGGCTGCGGCGCTGCCTCGTCGGGCTTCAGCCGCTTGAGGATGGCGTTTTCCGGGTCTTCGGGCAGCAGGCTTTCGATCTTGACGCCGATCGATTCAAGGAGTGGCCGCGACTTCGCCTGGGCGATCCATTCGGGAGCCCGCTCGCCGGCCAGCCAGTTGAAGAACATCAATGCCACGGCAACGACGAGGATGCCACGCGCCGCGCCGTAGAGAAAGCCGAGCGTGCGGTCGAGCGCACCGATCCGGGAATCGATGATCCAGTCGGCGAGCTTCATGGTGATGACGGTGACGACGATCAGCGCGATGATGAAGACGATGCCGGCGGCGGCCGCCATCGCCGCCTTCTCGTTGTCGATATAGGGCAGCACGTAGGGGACGACCGGCTTGTAGAAGAAATAGGCCGCCGCTGCCGCTGCCGCCCATGAAACCACCGACAGCACTTCGCGCGAGAAGCCGCGCACCATTGCCAGCATCGCCGAAACCAGGGTGAAGCCGACGAGAATTCCGTCAAGCAGCGTAATCGGCATGTGGCCCCACTCCGTCTATGCGCCGTCGGCGCCGCGTCAGTCTTCCTCGCTGGCGCGGCTGCGGCGGGTGCCGGCGATGCGCGCCACGAGATCGGCAAGCTCGGTAGGGCGGAACGCACCAGCCCCGATGCTGTTGGCCCCCGTTCCGTTGGCCCCGGCGGCAACGTCCTCGCCGCTCTTGGAACTGCCCAGGGGCAGGACCGCGCTGCCAAAGCCCAGCTTTTCGGCTTCCTTGAGGCGCTGCTGCGCGTGCGCGACAGGCCTTACGGCACCCGACAGGCTGATTTCGCCGAAATAGACGCAATCGGCTGGAAGGGCAAGGCCGGTCAGCGACGAAACCAGGGCGGCGGCGACCGCAAGGTCGGCGGCCGGTTCCGAGATGCGGTAGCCGCCGGCCACGTTCAGGTAGACGTCGTGCTGCGAGAAGCGCACGCCGCAATGGGCCTCGAGCACGGCCAGGATCATCGAAAGCCGTGCGCCGTCCCAGCCGACGACGGCGCGGCGCGGCGTGCCGAGCGTGGACGGCGCCACCAGCGCCTGGATTTCCACCAGAACCGGCCGCGTGCCTTCCATGCCGGCGAAGACGGCGGCACCTGGCGACTTGGCGTGGCGCTCGCCGAGGAACAGTTCGGACGGGTTGGCGACCTCGCGCAGGCCCTTGTCCGACATTTCGAACACGCCGATCTCGTCGGTCGGCCCGAAGCGGTTCTTGACCGTGCGCAGGATGCGGTAGTGGTGGCCCCCTTCGCCCTCGAAGTAGAGCACGGCGTCCACCATGTGCTCGACCACGCGCGGGCCGGCGATCTGCCCTTCCTTGGTGACGTGGCCGACCAGAACCACGGCCGCGCCGGTCGACTTGGCGTAGCGGATCATCGCCTGCGCCGCCGCGCGCACCTGCGTGACGGTGCCGGGCGCCGAATCGGCAAGGTCGGTCCACAGCGTCTGGATCGAATCGAGGATGACGAGGTCGGGCCGCCGCCCGTCGGCGATGGTCGCCAGGATATCCTCGACGTTGGTTTCGGCGGCCAACTCGACCGGGGAAGCGGCCGCGCCCAGCCGCTGCGCCCTGAGCCTGATCTGCGCGACGGCTTCCTCGCCCGAGACGTAGACGATACGGTGGCCCTTGTTGGCAAGGGCGGCTGCCGCCTGGGTCAGCAGCGTCGACTTGCCGATGCCGGGATCGCCGCCGACCAGAAGTGCCGAGCCGCGCACGAAACCGCCGCCGGTGGCGCGATCGAGCTCGCCGATGCCTGAGGCGATGCGCGGCGCGTCCTCGATCTCGCCGGAAAGCGTGGTCAGCGCCACCACGCGGCCCTTGCGGGCGCTGCGCATGGAGGCCGGCCCCGAGCCGATGCCGCTGTTGGTGCCTTCCTCGACCAGCGTGTTCCACTCGCCGCAGGAATCGCACTTGCCCGCCCAGCGCTGATGCGCCGAGCCGCAATTCTGGCAGATGAACTGGGTGCGGGATTTAGCCATTATTCGGACCTCGGAACCACGCGCGAGGTACGCTCGCGCAACGCCTTTACGAAGCGATCCCGGATTTCGCGAAAAAAAGTGTAAGGCAGCAGGCCATAAACAACTGTGGACAGGTCGCCGTTGACTGTCGGTCGCAGGTCGGGGCCAGGCCACCTGAATAGGTTGGCCTCCGAGATGACGATCCAGGACCGCTCATCGTCCAGCCCCAGGCGGTGTTTCGTGCTGTGCGGGATTTCAACTGCCGTTTCGGCATTCGAAGGGGGCGTATGCGTTATCGGCAGCACCATCACCCGCTGCCCGTCGTCGTTGACGTCAAGACTTATCACGATAGCGCAAGGGCGATCCTTGCGCCCTTCCTCCTGGCCGCTCAGATGTTCTGACCGCCAAAGATAGCTATAGCGAATAACGAGACCGGGTACCGGAGCAGGGAGCGAGGAACTTCGCTTCACTCATCCAACTCGTGATCGAATTGTTTCGCCTCCTCCGGAGCCTCGGTCTTCGCGATCGCTTCGATCATCTCTGGCGTGAAGTCATCCAGTCCCAGAACCTGCCGATCGCGCCGCTTGAGGCGGTTGTATTCCTCGGTCGAGATCATGACCGTGCGCTCGCGCCCGTTGCGCGTTACGGCGACGGGCTGCGTAAGGGCCAGATCCTGATAGCGGCCGATATTGCGCTGGAATTCCGCGGCGCTGACCTTGATCATGCTGCAAGTCCTTCATGCATTTCATGCAATTTACATATAATGCATGAAATGCGGATTTTCACCAGCCGCGCTACTCGAACCGCTCCGGCAAATGGCTGTCCTCGGCGAGGTCGAAGAAGCGGGTGAACTCGCCCTGGAAACCGACCGGCACCATGCCGGTCGGGCCGTGGCGCTGCTTGGCGATGATGACCTCGGCCTTGCCGCGCGCCTCGTTCATCTCGTTTTCCCACTTGACGTATTCCTCGGTGCCGAATTTCGGCTCCTTGTTCTTGAGGTAGTATTCCTCGCGGTACACGAACATCACCACGTCGGCGTCCTGCTCGATCGAGCCGGATTCGCGCAGGTCTGACAGTTGCGGGCGCTTGTCGTCGCGCGATTCGACCTGGCGCGAGAGCTGCGACAGCGCGATGATCGGCACGCCCAGTTCCTTGGCCAGCGCCTTGAGGCCGGTCGTGATCTCGGTCACCTCCTGCACGCGGCCCTGGCTGGCCTTGGCGGACGAGCCTTGCATGAGCTGGATATAGTCGATGACGATGACGTCGAGCCCGCGCTGGCGCTTCAGCCGGCGCGCCCGCGCCGCGAGCTGGGCGATCGAGATGCCGCCGGTCTGGTCGATATAGAGCGGCAGCTTCTGCATCGTCTGCGAGCAAGCCACCAGTTTCTCGAAATCCGTCTCCGTGATTTCGCCGCGCCGGATCTTGGAGGAGGGAATCTCGGTCTGTTCGGAAATGATGCGGGTGGCGAGCTGCTCCGACGACATTTCGAGCGAGAAGAAGCCGACGACGCCGCCATTGGCCGCCTTGAACGAGCCGTCCGCCTGCTGGGCCGGCTCGTAGGAATGGGCGATGTTGAAGGCGATGTTGGTGGCGAGCGAGGTCTTGCCCATGCCCGGCCGCCCAGCCAGAACGATCAAGTCGGAGGATTGCAGCCCGCCCATGCGGCTGTCCAGGTCGCGCAGGCCGGTGGCGATGCCCGAAAGGCCGCCGTCGCGCATATAGGCGGCGTTGGCCATGTCGACCGCGGTCTTGACCGCGTCGGTGAAGCTCTCGAAGCCGCCGTCGTAGCGCCCGGTTTCCGCCAGTTCGAACAGCCGCCGCTCGGCGTCCTCGATCTGTTCGGACGGCGACATGTCGACCGGCGCGTCATAGGCGATGTTGACCATGTCCTCGCCGACCGTGATCAGCGCGCGGCGCGTGGCGAGGTCGTAGATGGCACGGCCATAGTCGGCGGCGTTGATGACGGTGACGGCTTCGGCCGCCAGCCGGGCGAGGTAATGGGCGACCGGCATGTCGCCGACCTTCTCGTCGGCCGGCAGGAACGTCTTGATGGTCACCGGCGTGGCCATCTTGCCCATGCGGATCAGTTCGGCCGACACCTCGAAAATCTTGCGGTGCAGCGGCTCGTAGAAATGTGAGGCCTTGAGGAAGTCCGAGACGCGGTAAAAGGCGTCGTTGTTGACCAGGATCGCCCCGAGCAGCGCCTGTTCGGCCTCGATGTTGTTCGGCGCCTCGCGATAGGCGGGTGTTTCCGCCGTGCCGAATTTCAGTACTGCCTCTGCCATGCCATCCCCGACTCTTGTCCCTTACCTCGATACCAGAACGGGACGCGCCGGTGCTGACTTATCTGCAACGGCTTCGCCCGAACCGACGATACTTCCCACGATTCACAGCCGGGACCGTTTCGTGGAAGAATCATCGTTGACATGGGGCAGGGTCACGATTCGTCCGGTCTTTATAGAACATAAAGGGAACAATTCGCAAGAGCCGGGCACTGTCTCACGGCGCGAGGCTGTCGCCCCAGTCCGCGCGGCGGGCATGCTTGAACGTGTCGCCGTCGCGCCGGGTGAAAAGCCGCTCTTCGGCCAGCCCGTCCGGTCGGCACAGTTTCAGCGCCACCTTGCCGGAGCCGGTCTTCGGCGGGGCCAG
Organism: Aquamicrobium soli; assembly: GCF_042646345.1. Taxonomy (NCBI): domain Bacteria; kingdom Pseudomonadati; phylum Pseudomonadota; class Alphaproteobacteria; order Hyphomicrobiales; family Phyllobacteriaceae; genus Aquamicrobium; species Aquamicrobium soli. The sequence goes on along the minus strand of NZ_JBHRTK010000024.1, from coordinate 60,981 downwards.
TACGCGCGCCTGATGTCGGGCAGCCGGTTCTCGCGAGGCGGCGACGAAAATGAACTTTTCGTCCTCCCACGGCACGTCGGCGTCCTTGGTCAGCCGATGCAGGCGCGAGCGCGCGACCCGGCGCGAGAAGTGGCACCAGTCCGGCGGGCTGAGCGGGCAGGGTTTTTCATGCGGGCAGGGGGCGAGCACATGCGCGCCGGCCTCGATCAATCGGCGGCGGACCTCGAGAATGCGCTGCCAGCCGGCCGGCGTGCCGGGCTCGACGACCAGCAGCGTGCCGGCGGTCAGCGCCCACAGGCGATCGACCAGTTTTGGCAGCGAGGCGGGTGCGATCTCGTCGAGCATGTAGGCGGCGGTGACGAGGTCGGCGGGAGCGAGGCCGTCAAGTTCAAGCGTTGCGTCGGCGCCGATCCAGTCGGTTTCGACGTTGAGGGCGCCTTCGCCGGCGAGCCATGCGCCGGCCTTGCGCACCGCCGCACTCGCCTCCACCAGGCTGGCGCGTTCGAGATTTGGCCACACGCCGGCCGTGGCCCACAGCACGGTGCCGGGGCCGGCGCCGATGTCGAGCAGGGTTTTGGGCGAAAAGGCCGGCTGCGCTTCCGCAAGTGCATCGAGGCTCGCGCGCACGGCGGCGTAGGTCGCCGGCAGCCGTGCGGCGAGATAGGCCTTCACCGCGAGGTCGTCGGCCATGTGCAGGCGGCCGTCGCGCAGCTCGGCGCGGTAGCGCCCGGATAGCGTTCTGGCCGCCTGCTGCAACGTCGCGAGCGGCGTGCCTTCGAGCAGGCGGTCGACGGTTTGGCGCAACGGGGCGGGCAGTTCCATCGCTCACGCGCCTCGCGGGGCAAACAGGATGAGCGAGGCGCCGCCGATGCACGCAATTGCGCCGGCGATGTCCCAGCGGTCCGGGCGCACGCCCTCGGCTATCCACAGCCAGGCGAGCGAGGTGGCGATGTAGATGCCGCCATAGGCGGCGAAGGCACGCCCGGCCGCCTCGGCGTCGACCTGCGCCAGCAGCCAGGCGAACGCCGCCAGGCAGGCCATGCCCGGGACGAGCCACCATGGCGAGCGGTCGAGCCGACACCACGCCCAGACGGCGAAGCAGCCCGCGATCTCGGCCAGCGCGGCAGCGAGGTAGAGAAGATAGGTCATCGGCAGTTCCCGCACGTGCGAAGCCTTATCGGCTGCGGGTGCCCTGTTTGGCAAGCGTCGATGCGGGCGGGTGAGAGCAACGTTGAGTTACCCTCTCCCACGTCGCTACCTGCGCGACCTTCCAGAAGGGGAGGGCGGTCCTTGGCCAGTAAGGCTCGTCCGTGCCGCCGGCTTTCCTCGCGCCGCCTGCGGGAGAGGTAGTGCGCGCAACGCGACGGTGAGGGCCATGCGCCTTCGCGATCGCCCCCGCCATCGCGTCAATGCGCCTGCCGACCCCGCTATTTGGTGCGCGAAACCTTGCGCTGGCTGGCCGGCTTGGCGGCCGGCGTGTCGCCGGGCGTTTCCGCCGCCTCCGCGGTCTGGTGGCCCATCTCGTGCATGGCCAGCGCCTTTTCGCACTTGCCGATATAGTCGCGCGTCATCGGCAGCACGTCGTTCTTGCGCGTGAGCTGAATCTGGAAGTTGACCAGATCCTGCCAGCGGAACGAGGCTTCGGAGCCGGAGAGGTAGAATTCCCACATGCGGCAGAAGCGCTCGTCATAGATCGCCTTGACCTTGTCGCGGTTAGCCAGGAAGCGCTCGCGCCAGGCCTTCAGCGTGTCGGCATAGTGCAGCCGCAGGATTTCCACGTCGGTGACGGCAAGGCCGGAACGCTCGATATGCGGCATCACCTCCGACAGCGCCGGGATGTAGCCGCCGGGGAAGATATGCTTGCGGATGAAGGCGTTGGTGGTGGTCGGCGGCGCGGTGCGGCCGATCGTGTGCAACAGCATCACCCCGTCGGGCTTGAGCAGGGTGGCGCATTTGTCGAAGAAGGTGCGGTACTGGGTGACGCCGACATGCTCGAACATGCCGACCGAAACGATGCGGTCGAAGCGTTCCGACAGGTCGCGATAGTCGCGCAGTTCGATGTGGACGTTGTTGTCCAGCCCCTGCTCGCGCGCGCGTTCGCTCGCCACCTGGTGCTGCTCGGTGGAAAGGGTGACGCCCAGGACGTCGGCCTCGAAGGTCCTGGCGATGTAGAGCGCGAGCCCGCCCCAGCCGCAGCCGATGTCGAGCACGGTCTGCCCCGGCTTGATGCGCAGCTTGGCGGCGATGTGGCGCTTCTTGGCCAGTTGCGCTTCTTCGAGCGTCATGTCGGGCCGCTCGAAATAGGCGCAGGAATACTGCATGTCCTCGTCGAGGAACAGTTTGTAGAGCTCGCCGGAGAGGTCGTAATGGGCCTCGACGTTCTTCTTCGAGCGCCGCTCCGTGTTCCACTGTTGCAGCGGCCGGATCGCCATGCGCACGCTGTTGAGGAAACGGCCGGACGTCGAATCGATCCAGGAAATGCCGATATTGTCGTAAAGCAGGTGCAGGAAGCTCAGCACGTCGCCTTCGAGGAAGTCGAGTTCCTCGTTCATGAAGGCCTCGGGAAGCGCGAGCGAGGGGTGCATCGTGATCGCGCGCTCGGCGTGGCGGGTATGGATGACCATGTGCACCCGCTCACCGGAGCCGTCGCCGAAATGCCTGGTAATGCCGGAAGGGCCGGTAATGCTGAGGTTGCCTTTGCGAACAACCTTTTCCACCATTCTTTGCAGGATGATATTCATGGCCGGACCTCGACAAAGCTTTTCGACGCACGATTGTGATAAAAGCGCGCCCCGTTGAAAAGTTCCAGCCCAAACAAAAAGCCGGGCACGAGGCCCGGCTTTTTGGTCCAGATTTATCCGGCAGGTGAGTCGATCAGGCCTCGTCTTCGCCTTCGAACTCGGCGTTCGGATCGAAGAAGCTGTCGGGGCGCGCGTTCTCGTTGATGTCTTCGCCGTAGATCGCCTCGGCCGTGGTCAGGAGCTCGCCATTGGCCTGGCGCTCGGCTTCGTCGCTGGAGCGCGCGATGTTGAGCGTGATGGTGACCTCGACTTCCGGATGCAGTGCGATCGCCACGTTGGTAAGGCCGATGGTCTTGATCGGGTGGTTGAGCTCGACCTGGTTGCGGGCGACGTTGAAGCCGCCTTCGGTCAGGATGTCGGCGATGTCGCGGGTCGACACCGAGCCGTAGAGCTGGCCGGTCTCGCCGGCGGAGCGAACGACGACGAAGCTCTTGCCGTCGAGTGTCTCGGCGACCTTCTCGGCTTCGCTCTTGCGCTCCAGGTTGCGGGCTTCGAGCTGGGCGCGCTGGCCCTCGAACTTCTTCTTGTTGGCTTCGTTGGCGCGCAGCGCCTTGCCCTTGGGCAGCAGGAAGTTGCGGGCAAAGCCGTCCTTGACCTTGACGGTTTCGCCCATCTGGCCGAGGCGGGCCACGCGCTCGAGAAGAATGACGTCCATGGTTTTGTCCTTTCAGAACCGCAGGCGGTTGAAACAGATTCTAAAGGACAGGAAGCAAGCGGCGGTTTCGCCGGGGTCGCTGTCCTGCCCATCGGCAGTTAGGGGCTTTGATGCCCCAACTCGGGAGGAGCCGCCCCCGAAGCGGGTTGCCCCCCATCCGGTTCGCTTCGCGAACCACCTTCTCCCCAATGGGGAGAAGAGGGAGCTTGCCTCGCCGCCGCGCTCCTCTCCCCAGCGGGGAGAGGGTGGCCCAAAGGGCCGGTGAGGGGGCGCGGCGCCTTGTCGTTTAGCGAACCACGTAGGGCAGCAGGCCGAGGAAGCGGGCGCGCTTGATCGCCTTGGCGAGTTCGCGCTGCTTCTTCTGGCTGACGGCGGTGATGCGCGACGGCACGATCTTGCCGCGCTCGGAAATGTAGCGCTGCAGGAGACGCACGTCCTTGTAGTCGATCTTGGGCGCATTGGCGCCGGAGAACGGGCAGGTCTTGCGGCGGCGATGGAACGGACGCCGGGTCGGGATCTGGTTGATGTCGACCATTATTCTGCGCTCCCTTCAAAGCTGCGCTGCGGGCGCGGGCCACGGTCGCCGCGATCCCGGTCGCCACGGTCACGATCGCCGAACGAGCGCGGGCCACGGTCGCCGAAGCTGCCGCGCTCCGAGCGCTCTTCGCGCTTCTGCATCATAGCCGAGGGGCCGTCTTCGTGCTTCTCGACCTTGATGCTCATGAAGCGCAGGACGTCTTCGGAAATGCCCATCTGGCGCTCCATCTCGTGGAGGGCGGCCGGCGGGCAGGTGATGTCCATCAGCGTGTAGTAAGCCTTCCGGTTCTTGTTGATCCGGTAGGTGAGGGACTTCAGTCCCCAGTTCTCGACCCGGCCGACCGAGCCGCCGCCAGCGACGATGACACCCTTGAAACGTTCAACGAGTTCATCGACCTGCTGCTGCGACAGATCCTGCCGGGACAGCAACACATGTTCGTAAAGAGCCATATTGTTCCAATCCCTTTCTTCGTTTCTCTTCCGGTCCCGGCGGCGAGAGCCTCTGCAACTTCTCTGACCCGGCACGCCTCGTTTCGAGGGTGCGGGGAAGAAAGGAGCACGACGAGATGGTCGAGAGCGGAGACACGGGAGGCAGAAGGCCTTTTGGACTTCATGCGAAGGTTTTCTTTTGAAAAACCTCCGGCCCTCCGTTCAGCCCCCAGCTGGGACCGGCAGATGGCGGGCTCTATACAGGATTTTCAGCGCGACGCAAGGGATGTGTCAGCGCCGCACGCTGGTCGCGATGATTCGCCCGGCTCCCACGACGATATAGATGCCGAAGAACAGTGCCAGCGCCCAGCCGAAGCCATTCGGTCCGGCAACGTCCATGCCGATGCCGATCACCTGCGGGCCAAGCACCATGCCGACGCCGTAGCACAGCACGAAAGCCGCGTTGGCCGACGCCAGCTCGTGGCCGGAAAGCTTGGAGCCGAGATGCGCGAGGCCGACCGTGTACATGGCCGCCACCACGCCGCCCCAGACGAACAACAGCACCGACATCAGATGCCAGTTCGACGCGAACAGCGGCATGAAGGCGGCGCCGAGCAGGCCGACCAGCGCGCACACGAGCAGCAGGTAGCGGCGGTCGCCGATGCGGTCACTGATCATGCCGATCGGGATTTGCAAAAGCACGTTGCCGAGCCCGATCATGGTGAGCAGCAGCGCGGCGTTCGCCTCGGAATAGCCGATACGGTTGCCGTAGACCGGAAACAGCGCGAATCCGCCGGTTTCGACCGCGCCGAACACCAGCACGGCAAAGGTCGCGGTGGGGACCAGCCAGATATAGCGCAGGAAACCGCCGGTTTCCTCGCCGTTGACGTGAAGCACCGGGCTTTCCTTGCGCGCCGCCAGCACCGGGATGGCGGCCAGCGCCACGAGGAGGACGGTGGCCCCGAACGGCAGGAAGCCGGAACTGCCGAGGCGCGAGAACAGCCACGGTCCCGCCGCGAAGCCGAGCGACAGCACGGTCGCATAGACGCCGAGCACCAGCCCGCGCCGGTGCGGCGGCGCCGAGGCGCTGATCCAGAATTCGGACAGGATGAACAGCACCGTCAGCGACAGGTGCAGCACGATGCGCAGCGGGAACCACATCCAGAATTCGGGGGCGAAATAGAAGCCGACGAACGCCAGCGCGCCCGTCGCGATCATGGCGAACATCGCCCAGGCGACGCCGATGCGGCGCGCCAGCGGCGTCGCCAGCGGCGCGCCGGCAATGGAGGCGAAGCCGGCGACGGCGGTGTTGAGGCCGATCATCGAAGCCGAGTGGCCACGCGTTTCGAGGATGATGCTGAGCAGCGGCATGCCGAGCCCGATGGCGATGCCGACCACGCTGATGGCCGAGATCGCCGCGATCATCGGCAGCCAGTGCACGCGTTCGTCAAGCTCGGATCGGGTTTCGGCGGCCATGGACACTCGACTGCTATAGAAGATCCCGCACGAAGCGGTTTCCCACCATACGGAAGAACGGCACCGCCATTCCCGGCCGGAGATCCGAATCGATCGCCAGGCGCTTTTCCAGTTCCTCCAGTATCATTCGGGTGATCGCGGGTATATTGGCCTGCCGGGCTTGTCCCAGCGGCAGCCACACCAGTTCCTCCAACTCGTTGGTCGGCCCGCCGGCGGGCAGTTCGACCGCGACCTCTTCGCGCCAGGCGCCGAGGAAGCGGGTGTCGTAGCGCCGGACGCGCCCCGGCGGCGTAATGGCGCGGGCGATGAAACGCACGGCTTCCAGCGACGGCTGGACATGGTGGTCGGCAAAACCCTGCCAGTCGGGCCGGGGCGTGGAAAAGGCGCCCTTGCGGCCGATCAGCAAGCCGGCTTCCTCGTAGGTTTCACGGATGGCGGAAAGCGCGATGGCGCGGGCGCGGGCCGGGCTGGTGCGGCCCGGGCCGGCGCGAAGCCTGTTTTCCTCGTCCGGGTGCAGGCCCGCCGCGGTGCGGACTCGGCTGTCGGCCGGGTCCGTGCGTCCACCCGGAAAGACGAACTTGCCGGGCATGAAGGCATGGCGGGAACTGCGCCGGCCCATCAGCACGCGAACCTCGCCGCCCATGCGGTCGAGCAGGATCAGCGTCGCGGCATCGCGCGGCCGCAACGGACCGGGACCGAGCGCGGAATCGCGGCGCTCCGCCTCGTCGAGTTCTGTGCGGGTCATCTCGCTCATGCAGGCCACGCCCTAGCCGAAACGCCGGCCGGGCGAAAGATGCCTTGTCCGCGCGCCGGTTGCGCCAGGGACCGCATCAGGCTTCGGGGTGTTCCTCGAAGTGGTCGGGTTCGCCGCCGAATCCGTGCATGTAGAGCGCCCATTGCAGGCCGATGACGGCGCCTTTGATGGGTTGCAGCAGTCCCAGCGCCAGGATGATCGTCAGCGGCACCCAGACGGCGAGGTGCAGCCACATCGGCCAGAAGGTGGTCATCTCGACGGCCATGAAGCCAGCGACGACGATGTGGCCGACAATCGCGATCACCAGATAGGCGGGCAGGTCGTCGGCGCGGTGATGGAAGAGTTCTTCCCCGCAGACGGCGCATTTGTCGACCGGCTTGACGAAGGCCCGGAACAGCTTGCCCTCGCCGCAATGCGGGCAGCGGCCGGCAAAGCCGAACTTCATCGCCTGGCCCAGCGGGCGGGGAATGCGGCCGGACTGGTTCTGGCCGCCGAACACCTGTTGTTCCGTTGCCGATACGCTCATGTCATCGTCTCCTGCCGCCGGGGCGGCCGTGCCGTGATTGCGACGCGCGGGCGCGCTGCGTTCTGCCCCTGGTCTTGTGGAACGAGCGTGTCGAGCCGGGCAGGGGCTTCGGCTCGCTCAGCATTTCGAAGCGCATGGCTCCCGCCATCGGCGCCACTTCGACCAGCTTCACTTCGACGCGGTCGGCCAGTTGGTATCCTTTTCCGGTCCGTTCCCCGAACAGCGAGCGGGCCGTCTCGTCGTATATATAGTAATCGTCCTGCAGCGTTGACACCGGGATAAAGCCATCGGCGCCGTACTGCGGCAATTGGACAAATAGTCCCGCCTTGGTCACGCCCGAGATGCGCGCGTCGAAACGCTCGTCGACGCGTTCGGCGAGGTGGGCGGCGATCAGCCGGTCGACCGTGTCGCGCTCGGCCGCCATCGCCCGCCGCTCGGCGGCCGAAATCAGCGCGCCGACATCCTCCAGCCTCGCCTCCTCGTCGCGCGTCAGGCCGTCCGGGCCGAGGCCGAGCGCGGCAATGAGCCCGCGATGCACGATCAGGTCGGCATAGCGGCGGATCGGCGAGGTGAAATGGGCGTAGCGCCGAAGATGGAGGCCGAAATGGCCGAGATTGGCCGGCGAATATTCCGCCTGGCTCTGCGAGCGCAGCACCACTTCGTTGACCAGCGCCTCGTTGTCCTGCCCGCGCACCCGCTCCAGGATCGAATTGAACTGGCTCGGCCTCATCTGCGCGCCGCGCGCCAGCGACAGGCCGATGGTCTGCAGGAACTCGCGCAGCGATTCCTGCTTGGCGAGCGACGGCGCGTCGTGGATGCGGTAGACCAGCGCCTGCTTTCTCGCCTCCAGCGTTTCGGCTGCCGCGACATTCGCCTGGATCATGAATTCTTCGATCAGCTTGTGCGCGTCGAGCCGCTCGGGCACGATTACCTTATCGACGGTGCCGTCCGCCTTCAGCACGATCTTGCGTTCCGGCAGGTCGAGTTCCAGCGGCTGGCGTGCCTCGCGGCCGCGCTTCAGCACCGCGTAGGCATCCCACAGCGGCTTCAGCACGGTTTCGAGGATCGGCGCGGTCTTTTCGTCGGTAATCCCGTCGATGGCGGCCTGCGCCTGCGGGTAGGCGAGCTTCGCTACCGACTTCATCATCACCCGGTGGAAGCTATGGCGCAGCTTGCGGCCTTCGGTGGAAAAGGTCATGCGCACCGCCAGCGCCGGCCGTTCCTCGCCCTCGCGCAGCGAGCACAGGTCGTTGGAGATGCGCTCCGGCAGCATCGGCACGACGCGGTCCGGGAAATAGACCGAATTGCCCCGTTTCAGGGCCTCGCGGTCGAGCGCCGTGCCGTAGCGCACATAGGCCGCGACATCGGCGATAGCGACGGTGACGATGACGCCGCCGCGGTTGTTCTCGTCCGTGTCCGGCTCGGCGAACACCGCGTCGTCATGGTCCTTGGCGTCGGCCGGATCGATGGTGACGAGCGGCACGTCGCGAAAGTCTTCGCGCGCAATGCCTGCCGTGTCACGCAGTCGGGGCGCCTTTGCGTCGACCGTGACCGGCTTCAGCGCTTCGGTCTCCGCCAGCACTTCGGCCGGGAAGATATGCGGGATGTCGTGCGCGTGGATGGCGATCATGGAGACCGCCTTTTCGCTGGTCAGCGAACCGAGAACGGCAAGCACCTTGGCGCGCGGCAGGCCGTAGCGGGCGGCGCGCGCCGGCTCGACCTCGACCAGGTCGCCGCTCCTGGCGCCGTTGGCGAATTCCTTGTCGACGACGAGCTCGGGCTGGCCCCGCTCCACCGGCTCGATGCGGAACGTCCCGTCCGACAGCGCGCGAAAGACGCCGAGCACCGCCTCGTTGCGCTTCTCGAATATCTTCATCACCCGGCCGGTATAGGCGGGGCCGGAGGGGTCGTCGGTGGCGAAGGTCTTGGCCAGCACGCGGTCGCCGATGCCGGGAACCTGCCCGCCATTGCCGCCGCGCGGAATGCGGATCGCCACCACCGGCGGCGAGCCGTTGCCGTCGTAGTCGCTCGGATGCGCCAGGAGCACGCCGTCCGCGTCGCGGCCGAAGATGTCGAGTACCGCGACGTGGGGCAGGGCGCCGGCGCGCGCCAGCCGCTTGCGCTGTTTCGTCAGCAGGCCCTCGTCCTGCAGGTCGCGCAGCAGGTCCTTCAGCCAGATGCGGTCCTCGTTCTTCAGCGCAAACGCCTTGGCGATGTCGCGCTTGCCGGAACGGTCCGGATTTTCGGCGATGAAGCGCAGGATTTCGTCGCGCGAGGGGCGGTACTGGTCCTTGTTGCCGCGTCGGGTATCGGCGCTGCGGGGATCACTGTGGCCACGTCCTGAGATCCTGCGCGCCACCTGGTCTATGCCTTCTTCGCTGCGGTTTTCTTCGCGGCGGTCTTGGCCGCCGGTTTCTTAGCGGCCGCTGCCTTCTTCGGCGCGGCCGCCTTGCGGGCGGGCTTCTTGCCGCCGCCCTTGGCTTCCTTTTCCGCAATCAGCGCCAGCGCTTCCTCCATGGTCACCGTCTGCGGGTCCTTGCCCCTCGGCAGCGTCGCATTGACCTTGCCGAAATTCACGTAGGGCCCGTAGCGGCCGTCGCGCACGGTGATCTTGCCGCCGCCGTCCGGGTGGTCGCCGAGTTCCTTGAGCGCCGCCGGTGTGCCGCCGCGCGCGCCGCGCCCCTTGGCCTGCTTTTCGGCCAGCACCGTCACCGCCCGGTTGAGGCCGATGGAGAACACGTCCTCGATCGACTCGACATTGGCATACGTCCCGTCATGCAGCACGAACGGGCCGTAGCGCCCTAAGCCGGCCGAGATCATCTTGCCGGTTTCGGGATGTTTTCCCACGTCGCGCGGCAGCGAAAGCAGCGCCAGCGCCTTCTCGATGTCGATCGTGGCCGGCGTCCAGCCCTTGGGCAGGCTGGAGCGCTTGGCCTCCTTGCCTTCGCCGCGCTGTACGTAGGGACCGAAGCGGCCCGAGCGCAACGTGATTTCCTCGGCGGTGTAGGGGTCCTTGCCCAGCACCTTGGTGCCGTCCTCGGCCGCCCCGTTCTCGCCGTTGCCGTTGGCCTCGCCGCCGAGCTGGCGCGTGTAGTTGCATTCGGGATAGTTGGAGCAGCCGACGAAGGCGCCGAATTTGCCCAGCTTCAGCGACAGGTTGCCGGTGCCGCATTTCGGGCAGATGCGCGGGTTGGAGCCGTCCTCGCGCTCGGGAAACACCAGCGGCGCCAGCGCCTCGTTCAGTGCGTCGAGCACGTCGGTGACGCGCAGTTCCTTGGTGTTGTCGATCGCGTTGGAAAAATCCTTCCAGAAGTCGCGCAGCACGTCCTTCCAGGCGAGCTTACCGTCGGAAATCTGGTCGAGCTTTTCCTCGAGGTCGGCGGTGAAGTCGTATTCGACGTATTTTTCGAAGAAGTTTTCCAGGAAGGCCGTCACCAGCCGCCCCTTGGCGTCGGGGATCAGCCGGCGCTTGTCGATGGTGATGTACTGGCGGTCCTCCAGCGTCTTCAGCGTCGAGGCATAGGTGGAGGGCCGGCCGATGCCGAGTTCCTCCAGCTTCTTGATCAGCGAGGCCTCGGAGTAGCGCGGCGGCGGCTCGGTCGTGTGCTGGGTGGCGTTGATCGCCTCGCGCGCAAGCTGCTCGCCGCTGCGGATTTCCGGCAGGCGGCGGTTTTCCTCGTCTTCGGAGTCCTCGTCCTTCTGGTCGGTATAGGCGGCGATGAAGCCGTCGAAGCGGATCACCGAGCCGACCGCGCGCAGCGCTGCCGTGCGCGAGCCGTTCACCGCCTCGATCTCGACGGTGGTGCGCTCGATTTCGGCGGCGTTCATCTGGCTGGCGATGGCGCGCTTCCAGATCAGCTCATAAAGCCGCGCCTGGTCGGCATCGAGATACTGGCGCACCGAAGCCGGCGTGCGGAAGAAGTCGGTCGGGCGGATCGCCTCATGCGCTTCCTGCGCGTTCTTGGCCTTGACCGAGTAATAGCGTGGCTTTTCCGGCAGGTACCTGTCGCCGAATTCCTTGCCGATGGCGGCGCGCGCGGCCGAGATCGCTTCCGGCGCCATCTGCACGCCGTCGGTACGCATATAGGTGATGAGGCCGGCTGTCTCGCCGCCGATGTCGAGACCTTCATAGAGCTTCTGCGCCACCTGCATGGTGCGGTTGGCCGAGAAGCCGAGGCGCGAGGAGGCCGCCTGCTGCAGGGTCGAGGTGGTGAAGGGCGGGGCCGGGTTGCGCTTCGTCGGCTTGGCTTCGACCGAAAGCGCCTTGAAGACGGCCCCTTCCAGCATCGCCTTGATGCCGTCGGCCTGCTCCTTGTTCTTGATGTCGAGCTTTTGCAGCCGCTTGCCTTCGTAGGCCGTGAGTCGCGCCTCGAAGCTCTCCTTGCGCGGGGTGCCGAGGATGGCGGCGATCTGCCAGTATTCCTCGCGGATGAAGCGCTCGATCTCCGACTCGCGGTCGCAGACCAGCCTCAGCGCAACCGATTGCACGCGGCCGGCCGAGCGGGCGCCGGGAAGCTTGCGCCACAGCACCGGCGACAGCGTGAAGCCGACGAGATAGTCGAGCGCACGGCGCGCCAGGTAGGCGTCGACCAGCGGCGCATCGATCTGGCGCGGATTGGCCATGGCGTCGAGCACCGACTGCTTGGTGATGGCGTTGAAGACGACGCGGCTGACCGGCTTGTCCTTCAGCGCCCGCTTGGCGCGCAGCACTTCCAGCACGTGCCAGGAAATCGCCTCGCCCTCGCGGTCGGGGTCGGTGGCGAGGATCAGGCCGTCGGCGTCCTTGACCGCCTTGGCGATATCGGTGAGCCGCTTCGATGAAGGGCCGTCCACCGACCAGGACATGGCGAAGTCTTCGTCGGGGCGAACCGAGCCGTCCTTGGCCGGCAGGTCGCGGACATGGCCAAAGGAAGCCAGAACCTTGTAGTTCTTGCCCAGATATTTGTTGATTGTCTTCGCCTTGGCCGGCGATTCGACGACGACGACGTCCATGATTGCCTGTACTTTTAAAGTAGGCGGCGTAAGAAACTCGCCGCACGCGACGGAAAATTCGTTGGATCGGTCGATCACATGGCCGTGCTTTTCTGTCCGGTCAAGGGGCGAGGCCCAAATTGCACCGGCTCCGGATGTGGCTGTTTCAGGTTGTGGGAAAAAATTCTTGCAACCTAGGATAAATTAGCTAGATTGCGGGAAGCGACGCGGGGCGGTGTTGCCTGGCATCCGTTTCCCGGATTGCAGGCAGGGCGCAGAGCACCTTGTGAACTGACGGGGATTGAACTCCATGCGGCAGAGTTTCACGAGACGACGGACGGAAACGCTGGACTACATGCAGACAATGCTCGGACAGTTGCGCACCATGGCCGAGGCGGAGCGCTGCGACATGCTGACCTATCTGATCGAGATGGCCTATGTGGAGGCCAGCGACATCATCCGCGGTGAGCGGCCGGCGCGCGTCCAGGTGGACCAGCGCAAGCGCCTGGGTTGAGCCGTTTCGGCGCCTTGGGGGAGGCACCGATCGTCAACGAAAGGCGAGGGTGAAAGGGGCGGGCAGGCCGCCAGGGCGCGCACTGCCCGGCCAAAAAGGCTCACATGGCCTGGGCGGTATGCCAGACGCTGCCGACGCCGTCGCCCTTCATGTCGCCGGCCTTCTTGTCCTTCACATAGGTGTAAAGCGGCTTGCCGTCATGGGCCCACATATGGCTGCCGTCCTTGCGCTTGATCACGGTCCACTCGCCTTCAGCCTTGGCGCTGGCCGAGGCCTTCAGCGGATGCCAGTTGCTGGCGCAGGTGCCGGTGCAGTTCGAGACGCCCTTGCCGTCCTTGTCGTAGGTATAGAGCGTCATGCCGTGGGCGTCGGTATAGATTTTATGGCCGCCGACATCGGCTTCCTTCCAGGCGCTGGCTGCGAAGGATGCGGTGGTGCCGGCGAGTATCAGGGCCAGTCCGAGGCAGATCTTCTTCATGACAATCTCCTTCTGGTTGGGGCGCGAGGATCGCGGTCGGCCACCAGTGCGCGCCGCAACGGTGGCTTTTTGCCGGCATTTGTGCTTGTCCACGAAATCGTGATTGGAGGCAGGTCGAGGGCGCGGCTAGACCCCGCTGCGCAGGAACCGCCTGCAAATATGGGTTCTCTTCGGAGGCACGAAGGAATGGCATTGGATATCGGCTATGTCAGCGCGGTCGGGGCGGGGGCTCTCTCCTTCCTGTCGCCTTGCGTGCTGCCGCTGGTGCCGCCCTATCTGTGCTACATGGCCGGCGTCTCGGTGGAGGACTTTCGCGGCAATGCCGGTGCCGCGGCGAAAGCCGGCGCCCGCGGCGCGCTGATGGCGGCCTCCATCGCCTTCGTCCTCGGCTTCTCGACCGTCTTCGTCGCGCTCGGTGCCGGCGCGTCCTCCATCGGCCGGCTGTTGCGGGTCTGGCAGGAGCCGCTGGCCATGGCCGCCGGCGTGCTCATCATCCTGATGGGGCTCAATTTCCTCGGCGTCCTGAAAATCCCGCTGCTGTCGCGCGAGGCGCGCTTCCAGAGCGAGGGCAAGCCGGCCAGCGCCGTTGCCGCCTATGTCATGGGGCTGGCCTTCGCCTTCGGCTGGACGCCCTGCATCGGTCCGGTGCTGGGGCCGATCCTGACGCTTGCCGGCGGCCGCGATACGGTCGGCGAGGGTGCGTTGCTGCTTGCCGCCTATTCGCTCGGCCTCGGCATTCCGTTCCTGGTCGCGGCGCTGTTTTCCGGGGCTTTCATGCGCTTCCTCGGCCGGTTCCGCACCCATCTCGGCCGTGTCGAGAAGGTGATCGGCGCGCTGTTGGTCGTCGCCGGCGTCCTGTTCCTGACCGGCGGCGTGCAAACGGCATCCTACTGGCTCTTGGAGAATTTCCCGGTGCTGGGCCGGCTCGGCTGACCGCCGGCGATCCGAATTTAACCGCATTGGTGCTGCAAGGCGGGGGTGCTACATAACCCTGTCCTCCGCAATGCGAATCCCCGGTTGTCCTTCATGAACGAACGTAGCTGCCTGTCGATCATCCTTGCCGCCGGCGAGGGTACGCGCATGAAAAGCACCTTGCCCAAGGTGCTGCATCGCATCGCCGGTCTGCCGATGGTGGCGCATGTGGTCCGGGCGGCCGAGGCGGCCGGGACCGGCGATCTCGCGCTTGTGATCGGCCACGGCGCCGAGCAGATGCGCGAGGCCGCGCAGAAATTCGCGCCGCACGCCGAAACCTTCGTGCAGGAGAAGCGGCTCGGTACCGCCCATGCGGTGCTTGCCGCCCGTGCCGCCATCGAGCGCGGGCACGACGATGTCCTCGTCATGTTCGGCGATACGCCGCTGATCGACGCTGAGGCGCTGAAGACGGCCCGACGGAAGCTGGCGGAAGGCGCCGCTGTGGTCGTGATCGGCTTCCGTACGGAAAATCCGACCGGCTATGGCCGGCTGGTCGAGAAGGGCGGCAAGCTCGTCGCCATCCGCGAGGAGAAGGACTGCTCGGAAGAGGAGCGGGCGATAAAGTTCTGCAACGGCGGGCTGATGGCGATTGCCGGCAGGCATGCGCTTGCGCTGCTCGACGCAGTCGGCAACAGCAACGCCAAGGGCGAATATTACCTCACCGACGTCGTCGAGATTGCCGGCGGCAAGGACCTGGAGGTCGTCGCCACCGAGGCGAGTTTCGACAATGCGCTCGGCATCAACAACCGCGCTCAACTCGCCGAGGCCGAGGCGATCTGGCAAAAGCGCCGCCGCCGCGAGGCGATGCTTGCCGGCGCCACCCTGATCGCGCCCGAAACCGTCTGGTTTTCCTTCGATACGCAGGTCGGGCAGGACGCGGTGATCGAGCCCAATGTCTGGTTCGGTCCGGGCGTGACCGTCGAAGCGGGGACTACGGTCCATGCCTTCAGCCATATCGAGGGCGCCACCGTCGGCCCGAGCGCCGAAGTCGGCCCGTTCGCGCGGCTGCGCCCCGGCGCCGACCTCAGGCGGAAGGCCAAGGTCGGCAATTTCTGCGAGGTCAAGAAGGCGGTGGTCGAGGAGGGCGCCAAGGTCAACCACCTGACCTATATCGGTGATGCACGCATCGGCGCCGGCGCCAACATCGGGGCCGGCACCATCACCTGCAACTACGACGGCTATTCGAAATTCTTCACCGACATCGGCGCCGGCGCCTTCATCGGCTCCAACTCGGCGCTGGTGGCGCCGGTATCGATCGGCGACGGCGCCTATGTCGCTTCCGGCAGCGTGATTACCGAGAATGTTCCCGGCGACGCGCTGGCGTTCGGCCGGGCGCGCCAGAAGACCCTGCCGGGCAAGGCGAAGGAACTGCGCGAGAGGCGGGCGTCGGCGGCGAAGAAATGACGGCGTCCGGCAACCGGATCGCAAGCATTGCCGGCGATGATCGCGAAATCCCGTTTTGCTGATATGCGGCGAAACGCAACGTGATTTTGGCGGCCGGGTGACTTTTCCTATTAGGTCGTTTCGGTTTTACCAACGGATTTTCAGGGGCAGCAGGCATGTGTGGTATCGTTGCAATCGTGGGTCGCGCGCCGGTCGCTCCGCTCATCGTCGATGCGCTGAAGCGGCTGGAATATCGCGGCTATGATTCGGCGGGCGTGGCCACGCTCGACGACGGGGTGCTGGCGCGCCGGCGTGCCCCGGGCCGGCTGGTCAATCTCGAGAAGCGGCTCCAGGCCGAGCCGCTGGGCGGCAATATCGGCATCGGCCATACGCGCTGGGCGACCCATGGCGTGCCCAACGAAACCAATGCGCATCCGCATTTTTCCGGCGGTGTCGCCGTGGTCCACAACGGCATCATCGAGAATTTTTCCGACCTGCGCGACGAGCTTGCGCGCGACGGCTACAGCTTTTCCTCGCAGACCGACACCGAGGTGGTCGCCCATCTGGTGTCGCGGGAACTCGCCAAGGGCGCCGACCCGGTGGAGGCCGCCCATAACGCGATCCGGCGGCTGGAGGGCGCGTTCGCCCTTGCGATCCTGTTCGAGGGCGACGACGACCTGATCGTGGGCGCCCGCAACGGCCCCCCGCTCGCCATCGGGCATGGCGAGGGTGAGATGTTCCTGGGATCGGACGCGATCGCGCTCGCCCCTTTCACCGATTCCATCACCTATCTGGAGGACGGCGACTGGGCGGTCGTGCGCCGCAACGAGATGTCCATTTTCGACATCGACGGCAATCCGGTGGAGCGGCGGCGCCAGCAGTCGCTCGGCACCAGCTACATGGTGGACAAGGGCAACCACCGGCATTTCATGGAAAAGGAAATCCATGAGCAGCCCGAGGTAATTTCGCATACGCTGGCGCATTATCTCGATTTCACCAACGGCACCTGTCGGCAACTCGACCTGCCGTTCGATTTCGCCGCCATCAACCGGCTGGCGATTTCCGCTTGCGGCACGGCCTATCTGGCCGGCCTGATCGGCAAATACTGGTTCGAGCGCCATGCGCGGCTGCCGGTGGACATCGATATCGCCTCGGAATTCCGCTACCGCGAAATGCCGCTGTCGAAGGACGATGCCGCGCTGTTCATCTCGCAGTCCGGCGAAACGGCCGATACACTCGCCTCGCTGCGCTATTGCCGCAAGGCCGGCATGAAGATCGGCGCGGTCGTCAATGTCCGGGAATCCACCATCGCGCGCGAGTCGGACGTGACCCTGCCGACGCTTGCCGGCCCAGAGATCGGCGTCGCCTCGACCAAAGCCTTCACATGCCAGCTTTCGGTGCTGGCGGCGCTCAGCGTCCGCGCCGCCCGCGCCCGCGGCGCGATTTCGGCCGAACAGGAAAAGGCGCTGGTTCGACAGTTGTCGGAAGCGCCGCGCCTCGCCACCCAGGTGCTCAAGCTCGATACCGAGATCGAGAAGCTGGCGCGTGAGCTCGGCAAGTACAAGCATGTGCTCTATCTCGGCCGCGACACCAACTTCCCGCTGGCCATGGAAGGGGCGCTGAAGCTCAAGGAAATTTCCTACATCCACGCCGAGGGCTACGCTGCCGGCGAACTGAAGCACGGCCCGATCGCGCTGATCGACGAGAAGATGCCGGTCATCGTCATCGCCCCGCACGACCGCATCTTCGAGAAGACGGTGTCGAACATGCAGGAAGTGGCGGCGCGCGGCGGCAAGATCATCCTCATTACCGACCGCGAGGGGGCGGCGAGGTCGACCGTGGACACGTTGGCGACGATCGTTCTGCCGGACGTGCCCGACATCATCTCGCCGATCATCTACGCGCTGCCGATCCAGATGCTGGCCTACTACACCGCCGTGTTCATGGGCACCGACGTCGACCAGCCCCGCAACCTCGCCAAGTCGGTGACGGTGGAGTAGGGTGTAGGCACCCGAGCCGTCATTCCGCTGCGCGGTCCCGTAATGACGCGAGCGAGTAAGACCAATCGCTTCCGGGGAAACTGGCGGTCCACACGGCCTGGAAGGAAATGAGGGATGACGTTGAAGTTTGCGCGCCCTGTCCATGCCGGTGAGTATCTGCGCGAAGAATACCTGCTGCCATTTGGCATGAGTGCGGGGGCCTTGGCGAAAAAACTCAACCTCCCGCGCACGCGCATCGAGCGCATCGTGAAGGAGGAGGTCGGCATCACGCCCGATACCGCGCTGCGCTTGGCGCGTTTCTTCAACACCACGCCCCAGTTCTGGATGAATTTCCGGCAGGCCTACGAGTTGGAGACCGAGGCCGGACGGCTGGCTTCCGAACTCGACAAGATCGAGCCGATGGAAGCGGCTGCGTAGATTGCCTGTTCCAAACCGGCGGCGGCTCGCTTAATGTTTCATCGCGAAACGATGCGGTGAACGATGGCTGAACTTCCCAAGACCTCCGCCATGATGCGGCTGAGGAATTATTTCCTAACGGGCTTCATCGTCTGTGCGCCGCTGGTCATCACCGCCTATATCACCTGGTCGTTCGTCGGCTGGGTCGATTCCTGGGTGAAGCCCTACATCCCGGCGCGCTATAGCCCCGAAACCTATCTGCCGTTCAGCATTCCGGGCTTCGGCCTCGTGGTGGCGCTGATCCTGATCACGCTGATCGGCTTTCTCACCGCCAACATCGCCGGCCGCGCCGTGGTCGCCGCCGGCGAGCGCCTGCTTGGCCGCATGCCGCTGGTGCGCGGCATCTACCGCTCGCTGAAGCAGATTTTCGAGACGGTGTTGTCCAACAAGGGCGACATGTTCAGCCAGGTCGGGCTGGTGGAATATCCGCGCAAGGGTGTGTGGTCGCTGGTTTTCATCGGCGGTGAGAAGGACACCGAGATCAACCAGAAGCTGCCGGTCGAGGGCGACCCGCTGATCGGCGTATTCATGCCGTGTACGCCGAACCCGACGACCGGCTTCCTCATGTATGTGCGAAAATCCGAAGTGGTGATGCTCGACATGACCATCGAGGAAGGCGCGCGGCTGATCGTCTCCGCCGGGCTGGTGACCCCGCCGGTGAAAGCCCGGCTGGTCGGGCCGGACGGCCTGCCGCTCGAGATCGCCAATCCGGAACTGGAGACGGTGGCCGGTCAGCCGGCGCGCAACAGCCGCACCGCCTCGTCGCGCCCGAACAGGTAAAGCAGCAGCCTCAGCGCCTCGCCGCGCTCCGATTGCAAATCCGGGTCGCGTGCCAGGACCAGCCGCGCGTCGTCGCGGGCGGCTTCCAACAGGTCGGCATGGAACTCGATGCGCGCCACTTGGAAGCCCGGCGTGCCGGATTGCCGCGTGCCCAAAAGTTCGCCTTCGCCGCGCAATTTCAGGTCTTCTTCCGCGATGAGGAAGCCGTCCTCCGTCTCGCGCATCACCGAAAGCCGGCGCTTCGCCGTTTCGCCGAGCGGGTCCTTGTAGAGCAGTACGCAAGACGAGGGTTTCGAGCCGCGCCCGACGCGGCCGCGCAGCTGGTGCAACTGCGCGAGGCCGAAGCGCTCGGCATGCTCGATCACCATAATGGTGGCGTCAGGTACGTCGACGCCGACTTCGATGACGGTGGTGGCGACAAGCACGCGCGTCTCGCCGTCCTTGAAGGCGCGCATCGCTTCGTCCTTTTCCGCGCCCTTCATGCGGCCGTGGACGAGGCCGAGACGATCGCCGAAGACGGGCTTGAGGGCGGCGAAGCGCTCTTCCGCCGACATCAGCTTCACTTCCTCGGATTCCTCCACCAGCGGGCAGATCCAGTAGATCTTCTGGCCCTCGGCCACCGCGTCGCGGATGCGGCCGGTGAGTTCGGAAAGCCGTTCCATCGGCAGGGTGACGGTGCGGATCGGCTGGCGGCCGGCCGGTTTTTCGGTGAGCTTGGAGGTGTCCATGTCGCCGAAGGCGGTGAGCACCAGCGTGCGCGGGATGGGAGTCGCCGTCATCACCAGCATGTCCGGCGCATCGCCCTTGGCGGTGATGGCGAGGCGCTGGTGGACGCCGAAACGGTGCTGCTCGTCGATGACGGCGAAGACGAGGTTCTGGAACGCCACCGTTTCCTGGAACAGCGCATGCGTGCCGATGGCGATGTCGATGCTGCCGTCGGCCAGGCCGGCCAGCGTCTCGGTGCGTTCGCGCCCCTTTTCGCGGCCGGTAAGGATGGCCGTGCGCAAGCCGGCCTTTTCCGCCAACTCCGCGATGGTCGAGAAATGCTGGCGCGCCAGAATTTCGGTCGGCGCCATCAGCACCGCCTGGCCGCCGGCTTCCACCGCGCGCGCCATGGAAAGCAGCGCCACAACCGTCTTGCCGGAGCCGACGTCGCCCTGCAGCAGCCGAAGCATCCGCTCCGGGCGGCCGAGGTCGGACAAAATGTCCGCCAGGGCCGCTTCCTGCGAGCGGGTCAGCGCATAGGGCAGGGCAACGCGCAATTTGTCGATGAGCGCGCCGCCACCGGTCAGCGGCCGGCCGGAGAGCCGCCGCACGCGGGCGCGCACCAGCGCCAGCGAAACCTGCCCGGCCAGCAACTCGTCGTAGGCGAGCCGCCGCCACGCCGCCCCTTCGACAGCGACATCGAGCGGGTCGGCGGGGTTGTGGACGCGGTTCAGCGCCTCGCCCAAGGCCGGAAAGCTGTGGCGGCGAAGGAACGCGGCGTCCTGCCATTCCGGCAGCGTAGGTAGCCGGCCGAGCGCCTGCGCCACGGCGCGGCGCAAAACCTTGCCGGAAAGCCCCGCCGTCAGCGGATAGACCGGCTCGACCAGCGGCAGGCTTTCGGCTTCGCTCGCCAGCGCGATATGGTCGGGATGCACCATGGAGGCGCGGCCGTTGAACCATTCCATGCGCCCGGAAACGAGCACTTGTTCGCCTTCCGGCAACTGCTTTTCGAGGTAGGCGGCGTGGGCGTGGAAGAAGGTCAGCGCGATTTCGCCGGTGTCGTCATGGGCAAAGACGCGGTAGGGCACCGAGCGGTTGCCGCGCGGCGGCGGCTGGTGGCGGTCGATCCATACTTCCAGCGTGACGATGGTGCCCTGCGCCGCATAGGCGATGCCCGGCCGGTTGCGCCGGTCGATGACCGAATTCGGCAGTACGAACAACAGGTCGCCGGCGCGCGCCGCGCGGTCGCCGAGATCGGCAGGCACGATCTTTTCGATCATGTTTGCGACCTTCGGCCCGACGCCCTCCAGCGAAGTGATCGGCGCAAACAGCGGGTCGAGGATGGATGGGCGCATATGGCGATCCTAGGGGAGGCGGCAGGGAATTGACACGAAAATGGGACTCGTAGATATCGCTAATATTGTTGCAGTTGTTCCATGCAGTTCAACTGTAACGCAATTTGGGGGAAGTCTATGCCTCACAAACCAAAAATCCGGATCGTAGTCCATATGAATGGCAGCTATGAGGTTTTTATAGATCCCCCTTTGTCGCCGAAAAGGCGCGGGTCGAAACCATGCCGTTCAACTGTGAGGAGCAGCAGTGGAAAGTCTCCGGCCAAACGGCCGGGGACTTTAAGCTGACACCTGCTTCTATCCACGCTATATGCGCCTGACTGAGACAGGACGCACCCATCATGACCGGAACCAAACGATCGAGCGAGGGGTTGGAACCCCGGCGCGCCAAGCTGCTTTTCCGCTCGTGGCATCGCGGCATGCGCGAGATGGACCTGATCCTCGGCCGTTTCGCCGATGCCGAGATCGCCACCTTGACCGGGGCCGAACTCGACCAATATGAGAGCCTTCTCGACATTTCCGACACCGACCTTTTGCCGTGGATCACCGGCCAGCGCCCGATCCCCGACGATCTCGGCCTGCCGATCCTGCAAAGGATCATCGCCGCCCGCGACGTTTCCGTCTGAACGAAGCCCTCAAGAAGCATTTCCATGAGCCTGATCCCGAAAATCGGCCTGCCCAGGGGCCGCGCCGGCGAAGTGGTCGTCGATGAGGTCGCCGACGGCTACGAGGCCTTCGCGATCGTGCAGGCCGCTGCCGAAATCGCGCCGGACGGCCCGTTGCTGTTCGTGGTGCGCGACGGCCAGCGCCTGCCGTCGATCGTCGAGGCGCTGGCCTTTGCCGCGCCCGGCCTGCCGGTCCTGGAACTGCCGGCCTGGGACTGCCTGCC
Source organism: Aquamicrobium soli (assembly GCF_042646345.1). Taxonomy (NCBI): domain Bacteria; kingdom Pseudomonadati; phylum Pseudomonadota; class Alphaproteobacteria; order Hyphomicrobiales; family Phyllobacteriaceae; genus Aquamicrobium; species Aquamicrobium soli. The sequence goes on along the minus strand of NZ_JBHRTK010000024.1, from coordinate 39,303 downwards.
CTACGACCGCGTCTCGCCTGGCTCGGACGCCGCTGCACGCCGCCTCGACGCGCTGACGGCCATGGCTGCGCTGGCGAAGAAGCCGCATCGCGCCGTCATCCTCGTCACCGCCAACGCCCTGTTGCAGCGCGTCGCGCCGGCCGACCTGATCGAGGCGCAGAATTTCCACGCCCGCCCGGGCAACCAGATCGACATGAACGCGCTGGTGGCGCGGCTGGAAACCTCCGGCTTCGACCGCGTTCCGACGGTGCGCGCCATCGGCGAGTTCGCCGTGCGGGGCGGCATCCTCGACCTGTTCGCGCCCGGTTGGCCGGAGGCGCTGCGGCTCGATTTCTTCGGCGATACGCTGGAATCCATCCGCGCCTTCGACGTCGCCAGCCAGCGCACCACCGGCCAGCGCAAGGAGATGTCGCTTCAGGCGATGAGCGAGGTGGCGCTGACGCCCGAAACCATCAGCCGATTCCGCCGCGCCTATATCGAGGCTTTCGGCGCGCCGTCGCGCGACGATGCCCTTTATGCCGCCGTCAGCGAAGGTCGGCGCTTTGCCGGCATGGAGCATTGGCTGCCGCTGTTCTACGAGCGGCTGGACACCGTGTTCGACTATCTGCCCGATGCACCGGTCATTTTCGACCATCTGGCGAAGGAAGCGCTGGCCGAGCGCCACACGCTGATCCTCGACCACTACGAGGCGCGCCGCAGCCAGGCGGACGGCGCGCTGAAGGACGCGGTTCCCTATAAGCCGGTGCCGCCGGACCGGATGTACCTTTCGCCCGAAACGCTGAAAGCCGGGCTCGCCGACCGCCAGACGCTGGAATTCACGCCGTTTGCCGCCCCCGATGCCGGCGACCGCAAGGTCTACCATGCCGGCTCGCGCGCCGGCCGCAGCTTCGCCGAGGAGCGTTCCGACCCCAACGCCAACGTCTTCGACGTGGTGGTGAGCCATATCGGCCATGAGCGGGCGCAAAAGCGCCGTGTCGTCGTCGCCGGGTGGACGGAAGGCTCGCTCGACCGGCTCGGCCAGATTTTAGCCGAGCACCATCTCGGCAACCTGAAGGAAGTGGGCACGCTTGCCGAGGCCGAAAAGCTCGACGCCGGGCAGGCGGCGCTTGCCGTGCTGCCGCTCGAGACCGGCTTCGAGACCGACGACATGGTCGTCGTCGCCGAGCAGGACATTCTGGGCGACCGCCTGATCCGCCGCTCCAAGCGCAAGAAGAAGGCTTCGGATTTCATTTCCGAGGCGGCCTCGCTGTCGTCGGGCGACATCGTCGTCCACGCCGACCACGGCATCGGCCGCTTCATCGGCCTGAAGACGATCGAGGCGGCCGGTGCGCCGCATGACTGCCTTGAAATCCACTATGCCGGCGACGACCGCCTGTTCCTGCCGGTGGAAAACATCGAGCTTCTGTCGCGCTACGGGTCGGATTCGGCCGAGGCCACGCTGGACAAGCTGGGCGGCGGCGCATGGCAGGCCCGCAAGGCGCGGCTGAAGAAGCGCCTGCTCGACATGGCCGGCGGGCTGATCCGCATCGCCGCCGAGCGCCAGATGCGCGCCGCCCCGGCCATGGTTCCGGCCGACGGCCTCTATGGCGAATTCGCAGCGCGCTTCCCCTACGAGGAAACCGACGACCAGCAGACGGCGATCGACGCGGTGACGGAAGACCTTGGCGCTGGCCGGCCGATGGACCGGCTGGTCTGCGGCGACGTCGGTTTCGGCAAGACCGAGGTGGCGTTGCGCGCCGCCTTCATCGCCGCCATGGAAGGGTTCCAGGTGGCCGTGGTGGTGCCGACCACGCTGTTGTCGCGCCAGCACTACAAGACCTTCTCGCAGCGCTTTTCCGGCCTGCCGGTGCGGGTCGCGCAGGCCTCGCGCATGGTCGGTGCCAAGGAGCTTGCCGAAACCAAGAAGGCGGTCGCCGAAGGCACCGTCGACATCGTCGTCGGCACGCACGCGTTGCTGGGCTCCTCCATTTCCTTCAAGCGCCTCGGCCTGCTCATCATCGACGAGGAGCAGCATTTCGGCGTCAAGCACAAGGAGCGGCTGAAGGAACTGAAGAGCGACGTGCATGTGCTGACGCTCTCGGCGACGCCGATCCCGCGTACGCTGCAACTGGCGCTGACGGGCGTGCGCGAACTGTCGCTGATCGCCACGCCGCCGGTCGACCGCATGGCGGTCCGCACCTTCATCTCGCCCTTCGACCCGCTGGTTATCCGAGAGACTCTGCTTCGGGAGCGCTATCGCGGCGGGCAATCCTTCTACGTGGTGCCGCGCATCAGCGATCTTGCCGAAATCCAGGATTTCCTGCGCGAGAACGTGCCGGAACTGAAGGTCGCCGTCGCCAACGGGCAGATGCCGCCGGGCGAACTGGACGACATCATGAACGCCTTCTACGACGGCCAGTACGACGTGCTTTTGTCCACCACCATCGTCGAATCCGGCCTCGACATCCCGACCGCCAACACCCTGATCGTACACCGCGCCGACATGTTCGGCCTGGCGCAGCTTTACCAGTTGCGCGGCCGGGTAGGGCGCTCCAAGGTGCGTGCCTACGCGCTGTTCTCGCTGCCGGCGAGGAAGAAGTTGACCGACACCGCCGAGCGCCGCCTGAAGGTGCTGCAATCGCTGGACACGCTCGGCGCCGGCTTCCAGCTGGCCAGCCACGACCTCGACATTCGCGGCGCCGGCAACCTTCTCGGCGAGGAGCAGTCCGGCCATATCAAGGAAGTCGGCTTCGAGCTTTACCAGCAGATGCTGGAGGAGGCGGTCGCCGAAGTGAAGGACAGCGGCGAGGCGCTGGACAGCGGCTGGTCGCCGCAGATTTCGGTCGGCGCGCCGGTGATGATCCCGGAAGACTACGTGCCCGATCTCCAGCTTCGTCTGGCGCTCTATCGCCGTCTCGGCGACCTCGAATCCACCGAGGAGATCGACGCCTTCGGCGCCGAACTGATCGACCGCTTCGGCCCGCTGCCGGAGGAAGTGAAGCACCTGTTGAAGATCGTCTTCATCAAGGCGCTGTGCCGCAAGGCCAATGTGGAAAAGCTGGACGCCGGCCCGAAGGGCGTGGTCATCCATTTCCGTGGCCGCGAGTTCGCCGATCCGGTAGGGCTGGTGCGCTTTATCGGCGAGCAGGGGTCGCTCGCCAAGATCAGGCAGGACCAGTCGGTCGTCTTCATCCGCGACTGGGCGACGCCCGAAAAGCGGTTGGCCGGCTCCGCCGTCATCATGACGCAACTGGCCAAGCTGGCGGCTTGACGTCCGCGCTGCATCGTTTGCAGCCATCGAGTAGCCCACCATCGTCCCACATGCGGTGAGAAAAGCCAGGTTGGAGCATCGGGGCGGCGTTCGCTGGTCGCCCGATGCACCAGCCGATACCCGTCGAAATCATGATTTCCGTCTTGGACGGTTCTACCCGGGATATTTCTTGCCACGCAGGATTGTAGCCGGTGGGAAGAAGTGGAATTGTGCGCCCGGGCTTTGGGCAGATGGCGATAGAATCGGTCGAGAAAAATTTCCGATCAGGCATTGAGGGGCGGCTGGCGCTTGTCTCTCTCGTCTATGCCCTTGCCGGGGCGATCTTCTCATGGGACGCCTATATCGCCCTTCTCAGGCAATATTCCGTGTCCTACTTCTATGCATTGCCCCCGATGCTGTTGGGCGGCCTTGCCGTTGCGGCAGTCGTCGCGAACCCGCGAGCGCCGGTCGCGTGGCTGAAACATATCCTGCGGGAACGGGCACTGGGCGCGTCGCTGACGATCGCGATTTTCTGCCTCGCCATTGCCTCCTTCTCCACGTTCAAGCACCACATTCCGGCATGGCTCCCCTTCTTCGCCGACGAACCGCTGGCTGCGCTCGATGAGTGGCTGCACTTCGACGATCCCTGGCGGTGGGCGCACGCCATGGCGCCAGACGGAAGTTCGTCGTTCCTGTCGCTTCTTTACGGGCCGGGATGGTTCGTGGAGTGGCTCGGCATGGTGCTGGTCGCCGCGTTCATCACGGACAACAGGCTACGCATTCGCTACTTCGTCGCTTTCGCCGCGACCATCCTGCTGCTCGGGACGATCCTGCGGGCGGCAGGCGCTTCGGCTGGCCCCATCTTCTATGATCGCATGTTCGGCGGAGAGAGGTTCGCGGACCTCGTTGCCGTCCTCGCAGCCGACCCGTTCGGGGCGAGGATGATCGGCGCTTCCGACTATCTCTATTCGGCCTATCTGTCGGACGATGCCGTGTTCGGCACCGGAATTTCCGCCATGCCCAGCATCCACGTCGCCATGGCGGTTCTGAACGCGCTGCTACTCACCGAGCTCAAACGCTGGCTGGGCATCGTCGGTTGGCTTTTCGCCGCCGGCATAATGTTCGGGTCGGTCTTCTTCGGCTGGCACTATGCGCTCGACGGATATGCCTCGACAGTCCTGGTGCTGGTGATCTGGTGGTGGGCGGGCCGTATCGTCGACGCGCCTGCCAGGCCTGTTTGACTTGACGGTCGACGCGGCGAGGCCGACGACCCGAGCGGCCGCTGCCCGCTTTGGTCGACCTAGAGTTCGCCGCGCGCCTTGGCTGCGGAAACCTGCCTGATCGCGTCGGCGAGCGTGGCCGCGTCCTGCGCGCCCATCACCGCATATTTGCCTTCGAGCAGGAAGCACGGCACGCCGGTGACGCCCATGCGAGCGGCGGTGTCGATCTCGCCGCGCACCGATTCGACATCGGCGTCGGTGGGCAGCAGCGTTTCCACGATCGCCGTATCCATGCCGGCTTCCCGCGCCGCCTCCACCAGCACCGCCGGGTCGCCGAGGTTCCTGCCTTCCTCGAAATTGAGCTGGAACAGCCGCCGCACCAGCCGGTTCTGGACCTCCTCGCCGGCAGCCCCAGCCCAGCGGATGACGCGGTGCGCGTCGAGCGTATTGGGCGCAACCTTGATGGCGTCGAAGTTGAACGAGATGCCTTCCTCCGCGCCCAGCGGCTCGATGCGGGCATGGATCTCGCGGATGCGCTCCTCGCTGCCGAATTTGCCGAGCATGTATTCGCGCCGGTCCTTGCCCTCCGGCGGAATGGTCGGATCGAGCTGGAACGGCCGCCAGTGGACCTGAACGTCGACCCCGCTTGTCGCGATCGCCTTGTCCAGCCGCTTCTGCCCGATGAAGCACCAGGGGCAGACCACGTCCGAAACGACATCGACGGTGATGGGAGCGGTATCGGTCATGGCGTCGTCCTTTTCATACGGTTGGACCTGCAAGTCCGGACTGCATGCAGCGTTCCGCGCTTATTGCGGCTTCTTCCACCATGTCGGCAACTGGTAGCCGAACAGCGATGTCCTTTGCGGGTGCTGGAAGGTGTTCCAGTAGGCGATCCATTGCTCGTTGTTGTGCTGCATCGGCACCATGTAGTGGCCGGAGATCAGCAGCCGGTCGAGCACGCGCACGGCCGCCACATAGTCTTCCTTGGTGCGGGCGTTGAGCATGGCCTCGATCGCCGCGTCGACGGCCGGGTCGGCGACGCCGGCGAGGTTGAATGAGCCCTCGACATTGGCCGAGGAGGAGCCCCAGCGGCCGATCTGCTCGATGCCGGGCGACAGCGAATTGTTGAAGCCGGTGGAGCCGACCAGCACGTCGAAGTCGAAACGTGTCTTGCGCGACTGGATTTCATCGCCGTCGAGCGTGCGGATGGAGACCGCAATGCCGATCTTGGCCAGCGTGCGCTGGTAGAGCGAGGCGAGCCGCACCTCGTCCTGCGACGAGGTCAGGATCTCGAAGCCGAGGGGCCGGCCCTGCGGATCGTGCATGGCACCGTCCTTCAGCACGTAGCCCGCGCCCGTCAGAAGATCGAACGCCGCCTTCAGCGCCTTGCGGTCCTGCCCGGAGCCGTCCGTCACCGGCGGCCGCCAGGTGCCGTCCATCACGTCCTGCGGCACGCGGCCGGGCCAGGGGGCGAGCAGCGCCTTTTCCTCAGTTGTTGCCGGGTGGCCGAGAGCGGAAAGCTCGGAACCCTGCCAGAAGCTCACGGTGCGGGTGAAGCGGCCGCCGAACATGTTGCGGTTGGCCCATTCGAAATCATAGAGCATGCCGAGCGCGCGCCGCACCACCGGGTTTTTGAATTTCTCCAGCCGCGTGTTGAACAGGAAACCTGTCACCACCGGCGGAATGCCGCTCTGGAAGGTTTCCGCGATCACCTTTCCTTCGTGGTAGGCGGGGAAATCCATGCCGCGGTCGCGCTTGACCGGATCGGTCTCGGTATAGGTCGAGCAGATTCCCTTCTTGAACGCCTCGAACATCGCGTTGGCGTTCAAAAAATACTCGATGGTGATCTGGTCGTAATTGTCGAAGCCGCGCTTGGAGGGAACGTCCTTGGCCCAGTAATCGGGGTTGCGCTTGAACACGATGCGCTGGCCGGGGTCCACCTTCGCCACCGTATAGGGGCCGCTGCCGATCACCGGCTTCAGCGTCGTCCGGTCGAAGGTTTCCTTGTCGAAGGCATGTTTCGGGACGATCGGCGTCAGCGCGATGATGAGCGGGAATTCGCGGTCGGCCTCGTCGTTGAAGGTGAAGCGCACGGAGTGCTCGCCGGTCTTTTCCAGCCTGGCGATCTTCTTCATGCGGTCGGAATAGGGAGGCCGGCCTTTTTCCGTAAACACCTCGTAGGTGAACAGCACGTCCTCCGGCGTCACCGGCTGGCCGTCCGACCATTTCGCCCTGGGGTCGAGATGGAACTCGATGGTCTTGCGGTCGTCGCTCATGTCGGCGGTATCCGCCAGAAGCCCGTAGAGCGAAAACGCCTCGTCGGCGTTGCGCTGCATCAGCGGCTCGAAGACGAGGTTGCCATAGATGGTGTCCATCATGCCGCGCGCGGTGGTGCGCAGGCTCTTGATGATGAACGGGTTAAGGTTGTCGAAGGTGCCGACCACGCAATAGGTGACGGCGCCGCCTTTCGGCGCGTCGGGGTTCACATAGTCGAAATTGCGGAAGTCGGGCGGCAGCGCCGGCTCGCCCTGCATGGCGATGCCGTGCTTCGGCTCCGCCGCCGCCGGCTGCGGCAGGAACGCAAGGCAAAGGATCGCGGTGGCCAGCCAGGCGATGGTACGGCGCATGAACAGGTCCCTGACCTTTTCGCGTGGTTTGATTCGCCCGGCACGATACCATGCCAAGGCAATCGATTCGGTAGGCACGCCGGCAAGAATCGCTGGTGGCGGACTGGATTCGTGCCGGCAAGACGTGTAACACGCCGGCCAGAGACATGCTGTTGCCTCATTTCGGCAACAGGTAGCGGGGCTAAGCGGCGCGAAGATGGCGTCGCCGGGAACATTCGAGAGGAAATGCACCATATGACGAGCCCGAAAACCAACGCTTACCGCCTTTCGATCATGGCCGCGGGCGTGGTCGGCTTTCTGGGCGCGGGGCTTTACGCTTCCGCCGCGCAGCAACAGCAGATTCCCGAGGGCTGGTTCAAGGCCTGCACCAAGCAGGAAGACGTCGATATCTGCAACGTCCAGAACATCACCACCGCCAATACCGGCCAGCTCATCACCGGCATCAGCCTGATCGAGCTGAAGGGCAAGGTGAACCGCAAGGTGTTCCAGGTCACGGTGCCGACCGGCCGCCTCGTTCCGCCCGGCATCGGCCTGCAGGTCGACGGCGGCAAGACGCAGAAGCTCGACTATGTGATCTGCTTCCCCGACCGCTGCGTGGCCGAGGTGCCGCTGACGGACGCGCTCGTCGCTTCCTTCAAGAAGGGCTCCAACCTGACGCTGACCTCGGTCAATTTCCAGAACCAGCCGAACCCGATCAAGGTCGCGCTGACCGGCTTCAGCGGTGCCTATGACGGCCCGCCGCTGAAGCAGTCCGACCTCGAGGATCGCCAGAAGAAGCTTCAGGACTTCGTTGCCAAGAACAACGAGGACTTTGCCAAGAAGCTGAAGGAAGAGCAGGACAAGGCCAAGGCCGGCCACTGATCGACTCCGGCCACATCCGATGAATTGAAAAAGGCCCCACGTGGGGCCTTTTTCATGTCCTGAGCCAGCCAAAAGGCTGAAAGCCCCATGAAAAAAGCCGCGCTGTCGCCAGCGCGGCTTTTTTTTGAATGGAACCCGGCGCGAGCGCCGGGCCGATATCAGCGCTTCGAGAACTGGAAGCTGCGGCGGGCCTTGGCCTTGCCGTACTTCTTGCGCTCGACCACGCGGCTGTCGCGGGTCAGGAAGCCGCCCTTCTTGAGCACCGCGCGCAGCGCCGGCTCATAGTAGGTCAGCGCCTTGGAGATGCCGTGGCGCACGGCGCCCGCCTGGCCGGAGAGGCCGCCGCCGGCGACGGTGGCGACGATGTCGTACTGGCCGGCGCGGTTAACCGCGACGATCGGCTGGTTGAGGATCATCTGCAACACCGGACGCGCGAAATAGGCCGCGAATTCCTTGTCGTTGACGATGATCTTGCCGCTGCCCGGCTTCACCCAGACGCGGGCGATGGCGTTCTTGCGCTTGCCGGTGGCATAGGCGCGGCCCGACTTGTCGAGCTTCTGGACATGCACGGGAGCGGCCGGCTGCTCGGCGGCGACGGCGGTGCCCAGTTCTGCGAGCGAGGAAAGCTCAGCCATATCAGGAAACCTTCTTGTTCTTGGCGTTCAGCTTGGCCACGTCGAGGACTTCGGGCTGCTGGGCGACATGCGGATGTTCCGAGCCTGCATAGACGCGGAGGTTCTTCATCTGGCGGCGGCCGAGGGGGCCGCGCGGGATCATGCGCTCAACCGCCTTCTCGACGACGCGCTCGGGGAAACGGCCCTCGAGCAGCTGGCGCGCGGTGCGCTCCTTGATGCCGCCCGGATGGCCGGTGTGCCAGTAATAGACCTTGTCGGTGAATTTCTTGCCGGTGAACACCACCTTGTCGGCATTGACGATGATGACGTTGTCGCCGTCGTCGACATGGGGGGTAAAGGTCGGCTTGTGCTTGCCGCGCAGGCGGTTGGCGACGATGGTGGCGAGACGGCCGACGACGAGACCCTCGGCGTCGATCAGCACCCACTTCTTCACCACGTCCGCAGGCTTCTGCGAAAAGGTTGTCATGGTTCTTCTTCCGGTTGGACCTTGCTTCCCAAGGGTCGCGAAGGCGTTTCTTGTTGCTTGGATTGGTGCCTTGAGCGCCAATGCTAAAACGGCGGCCACTGCGGGCCGCTGTTCGAGGCTGCTTATAGGGGAGGGCGGCCGGCGCGTCAATCATACGCAATCGGGAAGCTATGAAGCAAACCTGTTTGAAAACAGCATGTTAGCTATGTGGTATTATTTTACCCCTTGTTTCGCGGCTTCGGCGGGATCGAATAGGTGCCGGTGGCGTGGGCGACGGTGTGCCGGTCGGGGCCGGCGACGAGGTCGGCGTCGAACACCATCAGGCTCCTGCCGAGCTTCAGGATGCGGCAGTGGCAGTCGACAGGCCCGGCTTCTGCCTTGCGCATGAAATTGATGTTGAGGTTGACGGTGACCGAAAGCGCGTCCGGCCCGGCATGCGAGAGCACGCAGGCATAGCCGCCGATGTCGGCCAGCGTGAACAGCGACGGGCCCGACACCGTGTTGCCGGGCCGAAGATGCCGCTCGTCGGCGTTGAGGCGGACCGTGCAGCCGCCCGGAAAAACCTCCGTGGTGACGTAGAGAGGCTCGCCGCCGTTGAGCTGCGGGTAGGCGGTGTTCATCAGTTCGTTGACCTCGGCGGCATCGAGTACGGGCTGGAGCGTATCTTGCGCGGGCATGCGGGTTCCTCGTTCTTCAGGTCCTTTATGGCGGGATCGGCCTCGGGCTGGCAACCTTGCCCCGGTCTGGCCGCTGCGGATCACCGCACTTGGACCAAGTCCCCCTTGGACTAAGCCCCCTTGGACTGAGCATCGTCGGGGAGTAAGTTCCTGGACTTGCCTTACCGGAAACGGCCTGAACGCGGGAGAAAACCATGGCTGAGATCGTCGCCCTTAAATCAACCCCGGCGGAAGGCCCGGTGCTGGCGGTGCTCGACAAGGGCATCCTGCGGCTGACGCTTGCCAATCCGCCGGCCAACGCCCTGTCGATCGCCGTCATGGAGGCGCTGACCGAGGAGTTCGAGCGGGCCGCAAGCGACAAGGCGGTACGCGTCATCGTTCTTTCGGCGGCCGGAAAGGTGTTTTGCGCCGGCCACGACCTCAAGGAACTGACGGCGCATCGCGCCGATGCCGACCGGGGCAGGGCATTCTTCGAGAAGACCTTCACCGCCTGCGCCACGCTGATGCAGGCGATCGTGCGCAATCCCAAGCCGGTGATCGCCGAGGTGAACGGACTGGCGACCGCAGCCGGCCTGCAACTGGTCGCAAGCTGCGACCTCGCGATCTGCTCCAACGCCTCCACCTTCTGCACGCCCGGCGTCCATATCGGCCTGTTCTGCTCGACGCCGATGGTGGCGCTGTCGCGCAATGCCTCGCGCAAGCAGGCGATGGAGATGCTTCTGACCGGCGAGACGATCGATGCCGCGACCGCGCGCGAATTCGGTATCGTCAACCGCGTGGTGCCGCCCGAATACCTGAATCAGACCGTGACGAAATACGCCGAAGTCATTGCTTCCAAATCGCCTTTGACGCTGAAGATCGGCAAGGAAGCCTTCTACGACCAGATCGAGATGGGACTGGCGGACGCCTATGCCTATACGGGCCGCGTGATGGTGGAAAACATGCTTGCGCGCGACGCCGAGGAAGGCATCGGCGCTTTCATCGGCAAGCGTTCGCCGGAATGGAAGGGGGAATGATGGAGCCTCGCATCTCCATCGTCACCGTGGCGGTCGAGGATCTCGACCGCTCCGCCCGCTTTTATGAGGCGATGGGGCTTGCTCGCCACCGCATCCAGGACGGCGTCGCCTTCTTCCAGATGGGCGGGGCGATACTGGCGCTGTTTCCGCGCGTCAGCGCCGAGGAGGATGCCGGCATTGCCTTCGGCACCGCGCCGTCACGCGTCTATCTCGCCTATAACACCCGCTCCGAGGCGGAAGTGGGCGAGGTGCTGGCTCAGGCCGAGAAAGCCGGCGGGCGCATCGTCAAGCCGGCCGGTCGCGCCTTCTGGGGCGGCTGGTACGGTTATTTCGCCGATACGGAGGGCAATGTCTGGGAGGTGGCGCATAACCCGGACTTCCCCATCGACGCCGAAGGCAATATAGCCTTGCCCGCATGAATCACGACGCTTACGACAACGATTATATCGCCGGCATCCTGCGCGAGGTGCGCACGGTCGCCATGGTCGGCGCCTCCGCCAACGAGGTGCGGCCGAGCTTCTTCGTGCTCAAATACCTGCTCGCCAAGGGCTATTCGGTGTTTCCGGTCAATCCCGGCCATGCCGGCAAGGAAATCCTCGGCCGCATGACCTACGCGAAGCTCTCGGATATCCCCGAGCCGATCGACATGGTCGACATTTTTCGCGCCTCCGCGGCGGTGCCGCCGGTCGTTGACGAGGCGCTGGCGCTTCGCCCGCTGCCCAAGGTCATCTGGATGCAGTTGACGGTGCGCAACGACGAGGCGGCGGCGAAAGCCGAGGCCGCGGGCGTCAAGGTGGTGATGAACCGCTGCCCCAAGATCGAATATGGCCGCCTTTCCGGCGAGATCGGCTGGAACGGCGTCAATTCCGGCGTCGTCTCCTCCAAAAAGCCGATCCTGCGCAGCGGGTTCCAGAGCTTCGGCATCCGCGAACGCTAGTGAACGCGTTCATACGCAGGCCGTCATTCCGGGTTCCGCTACGCGGCCCCGGAATGACGCCAATCTCGCCTCATGTGGGCTTGGTGGCCTATATGCCCAAAGATTGGATTTCTTTTCCAATAATTGGCCTCTTCGCAGTGCGTTTGTTCTTATCGCGCGAGAGGTGAGGCATTTTCCCCTTTGCAATCGCGCGTCCGCTCCGTCAAAGATGCGGCCCGGTTTCACGCAAATTCCTGGAGGGGTTTTCCATGTCTCAACGCACGCCCGGTTTCGATACGCTCGCCGTGCATGCCGGCGCCAAGCCGGACCCGGCCACCGGCGCGCGCGCCGTGCCGATCTACCAGACCACGTCCTTCGTGTTCGAGAATGCCGACCATGCCGCCGCCCTGTTCGGCCTCAAGGCCTTCGGCAACATCTATACCCGCATCATGAACCCGACGCAGGCGGTGCTGGAAGAGCGCATCGCAGCGCTTGAAGGCGGCACGGCTGCCCTCGCCACCGCGTCCGGCCAGTCCGCGCACCTGCTGGTCTTCCACACGCTGCTCGAAGCCGGCGACAATTTCATCGCGGCGAGCAAGCTCTATGGCGGCACCATCAACCAGTTCGGCCATGCCTTCAAGAATTTCGGCTGGGAGGTCCGCTGGGCGGACATCAACAATCCCTCGTCCTTCGAGAAGAACATCGACAACCGCACCAAGGCGATCCACATCGAGAGCCTGGCCAATCCGGGCGGCGAGTTCGTGGACGTCGCGGCGATCGCCGCCATCGCCCGCAAGCACGGCCTGCCGCTGATCGTCGACAACACGCTGGCCTCGCCCTACCTGGTGCGGCCGTTCGAGCATGGCGCCGACATCATCGTGCACGCGACGACCAAGTTCATCGGCGGTCACGGCAACTCCATCGGCGGCATCATCGTCGACGGCGGCACCTTCGACTGGTCGAAGTCCGGCAAGTACCCGATGCTGTCCTCGCCGCGCCCCGAATATGGCGGCATGGTGCTGCACGAGACGTTCGGCAACTTCGCCTTCGCGATCGCCGCGCGCGTGCTCGGCCTGCGCGACCTTGGCCCGGCCATCTCGCCGTTCAACGCCTTCCTGATCGCCACCGGCCTCGAGACCCTGCCGCTCAGGATGCAGCGCCATTGCGACAACGCGCTGGCGGTCGCCGAATGGCTGTCGAAGCATCCGAAGGTGTCCTGGGTTTCCTATCCCGGCCTCAAGGATGACAAGAACCATGCACTGCAGCAGAAATATTCGCCGAAGGGCGCGGGCGCGGTGTTCACCTTCGGCCTCAAGGGCGGCTACGATTCCGGCGTGAAGTTCGTCGAGGGGCTGGAGATGTTCTCGCACCTGGCCAATATCGGCGATACCAAGTCGCTGGTCATCCACCCGGCCTCGACCACGCACCGCCAGCTTTCCGACGAGCAGAAGACGGCGGCGGGCGCCGGTCCGGAAGTGGTGCGCCTTTCGGTCGGCATCGAGGATGTGGCCGATATCATCGCCGATCTGGAGCAGGCTCTGGCGAAGGCCTGACGCCCATGGCATGAAGGGGCTTCAACGGAGCCTCCTCATGCCAGACCAGACATTTCTCGTCATCGATACGGCCGGCGCGGCTCCCGAGGAAGGGGGCCCGCCGGCCGAACGCATTCTTGCTGGCAGCCCAGGATTCCGGACCTGGAATATCGAGGAACGCGACGGCGGCCTTTATGCCGGTGTCTGGGAATCGACGCCGGGCAAATGGCGCATCGAATACGACGAATGGGAATTCTGCCACATTCTGTCCGGTGTCTCCGTCATTGCCGAGGACGGCGGCGAGGCGCGGACGGTGCGCGCCGGCGACAGCTTTGTCCTCAGGCCAGGCTTCAAGGGAAGCTGGGAAGTGCTTGAAACGACTCGCAAGGAATATGTCGTCAGGCTTTGACGGCAGATAAGCTTTCAGGAGTGGACCGATGAACGTGATCGTGGTGGGTGCCGGCATCGACGGATTGGCGACGGCCTGGTCGCTGGTGAAGGCCGGGCATCGGGTTTCACTGGTCGAGCAGGGGACGATCCCCTACCGGTTGGCCGCTTCGGGCGACCACCACCGCATCATCCGCCGCGCCTACGGAAACGCGGCCGGCTACGGCCGGCTGATCACGCAGGCCTACGAGGCCTGGGACGAATTGTGGGCTGATCTCGGTGAGAACCATCTCGACCCGCGCGGCTTCATCTGCGTCTCGCGTGAGGAAGGAGACGAGGCCGAGCAGTATCGCGACGGGCTTGCCGCGGGCGGCTTCCCGTTCGAGATGGTCGAGCCGGACGAGGCGGTCCGGCGCTGGCCGTTCCTCGAGGCCGGCAGCTTCCGCTACGCCTTCTTCTCGCCGGAAGGTGGTGCGCTGCACTGCCGCAGGATCGCCACCGGGCTGGCCGAATGGCTGAAGGCGAACGGCGCCAACGTCTACGAGAACAGCAAGGTAACGGAAATCGATGCGGAGGCCGGCCGCATCACGCTGGAGAGCGGTGAGACCATGCAGGGCGAGCACGTCGTGGTGACCGCCGGCGCCTGGGTGCTGAAACTGTTCCCGGAGCTTGCCGGCGACCTCAAGACCTACCGCACGGCGCTCGCCTATGTGGAGCCGCCGGCCGACCTCAAGGCGGCCTGGGACGAGGCGCCCGTCATCCTCGATGTCGGCGGCAAGACCGATGGCTACATGATCCCGCCGACGCGCGGCACCGGCATGAAGTTCGGTTCCGGCCTGCACAAGGTGCCGACCAGCGACGCCGACTGGAACCGCGAGCCGGTCGAGGGGGAGGGCGAGGCGATCCGCAACCTGTTTTCGCCGCCGATTGCCCGCATCGGGGAATACAGGGTCACCGAGGTGGTGACCTGCGCCTACACCTTCACGGCGGACGAAAAGTTCTTCGCCTACGACAAGGGCCGCTGCCTTGTCATTTCCGCCTGTTCGGGCCACGGCTACAAGTTCGGCGCGGCGGTCGGGCGGCGTGTGGCGCAGGCGGTCGGCGACGGCGACATCGCCGGGTTGAAACGCTGGCTGGGAGCGGAAATCTGACGGCGATATCAGCCAGGTCGGCCCGCGTCGGCTAACCTTAACCGCGGGGGTGGCCGCACCAGTCTTGCGCAAGCATTGGGCGGCATCCTATCTAGGGTAAGACGATCCGGCTGGGAGTCAGCCCGGAGCGGAATTCAGATTCAAGGGACAGTCCATGAAAGATCCGATCGAAACCTACATGAACCTCGTCCCGATGGTGGTCGAGCAGACCAACCGTGGCGAACGCGCATACGACATCTTTTCGCGCCTGTTGAAGGAGCGCATCATCTTCATCACCGGCCCGATCGAGGACGGCATGGCCTCGCTGGTGTGCGCGCAGCTTCTTTTCCTGGAAGCGGAAAATCCGAAGAAGGAAATCAACCTCTACATCAACTCGCCGGGCGGCGTGGTGACGTCGGGGCTGGCGATGTACGACACCATGCAGTTCATCAAGCCGCCGGTGTCGACGCTGTGCGTCGGTCAGGCGATGTCGGCCGGCTCGCTGCTGCTGACGGCGGGCGCCAAGGACATGCGCTTCTGCACTCCCAACGCCCAGATCATGATCCACCAGCCGTCGGGCGGCTACCAGGGCCAGGCGACCGACATCATGATCCACGCCCAGTTCACCGAGCGCCTGAAGCGCCGCCTGAACGAGATCTATGTCAGGCACACCGGCCAGGACTACGAAACCATCCACAACGCGATGGAGCGCGACAACTTCCTGACCACCGAGCAGGCGCTGGAACTGGGCCTCATCGACAAGGTGCTGACCTCGCGTGAAGAGATCGAGGGCGTCGGCAAGGAAGGCTGATGGCAGCTGGACAGTGCAATTGTGTGCTTTTGCCGTGTAATGCGGCAATTACGCCACATTTGCCTGTTTCCACAGGCCCTATGGTTGCCTACGTTAAGGCTCTATTGAGTTTCGGCGGCTTAGCTTTTGAGCGGAGGTCGCCGCGAATCAAAAGCCACGTTTTTCGATTTGTTTGTCGTACGGAATACGTTGTTTGGGCCCGAGACTGGCTGCGGCGTAATCCCGCGATAGATTGAGTACACGCCCTTTCAGCCGGACTCCCGGCGGGCGCCATGAAAGGACTGGGAAATGAGCAAGGTCTCGAACGGCGGCGGTGATTCCAAGAACACCCTCTATTGCTCGTTCTGCGGCAAGAGCCAGCACGAAGTGCGCAAGCTGATTGCCGGGCCGACCGTCTTCATCTGCGACGAGTGCGTCGAGCTGTGCATGGACATCATCCGCGAGGAGAACAAGACCTCGATGGTGAAGTCGCGCGAAGGCGTGCCCACGCCTCAGGAAATCCTGAAGGTTCTCGACGACTACGTGATCGGCCAGCCCTATGCCAAGCGGGTGCTGTCGGTGGCTGTCCACAACCACTACAAGCGCCTCGCGCATGCCGGCAAGAACAACGACGTCGAACTGGCGAAGTCGAACATCCTGCTGATTGGCCCGACCGGCTGCGGCAAGACGCTGCTGGCGCAGACGCTGGCCCGCATCATCGACGTGCCCTTCACGATGGCCGACGCCACCACGCTGACCGAGGCCGGCTATGTCGGCGAGGACGTGGAAAACATCATCCTGAAGCTGCTCCAGTCGGCCGACTACAATGTCGAGCGCGCCCAGCGCGGCATCGTCTACATCGACGAGATCGACAAGATTTCGCGCAAGTCCGACAACCCCTCGATCACCCGCGACGTGTCGGGCGAGGGCGTGCAGCAGGCGCTTCTGAAGATCATGGAAGGCACGGTCGCCTCCGTGCCGCCGCAGGGCGGCAGGAAGCACCCGCAGCAGGAATTCCTGCAGGTCGACACCGCCAACATCCTGTTCATCTGCGGCGGCGCCTTCGCCGGGCTGGACAAGATCATCTCGGATCGCGGCCGCAAGACCTCGATCGGCTTCGGCGCGACCGTGGCCTCGCCGGAGGACCGCCGTACCGGCGACCTGTTCCGCCTGGTCGAGCCGGAGGATCTGCTGAAGTTCGGCCTCATCCCCGAATTCGTCGGCCGCCTGCCGGTGCTGGCGACGCTGGAGGACCTCAACGAGGAAGCGCTGATCCAGATCCTGACCGAGCCGAAGAACGCGCTGGTCAAGCAGTACCAGCGCCTGTTCGAGATGGAGAACGTCGACCTCACCTTCCACGAGAACGCGCTTGCCGCCATTGCCCGTCGCGCCATCGAGCGCAAGACCGGCGCGCGCGGCCTGCGCTCGATCATGGAGGCGATCCTGCTCGACACGATGTTCGAACTGCCGGCGCTGGAAGGCGTTCGCGAAGTCGTGATCTCGGAGGAAGTGGTGACGGGCAGCGCCCGCCCGCTCTACATCTACTCCGACAACAAGGAAAAGAAGGGCAACGTCAGCGCCTGATGCGCTGGCGCCTTCACCCTCGAACCGGGCGGCGCCGCAAGGCGCCGTTTTGGTGTGCGGGGCCTGTCCGTAAGACGGCAAACGGGCCTGTTGCATGCCCGCCCCTTGATCTTTAGTGCCCGCGCATCCAACTAACGGTGGAAGGCCAAGGGCTTGCATTCTGTGCTGACAAACTCCCGGTATAACGGTGGTAGGCGGAACGATCCCCGGTCGTTAATATGAGATTCGCGGCTGGCCGATTGGCGGTCGCGACAGAAAGGTTGGATAATGGCCAAATCATCCAAGGCTCCCGGTAGCGGCGTTTTCGCGGTCCTGCCCCTGCGCGACATCGTGGTGTTTCCCCACATGATCGTGCCGCTGTTCGTCGGGCGGGAAAAATCCATCAAGGCGCTGGAAGAGGTGATGGGGCAGGAAAAGCAGATCCTGCTTGCAACCCAGATGAATGCCGCCGACGACGATCCCGAGCCCGATGCCATCTATGACGTCGGCACGCTCGCCAACGTCCTGCAATTGCTGAAGCTGCCGGACGGCACCGTCAAGGTGCTGGTCGAGGGCGCCGCGCGCGCCAGGGTCGAAGCGTTCACCGATCGCATCGACTTCCACGAGGCGCGTGCTTCCGTGCTCGAGGAGCCGCAGGAAGAGCACGTCGAGGTCGAGGCGCTGGCGCGTTCGGTGGTCTCCGACTTCGAGAACTACGTCAAGCTCAACAAGAAGATTTCGCCCGAGGTGGTCGGCGCGGCCAGCCAGATCGACGACTATTCCAAGCTCGCCGATACGGTCGCCTCGCATCTCGCCATCAAGATTCCCGAGAAGCAGGAAATGCTCTCCACGCTCTCCGTCAAGGAGCGGCTGGAGAAGGCTATGGGCTTCATGGAAGCCGAAATCTCCGTCCTGCAGGTGGAGAAGCGCATCCGCTCGCGCGTCAAGCGCCAGATGGAGAAGACGCAGCGCGAATACTACCTCAACGAGCAGATGAAGGCGATCCAGAAGGAGCTCGGCGAGGGCGAGGACGGGCGCGACGAGGCTGCCGAGATCGAAGAGCGCATCAAGAAGACCAAGCTTTCCAAGGAGGCCCGCGAGAAGGCGGATGCCGAACTGAAGAAGCTGCGGTCGATGTCGCCGATGTCGGCGGAATCCACCGTCGTGCGCAACTACCTCGACTGGCTGCTGACGATTCCGTGGGGCAAGAACTCCAAGGTCAAGCAGGACCTGAACTTTGCCCAGGAGGTGCTCGACGCCGATCACTACGGCCTCGACAAGGTCAAGGACCGCATCGTCGAATACCTCGCCGTGCAGAGCCGCCAGAAGAAGCTGAAAGGCCCGATCCTGTGCCTCGTCGGCCCGCCCGGCGTCGGCAAGACCTCGCTCGGCAAGTCGATCGCCAAGGCCACGGGGCGCGAGTTCGTGCGCATGGCGCTCGGCGGCGTGCGTGACGAGGCCGAGATTCGCGGTCACCGGCGCACCTATATCGGCTCGATGCCCGGCAAGGTCATCCAGTCGATGAAGAAGGCCAAGAAGTCCAACCCGCTCTTCCTGCTCGACGAGATCGACAAGATGGGCCAGGACTTCCGGGGCGATCCTTCGTCGGCGCTGCTGGAGGTGCTCGATCCGGAGCAGAACGCGACCTTCATGGATCACTACCTCGAGGTCGAGTACGATCTGTCCTCCGTCATGTTCGTGACGACGGCCAATACGCTGAACATCCCTGCGCCCCTGATGGACCGCATGGAGATCATCCGTATCGCCGGCTACACCGAGGATGAGAAGATCGAGATCGCCAAGCGGCATTTGCTGCCGAAGGTGGTACGCGACCACGCCTTGCAGCCGAAGGAGTTTTCGGTCGGTGACGACGCCATCCGCGCCATCATCCAGACCTATACCCGCGAGGCCGGCGTGCGCAGCCTCGAGCGCGAGCTGATGAAGCTCGGGCGCAAGGCGGTGACCGAGATCCTGAAGACGAAGAAGAAGTCGGTTAAGATCACCAGCGACAACCTCGCCGACTATCTCGGCGTCGAGCGCTTCCGCTTCGGCATGGCCGAGACGGACGACCAGGTCGGTGTGGTCACGGGTTTGGCGTGGACCGAGGTCGGCGGCGAGTTGCTGACGATCGAGGGCGTCATGATGCCCGGCAAGGGCCGCATGACCGTCACCGGCAACCTGAAGGACGTGATGAAGGAATCGATTTCGGCGGCGGCCTCCTATGTCCGCTCGCGCGCCGTCGATTTCGGCATCGAGCCGCCCTTGTTCGACAAGCGCGACATCCACGTCCACGTTCCCGAGGGTGCGACCCCGAAGGACGGCCCGTCGGCGGGCGTCGCCATGGCCACCGCGATCGTTTCGGTGCTGACCGGCATTCCGGTAAAGGCCGACGTGGCGATGACCGGCGAGATTACGCTGCGGGGCAGGGTGCTGCCGATCGGCGGCCTGAAGGAGAAGCTGCTCGCGGCCCTTCGCGGCGGCATCAAGAAGGTGCTGATCCCGGAAGACAACGTCAAGGATCTGGCCGAGATTCCGGACAACGTGAAGAACGGAATGGAGATCATCCCCGTGGCGAGGGTAGGCGACGTGCTTCGCAATGCCCTGGTCAGGATGCCGGAGCCGATCGAATGGGTCGAGCCGGTGGATGCTCCCGCCGCCGTGGTCGACACCGCGGACGAGGCCGGCAAATCGCTCTCTCACTGAGCTTTTTGCCGAACTCGGGCGACTAATACGGAAGCCGGGCCTTGCGCCCGGCTTTTTCATGTGAAAAAGCCTTGAAAATAAGGGACGCCGGCCGTTTTTCCGGCTATGGCGGGTTGGTTGCGGGAACGCTTCTTTCTAGAGTCCGTTTCCTGCCGGTCGAGTCGCTTGTCCCGGTTTTCTCAAGGAAGGGAAATTTTTATGAACAAGAACGAACTGGTATCTGCTGTCGCCGACGCCGCGGGTATTTCGAAAGGCGATGCACAGTCCGCCGTCGACGCGGTGTTTTCCACGATCACGGGCGAACTCAAGAAGGGTGGCGACGTCCGGCTCGTCGGCTTCGGCAATTTCAGCGTTTCCAAGCGCGCGGCCTCGACGGGGCGTAATCCGCAGACCGGTGCGGAAGTGCAGATTCCGGCGCGCACCGTGCCGAAGTTCTCGGCCGGCAAGGGCCTCAAGGACGCGGTCAACTAAGATCCGCCTGTCCTATAGCGAATAAAGAGAGCCGGGCCTTGTCCCGGCTTTTCTTTTGCGTCGGCGCCGGACCGCGACGACCGGGCTCTCGATGCGGGGGAGACGTATGGGAAAGCAGTTGGACAACATGTTTCCCGTCGCTCGCGCCCGCCGGCCGAAGCCAGCGGGCGACGAGACCCCAGAAACTCTTTTAGCCCCCGCTACTTGGATTTTGTCAGGAACGCCTTGCAGGCCGGCGTCACCTCGTTGAGGTGCTGCTTGAGGCAGCTCTGCGCCTTGACGTCATTTTGCATCTTGCAGATACGCTTCGCATCCGACCTGCAAGGCGTTTTGTAGGGGTTTGCAGCCAGCGCGGCGCTGGTGAATGAAATGAAAAGGCCGGCCAGAACTGCAATTCCGAGTGACTTTCGAGAATGCATGATGATGTCCTCCCGCCGCGTCATATCCGGTGGCGCGGATGGAAAATCGTACCATAACCCCGAATGCCAACAAGCGGCGGCTCCGGCCCGCCGAGCGGCGTTTCTGTGCCTAGAGCCGCTGGTTGGCCGCCTGACGATTCGGCGTGCGCTATCTGGAACAGGCAAAACGAGGTGGCCGGGTTCATCGAACTGGCCGCCCTTCGTAAAACCGATGCAGATCATTGGAAAAATGGTGGGCGATGACGGACTCGAACCGCCGACATCCTCGGTGTAAACGAGGCGCTCTACCAACTGAGCTAATCGCCCGCTTTGCGGGCTGCTTTAAGCAGGCCGTGCGCAATTCCGCAAGGCCAAACGACCGGATTATGCCGCCGGCACGGTAATTTCGGGCGCCCGGCGGAAAGCTGTGAAAAAACCTTCACTTCTTTTCGTTTATGCGGTCGCGGCATGCTTGACACCCTGCGGCGAAACCCCTATCCACCCGCTGCGACGTACACGGCTCGGCCGGGTTCGTCCAAAGCGCGGGTGTAGCTCAGTCGGTTAGAGTGCCGGCCTGTCACGCCGGAGGTCGCGGGTTCGAGCCCCGTCACTCGCGCCATTCTTTCAAAGGCTTAGCAAGCCGGTTTTCCGAAAATTCTGTCCGTTGCCGGCTCGCCATTGCGAGCGCGCTTCGGGAGCGGTTTGTACGACAGATCGCTATCAGGCTGTGCGGCCAGCCGGCCCTACAGGTACTGGGCGATCTTCTTGCCGACGCGCAGGAAGCGTGCCGGGTCGAGGGCGGCGCCGTTGTGACGGATTTCATAGTGAAGATGCGGCCCGGTCGAGCGGCCGCTGCTGCCGGTCCTGCCGATGACTTCGCCGGCCGTGACCTTGTCGCCCACCTTGACCAGGATTTCGCTAAGGTGGCCATAGCGGGTGGCGTAGCCCTGGCCATGGTCGACCTCGACCATGCGGCCATAACCGCCGTTCCAGCCTGCCTTGACGACCACGCCGGCCGCCGTGGTGCGGGCTTCCATGCCGGTGGGCGCGCGAAAATCCATGCCGGAGTGCAGCGCCGCCGTGCCGATGATGGGATCGGTGCGCACGCCGAAGGGACTGGTCACGACATGGCCGGGGGCCGGATTAGCCAGCGGCAGCCGGCGCGCTTCCTTCTTCAGCTGGTCGAGCGTGTCGAGCGCCTCGTCGAGGTCCTTGACCTTGCTGTCAAACATCGTCGAGCCATCGACCGGGATCAGCGGCCCGCCGACGTCGCTTTTCTCCCCGCCATCGGGGCTGGAGAAGCGCTCGGCCGGCAGTCCCGCCGTCTCCAGCGCATCGGAGATGGCGTCGGCGTTGCGCTGGGCATTATCGGCAAGCTGGCTGATATGGCTGATCTGCCTGTTCTCGATGTCGCGCAGCGACTGGTTGATGGAAGAAAACAGCCGGTCGGCGCGATCGGCCGTCGTGTCGTCCGGCGCGCTCCCGGTGCGGGTCTTCCACAGCGAGAGCGGCTTGATGTCGGTCGCGTCCAGGCTGGCCAGGCTGTAGCCCGCGGCCGGCTGCGTGATCTCGGCGCGGTTGTCGGGCTTGTCGGCCGCATCCGGGGCGGTGGAGGGCAGGGAAGCGCCGACCGTGTTTTCGGCCCGCTCCAGCATCGAGCCGAGCCGGCTGCCGCGTTCGTTGAGTTCGGCCTGGCGCTCGATCAGTTCGCTGACCTTGGTCTCCATCAGTTGCTGGTCGAGCAATTGGCGGCTGGTGATGCGGTCGACCTGCCCGCGCAGGGCTGAGATACGGTCCTCATAGGCCTGCTGCATGCGCGCCTGCCGGGCCGTCGCCGCGCCGATCAGGTCATCGCGCAGCACCAGGTAGGAGGTTGCCAGCAGATAGCCGACGGCGGCCGCCGCCAGCACCGAACCGGCAAGACAGGCGGCCCAGGGCCGCAGCGTGAAGTGCCGGATCTCGTCGCCATGGGCGATGATGATCGTGTGCGGCTCCTTGCGCCTGCCGAAAACCGAAGTTTGTCCGGTTGATTTCACCTTCATCCACCCCGCCGATGTGGCCTGATTACACATCGTTAGGGTTAACAAAGCTTTGCCCGTCGCCGTTAGGGGTGGCGAATTTCCGCCGCCGTTCCTGACTGGAGGCGAGTGGGGTCGTCACTCCGCGGGCCGCGCAGCAGCACCTGGAATGCAGAGCGGAACGCCGAAAGCTTGTATCCGGACGAGCAAGGCTGGCGTGATGGATTCCGGGTTCCGCTATGCGGCCCCGGAATGACGCGGACGGGAAGGGCAACTAACCGTCACCCGGGCTAGAGCTGGCGCACCGTCTCCAGCACCGCCTGCGCGTGGCCCTTCACGCGGACCTTGCGCCAGAGGGCGGCGATGCGGCCGTCCGGGCCGATCAGAAAGGTGGCGCGCTCGACGCCCATGTAGCGGCGGCCATAGAGCGACTTTTCCACCCAGACCCCGTAGGCCTCGATGGCCTTGCGTTCCTCGTCGGCGGCAAGCTCGACGGTCAGGCTGTGCTTGGCCTTGAATTTGTCGTGTTTGGCGGCACTGTCCGGTGACACGCCGATCACCACCGCGCCGGCCTTGTCGAAATCCGGTTTCAGCCGCGAGAAGTCGATCGCTTCGCTGGTGCAGCCGGAGGTGTCGTCGCGCGGGTAGAAGTAGAGCACGACCGGCTTTCCGGCGAAGTCGGACAGCGCGATCGAGCCGCCGCCGTCGCGTGGAAGCGTGAAGGCGGGGGCGAGGTCCCCGAGGCTCAGTTCTGCCATATCGATGCCCTTGTTTGACGTTAGGCGCGCGGCCGTCGTTATAATGCCGTACCGGGATTCGTCCACGATCGAATTCGCGCAATGGAAGAGCAGTGGATCAGGACACCCCCCAGCACGAAAAGATCAGGTTTCGGCGCGATGAGATAGCCGATCTCGGCGCATTGCCCTCGGCGTGCCGGGTGCCGCCGCTCGGGCAGGCCGCCATCGGGCGTACCATGCGCGTATTCGGCCGGCTGGGCGTGGGCCTGGCGCTTTTCGCCTTGCTGCTGGTCGCGGCCGTCTATGCCTTCAACTGGTCGGGCATCGGGGCCGGCCGCCTGCGGGCGGAAGCCGAGAAGGCGATCGAGGCGCTCGCCGGCGTCAATGTCGACGTCGCCATCGGTGCGACCGCGATAACGCTCGACGGGTCGAGCTTCCTGGCGCTCAGGGCCGACAATGTCAGCGTGAAGAGCGCCGACGGCCAGCCGATGCTGGATGCCGGCCGGTTGCGCTTCGGCGTCCGCCTGTTTCCGCTGCTCGGCGGGCAGGTTCGCCTGACCAGCGTGCGTATTTCCGATGCGCGCATCGTCGCCGATGCGCTTCCCGTGACCGGGGGAGGCGACTGGGCCGCCGGCTTGCGCAACGAGCAGGGCCTGCTCGACCCGGACAAGCTCAGCGCGGCCGTCTTCTCGGCCACGCACCAGGCGCTGGATGCGGTGCGCCGGGATTCGATCCGTGAGATCGGCCTTGCCAATGTCGACTTCGTCCTGCCGTCTTCCGGGCCGGTCGGCCTGGTCAGGATCGCCAAGGCCATGGTCCGGCAATCCGGCTCCGGCCAGATGCGGTTGTCGTCGCAGGCGGCCATCGACGGCCGGCTGTTGACCCTTACCGGCTCCGCTGTCCGCGACGACGTGAACCGGCGCATCACCGACCTGGAGGTCGATGCCGCCTTGCAGCCGGCCGTCGGGCAAGCCGCCGCCGCGCCGCCGCCAGATGGCGACTCGAAACTCGGCCCTCTGGCGCTGCACCTGAGCGGCGCGGAGGGCGGCGCCGACAGCCCGGCGCGGCTGGCGGCCTCGCTCTCGCTCGCCGACTTCGTCCTCGGCTTCGGCTCGCGCGGGCCTCTGGCCGGCGCGCTCGCGCTCGACGCGACGCTGGTCACCGGCGCCAACAAGGTCTCCGTCGATCATTTGCGGCTGGCGGCGGGCCGTTCCAGCTTCGATTTCCAGGGCTCCATCGGCCCCAGCCCGCCGACCGGGGCGGCAGGCGAGAAGCCGACCTATCGGTACGACTTCGTCAGCAACGATTCGACGCTGGCGCCGGTCGATTCACCCGAGCCGGCCATGCCGCTCATCGCGCGCATCGCCGGCGTCTTCAACGCGCAGGACGGACGGCTCGACGCCGACACCATCGCCGTCAAGGCCGGACCGCGCGGGGAGGTGCTCGGCAAGGCCGCCCTCGATTTCGTCGGCACCCGGCCGCCCGGCATCTCGCTGGCCCTCAACGTGCACGACATGGCGGTTTCGCACGTCAAGCAACTGTGGCCGTGGTTCACCGGCAGCCGGGCGCGCGAATGGGTGCTGAGCAACGTGTTCGGCGGCCGGGTCGCGGACGCGAACCTGCAGTTCCAGGTCGCGCCGGCTCGGCTCGGCAACGGCGTGCCGCTTTCCGGCAACGAGGTCTTCGGCCGCTTCCAACTGGTCGGCTCCCGCTTCGATACGGCAGGCCATATCCCGCCGGTGCGCGACGCCAACGGCGTGGTGAAGTTTCGCGGCGACGATGTCGCCATCTCACTGTCCTCGGGCACGGTCTACATGCCGAGCGGCCGCACGGTGGCGGCGAGCAACGGTACGCTCTCCATCCCGGATGCCGGCCACCGCCCGGTGATCGGCAGGCTCGACCTCGACGTCGCCGGCGAGGCGCCGGCAATCGTCGAACTCGCCTCCTATGAGCCCATCAACGCCATGCGCCATGTCGGGCTTCTGCCGGAGGATATTTCCGGCGTGGTCACCGGCAACGTCAAGGCCGACATCCCGCTGCAATCGGGCATCGACACGAAGGACCTCGGCTGGCTGGTGGCGCTCGACTACAGGAAGCTGGCGCTGGCGAAGCCGTTCGACGGCCAGGTGGTCGCCGGAGCGGACGGATCGATAACGGTCGACCCGCAAAAGGCGGTGATCGACGCCCACGCCCTCTTGAACGGCATGCCGGCCGAGGTCGACATGGTCGAGCCGCTGGCCCCGGAAGGGCCGCCGCGAAGCCGCAAGGTCGCGCTGGTGCTCGACGACAAGGTCCGCGAGGCTTTCATGCCGGGGCTGTCGACGCTTCTCGGCGGCACGGTCAAGGTGTCGCTCGACCGCAACGGGGACGGCGGGCAGGCAGTGACGGCCGACCTCACCAATGCCCGGCTGAACATCCCATGGGTCGGCTGGAGCAAGGGGCCGGGCATTCCCGCCAGCGTCGCCTTCACCATGGCAAGGACCGACAACACGACCACGCTGTCGGACTTCGAACTCGACGGCAAAAGCTTTGCTCTCAAGGGAACCGTCGGGTTGTCGGGCGGCGATCTCGCCTCCGCCCGGTTCTCGAAGGTCGTGCTGAACCGGGGCGACAATGTCTCCGTGTCGGTCAGGAAGACGACGAAGGGCTATGCGGTCGATGTCACCGGCGAGGCGCTGGACGCGCGCGCGCTGGTCAAGCAGTTCACCTCGGACGGCGGCAAGGCCGGCAAGGCGGGCGGCAGCCAGTCGGTTTCGGTGCATGCCGACGTAAAGACGCTCACCGGCTTCCATGGCGAAAAGCTGTCTGATCTCAAGCTGGACTACAGCGCTGCCGGCTCGAGGCTGAGCGGCCTCAGGCTCAGCGCCACGTCAGGGTCGGGCGGCGCAATTACCGTGACCGATACGGGCGACGGCGACGGCCGCGCGCTGGCGATGAAATCGGCCGACGCCGGCGCGATGCTGCGCTTCCTCGACATCTACGAGCATATGCAGGGCGGCGGTATTTCGCTGACTCTGAACGGCGGCGCTACCGGGCCGATGACGGGCACGGTGGTCGCGCGCGACTTCCTCATCGTCGACGAGCCGAAGCTTGCCTCCATCGTCTCGACCACGCCGGCCGGCGGCAACCGCAGCCTCAACCAGGCCGTCCGCGGCAACATCGACACGTCGCAGGTCAAGTTCGAGCGCGGCGCGGCCCAGATCGAGAAGGGCAATGGCTATCTGCGGCTTTCGAACGGCGTGCTGCGCGGGCCGCTGATCGGCACCACGTTCCAGGGCACCCTCTACGACCAGGACAACAACATGGACATGACCGGCACCTTCATGCCGGCCTATGGCCTCAACCGCATCTTCGGTGAACTGCCGGTCATCGGCGCGCTTCTGGGCAATGGCCGAGACCGCGGCCTGATCGGCGTGACCTACCGGCTGCGGGGCGGTGCCGGCGAGCCCAATCTCGAGATCAATCCGCTGTCGGTGATCGCCCCGGGAATCTTCCGCTCGATCTTCGAATACCGATAGCGGGCGCCGCCGATGCGGCCGGTCAGGCCGGCCGCACCAGCATGTGTTTTTTCTTGCCCAGCGACAGCTTTAGCGCGTTTTGCGGATTCAGGTCCTGAAGCGTCACCAGCCGCCGCTCGTCGGTCACCGGCTGGTCGTTGAGGCGCACCGCGCCGCCCTGGATATGCCGGCGCGCCTCGCCGTTGGAGGCGGCAAGGCCGGCCGACACGAACAGGGAAAGGATGCCGATGCCGGCTTCCAGCAAAGCCTTTTCCACCTTGACGGTGGGCAGGCTGTCGGCGGTCACGCCTTCCTCGAAGGTCTTGCGCGCCGTCTCGCCGGCGGCGTTAGCCGCCTCGCGCCCGTGCAGCAGCGCGGTGACCTCGGTGGCGAGCACCTTTTTCGCCTCGTTGATCTCCGAGCCGCCCAGCGCCTCCAGCCTGGCGATCTCGTCGAGCGGCAGGGTCGTATAGAGCTTGAGGAAGCGGCCGACATCGGCATCCTCGGTGTTGCGCCAGTATTGCCAGAAATCGTACGGCGACAGCATGTCGGCGTTGAGCCACACCGCACCGGAGAGCGACTTGCCCATCTTGGCGCCCGAGGCGGTGGTGAGCAGCGGCGTCGTCAGCGCGTAAAGCTGCGGCGTATCGAGGCGGCGGCCGAGATCGATGCCGTTGACGATGTTGCCCCACTGGTCGGAGCCGCCCATCTGCAGCCGCACGCCGTGACGCCGGTTCAGCTCGACGAAGTCGTAGGCCTGCAGGATCATGTAGTTGAATTCGAGGAAGGACAGCGATTGCTCGCGGTCGAGCCGCTGCTTCACCGAATCGAAGGACAGCATGCGGTTGACCGAGAAGTGCTGGCCGACGTCGCGCAGGAATTCGAGGTAGTTGAGCGGCAGCAGCCACTCGGCGTTGTTGAGCATCAGCGCGTCGCGCGCCCCGCTGCCCAAGTTCAGGTAGTTTGAAAAAACCTTCCTGATGCCGTCGATGTTGGACTGGATGGTCTGCGGCGTCATCAGCTTGCGCGCCTCGTCCTTGAACGACGGATCGCCGACCATGCCGGTGCCGCCGCCCATCAGCGCCACCGGGCGGTGCCCGGTCTGCTGCAGCCAGTAAAGCATCATGATCTGGATCAGCCCGCCGGCGTGCAGGCTCGATGCCGTCGGGTCGAAGCCGATATAGGCGCTGACCGTTTCCGTGGAAAAGAGCTTGTCGAGGCCGGCGTCGTCCGAAGTCTGGTGGATGAAGCCGCGCTCGCTCATGATGCGCAGGAAGTCGGATTTGAAGGCGAACATGTTTCTTTCCCGGAAAATCTCCGGCCTTTTGGGCTGGCCGTGGCATGTACAGTCGCGCGCGTTTAGCATCTTGCCGAGCGGAATCACAAGGACAGCGGCTCCATGACGGTATTTTGCGCGATCGGGCTGATGAGCGGCACCTCGATGGACGGCATCGACCTCGCCATGCTGAGGACCGACGGCCGTGATTTCGTCGAGCGCGGCCCGGCCGGTTTCGTGCGCTACGAGGCCGCCTTTCGCCGCCGCATCGAGGCGGGGCTGGAGGAGGCGAAGCGGATCGAGCGGCGCGACGAGCGCCCGGGCAGCCTGGCGGCGCTGGAGCGCGACATCACCGAGCGCCACGCCAAGGCGGTCGACGCCTTTCTGGATTCGGAGGCGAAGGGCTGGGGCCTGCCGCAGGTCGTCGGCTTCCATGGCCAGACCGTGCTGCACCGGCCGCATGTCGGGCTCACGGTGCAACTGGGCGACGGCGGGCTGCTGGCGCGGCTCACCGGCCTGCCGGTGGTCTACGACATGCGCGCCAACGACATGGTGCATGGCGGGCAGGGGGCGCCGGTGGTGCCGGCCTATCACGCCGCACTGGCCCGCGCGCTGCCGCAACCCTACGCGCAAGGCTATCCGGTCGTGCTGGTCAATATCGGCGGCATTTCCAACATCACATATGTGCCGCGCAGCGGCGATCCCGTCGCCTTCGATACCGGCCCCGGGAACGCGCTGATAGACCAGTGGGTGCTGCGCGAGGGCGGCGTACCCTTCGATGCCGACGGCGCCATCGCCAGCGAGGGCGGCATCGTCGAGACGGTCGTCGCGCGCTATCTGGACAAGCCGTTCTTTGCCAAATCCGGGCCGAAATCTCTCGACCGCAACGATTTCACCTTGGCCGAGGCGGAGGGAATGGATCTGGCCGACGGTTCACGCACGCTGGCCGCCGTCTCGGCGCGCTCGATCCTGAAGGCGGTCGAGCATATGCCGGAAGCGCCGAAGCTCTGGATCGTCTGTGGCGGCGGCCGCAAGAACCCGCATATCGTCGCCGACCTGCGCGAAGGGGCCGAAAGGGCCGGGGCGGCGGTGATCCTTGCCGAAGACGCGGGCCTCGACGGCGACGCCACCGAGGCGGAAGCCTGGGCGTATCTCGCCGTGCGCTCGCTGCAGGGCCTGCCGCTCACCTTCCCGACCACGACGGGCTGCCGCGAGCCGGTCAGCGGCGGCGTGCTGGCGAAACTCTGAGGATCAGGTCTCGCCGCGTTCGCGCCGCGCGCGTTCCTCGCCGTAGCGCTCGACAAGGTCCGCCATCGGTGCCGCATTCGGCTTGCCGTGGCTGGCCCTGAGGCCGGCGACGACGCCCTCGCGATCGGCGGCGGGCCGGTTCTGGCTCACCTTCCATTTGCCGCTGATCTCGGCGATCTCGATCTCCAGCCCGACGATAGCCCGCATCTGCGCTTCGATGAACGGGGCAGGGGGGTCGGAAACTTCCCATTCGCGCGGCTTCAGGCCGCTTTCATGCGTGCGCGTCAGTTCGTCGATCTGCGCGGCGATCCAGTCGCGGTCGTCCATCACCCGCGCTTTGCCGCGCACCTGCACCATGGCGTAGTTCCACGTCGGCACCACCTTGCCGGTTTCGCGCTTGGTCGCGTACCAGGACGGCGTGATGTAGGTGTCGATGCCCTGGAACACCGCCAGCACCGGCGTGTCCGGATTGGCCGCGAGCTCGCGCCAGTGGCCGTTGGCGCGCGCCAGATGAGCGCGCAGCCGTCCTTTCGGCGCGACATCGGCATCGAGGAGAAACGGCAGCGCGTTCGCGACCGGCCCCGCCGGCCCGGCCGATACCAGCAGCCCGAGCGGATGCGCGCGGATCAGGGCGTGCATGACCTCGATGCGGTCTTCGACATGATGAGGCGGCTGGTACATCGGAGGGCTCCTTTCGGCCAAACTACTCCCGCGCCGGCGGCCTTTGCTTGAGCCTCGAACCGGCAAGCGCTCCGCCAGCGCGCACGGGTAGGAGACCGGCGGGGCGCGGAAAAGAAAATGGCCAGGGTCGGATAACCCTGGCCATTGCTTTCGACCGTGATCGATGCAGGATCGGCTAGCGAAGCCGCTTCGGGCGCGGGTCCGCCAGTTCGCCGGCAAGCCGCCGGTCGAGATAGTCAGCGCATTCCTCGAGCAGCAGCGCCGAGTCGTTGGCGAAGAAATGGTTCGCGCCGGGCAGCGTCTTTTGCGTGATCGTGATGCCCTTTTGCGTGTGCAGCTTGTCGACCAGCCCCTGCACGTCCTTCGGCGGCGCCACCTTGTCGGCGTCGCCGTGGATGATCAGCCCCGACGAGGGGCAGGGCGCGAGGAAGGAGAAATCGTAGATGTTGGGCTGCGGCGCGATCGAGATGAACCCCTCGATCTCCGGCCGGCGCATCAGGAGCTGCATGCCGATCCACGAGCCGAACGAATAGCCCGCCACCCAGCAGGTCTTGGAATCCGGATGCAGCGACTGCACCCAGTCCAGCGCCGCGGCGGCGTCGGAAAGCTCGCCGGTGCCGTGGTCGAAAGCGCCCTGGCTGCGGCCGATGCCACGGAAGTTGAAGCGCAGCGTGGTGAAGTCGCGCTTCTGGAACATGTAGAAGAGGTCGTACACGATCTTGTTGTTCATCGTGCCGCCGAACTGGGGGTGCGGGTGCAGGACGATGGCGATCGGAGCGTTTTTTTCGCTGGATGGCTGATAGCGCCCTTCCAAGCGGCCGGCCGGACCCGTAAAAATGACCTCAGGCATGAAATACTCCAACTGAACCGACGAGAGCGGCCTGCAACAACTCCCGCTTCGACCCCGATTCCGCCTTGACGAAGGGCAAGTGGGTTTCTAAAAGCTAGTTTAGAATTGTTCAAAACTGGATAGCCAAACCTTCTGGTCCAGCCATCCGTGCCGCGAAGCGTAGATAGGACGGTTGACCTTGGAATTTCAAGGAAATAACGCGCTATCCTCGCGGAATGGCTTCTGACGGGATCGACCGAACGAAAATGGCCGCAAGACGCGCCTATCTCGACTATAACGCCAGTGCGCCGCTGCTTCCCGCCGCGCGCGAGGCGATGCTTGCCGCCCTCGACATTGCCGCCAATGCTTCCTCCGTCCATGCAGAGGGTCGCGCCGCGCGCCGCATCGTCGAGGTTGCGCGCCGCGCCGTTGCCGCCCTGGTCAATGGCGCGCCCGAGCATGTCGTGTTCACCTCGGGTGCGACGGAAGCGGCGACGACGCTGCTGACGCCCGACTGGCAGATGGGCCGCGCGCCGCTGCGCATGGGCCGCCTCTATGTCTGCGAGGCGGACCACCCCTGTGTTCTCGGCGGCGGCCGCTTTCCGGCCGAAAAGGTCACCCGCATCGGCGTCGATGCCGATGGCGTCGTCCGGCTCAAGGCGCTTGCTGCGGCGCTGGCCGGCCACGACAAGGCCGAGGGCCTGCCGCTGGTGGCGATCCATGCCGCCAACAACGAAACCGGCGTCATCCAGCCCCTGGAGAAGATCGCCCGCATCGTGAAGGATGCAGGCGGCGTGCTGGTGCTCGACGCCGTGCAGGCCGCTGGGCGGATTTCGCTCGATATCGCAGCCGGTTATGCCGATTACCTGATTCTGTCCTCGCACAAGATCGGCGGGCCGCAGGGCGCCGGCGCGATCGTCGCCGCGGCCGACCTGATGATGCCGAAGCCGCTCGTGCGCGGTGGTGGCCAGGAAAAGGGCCATCGCGGCGGCACCGAGAACCTTGCTGCCATCGCCGGTTTCGGCGCGGCGGCGAAGGCAGCGGCCGCAGGCCTTGCCGACATCGCTGCGGTGCGCGCGCGGCGCGACGAGATCGAGGCGACGGTCCTGGCACTGGTCCCTGACGCCGAAATTTTCGGCAAGCGGGCCGAAAGGCTTGCCAACACGACTTTTTTCGCCATACCGGCGATGAAGGCCGAGACCGCGCAGATCGCTTTCGATCTGGCCGGCATCGCGCTGTCGGCCGGCTCCGCCTGTTCGTCGGGCAGGGTCGGGCCGAGCCATGTGCTGGAAGCCATGGGACACGAGAATGCGGGCGCGCTGCGGGTGTCGATCGGCGCCGCGACCGGCGCGGAAGATCTCGAGTTGTTCCGGCAGGCGCTGGCGCGGATCGCCGCGCACCACGCCGGTCGCGACAAGGCCGCCTGAGGCGGCGATGAAATCGGGCCATAGGCCTGGATGAGCGGTGCGTTTCCACTTGGCCGGATGAATTTCCGGCGGCGACGCACTATATGGAACTTACGCCGCCCGGGGGACTGCCCCAGGTTCCTTGCGGGGACGCCGACAGGCGGTGCCATAGTTTGAAAACTGCCGGGCCTTGACCCCGGCAAGGATGGAGAACGCTGATGGCTGCTGTGCAGGAAACCATCGACCAGGTCCGTATGATCGACGTCGATCAGTACAAATACGGATTTGAGACCGTTATTGAGACCGACAAGGCTCCCAAAGGCCTGAACGAAGACATCATCCGCCTGATTTCGTCCAAGAAGGGCGAGCCGGACTGGATGCTGGAATGGCGGCTGGACGCCTTTCGTCGCTGGCAGACCATGGAAGAGCCGACCTGGGCGCGCGTCGAATATCCGAAGATTGACTTCCAGGACATCCACTATTACGCGGCGCCCAAGGGCGTGACCGGGCCGAAGTCGCTGGACGAGGTCGATCCCGAACTGCTCAGGACCTATGAAAAGCTCGGCATTCCGCTCAAGGAACAGGAGATCCTTGCCGGCGTGACGAAGGCGGCTCCGGCCGAGAGCGAGGAGCTTTCCGAGGGCGCCAACGACAACGTCTACAAGTCGGGCCGGGTCGCGGTCGACGCGGTGTTCGATTCCGTTTCGGTGGTGACCACCTTCAAGAAGGAACTGGCCGCCGCCGGCGTCATCTTCTGCTCGATCTCGGAAGCCATCCGCGAGCATCCGGAACTGGTGAAGAAGTATCTCGGTTCGGTCGTGCCGATCTCCGACAATTTCTACGCCACGCTGAATTCGGCGGTGTTCACCGACGGCTCCTTCGTGTTCGTGCCGAAGGGAGTGCGTTGCCCGATGGAGCTTTCCACCTATTTCCGCATCAACGAGAAGGGCACCGGCCAGTTCGAGCGCACCCTGATCATCGCGGAGGAGGGTGCCTACGTCTCCTACCTGGAAGGCTGCACCGCGCCGCAGCGCGACGAGAACCAGCTTCACGCCGCCGTGGTCGAGCTGATCGCGCTGGACGATGCGGAGATCAAGTATTCGACCGTGCAGAACTGGTATCCGGGCGACGCCGAAGGCAAGGGCGGGGTCTACAACTTCGTGACCAAGCGCGGCGACTGCCGTGGCGACCGCTCCAAGATTTCGTGGACGCAGGTCGAGACCGGCTCCGCCATCACCTGGAAGTACCCGTCCTGCATCCTGCGCGGCGACGACAGCCAGGGCAACTTCTATTCGATCGCGGTGTCGAACGGCTACCAGCAGATCGACAGCGGCACCAAGATGATCCACCTCGGCAAGAATACGAAGAGCCGCATCATCTCCAAGGGCATCGCCGCGGGTTTCTCGCAGAACACCTATCGCGGCCAGGTTTCGGCCCACCGCAAGGCGACCAATGCGCGAAACTTCACCAACTGCGACTCGCTGCTGATCGGCGACCAGTGCGGTGCGCACACCGTGCCCTACATGGAGGCGAAGAACTCGACGGCCCAGTTCGAGCACGAGGCGACCACCTCGAAGATCTCCGAGGACCAGAAGTTCTACGTCATGCAGCGCGGCATCCCGGAAGAGGAAGCCATCGCGCTCATCGTCAACGGCTTCGTCAAGGACGTCATCCAGGAACTGCCGATGGAGTTCGCCGTCGAGGCGCAGAAACTCATCGGCATCTCGCTCGAAGGCTCGGTCGGCTGACCGCCCGCAAATAAGATTCAGGAAGAAAAAATGCTTGAAATCAAGAACCTGCACGCTCGTATCGCCGAGGACGGCACCGAGATCATCCGCGGCCTCAACCTGACCGTGAAGAACGGCGAGGTCGCCGCCATCATGGGGCCGAACGGCTCGGGGAAGTCGACGCTGTCCTATGTGCTCGCCGGCCGCGACGATTACGAGGTCACCGAGGGCGATATCCTTTACAACGGCGAGTCGATCCTCGAACTCGACCCGGCCGAGCGCGCTGCCAAGGGCATCTTCCTCGCCTTCCAGTACCCGATGGAGATACCGGGCGTGGCGACCATGGAATTCCTCAAGGTGGCGATGAACGAGCAGCGCAAGGCGCGCGGCGAGGAACCGCTGAAGGTGCCGGAATTCCTCAAGCGCGTGCGCGAAGCTACCGGCACGCTAGAAATGGACATGGCGATGCTGAAGCGGCCGCTCAATGTCGGCTTTTCCGGCGGCGAGAAGAAGCGCGCCGAGATCCTGCAGATGAAGCTGCTGCAGCCGAAGCTGTGCGTCATGGACGAAACCGACAGCGGCCTCGACATCGATGCGCTGAAGATCGTCGCCGACGGCGTCAATTCGCTGCGCTCGCCCGATCGCGCGGTGATCGTCATCACCCACTACCAGCGCCTGCTGGAGCACATCGTGCCGGATACGGTGCACGTGCTCTACAAGGGCCAGGTCATCAAGTCGGGCGACAAGTCGCTTGCGCTCGACCTCGAAGCCAATGGCTATGCCGGCGTGATCGGCGAGGCTGCCTGAGGGGGGACGTGATGAACATGCACTTGCAACCGCAGCGCACCCAGGCCGAGACTGCGCTGATCGACGCTTTCGGCGAGCGCCAGTCGCTGCTGCCGGGCGACGGCGCGGTGATGTCGAAGCGCGATGAGGCCGTCGAGGCGATCAAGCACGGCCTGCCGACGCGCCGCATCGAAACCTGGCACTACACGGACCTGCGTCGCCTGCTGACGACCGTTCCGGCTTACGACGACAGCGCCCGGGCCTCCGCTCTCGCGCCGCTGGTCGAAGGCTCGCCGGTACTGGCGCTGCTCAACGGCGCGGTGGCGAAGCCGGTGGCGATCGAGGGCGTCACGGTCGGCCCCGTTGCCGACAAGCTCAGCGACGGTACCTATGCGCCGGCACTCGGGGCGCAGGCCACCGATGACGCGATCGGCGCGGTGAACAGCGCCTTCGTGGCCGATGGCTGGCTGCTCGATATTGCGGCCGGCACGAAGCTGGAAAAGCCGATCGAGTTGCAGAACGTCCAGGCCGGCGGCCAGGCGCATGCGCGCTTTGCCGTCAAGATTGGCGACGGCGTCGCCGCCACCATCGTCGAGCGGCAGGCCGGCAGCGGCGATGCGCTGGTCTCGTCGGTGGACAATGTCGTCATCGGCGACGACAGCGAGGTCACCTGGCTGATCGTGCAGGAGCAGCCGGACAGCGTCACCCATCTTGGCCAGTTCAACGCCTGGATCGGCAAGAACGCCAAGCTCACGCTGTTCGTGATGAACGCGGGCGGCAAGCTGGTGCGCCAGGAGGTCAAGGTCGCGGCCAAGGGCGAGGGCGGCGAGTTCACGCTGCGCGGCGTCAACCTTCTGGCGGGCGACACGCATACCGACGTGACCATGGTGCTCGACCACGAAGTGCCGCACACCTCTTCGACGGAGATCATCCGCAATGTCGTCACGGGAAAGGCGCACGGCGTCTTCCAGGGCCGCATCAACGTGCGCCAGTATGCCCAGAAGACCGACGCCAAGATGGCCTGCAACACGCTGCTCTTGTCGGACGAGGGCGAGTTCTCGACCAAGCCGGAGCTGGAAATCTTCGCCGACGACGTGGTCTGCGGCCACGGCGCCACCGTCACCGAGATCGACCGCGACCACCTGTTCTACCTGATGGCGCGCGGCATCGAGGAAAAGACGGCGCGCGGCCTTCTGGTCAAGGCGTTCGTCGCCGAGGTGATCGAGGAGATGGAAGACGAGGCGATCGTGGAGGCGCTGGAACAGCGCCTGGTGGACTGGTTCGTCGCGCATGGGTGATTGGCGCTCGGCGTAGACGACAAGAAGCCGGCGACCCGGCATTTTGGGCGACAGGCCGGAGCCATGGCGGAGGGCGGGATACATCTGCCCTTCCGCATGAAAGGCAAACCATGGATCAGAAAATCGTAACCGCAACCTATGACGTCGAGGCGATCCGCCGCGATTTTCCGATCCTGGCGCGCGAGGTTCACGGCAAGCCGCTGGTCTATCTCGACAACGGCGCCTCGGCGCAGAAGCCGCAGGTCGTTCTGGATGCCATCCAGCACGCCTATGCCAGCGAATACGCCAACGTCCACCGCGGCCTGCACTTCCTGTCCAACGCGGCGACCGATGCCTATGAGAAGGCGCGCGAATCCGTGCGCCGCTTCCTGAACGCGCCGAGTGCCGACAACATCGTCTTCACCTCCAATTCGACCGCCGCGATCAATACCGTCGCCTATGGCTTCGGCATGCCGAACATCGGCGAGGGCGACGAGATCGTGCTGTCGATCCTCGAGCACCATTCCAACATCGTGCCGTGGCATTTCATTCGCGAGCGGCGCGGGGCGAAACTGGTCTGGGTGCCGGTGGACGACCTTGGCGCGCTCCATATCGAGGATTTCGAGAAGAGCCTGACGGAAAAGACGAAGCTCGTCGCCATCACCCATATGTCGAACGCGCTGGGCACCATCACGCCGATCAAGGAAATCTGCCGCATCGCGCATGAGCGCGGCATTCCGGTGCTGGTCGACGGCAGCCAGAGCGCGGTCCACATGCCGATCGACGTGCAGGACCTCGATTGCGATTTCTTCGTTTTCACCGGCCACAAGGTCTACGGGCCGAGCGGCATCGGCGTGCTCTACGGCAGGAAGGAGATGCTGGAACGCATGCGCCCGTTCATGGGCGGCGGCGAGATGATCGAGGAAGTGACCGAGGATTTCGTCACCTACAACGATCCGCCGCACCGCTTCGAGGCCGGCACGCCGCCGATCGTGCAGGCGATCGGGCTCGGCGTGGCGCTGGACTACATGGAAAGCGTCGGCCGCGAGCGCATCGCCGCGCACGAGGACGACCTGAAAACCTATGCGCATGAGCGGCTGCGGGCCATCAATTCGCTGCGCATCTTCGGCGATGCGCCGCACAAGGGCGCGATCGTCTCGTTCGAGTTGCAGGGCATCCACGCCCATGACGTTTCGATGGTGATCGACCGGCAGGGGGTCGCGGTGCGCGCCGGCACCCATTGCGCCCAGCCGCTGCTGAAACGCTTCGGCGTTACTTCCACCTGCCGGGCTTCGTTCGGCATGTACAATACGCGGGGCGAAGTGGATGCCCTGGCGGAAGCGCTTGAAAAAGCGAGAAAGTTCTTCGGGTGACGAGCATGGACGACGCAGATCAGCACACCACGCCCGGAATGGTCGCTTCCGGCATCAGCGCGCCTTCGGCACTCCCGGCCGACGAACTGGCGCGGCTGACCGACGACATCATTTCGGCGCTGAAGACGGTCTACGACCCGGAAATCCCGGCCGACATCTATGAGCTCGGCCTCATCTACCGGATCGACATCGAAGACGACCGCACCGTCAAGATCGACATGACGCTGACGGCGCCCGGCTGCCCGGTGGCCGGCGAGATGCCCGGCTGGGTGGAAAACGCCGTCGGCGCGGTCGAGGGCGTGTCCGGCGTCGAGGTGACCATGACCTTCGATCCGCCATGGACGCCCGACCGCATGTCGGAGGAAGCGCAGATCGCGGTCGGCTGGTACTGAGCGCCGACCGCTGTCGCTTCACCCCCGGCGTCAGTCGAGGATTTCGACGATTTCGCGCGTATCCGGGTCCACCAGGACACCGCGGCCGTCTACCACCAGATAGTCGTAGCGCGTCTCGATGCCGGGCGCGTCGAGCGGGGTGATGACCACGTCCTCGGGCACCACCGTGCCAACGCTGAGGTCGAAGTCGTCCGGCAGCACGACTTCCGGCGGCGGCCGCTTGACGATGTATTCGCGCACCACGACCTCTTCGTCCGGTTGCAGGATGACGGTTTGCGCGAAAGCGGCCGAAGCGGTAACGGCAAGCATGGCGCCCGCGAGGAGCATGTTTCGCATCAGCATTTGTTTAGCCTCCGTTGATCGGGCCTTTCAAAATTGAAAATGTGGGGCGGGGAAGGCGGTTCCGTAAAAGTGAAAAGTGTTACGGCCGATCACGCGACGGCCTGGCTCTTGCGGCGCGGGCCAAACTCCCCCATTTTAGGGGCAATGAGTCCGGCAGGCCTTGAACCTGTCTGGAAGCGGAGAAGGACATGAGAAGTTTTTCCGTCATCAGCATGACCGAGAGGGCGGCTGAGCGCGTGCGCGAGATCGTGGCAGCGCGCGAGAACGCCCATGGCATCCGGCTTGGCGTCAAGAAGGGCGGCTGCGCCGGCATGGAATACACGGTCGATCTCGTGACCGAGCCCAATCCCAAGGACGACCACGTCGAACGCGGCGGCGCCCATGTCTATGTCGCGCCGGAGGCCGCGCTTTTCCTGTTCGGCACGGAAATGGATTTCGAGCAGACGCCGCTGCGCACCGGCTTTACCTTCACCAACCCGAACCAGAGTTCGGCCTGCGGCTGCGGCGAATCGGTGGAACTGAAGCCCGCCGACCTGAAGGCATTGGCCGAGGCACGCGCGCAAAGCGCCGCCTGACCCAGCCGCCACCCCGATGGACGACGAGCGGATCGCCGAGCTTTTCGAAAGCCTCGGCAGGGTCAGCGTCCGGCGCCTGTTCGGCGGCAAGGGCATCTATTGCGACGGCGTCATCATCGCCATCGTGCTGCGTGGCGAGCTCCTGCTCAAGGGCGACGACGAGGTTGCCGCCGACTATGAGGCCGTCGGCGCCCGGCGCTGGGTCTACACCCATTCCCGCCATGGCCGGCAGGTCGCGATGCCCTATTGGACCGTCCCCGAAAGCGCGCTTGACGACGCCGACGAAATGGCCGCCTGGGCACGCAAGGCCTATGAGGCAGGACTGAGAAGCGGGAAGTAGCGGCTTTTCCGTAGAGAGTGGACCCCCACCCCTAACCCCTCCCCACAAGGGGGAGCGGGATTTTTCGGCAGCGCACTACGTCGTGATGATAAATTCGCGGAATCAGAGCGACATTCCCCTCCCCCTTGTGGGGCAGTGTTTACATCAGACTTAGTTTGGATTCTTCTTGGGCTGTTTG
>NZ_JBHRTK010000023.1:0-6067 GCF_042646345.1 Aquamicrobium soli | reverse complement strand
CCAAGAAGAATCCAAACTAAGTCTGATGTAAACACTGCCCCCTTGTGGGGAGGGGCTAGGGGGTGGGGTACTGTCATGCGCGACAGCCCTGCCTTTGCGGAGGCCTTCAGGCCGCCGGCCTGATTGACCCATCAGCGAGACAATATTGACCCATCAGAAGTTTGCGATGGCGGCGGGGCGCGTTTGCCTCCATATCGGGGCGCATGAGCGTCGAAGCGACAACCAGCCCGGACAAGGCCGCGCAACGCGGCTTCCTTTTCGCCCTGTCGGCCTATCTGCTGTGGGGCTTCCTGCCCTTCTACATGAAGGCGGTGGCGCATATCCCGGCGATCGAGGTGGTGGCGCACCGGGCGGTCTGGTCGCTGCCGGTGGCGGGCGCGGTGCTGGTATGGCTCGGCCGCACCAGCGACATCAAGCGCGCGCTTCGCACCCCGCGCACGCTGATGATGGGGGTGCTGATGGCCGCGCTGATCAGCATCAACTGGTGCACCTATGTCTGGGCGATCGCTGTCGGGCGCACGCTGGAAACGGCGCTCGGCTACTACATCAACCCGCTCTTCAGCGTCCTCCTTGGCGCGGTCGTGCTGGGCGAGAAACTGAAGCCCTTGCAGATGGCGGCGATCGCGCTGGCGGTGCTGGCGGTCGTGCTGCTGACATGGGAAAATGGCGGCCTGCCGTGGGTGTCGATCGTGCTCGCGGTTTCGTGGGGCTTCTATGCCCTGTGCAAGCGGGCCTTGCCGATCGGGCCGGCGCAGGGGTTTTTCCTTGAAGTGCTGATGATCGCCATTCCGGCAGCCATCTACATCGCCTGGCTGCAATGGAGCGGGAACGGCCATTTCGGCGGCACCGGAATGGCTGATGTCGGGCTGCTGCTGAGCGCCGGGATCGTCACCGCCGTCCCGCTGCTTCTCTATGCCACCGGGGCGAAGCTGCTGCGGCTCTCCACCATCGGCATCATGCAATATGTCGCGCCGACCATGATCTTCCTGGTCGCGGTGTTCGCCTTCCGCGAGCCGTTCTCCACCGAAAGGGCGGTGGCCTTCGGCCTGATCTGGGCGGGGCTGGTGCTTTACACCTGGTCGATGGTCGCCGACCAGCGCCATCGCGCCCAGGCGCCGGCCGAATAGAGCATTTCCAGCAAAAGTATGAAGCGGTTTTGCGTCCGGAAATGCGGCCAGGGAAAAAAGCTGGAGCGGTCCTGCTGATTCCTTGAGCCCAGAACCGCTTTAGCTCACAGCTTGTCGAGAACCGCCTCGTCGCCCTCGGCGGAAATGCCGTTGGTGGCGGCGGCCGTCAGGATGGCGGGGACGATGGCCTCGGCCTCGTCGACCACCAGCGGCTGGACACGGCGGGCGGTGTGGATGAAGCCCGCCTGTGCCATATGGTCCATCAGCGCCAGCATCGGGTCCCAGAAACCATTGATGTTGCCGAACACGATCGGCTTGCGGTGATGGCCGAGCTGCGCCCAGGTCATGATCTCGACGATTTCCTCGACCGTGCCGATGCCGCCGGGCATCGCGACGAAGGCGTCCGACTGCTCGAACATGAGATGCTTGCGCTCATGCATGTTCTCGGTGACCACGACCTCGGTCGGGCGCTGGAGGCCGCTTTCGCTGGCCTCCTTGTTCACCAGAAAACGTGGTATGATGCCGAGGACCGCGCCGCCCGCCTGCAAGGCGCCTTCACTGACGGCGCCCATGATGCCCCTGGAGCCGCCGCCGTAGACGAGGCGCAGCCCGGATTGGGCGATGGAGCGGCCCAGCGCGCGCCCGGCCTTGAGATAGGCTTCGTCATGACCGGGAGACGAGCCGCAATAGACGCATATCGATCGAATCGTGTTCATGGGACCGATTGGTGAATAGGTCCGTAATCGCGGTCAAGGGAAATCGGGCTTATTCTTGTCGGCTCCGGCAAAACAGGCTAGACCCATGTTCGCTGGCTTAGGGGTAGGCGACAATATGGCGATAACTTCACTTCGGGCACTGCTGTTCACGGCCGGTGGGGTCGTTGCCGTGGGCGGCGTGGCCTATCTGTCGGGCGCGTTCGAAAAGCCGGTGACGCTGCCCGCGACGCAGGCGGAAGCGCCTGCCGAGGCCGCGTCCGGAACTGCCGCGCCT
Source organism: Aquamicrobium soli (assembly GCF_042646345.1). NCBI lineage: Bacteria > Pseudomonadati > Pseudomonadota > Alphaproteobacteria > Hyphomicrobiales > Phyllobacteriaceae > Aquamicrobium > Aquamicrobium soli. The sequence continues at coordinate 3,950 of NZ_JBHRTK010000023.1, read as the reverse complement.
GAAACCCCGGCCGCAGCCGAAACCAAGGAAGCCAAGACCGCCTCCGGCACGCAGGAACGCGTTCCGGCAGCGTCCGCCGGCGCGGGGCAGGCGGAGCCCCAGAACGGGCAGGCCGAGAACACAAAGCCGCAGGCCGCCGCGCAGACGCCTGCCGCCGCGGTCGTGGCGCCGACCTTCGACGTGGTGCGCGTCGAGGGCAACGGCTCGGCCGTCATCGCCGGCAAGGCCGTGGCCGGCGCCAAGGTCGAGATCGTCCATGGCTCCACCGTGCTCGGCGAGACGACGGCCGGCGCCGACGGAGCCTTCGCCATCGTGCTCAACGACCCGCTGAAGCCCGGCGACTACCAGATCGTGCTGCGCTCGACCGCGCCCGATGGCGTCGTCGCCACCTCGGAGCAGACGGCGGTCATCTCGGTGCCCGAAAAGGCGGATGGCCAGGTGCTCGCCATGGTGGAGGAGCCCGGCAAGCCGGCCGAACTCCTGACCGTTCCCGAGCCACAGAAGAACGCGCCGGCAGCCGCCGGGCAGCAGGCGGTTGAACAGCCGGCCGCAGCTGCCGGCGAGAACGCCGCGCCCAAGCCGGCGCCGGAAGGCGGCCAGGCCGCGCCGCAAGCGGCCGCTCCGGCAACCGAACAGCCGGCGGAAGCCAACAAGCCGGCGGCGACGCCGGAACCCGTCACGACCGTGGCCGGCCCCAAGGTGGTGGTCGAGGCGGTTGAAATCGACGGCTCCAAGATCTTCGTTGCCGGCCTTGCCGACGCCGGCCGCAAGGTGCGCGCCTACGCCAACGACATGCTGCTTGGCGATGCCGTCACCTCGCCGGACGGCCATTTCCTGGTCGAGGCGCAGCGCGACCTCGCGGTCGGCCAGTACTCGGTGCGCGTCGACGCGCTGGATGCCGAGGGCAAGGTCGTGGCGCGCGCGACCGTTCCGTTCGAGCGCGAGCCCGGCGAGGCGATCGCCGCCGTGGCGCCGCAGGCCGCGAAGCCCGCGCCGGGGGGAACCGACAATTCCGGCCAGCCGGCGACGGCAGCGCCCGCCGGCGGCGAACAGGCCGGCGTGCCCGAAACCGCCGCACCCAAGCTCGAACATGCCGACGGCGCCGTCATCATCCGGCGCGGCGATTCGCTGTGGCGGATTTCCCGCCGCGTCTATGGGCACGGCATCCGCTATTCGACGATCTATCTGGCCAACCAGAAGCAGATCGCCGACCCCGACAAGATCTGGCCGGGGCAGGTGTTTGCAGTGCCGGAGAAGTCCAGCGAAGGCGAGGCCGCCGACCTGAAAGCCCTCGGCGACCAGGCGACCACCGTCCCGGCGCAATAGCGTTTCCCTAAGCTTCGCCCTTGCGGAAAGCTGTTCCATCGTTTATCGACGATGAACGATGGATACGGCGAAAATCGAGACCGGCACAAGCTGCGCAGGCCCGGACAGTCAGGCGGTTGCCGCCAAGCTGGCGGCGCTGTCGCATCCGGCCCGCATCGAAATCCTGAAATATCTTTCCGCCAGTTCCCCGTGCTGCTGCGGCGAGGTGGTGCGGCAGCTCGATCTCGCCCAGTCCACCGTTTCCCAGCATCTTAAGATTCTCGTCGAGGCGGGGTTCGTCCATTTCGCCGCCGACCGGCAGCGCTCGCGCTATGAGGTCGACCGCGCGGCGCTTGCCGCCGTGTCGGCCACGCTGGCCGATCTCGTCCATTCCTGTTGCGCACGCGACTGACTTCGAAACAAGGCAACTCACTTGGCCGACAAGACCGTTTCCGCCGATTCCGGCTCGACCCTCAAGACGCTGCGCAACCTGTGGCCCTATATGTGGCCGGCCGACCGCGCCGATCTCAAGGCGCGCGTGGTCTGGGCGACCGTGCTTCTGGTGGTGGCCAAGCTGACGCTGGTCGCCGGCCCCTATTTCTTCAAATGGGCCACCGACGCGCTGGCCGGCGACGGCAAGACGCCGCCGCCGCTGCCCGCCTTCATGCTGGTGCCGGTGGTGCTCGTCATCGCCTACAACGTGGTGCGGATTGTGCAACTGGGCTTCAACCAGTTGCGCGATGCCCTGTTTGCCGAGGTCGGACAATACGCGGTGCGCCAGCTTGCCTACCGCACCTTCGTCCACATGCACCGGCTGTCGCTGCGTTTCCATCTGGAGCGGCGCACCGGCGGCCTGTCGCGCATCATCGAGCGCGGCACCAAGGGCATCGAGACGATCGTGCGCTTCATCATGTTGAACACGGCGCCGACCATCCTCGAATTCGCGCTGACGGCAGGCATTTTCGCCTACAGCTACGGCTGGAAATACGTGACCATCGTCGCCGTCACCGTGTGGATCTATACCTGGTTCACGGTCCGGGCGAGCGACTGGCGCATCGGTATCCGTCGCGACATGAACGACAGCGACACCGATGCCAACACCAAGGCGATCGATTCGCTGCTCAACTACGAGACGGTGAAGTATTTCGGCAACGAGCGGATGGAATCGGAGCGTTTCGACCGCTCCATGGCGCGCTACGAGATCGCCGCGACCCGAATCTGGACCTCGCTCGGCTGGCTCAACTTCGGCCAGGGGCTGATCTTCGGCATCGGCATGGCCATCGTCATGTGCCTGTCGGCGCTGGAAGTGCAGGCCGGCACGCAGACGATCGGCGACTTCGTCTTCATCAACGCAATGCTGATGCAGCTTTCCGTGCCGCTCAATTTCATCGGCTTCATCTACCGCGAAATCCGCCAGGGCCTGACCGACATCGAGCAGATGTTCGACCTGCTCGACGTGCGCCAGGAAGTCGTGGACGAGCCCGGCGCCAAACCGCTTCAGGTCACCACCGGCAGGGTCGAATTCCGCGACGTGCATTTCGACTACGATCCCAACCGGCAGATCCTGAAAGGGGTGAGCTTCGAGGTGCCGGCAGGCAAGACGGTCGCCATCGTCGGCCCGTCGGGAGCGGGCAAGTCCACCATCTCGCGGCTTCTGTTCCGCTTCTACGACGTCCAGCAGGGCGCGGTGCTGATCGACGGCCAGGACGTCCGCGAAGTCACGCAGGAGAGCCTGCGCTCGGCCATCGGCATGGTGCCGCAGGACACCGTGCTGTTCAACGACACCATCGCCTACAACATCCGCTACGGCCGCCCCGGCGCCAGCGACGAGGACGTGCAGCGGGCGGCGAAGCTCGCCCAGATCGACAGTTTCATCGAGCGGCTGCCGGACGGCTATCGCTCGATGGTGGGCGAGCGCGGGCTCAAGCTGTCGGGCGGCGAGAAGCAGCGCGTGGCGATCGCGCGCACCATCCTGAAGGCGCCGCCGATCCTCGTCCTCGACGAGGCGACCTCGGCGCTGGACAGCCAAACCGAGCAGGAAATCCAGGCCGCGCTCGACCTCGTCAGCAAGGGGCGCACCACCATCGTCATCGCCCACCGGCTGTCGACGGTGATTTCGGCCGACGAGATCATCGTGCTCAAGGACGGCGAGATCGCCGAACGCGGCACGCACCCGGCGCTCCTGCGCAAGAAGGGCCTTTACGCCTCCATGTGGGACCGCCAGCGCGAGGCGAGCGAGGCGGAAGAGCGCCTGCGCATCGCCCGCGAAAGCGACGAGATGGGCATCGTCGTGAGAAGGCGGCCCTCCGAGGTTTCCTGAGCGGGCCGGCCAGCTGCTTGGTTGGGCGCTCGGACAGGGAAAACGACATTCGGCCGCGTTGCGGGTTTCGATACCCCCACCCCTAACCCCTCCCCACAAGGGGGAGGGGAACGCTGGCATCGCCTATGCCAAAACCGAGCGGCGGCAGTTGTCGTGACGTTCCCGCAAATTCCCCTCCCCCTTGTGGGGCAGTGTTTACATCAGACTTAGTTTGGATTCTTCTTCGGCTGTTTGGTCGATTTGCCGAGGAGAAGCCCGATGGAGTGTCCCCGTTGCCACAGTGAGGAGCTTCGCAAGACGGGCCCCAAGGCCGGGGCTCAGCGCT
>NZ_JBHRTK010000022.1:100082-239450 GCF_042646345.1 Aquamicrobium soli | reverse complement strand
AACGTGACCAATCGTGCCGATGTTCACATGCGGCTTGTTACGCTCGAATTTGCTCTTTGCCATTTCTCATTCCTTGGACGCAGTCAGCAGGATACGATTTGATCGGGGGCGATTAGCGAGAAAGGCCAAAAAACACAAGCCCTTTCGGCCAGACGCCACATCACCCGGCTCAACCCGTGATCCGCCATGGGGGAATGCCCTTATATGGGAGCCCGCCGCAAGATTAAAATAGCGCGGCGACTGGAGCGGGTAGCGGGAATCGAACCCGCATATTCAGCTTGGAAGGCTGCTGCTCTACCATTGAGCTATACCCGCACCCTGACCGGTCGGCGCATGGCCCAGTGCTGAAAAGGCCACCGCCTTTCGTGCCGGATGCAGGCCCCTGCGCGGCAGTGGTGGAGGAGGTTGGATTTGAACCAACGTAGGCATAGCCAACGGATTTACAGTCCGTCCCCTTTAACCACTCGGGCACTCCTCCGTACTGCCATACGGAGCCTGTCCAGGCATCGGCGCAAGGAACTCAACAGCCCTCACGCGCAGCGCCTTATGGCGGCAGGCTCGAAGCCTGTCAACCGCATCCGCAAGCCTATTGAAACGAATTTCACATGCGGCCGATATAGTAGCCGTATCCACGGCCCGGTCGCGGCGCTATAGAGGCGCCATGAGCGACGATTCAAAATCCGGAAGCCCGAAGGACAGCCACTACGCCAGGCTGCGGCGCGCCCACCGCGACCAGAAGTCGGGCGGCAAGCCGGCCCTGCGTCCACGCCAGCCGATACCGCCGGGCGAAGCCGCCGCGGACGGGCTGGTGCGGCTCTACGGCCTGCACACGGTGCGCGCCGCCCTCGACAATCCGCGCCGCGCGATCCGCACCATGCTGGTGACGCGCAACGCGCAGGAACGGCTTGGGATCGCCGACCTCGCCGCCCTGCCCTTCAAGGCCGAGCAGGTGGAACCCCGCGACATCGACAGGCTAACCGGCTCCGACGCGGTGCACCAGGGCGTCCTGATCGAAGCTGAGCCGCTCCGGCCCAAGCATCTGGATGCGCTGGGCGACACGCGGCTGGTGCTGGTGCTCGACCAGGTGACCGACCCGCACAATGTCGGCGCCATTTTGCGCTCGGCCGTGGCCTTCGGCGCCGGCGCGCTGATCACCACGGCGCGCCACAGCCCGCACGAATCGGGCGTGCTGGCCAAGTCCGCCTCGGGCGCGCTCGAACATATCGACCATATCGAGGTGAGAAACCTCGCCGAAGCGCTCGGCGAACTTCACCAGGCGGGCTTCCATACCGTGGGGCTCGATTCGGAAGGACCGGCCGAACTGGAAAAGAGCCTTGCCGGCGAAAAGATCGCGCTGGTGCTCGGCGCCGAAGGCAAGGGCCTGCGCCAGAAGACGCGCGAAACGGTGACGACGCTGGCGCGGCTGGACATGCCGGGGCCGATCCGCTCGCTCAACGTTTCCAACGCCGCCGCCGTCAGCCTCTATGCGGCCCACGCCTTCCTTACGCGCAGCACGCGCTGAACCGTAAAGCGATTCCTTTTCCGGGCGATAGCGCCGCGCCTTGATTCGGGGCGTGAAGGATCGCCCTACCCGCGCACCAGCCAGACGATGCCGACACCGATGGCGATGGCGGCAAGCCCGACCGCGCGCAGGGCGCCTTCCGGCGTGGAAAGAACCTCGCCGGCGAGTTTCTTGGCCAGATGCGGGAAGCCGCCATAGACCAGGCCTTCGACGACGAGGACCAGCCCCATGGCGGCTAGAAAATCCTGCACGGGCCGTTACTGGCCCGTGGCAGCCGGCGGCGAAGCCGGGGCGGCGGGCGCAGGCGCCGCCGAAGCGGCCGGAGCCGAACCAAGCGGACCCGCCTTGCCGTTGGGATCGCGGAAGTAGCGGAAGAATTCCGAATTCGGTGACAGCACCATGTTGGTGCCGTTCGAATCCAGCGCCTCCTGGTAGGCGTTCATCGAGCGGTAGAAGTCGAAGAACTCCGGGTCGCGCAGATAGGCGTTGGCGAAGGTGGCGCTTCGCTGGGCATCGCCTTCACCGCGCAGGATCTGCGATTCCTTCTCGGCTTCGGCGACGATTTCCACCACCTCGCGGTCGGCGCGGGCGCGGATACGCTGCGCCGCCTCGTTGCCGCGTGCCCGCAGGCGCTCGGCTTCGGCCAGGCGTTCGGCCTTCATGCGGTCGTAGGTCTGCTGCGATACCTCCTGGGTAAGGTCGGTGCGGCGGATGCGCACGTCGACGATCTCGAGCCCGAGCGAGGCCGCGTCGGGCCGCAACTGGTCGGCCACTTCGCGCATCATGTTGGCGCGCTCTTCCGACAGCGCCGCCTCGAAGTCGCGCAAGCCGTAGACCCGGCGCAGCGCCGCGTCGAGACGGGTGCGCAACCGCTGCTCGGCCAGTTCGACACTGCCGGAAACGGCGGCGCGGAACTTGCGGGGGTCCGAGATGCGATAGGCGATGAAGGCGTCCACCTCGTAGAACTTGCCGCCGGACACCTGCACGCGGATGTTGTCGAGGTCGAAGCGCAGCACGCGGTTTTCGATCAGCTGCACATTGTCGGCATCGAAGAACGAGAACGGCGCCTTGAAGTAGATGCCCGGCTGCGTCTCCACCTTCACGATCTCGCCGAAGCGCAGGACGATCGCCTGCTGGCGCGCATTGACCACGAAGATGGAGGAATAGAGCAGGAATACCAGGATCGCCGCGATCACGACGAAGACGGGAAGACGATTGGCCATTACTGGGCTCCTCCCGTCGAATCGGGTGTCTTGGCTTTGTTGGGCTGCAGCGCCGGCAGCGGCAGGTAGGGCACGACCCCCTGACCGCCGCTCTGCTCCAGCAGGACCTTGTTGGAATCCTTCAGCACCTTCTCCATGGTCTCGAAGTAGAGCCGCTGGCGGGTAACCTCCGGCGCCTTGGCATATTCGTCATAGACCGAGATGAAGCGCTGCGCCTCACCCTCGGCTTCCTGCATGACGCGGTTCTTGTAGGCGGCGGCCTCCTCCCGCACCTGCGCGGCCTGGCCTCGGGCGGCACCCAGCTTCTGGTTAGAATACTGGTTGGCCTGCTCGACGAACTTGTCCTCGTCCTGCTCGGCGCGCTGCACTTCGTCGAAGGCGTCGGCCACCTCGCGCGGGGGCGCGGCGTCCTCGATGGAGACGGCGTTGATGTTGAGCCCGGCCTTGTACTCGTCGAGCGTCGCCTGGATGATCTCGCGCACGCCGGCGGCGATGCCTTCGCGGTCGTCACGGAAGATGTCCTGCGCCGGACGCCGGCCGACGACCTCGCGCATCGCGCTTTCCGAGACCTGGCGCAACATGCCGTCGGGGTCGGAGACGTCGAACAGGTACTGCTTGGGATCGGAAACCTGGTAGGCCACCGAGAACTGCACGTTGACGATGTTCTGGTCGCCCGACAGCATCAGCCCGGAAGCGTTGCCGCTGCCGCCGCCGATATTGACGAGCTGTTCCGAAATCTTGGCGGTTTCGACCCGGTCCATCGGCCACCAGTGGAAATGCAGTCCGGGCTCGGAAAGCTCGGCCTTCGGCACGCCGAAGCGCAGCTCCACCGCCACCTCGTCCGGCTGCACGGTGTAGATGGCCTTGAAGCCCCACAGCACGACCAGGGCAAGCGCGATCAGCCCGAACAGCGCCGGGCTCGGGCCGCCACCGCCCGGGATCATATGCTTCAGCCGATCCTGCCCCTTGCGGATGATATCCTCGAGGTCGGGCGGGGTTCCTTGCGGGCCGGAGGGACCCTTCGGCCCCTGCCCCCAGGGGCCGCCATTATTGCCGCCGCCCCATGGGCCGCCACCACCGCTCTTGTCATTCCAGGGCATGGATATCCTCTCGCTGGGAGTGCCTCATGCGCCGCCGGGACGCGCAGGGCCGTCTTCCCTCTATAGGCACGCCATCGCAGGCTTTCAACGCATCGGCGGCCAGCAAACCGCTTTTGATGCGCAATATCGGCAAGACGGGCCGCGACCCCTTGCCTCCGGGCGCAAAATGTCAGCCGCGCAGGCGCTCGTAGACGGCGTAGCGCGTGGGAAAGCTATCCTTCTCGCCGGCCGGCACGTCCTGCGAGCGCACAAGCCTCCACGCTGCCCAATCGACCGGCGGGAAAGACACGTCGCCTTCGACCTCGGCCAGCACATGGGTGATGTGCAACCGGTCGGCCAGCGGCAAGGACTGTTCGAAGATCGCCGCACCGCCGATGATACAGGCCTCCCCGGCAGCCGCCATGTCGCCTTCGCGGCGCTCGGCCAGCGACAGCGCCTCCTCCAGCGAATGCACGATGTCGGCGCCCTCGGCCGCATAGCCGGGGTCGCGGGTGATGACGATGTTCTGGCGGCCGGGCAGCGGCTTTTTGGGAAAGCTTTCCCAAGTCTTGCGGCCCATGACGATGGGCTTGCCCATCGTATCGGCCTTGAAGCGCTTGAGGTCGGTCGAAAGCCGCCAAGGCAGCCCGCCGTCCCGGCCGATCACGCCGTTCTCGGCAATGGCCACGAAGATGCCGATATCCATCAGTCGCCATGGCTCCATCGGTCGAGCAGCAGGATGTCGATATTGCGCTCGGGGTAAAAATCATCGGCCGTCATCTCGAACGTGGTCGGCCCGGTCTTGCGCACGCCGTTTCCGCAAAACGAAACAAGGCTTTTCGGGTCGCCCTTGTCGATCGTCAGCTTGAACTTGCCGATCGATCCGGCCGCCCAGTTGCCGCCGGTGGTCAGCACGTAGGCGATGCGGCTTTCCATCATCTGCGGATCGCTGCCGGCATTCCTGCCGGCCGCCTTGCGCACCGCGTTCTGGAAACTCTCGTCCAGGCAATAGCGCTGCCTGTAGGCCTCGTACTCGCCCTGGAACCTGCCGTCATAGAAGAAGGTCAGCCCGGCCGTGCCGCCGACGCTCGGCTTGTAGCGATGGGAGACATGCACCGGCTTGCCGGCGGGAAAGGTCGCGCGCCACCAATAGGTCGACTGCAATTTCCAGTACGGCGTGCGCACTTTCTTCCAGCCCGAGCCGTCGTCATATTCCTCGATGACGATGATGCCGCGCCGGACCCAGTCGTCGGCGACATCCTGGGGCAGCTTTTCCAGCGCGGCACTCGTCGCCTCCCCGGCCGGATAAAGCGGCACACCCTGCGCCTTCAGATCCGCGCCGACCTCCAGTTCGGCGGCAAACGCCCGCTGCTCCAGTTGCGGCTTGATCTCCCTGCCGTCGCTCGTCACCTCGAAGCCGAGGAAATTGTCGGACGGGTCGTCGGGGATGGCCACCATGCGGTCGGGGTTGCCCTCGATATCCGGCATGGGAAAAGCGACGATCGTGTCGATGTCCGTTTCCGATCCGTTGCGGAACACGTAATCGACGGTGATCCTGTCGCGCGAGATGAACAGGTCCTCGCTCTCCATCGCGATCGAATCGCTGCGCGACAGGATGAGGCCGCCGGTTCCGAGCTCGGCCATCGAATCGTTGGCGAAGGCGGGCGGTGCCGTCAGCGCCAGCCCCGCCAGAAGAACGCGTCGCAGCATCGCTCTACCCCTCACAGGCCTGTGTCTATCCCGCATCGATCTCCGCCTGAAGGGCGGCCATGTGCACCGCCGCCGCCGAAGCGGCCGCCCGCTCGATGGCGCGAAAGCGGCTGACGACGGCAAGCCCGAGCGGCGTAAGCTGTGCGCCGCCGCCCTTGCGGCCGCCGGTCTGCGCCGCCACCAGCGACTTGCCGAACACCCGGTTCATGTCCTCGACCAGGTCCCAAGCATGCTTGTAGGACATTTCCATGCTGCGCGCGGCGGCCGAGATCGAGCCGAACGTTGCGATCTGTTCCAGCAGTTCGATCTTGCCCGGCCCGACGCGGCCGTCCGGATCGAGATTGATTCGCAGGCTCAACGACGGCATCGCCTCACATCCTCCGCGGTCATGCCCCACCTGTTTCGCTCGCGCTATTCTGCAATGGAATAACGCCAATGCGACCGTTTGTCAGCCATGGATCTCGCCGCTGAGGCCGGCGGTGGCATTGGCCTTGTCGAAGCTCACCGTCTTGATCACGGCGAACACCGGCCGGCCGACCTCCAGTTCGAGCGCCTGCCGCGATTGCCGTGTGATGCGCGCCACGACGGCAACGCCGCTGCAATCGATGTGGACCTCGACGGAGGCCCCCTCGCCCGGCTCGATCGCGATGATCGTTCCCGGCAGGACATTGAGCGCGCTAAGTCCCTTGGGCTCCACCGTCGCCACCATCACGTCGCGGGCGCGGATGCGCAGCCTGACCGGCGCGCCAGCCTCGACCGCCAGCCGTGGCACCCGGACTTCGCCGGCTTTGGAGCCCAGCACCGTCATGCCGAACGCCGCGTCGTGACGCATCACGGTCGTTTCCAGCACCGCGCCGCCTTCGCCGCGCTCTTCCGCCGGCAAAAGGTCGAGCCGCTGCATGATGTCGGCGGTCGGGCCGGATGCGGTCACCCTGCCCTCGGAAAGCATCACCACGTCGCTCGCCAGCCGCGCCACCTCGGCGACCGAATGGCTGACATAGACGATGGGGATTTTCGTCTCGTCGCGCAGCCGCTCGATATAGGGCAGGATCTCGGCCTTGCGCGCCTCGTCCAGCGAGGCCAGCGGCTCGTCCATCAACAGAAGGCGGGGGCTGGTCAGCAGCGCCCGGCCGATCGCCACGCGCTGCTTTTCGCCGCCCGAGAGCCTTCCGGGCCGCCGGTCCATGAGCGGGCCGATGCCGAGCAGGTCGACGACCGCGTCCATGTCGACATAGCGCTCGGCGGGCGGCGTGAACCAGCGCCCGAAGCGCAGATTGTGCGCCACGCTCATATGCGGGAACAACAGCGCCTCCTGGAACACCATGCCGATGCGCCGCTTGTGCTTCGGCACGAAGATGCCGGCCTCGGTATCGACCAGCACCCGGCCCTCCACCTCGACACGACCCTTGTCCGGCCGCGTCAGCCCGGCAATCACGCTGATGAGCGAGGACTTGCCCGAGCCCGACGGCCCGAACAGCGCCGTCAGCCGGCCCGAGCTGGCAAAGCGCGCGCGAAGGCCGAAGGCGCCCAGCTGCTGCTCGATGTCGACCGCGACCGTCATTCGACGTCCAGCCTGCGCCCAACGCGCCGCGCCAGCGCTTCGGACACCACCAGCGCGCCCATGGAGATGACGATGCTGATCAGGGTAAGCCTGAGCGCGCCCTCGTCGCCGCCCGGCACCTGCGTGAAGGTGTAGATGGCGGAAGGCAGTGTCTGCGTCTCGCCCGGAATGTTGGAAACGAAGGTAATCGTCGCGCCGAACTCGCCCATCGCCTTGGCGAAGGAAAGGATGGAGCCGGCGATCACGCCGGGGACGATCAGCGGCAAGGTCACCGTCAGGAAAACCCATAGCGGATGCGCGCCGAGCGTGCCGGCGGCCGCCTCCAGCTTGCGGTCCACCGCCTCGATGGAAAGCCGGATCGCCCGCACCATCAGCGGAAAGCCCATGATGGCGCAGGCCAGCGCCGCGCCCGTCCAGCGGAAGGAAAAGACGATGCCGAACCAGTTTTCCAGGAAGGACCCGATCGGCGCGCGCCGGCCGAAGCTGATCAACAGCAGGTAGCCGGTCACGACCGGCGGCAGCACCAGCGGCAGGTGCACGAGGCCGTTGAGCACCGTCTTGCCCCAGAACCGCCCGCGCGCCAGCAAAAGCGCGATGGCGATCCCCGGCGGCAGGCTCGCCAGCATCGCCACCGTCGCCACCTTGATCGACAGCCGGACCGCATTCCATTCGTCAGGCGTGAGACCCGTCAGCCAGTTCATGCGTAACCGTTCGTTGTAGCCGTGCAGACAGGCTTACTGTGTCTCGCCCAGCACGGTAAAGCCCTGCGCCTCGTAGAGCGGCCGGGCCTTTTCGGATTCGGCGCATTTCAGCCAGGCGGCCGTCTGCGAATCCCTGGAATCAGTCGTCTGCGCGATCGGGTAGACGATCGGCTTGTGCGAATCCGCGGGAAAAGTGCCGATCACCTTGACGCCCGGCTCGGCCACCGCGTCGGTGGCGTAGACGATGCCGGCTGCCGCCTCTCCCGTCGCGACCAGCTTGAGCGCCGCGCGCACATTCTCGGCCTGCGCGAGCCTGCCTTCGACCGACGACCAGATGCCAAGCGATTCCAGCGCTTCCTTGCCGTATTTTCCGGCGGGAACGGACTTCACCTCGCCGATGGCGAGCCTGCCGTCGCCGATCAGCCCGGCAAGGTCGAAACCCTTCTCCAGCGTCACGTCCCTAGCGGTGTCTGCCGGCGCCACCAGCACGATGGCGTTGCCCAGAAGCTTCTTCTCGGTATCGGCCTTCACGAGGTTCTTGTCGTGCAGATATTTCATCCAGTCGAGATCCGCCGAGACGAAGACATCGGCCGGCGCGCCGTTCTCGATCTGCTTGGCCAGCGCCGAACTGGAGGCATAGGAGATGGCCGCTTCCTCGCCCACTTCGGTGGCGCACGCCTTGTTCACGGCGTCCAGCGCGTTCTTCATGCTGGCGGCGGCAAATACCGTGACCTTGCCTTCGCCGGCCTTCGCCGCCGGCATCGCCGTCACGGCCACCGCGGCAACCCCGCCGGCCACGATCAAAGCCCTCAATCCGAAATTACTCAACGCCGCCACGAAAGTCGCCTCCCTCGATACCGACCGCCCACCCTGCGTCTCGGAATCGATATATCCAAATGAACATAACAATGGAAGCTGCCCACCACTGAAATCGTGCCCTGAGATAGGTTTCCACCATGGCGGTAGTTATGATTGAATACTACGATGCGGGCAAAACCGGGGAGTTTCGGCATGAAAATCAGCGCGCGCAAACACACTGAAGGCCAAGATCCTGGCGCGCCGCGTCGCATTTGGGCAACGACATCGACGGCAGGGTCGTGACCTCGTCGATCACCAACGAGGGCGGCTGCTGAACTTAAGCTCGAAACCGCAAAAACAGGCCTACGCCGTCATCAAGGCGTCGGACATGATGGTGGGGATCGACTGATGCCCGCCCGAAAGCCGGCCTCATGACAGGCGCCGCCTTCAGACGGCGATCGGCGCCTTGATCGAAGCGTCGGCGACATAGCCTTCCAGCCGGAAATCCTCGAAGCGGAAGGCAAACAGGTCCGACACGTCCGGATTGATCCACATCGTCGGCAAGGGCTTGGGCGTGCGCGAAAGCTGTTCGCGCGCCTGCTCGACATGATTGGCGTAAAGATGCGCATCGCCCAGGGTGTGGATGAAATCGCCCGGCTCGAGCCCGCTCACCTGCGCCACCATCATGGTCAGCAGCGCGTAGGAGGCGATGTTGAAGGGCACGCCGAGGAAAATGTCGGCCGAACGCTGGTAGAGCTGGCACGACAGCCTGCCGCGCGACACATAGAACTGGAACAGGCAGTGGCAGGGCGGCAACGCCATCTGGTCCACCTCGGCCGGATTCCAGGCCGACACGATCAGCCGCCGCGAGTTGGGATTCTCGCGTATCTCCCGCAAAAGATTCGCGATCTGGTCGATGGTGCCGCCCTTGTCGTCGGGCCATGAGCGCCATTGCTTGCCATAAACCGGGCCGAGGTCGCCGTTCTCGTCGGCCCACTCGTCCCAGATGGTGACGCCGTGATCGTGCAGGTATTTTATGTTGGTGTCGCCGGCGAGGAACCACAGGAGCTCGTGGATGATCGAGCGCAGATGCAGCTTTTTCGTCGTCGTGACCGGAAAGCCCTGGCCGAGGTCGAAGCGCATCTGGTAGCCGAACACCGAGCGCGTACCGGTGCCGGTGCGGTCGCCACGGTCGGCGCCGTTGTCGAGGACATGCTGCAGGAGATCGAGATACTGGCGCATCGGCTTCGCTTCGATTCGGAATGGCCCATATATAGCGCCGACTGCGACGGCTGCCCATAAAGGGCAACCGCCGGCCGTTTCCGGCTATTCGCGAGCCCGCGCTCCAACCGCCCTGTCCGGCAACTTCCGGACGGATGCGCGGCGGCAAGGCGCCGTCTGGCAGACGGCGCCTCAGGCCCGTCAGAGCGTAGCGAGCTTGTTCAGTTCCTTGGCAACCAGGTAGTAGAAGGTCACGCGGCCCTTGCTGTGGTCGGCGGCCATGGCCTTGGCGACCTTGGCGACGGCGGCTTCCGCGGCTGCGGCGTCCACGCCGAGTTTCTTGACGCCCCAGCTATCGCGCACGCGATCGAGTTCCGCCTTGTCGCTGGCCGCGACCAGCGAGGAATCCTTATTGCGAAGGGCAATGCCAAGGTGCTTCACGATCTTGTCGACCACGGCGGCGTCGGCACCGGCATCGTACTTCTTCACGTCTGCGAGATAATCGGCCATGAACGTTTCCCTCGTCGGCGCCACCGCCATGCGATGAGGTCAGCGGCGCGCAGTCTCAACCATGCGTTGGAAGATTCGCCTCATCGCGCAAAGCTTGATTTGCACCAAAGCGCGAGTCAAGCCTTTGCCGCCCATTTTGGCCCTATGGACAAGTGGCCTGACGGTCTTTCATTTTCCACAAACCGCCCCTATATTCATGGCGTCGGCTTGACCGACTATGGCGATAAACAGGCGATGGAATAAACCGTTCGGACCCGGGGGCGGTACCCGGCGCCTCCACCAAAAGCCGCTAGTGCGAAAAGCGGTTTCTGATGGGGGCGAAATAGGATCGACGAAGGCGTAAAGATCGTACTTTTGCTCGGCATTGTACCACCGTTATCGGGCTAAACTTGATAGTTGCCAACGACAACTATGCGGAAGCACGTCTCGCTGCTTAATGCGGTGCGATAGCTTCAATCAAACTCCTAGGGGTTCGCACCTCTAGGCGGGGTTCGGAGGTACCTGGCAACAGAAACCTCCACTTCTCTCCCCTCCATCTTTCACTTTTCCGGCGCGGCTCGTCTCGCGCCATGATCCATCCTATCGATGTCAGGAGGCCGCATGGCCGATCGCTTTTTCGTGCTCACCGGCGGGCCGGGTGCCGGCAAGACGACGCTGGTCGAGGCCCTGCGCGCCGAGGGTTTCGCCACCACCGAGGAAGCCGGGCGCGGCGTGATCCGGGAAGAAATGCAGGAAGGCGGCGCTGCCCTGCCCTGGGCCGATCGCGAACGCTTCGCCGAAAGGATGTTCGATTGGGAACGGGCCTCCTACCGTCAGGCGGAGCGGGAAGAAGGCTGCGTCTTCTTCGATCGCGGCCTTCCCGACACGCTCGGCTATCTCGACCTCGAGGGACTGGCGGTTCCGGCCCGAATGGAGGAAGAGGCCTGGCGGCTGCGCTACAATACCCAGGTGTTCGTCGCGCCGCCGTGGCCGGCGATATTCGGGCAGGACGAGGAACGGCGGCAAAGCTGGCAGGTCGCGCTGCGCACCCATGAAACCATGGTGCGCACCTACACCCGCTTCGGCTACACGCTGGTGGAACTGCCGCTTGCCCCCGTGTCCGAGCGGGTCCGGTTCGTCCTCGGCAGGCTCGAGGCCGCCGTTTAATGACCACAAAAACGCCACGACGCCCAAAATAATCTCGACCGCGGCTCTGCACGGCGTATCAAGGCGTTCTATATCCGGTTTACGTCGCCCCCAAGCTTGACTACAGCTAATGCGACGATTCTAGGGACCCACATGGCCGACGACCACATCCGCTACGATATTCTGGCCCAGGAAGCGCTGCGCGGCGTCATGCGCAAGGTCCTGGCCGAAGTGGCGCGCACCGGCCTTCCCGGCAACCACCACTTCTTCATCACCTTCCTGACCGGCGCGCCGGGTGTGCGCATCTCCAGCCGCCTGCGCGAGCGCTATCCGGAACAGATGACCATCGTCATCCAGTTCCAGTATTGGGACCTGAAGGTTTCCGACACCGGCTTCGAGATCGGCCTTTCCTTCTCCGACGTTCCGGAAAAGCTGGAAATCCCCTTCTCCGCCGTTCGCGGCTTCTACGACCCGTCGGTGAACTTCGAGCTCGAATTCGACGTCAAGACGGAAGAAGCGGCGGCCCCCGAGGAATCGGCGGACGAGACGGCTTCCATCGCCATGGTTCCGGAGCGCAAGCCCGAGGCGAAGGACGCCGGCAAGAAAAGCAAGGCCGAGCCCGCCGAAAAGGCAGCGGAAGCAGAGCCTGCCAAGGGCGCAGAAGTCGTTTCGCTCGACGCCTTCCGCAAGAAATAGCCCACCGGACACAGGGCCGCCTACCATGGCCGACATCGTCAACCTTCGCATGGCCCGCAAGCACAAGGCCCGCGCCGAAAAGGAGCGCGCCGCCGAGCAGAACCGCGCCCTTCACGGCCGCTCGAAGGCCGAGCGCGAACAGGGCAAGCGGACTGCCGAAGCCTCGAAGAAATTCCTGGACGGGCATCGCCTTTCCGACGCCGATCCGGCCGGCGAAAACTAGGCGATGGGCCTGGTCGAAAAGCGCTCGGTGACCCTTCGCGGCCACCGCACCAGCTATTCCCTGGAAAAGCCGTTCTACGACGACCTCGTCGCCATTGCGGCGTCGCGCAACATGCCGCTTGCAGCGCTGGTCGCCAGCATCGACGAGGCCCGGCCGGCCGGGGCAAACCTTTCCTCGGCGCTGCGGCTCTACGTGCTCGACTGGGCGAAACGCACCGCGTCCGGCAAATAAACGGCAGCGGCGCGGGCTTTACCCGCCGCCCAGCGATTTCAGAAGATTGTCGATGGAAAACACGTCCGGCTTCGGCGCAGGCCTAACCGGTGCAGCCTGGGTCGGAGCAGGTTGGGCCGGAGCGGGGTTGGCGGTAGCGGGCGGCAGCGGCGCGCGCTCGATCTCGGGCACCTGCCCGCTCGCGCGACGCTCGGCCTCGGCCCTCGCCTTTTCCTGTGCTGCCTTCGCCGCCTTTTCCTGTGCTGCCTTCGCCGTCTGTTCGGCCTTGCGGCGTTCCGCGTCCGCCTTGGCCTGCTCGGCGGCGGCCGCTTCCTGCCTCATGCGCGCGGCTTCCTTTTCGGCCTCGGCTTTCGCCGCCTGCTCGGCGGCCAGGCGAGCTTCTTCCTCCGCCTTTGCCCTGGCGGCAGCCTCGGCTTGCTGCTTCGCCTTGTAGTCGGCGACGGCCCGGGCGCGGGCCTCGGTCTCGGCCTTGACCCGCAGGTCGTCAAGCCGCTTGCGTTCGACGCGCGCCGCCTGCAGGTCGGAATAATAGCGGACCTCGCGCCGCAACCGCTGCTTTTCCAGTAGCTCGGCCTGCATCGCCTCGACCCGCCGCTGCTCCTTTTCCAGCGCCCGCTGGGTCAGGAACTGGCCCAGCGGCTGGCTGTCGAAGGCGCGCTTCGTCGCCCCGAGCGGCCCTTCGAGGCTGAAATTCACCACGGGTTCGGAACCGACCAGCGCCTCGTCGCCCGGCTTGTAGGCCACGCTGCCTCGGGCCGCGACGGTGGCGGCGCCGAGATCGGCCGCAAGATCGGCCGAAAGCGTCGCGGTCTTGTCGGTAAGGGCGATCGGCGGCGCCCGCACCACGCCATTGGCGACGGTGAAGGCGAGTTCCGTATCCTGCGCGGAAAAAGTGCCGTCGGCCACCACCTGCGGCGCGAAAGATGCGACCTTGGCCGCATCGATGTCGCGGCCCACCGCGTCGGCCTTTGCGATCAGCGCCGGGAAGGCGTTCGGGTTGACGCCCGCGACCGTCAGGCCTTTCAGCGAGACCGTGCCGGAGCCGGACAGCGCCGCGACCATGCCGTCGACCGACTTGCCGCCGGCCGTAAGTTCTGCCGACACGTCGGCCCGGCCGGTGAGGCCGTTTTCCGGCAGCGCCTGCGCCAGATCGGTGCCGGCAAGCGCCATCTGGCCGGAAAACAGCCCGGTGCCACCGTCGTTCTTCAGTTCGAACGAACCGGAAAGCGCGCCCCCGAAGAGCTTCGCCTTCAGGTCCGAAACCCGTATCCCTTCCCGGTCGAGCTTCAGCGCCAGCTTCGCGTCGTAGGCCGTGGCGAAGGCGCCGGCCGAAAGCGAGGCGGTGGTCACGTCGAGATCGGCGGTGAACGGGGCGGCGGATTTCTCGCTGAAGGGCGCGCTCGGCCATCCTCCGCCCTTGCCCCCACCTTTGCTAACGAAAGCATCGGTGCCGAACAGCGTCACCGCCAGCGGATCGAGGTCGAGTTCGTCCAGCACCAGCGCGCCGGCGAGATGCGGCAGGCCGTCCTTCACGTCCACGTTCACGTCGCCAGACACGGAGGCCTCGTTGAGCGCGCCCGAAAGGCCGTCCAGCACCAGAAGCCCGTTCGCGAAGTCGGCGTCGGCGGTGAAGTTCGCCGCCATGCCGACGCCCATGCCCGGCAGGCCGAGGCCGACCGTCATCATCCACGGTTCGATATCGGCGGCCTCCAGGCTGGCCTTGCCCTTGATCGTCGGCCCTTGCGGCGTGTCGCCGACTTCGCCCTCGAAACCGACGTTGAAATCCTGCCCGGCCAGATGAAAACTGGTGGCAAGCCCACCGGCGATCGTTCCCTTGGCGGAAAGTTCCGTGCGGCCTTCGCCGACGAGGCCGAGCGGCAGCACCGGCAGGCCGTAGAGCGCCAGAAGTGCCGTGGCGTCGCCGTTTCGGGCATCGAAGGTGAGCGACAGCGGCGCGGTGGCAAACTGGTCCGCCGTGCTCTGCCCCGACAGCGAGGCCGAAAACGCGGTGCCGCCGGCCTCGCCACGGGCGCTGAGAGCGAGCCCCGTACTGCCATCGCCATTGGCGGCAACGCCGGCCACCAGATCGATGCGCGCGTCCTGCAAAAGCTCCGGATAGGCCGCCGCCCGTTCGGCCAGACCTTTCAGCAGTTCGTTGCCGGGGTACTGGCCAGCCGCCGCCTCGACCAGCGGCCTTACGTCCACCGCGACCAGCGAAGCATCGAGCGTGCCGCTCGGGTTTTTGGGAAAATCCTTGAGGCGGCCGGTGGCGCTGATCGACGAACCGGCAAGGCCGCCGATCGACAGCCGGTCAACCTCCAGCACCCCGTCATGCAGGCGCAGCGCCGTGTCGAGCGTCTCGGCCGTCAGCCCCCCGGCCGTCACCGGCCCCGCCTTGATCGCGAAATCGATGTCGCGGTCGGCAAAGCGGTTCGCGCCGCGATCGCTGAAGAACAGCGAGGCGAAGGCGGCAAGCCCCTCGACATCGAGTTCGTTGCCCGACAGCTTCATCTGCACGGAAGGCCGGGCATCGGGCGGCTGCAGCGAATCGATGCTGCCGGAAAACTTCGCCTTGCCCAGGATGAGTTCGATGGAGTTGAAGGTCTGGCGCGTGTCGGCCAGATCGACATCGGCCTTGAAGCCGGCGGCCGGCAGCCGCCTTATCGCCTCGTCGACATCCTTGGACAGCCATGCGGCAAAGCCGGAAGGTTGCGCCACCGCCAGCAACAGCGAACCCTTGAAACCGAGCTTGCCGTCGAGGCCGAGCAACCCTTTGGCCTCGAGCGTGGTCCGGCCCGGCAGCGTCGCCGACAGCGACTTCACCGACCAGCCGCCGACCGCCGGTTCGGCGGAAAGATAGACGTCGCGGATCGTGGTGTCGCCGGCGAG
Source organism: Aquamicrobium soli (assembly GCF_042646345.1). Classification (NCBI taxonomy): domain Bacteria; kingdom Pseudomonadati; phylum Pseudomonadota; class Alphaproteobacteria; order Hyphomicrobiales; family Phyllobacteriaceae; genus Aquamicrobium; species Aquamicrobium soli. The sequence goes on along the minus strand of NZ_JBHRTK010000022.1, from coordinate 223,961 downwards.
CACCGCCGGCAGCTTGACTTCGACGGTGCCGGGAATCGCCGGCTTCGGCAGCGAAAGCAGCGTCCGCTCCAGTGCGGCGATGCGCTGGTCGAGCGTGAGCCCACCCCCCGCCTCGCCCGCCACCGCCTCGTCGAACTTCACCTGCGCGCCGCTCGCCTCGATGACGAAGCGCGGCGCCGTGCCGAGATCGACCGAGGCCTTGCCGTCGGCGGCATAGGGATTGTCGAGCGGCCCGGTCTCGAAGCGGAACTCGCCGATGCCGAGTTTCTGGTGGTCGAGCGAAAACTTGCCGGTCACGCGATAGCCGGGCTCGGCCTTCACCGTCACCATGCGCCCGTCCGTGCCGCGCAATTCGGCCTTGTCGCTGCCATTCCCGGCAATCCGGAACTGGCCGGAATAGACGACCGCGCCATCCTTCATGCCGGCGTTGCCGTCGCTCTCGATCGCCAGCGGATAGGCGTCGGGATCGAGCTTGAGCCTGAGCCGCATCTGCCCGTCCGCCTCGACCCTGCCGGTGGAAGCGGCAAGCCGCACGCCGAGGCCGTCCAGTTTCAGTGTGCCGTCCATGCGCCACGGCCCGGTAAGCGACTTCGCCGAAATCGTCGAGTTGATGTCCGACAGCAGGTAGTTGCGCCCCCCTGCCCGGTGGCGCAGTTCGATCTCACCGTCGGTCACGGCGAGGTTTTCGATGGCCACCTGGTTGAAGTCGAAGGGCGAGGACGGGCGGATCGCCCAGTCGACGGTGCCGTTCTCGGCAACGTCGATGGTCGCTTTCGGCCGCACCAGCCGCATGTCGAAGATCAGCACCTCGCCGCGCAGGAAGGGCGCCAGTTCGGCGTCCATGGAAAACGTCTCGACGGTCATGGCGGGCTGGCCGTCCGGGCCGCCGGCGACCGAAACGTCGGAGAAGGTCACCGAGGGAAACGGCAAAAGCCGCGCCGTGGCGTCCCCCTCGACCGTGACCTTGCGCCCGAGGATGGCGCTTGCCTCGCGCTCGAAATCGGCGCGGTAGCTTGTCCAGTCGACAAAATACGGCCCCACCAGGGCCGCGCACAGCACCAGTACGAACAGGCCTCCGACAATTACGAAAAGGCGAGCGAGCATCAGCCTCGTTCAATCATTCAAGGTCGTGCGCACTCTAACCGCATCGGCGGGACGATAAAGAGGCAAATTGCCCGCGCACGCCGGTTGCAACGGCCGGGCTACGCCGTTTGGCAATCTTTTTCGCCCCCGCGCAACCGTGATATCATGACGGGTCCGGTTGTATCCCGGCCAAAACCCAGGGAGGGTGAAATGACATCCGCGAACTGGAGACTCGAAGGCGAGTGGATCAAGAATTGTAATTGCGCGTTCGGCTGCCCCTGCGACTTCAATGCCAGGCCGACCCACGGCTATTGCCAGGGCCTGGTGGCGATGCGCATCACCAAGGGCCACTACAACGAAACCAGTCTGGACGGCCTGTGCTTCGCCGTCACGGTCCATTTCCCCGGCGCCCTTCACGAGGGCAACGGGCAGGCGCAACCCATCCTCGACGAGAGCGCCAGCCCGCAGCAGCGCGACGCCCTTGCCGCCATCCTGTCGGGCGAACACTCGGACGAGGGAACGCTGTTCCACATCTTCAGCCTCATCGTCACCACGATGCACGATCCGATCATTGCCCCCTTCCAGTTCAGCTTCGACCAGGAAGGCCGCACCGCGCGCCTCGTCATTCCCGGCATACTGGAATCCGACGTGGAGCCGATCACAAACCCGGTGACCGGCGCCCCGCACCGCATCCAGGTGGTGATGCCCGAGGGCTTCGAGCACAGGGGCGCGGAAGTGGCCTCGGCCAGGATAAACAGCCTCGGCGCGATCAAATTCCAGACATCGGCAACGCACAGTTCGCTTGCCCATGTCGTGCAGACGCCGCAAGGCGTGGCGGCCTGAAGGTCCACGTCCATGGGCCTTCTGGCCGGCCTGCACCGGCACGACCGGCTGATCGTCGTTGCGCTGCTGCTCGGCGTGATGCTGGTTTCGTGGCTCTATCTCCTCGCCGGCATGGACATCCCGATGCCGGCGATGGACGGCATGGCCATGGACGGCATGGCGATGCCGATGGCCGCCCCGGACTGGACCGCTACCCGCTTCCTGCTGACGTTCGCCATGTGGCTGGCGATGATGGCCGTCATGATGCTGCCGGGCGCGGTGCCGATGCTGCTGTTCTACGAGTCCATCGCGCAGAAGCGCCGCAGCCCCGCCATCGGCCGCACCCTCCTGTTTGCGCTCGGTTACCTGCTCGTCTGGCTTGGCTTCAGCATCGGCGCCGTCGCTCTACAATATGGGCTGGACAGGGCCGGCCTGTTGTCGCCGCTGCTGCGCACGACCAGCACCGCGCTTTCGGGCGCCGTCCTCATCGCCGCCGGTCTCTATCAGTGGACCTCGCTGAAACAGGCCTGCCTGCGCCAGTGCCGCTCGCCGCTCGACTTCGTCATGACCGGGTGGCGCAACGGCAATGGCGGAGCGCTGTCGATGGGGCTGCGCCACGGCGTCTTCTGCCTCGGCTGCTGCTGGATGCTGATGCTGCTGCTGTTCGTCGGCGGCATCATGAATTTCGCCTGGATCATCGGCATCGCGCTTTTCGTCATGGTCGAAAAGCTCGCTCCCGCCGGCCACTGGATCGGCAAGGCGGCAGGCGCGGCGATGATCGTCTGGGGCGGGCTCGTGCTTGCCTCGCTCGCCCCGATCGCATGATCCAAGCGCGCGCTTACGCCGGCAGGATCTTGCCCGGATTGAGGATGTTCTGCGGGTCCAGCGCCTGCTTGATCGCCCGCATCACCTCGACGCCGTGGCCGTGTTCGCGGCGCATGAAGCCGGCTTTGCCCTGACCGATGCCATGCTCGCCGGTACAGGTCCCGTCCATGGCGAGCGCGCGCAGATTGAGGCGCGCCACGAACGCCTCGACCTTGGCGATTTCGGCCGGGTCGTCAGCATCCATCAGCACCAGCGTGTGGAAATTGCCGTCGCCGGCATGGCCAACGATCGGCGCGATCAGCCCCATTTCGGCGATGTCGGCCTCGGTTTCGGCCACGCATTCGGCCAGCCGCGAAATCGGCACGCACACATCGGTCGAAAGCCCCTTGGCGCCCGGCCGCAGCGTCAGCGACGCCCAGTAGGCGTCATGCCGTGCCTTCCACAGATGGGTGCGTTCCTCGGCGACGCCGGTCCACAGGAACGGGCCGCCGCCATTGTCCTGCGCGATCTCGCCGAACAGTTCCGCCTCCTCGGCGACCCCGGCATCGGTGCCGTGGAACTCCACGAACAGGCACGGGCTCTCCGGGTAATCGAGATGCGAATAGGCCTTCATCGCCCGCATCTGCAAGGCGTTCACCAGTTCGATGCGCGCCACCGGGATGCCCATCTGGATGGTCGCGATCACGGTGTTGCAGGCCGCCTCCAGCGTCGGGAACGGGCACACGCCGCCGGAAATCGCCTGCGGGATGCCGTTCAGCTTGAGCGTCAGCGACGTGATGATGCCGAGCGTCCCTTCCGACCCGACCAGGAGCCGCGTCAGGTCATAGCCGGCCGAACTCTTCTTGGCACGGCTTGCCGTCTTCACCACCTCGCCGTCGGCCATCACCGCCGTCAGCGACAGCACGTTCTCGCGCATGGTGCCGTAGCGCACCGCGTTGGTGCCCGAGGCCCGCGTCGCCGCCATGCCGCCCAGCGAGGCGTTGGCGCCCGGATCAATCGGGAAGAACAGGCCGGTGTCGCGAAGGTGCCGGTTGAGGTCCTCGCGCGTCACGCCCGGCTCGACCACGCAGTCCAGATCCTCGGCGTTGACGGCAAGGATGCGGTTCATGCGCGAGGTGTCGAGCGAGATGCCGCCGCCCGGCGCGTTGACATGCCCTTCCAGCGAAGAGCCCACGCCGAAGGCGATCACGGGCACGCGATGGGCGGCGCAGGCGCGCACGACCTCCTGCACCTCCTCGGTGGTTTCGGCAAAGACGACGCCGTCCGGCGCCTGCGTGGGAATATAGGTGGTAGTGTGGGCGTGCTGGGCGCGCATCGCCTGCCCCGTCTGGAAGCGCTCGCCGAAACGCTGCCCGAGAATGCCGAGCACCGTCGCGATGCCTTCCTCGTTGCGTTCAATCTTCGAGACGTCGCTCAGGGCCATGTTTTTCTCCGTAAATGAAGCAGCGCAACCCTTGCCACTGCCCTATGGATGCGTAGTCTCTCGCGCCACGCGCTGTCCAGCATCTTGGAAGAGGAAAACCCCCGATGCCGCATTCCGCCCCCTTCGTTTCCGAACCGCTGGACATCGAGAAGGACTGGATCGACTACAACGGCCATCTCAACATGGCCTATTACAACGTGCTGTTCGATCGCGGCGCCGACAGGGCGCTCGACATCCTGGGAATCGGCGCGAGCTATGCGCGCGAACGGCGCATGACCATCTACACGGCCGAGGTCCATGTCTGCTACGTGCAGGAACTGCATCTCGACCACAAGGTGACGGTGTCCTTCCATCTGCTCGACTACGACGAAAAGCGCCTGCGCGCCTACCAGGAAATCCGCCATGTCGACGGCTGGCTTGCCGCCACCAGCGAAACGCTGTCGCTGCATGTCGACATGAGCGGACCGAAGGTCGCGCCCTTCCCCGCCGACGTGCTCGCCAACATCGAGGCGATGCGCACCGCCCATGCCGCCCTGCCGATGCCGGAGCGTGCCGGCCGCGCCATCGGCATCCGTCGCAAGAGCGCCTGAAGGCGCCGTTAACCTTACCAACTCTTAAACCTGAACGGACGGTTTTTGCGCATTGCCCGAATCGGGCGACGGTTCGATGGTCCGCGCATGAAAACCGACATCGAGGAAGAGGCGGCGAAGCTCGCCGCCGATCCCAGCATCTCCGACTATGATTTCTGGCGCTCGCTGAAGAATCTCAACAACGAGATTTTTCACATGGCCAACAGCAGCGAGCCCATCCCTTTCGCCATGATTCGATGGCGCGCCATCCTCAAGAAGGCGCGCATGCAGCGCGGCATGGCCTGACCCGGCGTGCCGCTTAAATGACGAGCGCTACCGTCGAGGCGATGGCCATCACCGTGGCGAGGCCGATAAGCACGGCATAAAGGCGCGGCATGTCGAAAATCATCGCATGGCCGGCAACCCAGGCGAGCGTGGAGGCGCCCAGGGCGAAAAGAAAGGCGTTGCGGTCGTGAAAGCCGATGGAGGCCGCCATCAGGCCGCCGACGATCAGCGCCCCGAATGTAATGATAACGGCAACGGCGTATTTCTCGAAATTGTCTTCCATCGCTTTTCCTTTGCGCCGCGCGGCAGGCGGAGTGCACCGGTATGCACGTTCGCCGCACAGGTTTAACTGATCGGTCCCGGGGAACAAGACCAAAGAATGGCGGCCGGCAAGATCGTCGGCCCGGCCTTCCCTTCCCGCAGACCGGCGGCCGTTAAGGCGGACTTGCGTGCCGCATGCCTTGCCGGATAGCGTAAAGCGGGGAGCGAGAGGAGCGTCATGAACATTCAGGACATCATCAACACCATCGCCAACCAGATCAATGTCGATCCGCTGACGACCGAGAAAGTCGTGGGGACGATCCTTTCCGTGTTGCAGCACGAAACCGAGGGAACCAGCGCCGAGGCCCTGTTCGACAAACTGCCGGGTTCGCTGGAACTCGCCCAGAAATACGATGTCATGGCAGCCGACGCGGCGGCTGAAGGCAGCGGCGGCCTGCTCGGCTCGCTGACCTCCGCACTGGGCGGGGCGCTCGGCGAAAAGGCCGGCGCGCTGGTTCGCGGCATCTCGCAGCTTCAGGCGTCCGGCCTCACCCTCACCGAGATCCAGGAGGCCGGATCGGCGCTGATCGAACAGGCCAAGGCCGCCGCCGGCCCGAAAGCGGTCGACCAGGCGCTGGCCGACGTGCCAAGCCTGAAAAGCCACCTCGGGCTGTAGGCGGACCGGCAAGGCGCCACGAAGGCACAGGCAGCCGCGGCCGGGACCGGCTCGCGGCCCCTGTCTCATGCCGCCGCACAGGAACAAACCGTAGACGCTTCTGGCCTTTCGGCCGCGAATCACTACATTCCAGCAAAATGCCCGGCTTTGAAGACGACATGCCCTTTTTCGACGAGCCCGCGCGCGCCTCGCGGCCTGCGCCGGGGGGCATCGCCGCGCGCGCCATGGCCGCGCGACAAGGCCGGAGCGCAACACCCGATTATCTGAACGGGCTCAACCCCGAACAACGGCTCGCGGTCGAGACCACCGAAGGGCCGGTGCTGGTGCTGGCCGGGGCGGGCACCGGCAAGACGCGCGTTCTCACCACCCGCATCGCCCATATTCTGGCCACCGGCCGCGCCTTTCCTTCGCAAATCCTTGCCGTCACCTTCACCAACAAGGCGGCGCGCGAGATGAAGAGCCGCATCGGCATGCTCATCGGCGAAGGCAATGTCGAAGGCATGCCGTGGCTCGGTACCTTCCACTCGATCGGTGTGAAGCTGCTTCGCCGCCACGCCGAGCTTGCCGGCCTGCGCTCCGACTTCACCATCCTCGACACCGACGACCAGGTCCGCCTGATCAAGCAATTGATCCAGGCCGAAGGGCTGGACGACAAGCGCTGGGCACCGCGCGTCTTCGCGCAGATGATCGACGGCTGGAAGAACAAGGGGCTGGGACCGGCCGAAATTCCCGAAGGCGACGCCCGCGCCTTTGCCAATGGCAAGGGCCGCGAACTTTACCAGGCCTACCAGAACCGCCTACTGACGCTGAACGCCTGCGACTTCGGCGACCTCCTTTGTCACCCCATCCGCATCTTCCGCGCCCATCACGATGTGCTGGAAGAATACCATCGCCGCTTCAAATACATTCTCGTCGACGAGTACCAGGACACCAATACCGCGCAGTATATGTGGTTGCGCCTGCTCGCCCAGAGGCCGAGGCAATCTGCCAGTGTTCCGGCCGAAGGCCGAGGCGGCGACCGACGCCCGCCCGACGTTTCGGGCGCGCCCGCGCAGGGCCAGCCGCAGGAGGCGGCGGTACGGCCCGTGAGCGTAAATATTTGCTGCGTCGGCGACGACGACCAGTCGATCTATGGCTGGCGCGGCGCGGAGGTGGACAACATCCTGCGCTTCGAAAAGGATTTTCCCGGCGCAACCGTAATCCGGCTGGAGCGCAACTACCGCTCCACCGCGCATATCCTCGGCGCGGCCTCGCACCTGATCGCCCATAACGAGGGGCGGCTCGGCAAGACGCTGTTCACAGACCGGCCCGACCCCGAGGACGCAAAGGTCAACGTCCACGCCGCTTGGGATTCCGACGAGGAAGCGCGCGCCGTCGGTGAGGCCATCGAGGCCTACCAGCGCGGCGGGCATGCGCTGAACGACATGGCGATCCTGGTGCGCGCTTCCTTCCAGATGCGCTCTTTCGAAGACCGCTTCATCGAGATCGGCCTCAACTACCGCGTCATCGGCGGCCCGCGCTTCTACGAGCGGCAGGAAATCCGCGACGCCCTCGCCTATCTGCGCGTCGTGGCCAATTCCGGCGACGACCTTGCCTTCGAGCGCATCGTCAACGTGCCGAAACGCGGGCTGGGCGAAGCCGCGATCCGCCAGATCCACGACACCGCCCGCGCCCTTGGAACGCCGATGCTGGCGGCGGCGGCGAACCTGGCCGAAAGCGACGAGTTGAAGCCAAAGCCGCGCGCGGCCCTGCGCGAAATCACCGCCAATTTCGAGCGCTGGCAAAAGGCGCTCGACAACACGCCCCACACCGAGCTCGCCGAGACCATCCTCGAAGAGAGCGGCTACACCGACATGTGGAAGAACGACCGCTCGGCCGACGCGCCGGGCCGGCTCGAAAACCTCAAGGAACTCATCCGTTCCATGGAGGAATATGAATCGCTGCGCTCCTTCCTCGAGCACGTGGCGCTGGTGATGGACGCCGAGCAGAACGAGGGCATGGACGCGGTTTCCATCATGACCCTGCACTCGGCCAAGGGCCTGGAGTTCGAGACCGTGTTCCTGCCAGGGTGGGAGGAAGGCCTGTTCCCGCACCAGCGCGCGCTGGACGAAGGCGGCCGCTCCGGCCTGGAGGAAGAGCGCCGCCTCGCCTATGTCGGGCTGACGCGCGCCAAGAAGAACCTGCATATCTGGTTCGTTTCCAACCGCCGCATCCACGGCCTGTGGCAATCGACCATTCCGTCGCGCTTTCTCGAAGAACTGCCGGAAGCCCATGTCGAGGTGCAGGAGAGCGGCAATTCCTACGGCGGCTACGGCAACCCCTACGGCGGCTCGTCCTTTGCATCCGGGCGCGGCGGTCGCCAGAATCCCTACGGGGCATCCCGCTTCGACAGCCTTGGGCAAGGGAGTTCGGACAAAGGCGGCGCCTTCTCCAACAGCTATGCCACGCCCGGCTGGCAGCGCGCGCAGCAGAACCGCACCGAGGCGACGAGCCGCAACTGGGGCACGCGCTCCGGCCATCAGGTCGAGCGGATCGGCTACGGCGAAACGGACTCCGGCTACGGCGCCGGGCGCGGCTCGGTGAAGGGCCGCACCATCGACGGCGAACTGGTGGCCAAGTCGGTGGCCGAAACGCCCTCCCCCTTCAGCGTCGGCGAGCGCGTCTTCCATCAGAAATTCGGCAACGGCAACATCGCCGCGATCGAGGGCAACAAGCTCACCATCGACTTCGACAAGGCCGGCCAGAAGAAGGTGCTGGACAGCTTCGTGGAGGGGAGCAGGGGAGTAGGGGAGTAGGGGCAGATTTCGCCAAGACTAGTCGATCTAGACAGTCAGTCCCTGACAGGAGCGACGGGCCTTGCTCGCTCACGTCATTCCGGGGCCGCGCAGCGGAACCCGGAATCCAGTGCGCCGGCCTTATTTGTTTAGCCTCGGATCGGCAGCGTCTCCACTCTGGATTCCGGGTTCCGCTGCGCGGCCCCGGAATGACGGCCTGCGTGAGAACAACCCCTACCCCACGGGGCCCGAAGCCGGGCATTTCCACTTATACCCCCTTCCAAACCCTGATGCTCTACTGCCTTACTCCCCTATTTCAGCCCCCTTTTCTTGACTTTTTCGCTCAAAACCGGCAGGGGAACTTCCCTGGACGGGCCTTGATGCCTTGCCGAATGGGAAGAGGGAGCTTCAAAAATCGGGCTTCGGACCCGAAATCTGCGATCGGTACAGGGATTGGTTAACCATCTTTGTCCATCCTTTGAATCAACCGGAAACGAATGATCGCCCGCCCGCAGGGGCCTCCCCTGTGCCTGCGATGTCAGCGGATGCCGGCTGAAAAAAAGAGTGGTTGGTATGGCGTTTGTGCGTAATGAACCTCGCAGCGGGGACTCCGCTGCCATGAGCCAGGCCACGCCTGTATCAGGCCGGGTTCTCCGTCTGGCCGTCGTTTCCGGGGTGGGAACGGCCATGGCCGGCCTGTCGCTGACGGCCCTTGCCGGCCTCGTTTTCCTGGCCACCTCGCTTACCTCCCCGCCGGATTTCGCCCCGCATGCGCACAAGGCCGCGACGCCGGATGCGCTGGCGCTCGCAGCCGCATTCTACGCGCCCGCCTCGCCGCGAGCCTGCCGGTCCGACTGCGAACAGCACTCGCAATATATCGTCCAGCAGGCAAAGATGCCGCGCACGGCGAACGTCGCTGACGCGCATCTCGACGCCGCCTGGCTGGCGCGGGAAGCGACAAGGCAGCGCTTCGAGCGCGCCCGCGCTCCCCTCGCCCATGTCGAACTGGCTTCCGCCTTCGCCCAGGCTCGCGCGGCGCAGTTCGCGCTGGCTGCCCCGTCGAAGGATCGCTTCCACCCGGCCCAACTTGCCTCGGCCTCCGGTCAGGACGGCCCATCCGCTTCCCGCTTCGGCGCCAGGGTCCCGGAAATCGAGCGCTCCTCGCGCCTGGCGCTGGCGCTCGCCGGTTCCGGTACGCTGCATGTGAACTATCCCGTACAGACCGCCTCGCTCGAACCGGCAATGCCGTTGCTGGCGCCCGAAATGAGCGATGGGCCGGTCGACGTCGCCTCTGCCCCCGACTTCGAAGCCGTGCCGGAAAGCGCGCCGCTGCCGGCCCGCCGGCCAAAGCCGGAAACCAGCCAGCCGGCCGCGATCGCCGAGGCCGCGCCGTCCCGCCAGACGAGGAGCAAGCCGGGGCGCCAGCAGGCAGCCGAACAGCAGGCGCTGGCCTACGCCGCCCCGGGCGACGGCGCGCCGAGCATTGGCCAGGCGTTCAAGAACCTGTTTTCCTCTTCCCCCAACGCCGGCAACGGCGTCGCCGTCTACGACATTTCCGCCCAGACCGTGACGATGCCCGACGGACAGGTGCTGGAAGCCCATTCCGGCATCGGCCGCATGGCCGACGACCCCCGCTACGCCAACCAGAAGATGAACGGCCCGACGCCTCCCAACACCTACAAGCTGGTGATGCGGGAATCGCGCTTCCACGGCGTGGAAGCCATCCGCATGCTGCCGGTCGACGGCAAGAACAAGTACGGGCGCGACGGCATCCTCGCCCACAGCTACCTGCTGCGCGGCCGCGCCGGCCAGTCGCATGGCTGCGTCGCCTTCGCCGATTACGATCGTTTCCTGAAGGCCTTCAAGCAGGGCAAGGTCAAGCATATGGTGGTGGTGCCGGGACGTTCCTCGCGTTCGTCCACGCGTATCGCCAAGAACGGCAGCGGCGCCTGACGCGACCGCTCGGAGGGGACGACTATGGGCAAGGGGCGGATCGAGGCCTTCACCGATGGCGTCGTCGCCATCATCATCACCATCATGGTGCTGGAACTGAAGGTGCCGCATGGCGAAACCTTCTCCGCCCTGTTGCCGATGTGGCCGGTTTTCCTCAGCTACGTGCTGTCGTTCATCTATGTCGGCATCTACTGGAACAACCTGCACAACATGTTCCATACGGTGAAGCAGGTCGACGGCCGTGTCCTGTGGGCGAACCTGCATCTCCTGTTCTGGCTTTCGCTGATGCCGATCTCGACCGATTTCATGGGCGAGAACCACTTCGCGTCGGCCCCCGTCGCCGTCTACGGCTGCGTCCTGCTTCTGTGTGCCATCGCCTATGCCATCCTCGTTACCCAGCTTCGCCGGCTGCATGACGCCAGCACCACCTTTGCCCGGGCGCTGGGCAAGGATGTCAAGGGCAAGATCTCGATCGTCTTCTATCTCGTCGGCATCGCGCTTTCGTTCGTGAACCAGTGGCTGGGCGCTGCCGTTTACGTGCTGGTCGCGGCCATCTGGTTCATTCCCGACCGGCGCTTCGAACGCCAGATCGGATAAGCGCGGCGGAGCTTAATCTTCGCGCGAAACGCGGAGCGCCTTCAATTTCTCCGCAACGCTGGCGGCCAGATCGCCATAGCGCTCCTCCAGCCGCTCCGCCGCCTGGATGACCGGGAAATCGTAGCCGAACTTTTCCAGCGCCACCCTGAGCTTCTCGACGAAATCGGCCTGCTCCTCCAGCGCATCGAAAAGGGTCTTTACCTGCTCCTCGAGGATGGCGGGATCGGCCAGCATGTCGGTGACCGTCGTCGTCATCTTGTCGCCGGCAGCGGTCTGCTCTTTCAGGATATCCAGCCAGTCAGTCACAAAAAACGCTCCATGGCCGGCACCATGCGCAAGCCGGGCAAGCATCGTCAACCCCTGGTCGCCCCTTGCCGCAGCCGCACGGCTCAGGCGGCATTCTTCTTCGAGCCGCGCTTTTGCCCGACGGCCTTGGCGGCGGCCATCTCGGCGATCTGCTCGTCATGCCGCTTGGCCGCCTGCTCGCAGCGGACGCGGATTTCCTCGACCTCGCTCTCGGTCAGGTGCTCGATGCCGATGAAATGGTTGTGGCCCTTGCTGACGCGGATCAATTCGTCGAGCTTCGCCTGGATCGCCGCGCCGTCCCGGTTCTGGGTGTTCTGGATCAGGAACACCATGAGGAAGGTGACGATGGTCGTGCCGGTGTTGATGATCAGCTGCCAGGTGTCGGAGAAATGGAAGATCGGGCCGCTCGCCGCCCATATGACCACGATCGCCACGCAGACGGCGAAGGTCAGCGGCAGGCCCGCCGCGCGAGCGACCATGTTGGCGATGGCGGTAAACGACTTTTCTAGCATCGACGGGTGCTCCTGAAAGAACGCTAAACCGCCGGCGAAGATAAGGGTTCCCCTGCTCATGCGCTTGGAAGATGCCTCGGGTCGAGAATTCAACCAGACACAACTGGAAATTGCGCAACCAGAAATTATAAACTTATAAGAGATATGGGAAGGTATGCGTGCAGGCAACAACCTGCTCCTTCCGCTTCACGGCGGTGTACCCCGGCCCCTTCCGTCTCGCCACCCCCGAGGCGGGAGGGGCTTGGGCGCGGAGGCCCGCCCATGTGGAAACGAAAAACGACCCTCCATCGACCAGTCCGGCGGCAGCTTGCCATGGTCGGGCTCTTCCTCCTCGGCGGACAGCTTTGTGCCCCGGCGATGGCCGAAAACGGCGTCCACGCCACCTCTAGCCTCGAACGGCACTGGACCAGCAATGCGCTCGACAGCGACCGTGCCGTGGCCGACTGGTACACGCTGCTGCGCGGCGCGCTCGAATGGCGATCCGGGGACGACGATTCCTCCATGGCGCTCGCAGCGGAATTCCAGGCGACGCGCTACGACACCGTCTCGATCGAGGACGACCGCGCCCTCGCCCTCACCGCACAGGCTTTTCGCCGGTTGGATTCCGGCGTCGAGCTCAAGGGCACGTTGAGCTACCGCGCCTCCAGCGAAGGCGACGACCTCGTCATCGGGCCGCTGGTGCTGGGCATGCGTACGCCGAAGCAGGTTTTCGCCGCCAGCGGCCAGGTCGGCATCGACCTCGGCGACGCGACATCGCTGATCCTCGAGGCTTCCGACAGCTTCGAAAAGGTCGGCGCCACCCGCTTTCAGAGCGACCTGCTGATGCCGGCGCAACTCGACCCCGATCGCAATCGCGCCGAGATCGGCGCGCGGCTTACGCGAACTGTGGGTCCCTTCACTTTCGGAGCGTCGGGCTCCGCGCTCCGTATCTCCGTCCAACGCCTGGGAAGCCCGCTGGTAGCGCTGTCGCTCACCCAATATTCGCTGCGGGGCGAGTTTACCTACACCGGCGCGGACGGTTCGACGCTGGGAGCCGCGCTGGGTGCCGAAATGCTGCGCGGTGACGACGCCATCTACGCCAGCCTGCGACCGTCATGGCAGATAAGTTTCGCCAGGAAGTTGCCGCACGGCCTCGAATTGCGCGGCACCTATGTCGGCCGTTTCGAGACCGCCGACAGCGACGATCCTCTCGCCTCGTGGCTTCAGCGCGGAGAACTCGAATTCGCCGCAACCCTTCGCGCGAACCTGGTGCTTGCCGGCGGCGTGTTCGCCGAGGCCAAGGAGAATCTCCTGTTCAAGAACGTGGAGCGCAAGCGCGGCCTCTATGCCGAACTGACCTGCCAGGCGACCACCTCCACCGCCATCGTGCTGCGGCTCGATTTTTCGCGGACGTTCAAGACGGTGATCGACGAGCGCCAGCAAACCGTCGATACCTTCGTCGGGCTGCGCGCAAAACTATAGGCAGGAGGGTATTTTCACCCTCCTGCCCGCATCCCATGGGCTCGCCCGTCCATGGGCGTTTCCCGTCAGCGGTGGTGCTTGCTGCCGCCCAGCTTGTAGCTGGTGTTGTTGTAGCCGCTATTGTTTCCGATCAGCGTATCGCCGAGCCCCGAGAGGCCGACCGCCCCGAGGATGCCGTTGCCGACACTGGTCTTGTTGCCGCTCAGGATGCCCGAGACATTGTTGCCGCTGAGGATGTTGTTCAGCGCCGTGACATTCCCCAGGCCGATCGACGGCGAGACATTGATCAACCCGCTCGAAACGCCGCTGTTTCCGCCGATGATCTTGGTCGTTCCACCAAAACCGCCGGCCTCGGCGCCCACAGTATAGAAAGAAACGGCTGCAACAGCGAGTACGAATGCGAACTTGTTCATGACTTCTCTCCTGTAATGTCGACAGTGTTTCCTTCTGCTTTCTTTGGCGTACCTCCATCGTCATTAGCGCATCCCAAGACATGGAATGCAACCGAGAATAGATATATTTTGTTAATACAACCAGTTTTCCAATTCTTAACGATAACAGTTAGCGTTAAGGGAGATGGTTACTGGCGGCGCCTGTTCTTCAAGCGGCGTTTTCCCAGCGATCGAGAAACGCCTCGATCGGCAGGGCCTGCATGTCGGGGATGGCCTGCGCCAGCTTTTCCGGCGTCCAGTCCCACCAAGCCAGCGCCTCGATCCTGGCGGCGACTTCTTCGGAAAACCGCCGCCGCACCGGCCGCGCCGGTGCCCCCGCCACGATCGTGTAGGCGGCCACGTCCCGCGTCACCACCGCGTTGGCGCCGATCGCCGCGCCGTTGCCGATGCTGACGCCCGGCATCACCACCGCACCGTGGCCGATCCAGACATCGTGGCCGATGACGACCTTTTTCGCCTGCCGCCGCTCGCGAAAGGCGGCGTCGACGCCAAGGAAGCGGAAATACTCGTTCGGCCGGTAGCTCACCTTGTGCGTGGTCAGCCGCTCCATCGGATGCTCAAGCGCGTTGACGCGGCTGTTGGCGGCGATGGAGCAGAACCTGCCGATACTGGCGTAGATCGCCTCGGCATGGCGCTCGAAATAGGAGAAATCGCCGACACTCACCTCGCGCAGGATGACGCGCTCGCCGATCACGGCGTAGCGGCCCAGCCGGCACCCCTTCAACTCGGCAGTCGGGTGGATGCGCGGCTGCGGATCCTTCGGCAAAGGCGCTTCGGTTCGGTCCATCAGGTGGCTTTACGCCAGCCCGCTTGCGGCGACAAGCACGGGGCGCCGGCGGTCAGGCATAGCCGAAATAGGCCATCAGTTCCTTCGCCTCGCCGGCATGGAACTGCCGCTCGACTTCCGCCGGTAGCGTCTCCTTCCAGGCGCCCCTGAAATCCCGGATCGGTTCGTTCACCTGCGCCCGGCGCTTCAGCGCATGGGCGTCCTGGGTTCGACGGGAGCGCCCCCAGGTGACCGGCTTGTTGTGGTAATCGAGCATGTCGGGCTCGAACGGCACGCCGATGAAGCCGCACAGCGCGGCCAATGAATCGCTCGGATCGTCGATGAAATCCTCGTAGCGCCACAGCACGCTGGGCTGCTCTTCCAGGCAAAGCCTCGACGCCTTGCTGTCTCTCAGCCACCGCTTGAACGAAACCTCGAAATCCCCGTAGCGCTTTCCCAGCGAAGCGACGACGTCGCGGCCGTCACGCGTCGTGACGATGAACTGCGCATTCGGCAGCCAAGTCCGGATCTTGTCCGTGTGATGGATGTGGCTTGGACTCTTCTCGACCCAGATATCGCGCCCTGACAGGGCCACCTGGGCCAGGGCTGAGGCCGCCCTGTACCATTTCGAGCGCCCGTTCCAGTCAAAGGCGCCCGTCTCGTAGGGAAAACTGAACACGGACGGATGGGCAGCCAGTATCCGGGCCAACAGGCTCGATCCGGTATGGCCGCAGCCGCAGATGAATACGGACGATTTCGGCTTCGGAACAAGCCGCCGAACGACGCGCTGCATGACTGTCCCCTCCACCTTCGTGGCCCACTGTGTTGCACAGTATGCAAGCGCATAACCCCTGTCCATGCATTGGAACAGCCATGCGTGACGTTGGCGCCTTGCGGCAATGGACCGCCTTTGCGCGCGCCCGGCGGAGGCGATAAGATCGCGGCCATGAAAAGCGGCCCAGGCCTGTCGGCCCTCGCCTCCACCACACGTCTTCCGGCCGTCGTCCATTGACGTCGCCGGACCGCCTACCACGGACCTAATCCATGATGCGTTCCATCCTGATCGGCATTCTCGTCCTGATGGCCGCCGGCATCGGCTGGCTGTCCTTCGACTGGTATCGGGGCCACTATGGCGGCGAACCGTTCGGCGCGCCGTTCACCCTGACCGACCAGAACGACCAGCCGATCACCGAGGCGGCCTTCCGCGGCCAGCCGAGCGTCATTTTCTTCGGCTTCACCCATTGCCCGGAAGTGTGCCCGACCACGCTGCTCGAACTGTCCGGCTGGCTGAAGAATCTCGGCGACGACGGCAAGAACCTGCGCGCCTACTTCGTCTCCGTCGACCCGGAGCGCGACACGCCCGAGGTGATGAAAACCTACATTTCCAATTTCTCCGACCGCATCGTCGGCATCTCCGGCGACCCGGAAAAAGTCCACGCCATGGCGAAATCGTTCGGCATCTACTGGAAGAAGGTCGATACCGGCGACGGCGACTACACCATGGACCACACTGCATCGGTTCTTTTGCTGAAAGCCAACGGTGACTTTGCTGGCACGATCGCCTATGGCGAGAACCCCGACACCGCCATCGCCAAGCTGAAACGGCTGGCTTCCCAGGGTTGACGAAAGCGCCACCGGCCATGACGCAGACAAGGCTCCACTTCACGACGCGCAAGGCGGAGGCGGAGCGCGCCTACGCCGCACTGGAACCGGCGTTCGAGGACGACGGCCTGCCGCTGGCGATCGTCGAGATCGACGAGGAGCGCGACATCCACGAGGTCTCGCTTTACGCCGATGCCGGCGAGGTCAACTCGGTCGAGGGTCGGATCAAGACCATCCTGGCCGACCTCTCGCTTTCCGTTCCGATCGAGCGGGAAGTGCTGCCCGACGTCGACTGGGTGACGCGATCGCTCGAAGGGCTGAAGCCGGTGCGCGCCGGCCGCTTTTTCGTCCATGGCGCCCATGACCGCGACCAGCGGCAGGACGGCGACATCGCCATCGAGATCGAGGCCGGCCTCGCTTTCGGCACCGGTCACCATGGCACCACCGCCGGCTGCCTGGAAATGCTGGAAAACGTGGTCACCGCCGAACAGCCGAAGAACGCGCTCGACCTCGGCACCGGCAGCGCCGTGCTCGCCATCGCGCTGGCCAGGATCGCGGACATTCCGGTGCTGGCGACCGACATCGACCCGGTGGCCGTCGAGGTGGCGGCAGCGAACGTGGCGCTGAACGGCGTATCGAAGCGCGTCGAGACGGTGACGGCCACCGGCTTCGACCATCCGGTCTTCGCCAGGCGTCGCCCGTTCGACCTCATCGTCGCCAATATCCTTGCCGGGCCGTTGATCGAGATCGCACCCGACATGGCGGCACATGTGAAGGAAGGCGGGTCGCTGATCCTGTCCGGCATCCTCGACCGGCAGGAACCGGCGGTCGTCGCCGCCTATCTCGCGGCAGGCTTCCGGCACGTCCGCACCACCCACCTCGACGGCTGGGTGACGATCCACCTGAAGCGGTAAGCGCCGCTGGCCCACATGCCGCCGATTGTCAGCCGCCGGCCGGGCGGCTAATTTCGCGCCGATCCTATCGGCAAAGGCATTTTTCATGTTCCAGACATTCGATTCCGCCGGCGACCCCTCCGTCGGCAAGCCGCGCGTGGCGAAACTGCGCGAGTGGCTGGCGGGGCAAGGGCTGGACGGCTTCATCGTGCCGCGCGCCGACGAGCACCAGGGCGAATATGTCCCGGCCCGCGCCGCGCGCCTGAAATGGCTGACCGGTTTTTCCGGATCGGCCGGCGTCGCCATCGTGCTCAAGGACCGGGCCTTCGTCTTCGTCGACGGCCGCTATGCCTTGCAGGTGCGCAAGGAAGTCGACCTCGACGTGTTCGCCATCGAAAGCCTTGTCGACAACCCGCCGTCGTCGTGGATCAGGGAAAATCTGGTCAGGGGAACGCGGCTCGGTTTCGATCCCTGGCTGCATACGCTGAGCGAAGCCAGGGCCCTGAAAGCCGCCGCCGACAAGGCTGGCGCTGCGCTGGTGGCGCTGGATCGCAATGCCGTCGACGCCATCTGGGACGACCAGCCGGAACCGCCTCTGGAGCCGGTCGAAATCCATCCCATCGCCTTTGCCGGCGAACTGGCCAGGGACAAGCTCGCGAGGCTGGCGGCGGTGATCGGCAAGGAGGGCGCGACCCACGCCGTGCTGACCGACCCCTCCTCCATCGCCTGGACCCTCAACATTCGCGGCCGCGACGTGCCGCATACGCCGCTGGCGCTCGGTTTCGCGGTACTCGCCGCCGACGGCAACCACCTTCTGTTCATGGACGAGCGCAAGTTCTCCCGCGAAGTGAAGGCCTACCTCACCCAGTTGACCGGGCTGCGTGCGCCCGGCGAATTCGAGACGGCCATCGCCGATCTGGCCAAGGCCGGCGCGAAGATCGCGCTCGATCCGGTACTTGCCGCCGAGAAGCTGCGGATGCTGGTCGAAGAAAACGGCGGCACCGTCGTCGAGGCCGCCGATCCGGCGCGCATCCCGCGTGCCACCAAGAACGCGGCTGAGATCGCCGGCTCACGCGCCGCCCATCGCCGCGACGGGGCCGCCGTCGCCAAGCTTTTGTGCTGGCTGGAGCGGCAGAAGCCCGGTTCGCTGGACGAGATCGCGGTGGTCACCAAACTGGAGGAATGCCGCCGCGCCACCGGCGAGGAGACGCAGATGCCGCTGCGCGACGTTTCCTTCGACACCATTTCCGGCGCCGGCCCCAACGGCGCGATCATGCATTATCGCGTTTCGCGCGCCACCAGCCGCACGCTCGGCGACGGCGAACTGTTCCTGCTGGATTCCGGCGCGCAGTACCAGGACGGGACGACCGACATCACCCGCACCGTTCCGGTCGGCCGCCCGACCGAGGAAATGCGCGAGCGCTTCACGCTGGTGCTGAAAGGCATGATCGGCATTTCCACGCTGCGCTTCCCGGCCGGCACGCGCGGCTCGGAGATCGACGCGGTGGCGCGCATGGCGCTGTGGAAGCATGGCTGCGACTTCGCCCACGGCACCGGCCACGGCGTCGGCTCCTACCTCGCCGTGCATGAGGGGCCACAGCGCATCGCCCGCACCGGCACCGAGAAGCTGCTGCAGGGCATGATGCTTTCCAACGAGCCCGGCTACTACAAGGAAGGCGCCTACGGCATCCGCATCGAGAACCTGATCCTGGTGACGCCGGCCGAGGCGATCAGGGGCGGCGACATCGCCATGCACGGCTTCGAGACGCTGACGCTGGCGCCCATCGACAGGCGGATGATCCGCCCCGACCTGCTGACCGCCGACGAGGCCCAGTGGCTCGACGCCTACCACGCCCGCGTGCTGGGCGAGATCGGCCCGATGCTGGACGGCGAAACGCTGGCCTGGCTGGAAAAGGCCTGCGCGCCGCTGCCCGCCGCCGGCTAAGCTGTCAGGATACGAACTGGCGGCACAGGATCAGCGCCGCCACGCCGGCCAGGAACATCGTCATCAGCCCGCCGCGCAGCGAAGCCAGCGCCGTCACGGCAAGAGCCGCCCATTCGGCCGGGCCGGCGGTCAGCACGGCCGGCGCGACCAGCGTCGTCAGCACCGCCGCCGGCACGGCGTTGAGGCCCGCCTCGACGCGCGGATGGATGGTATTGAACCGCGACAGGATCAGGTGGCCGCCGATGCGGGTGAAATAGGTCGCGACCGCGCCGGCAATGATGATCCAGAAGGTGGTGCTCATGGCCGTTCTCCGACGCCGCTGTGGTGCGGCGGCAGGATGACCGCCAGAAGGATGCCGGCCAGCGCGCCGAGGGTAACGTGCCAGGGCGAGCCGACGATCTTGTAGGCGACGATCGAGGCGACCGCGCTGACGGCGACCACGGGCAGCCACAAAGGCCGTTTGCGGAATTCCATGACGAGGCCGAGGAAATAGATCGGCAGCAGGAAATCCATGCCGATGGCGGTGGTATCTGGGATCAGCCTGCCGAACAGCGCCCCCAGCAGCGTCAGGAACACCCAGGAAACATAGACCGACAGCGCCCCGCCCATATACCAGACGAAGCCGACCTTGCGGCCGCTTAGCGCCCGGCTCTCGGCAATCGCATATTGCGGATCCGTCAGCAGGAAATAGCCGGCGACCTGCTGCATGCGCGGCCAGTGCGCCAGATGCCGGCCAATGGCGGCGGAATAGAGCACATGGCGGAAATTCACCGCGAAGATCGAAAGCACGATCAACCACGGCGCGACATGGTGCCCGAACAGTTCGATGCCGACCATCTGGCTGGCGCCGCCGAAGATGGCGGCGCTCATCAGCACCGCTTCGAAGACCGAAAAGCCGTTGTCCATGGCAAGCGCACCGAACAGCATGGCGAATGGGCCGGCGGCCACCACGACCGGTATGCTCAGCCGTGCGCCGTTCCAGAACTCGCTTGCCGGCGAGCCTTCCGATACCGCATCCAACGCCATATGCGCTCCTTGCATCCGCCGACTGCCGTACCGGGCGCGATGCTTTTCACCAAGGGCGCTATGTAGGCAGCGCGCCGCACCCTGTCACACGAATTCGATTGGCCCAAGCGATCAAGAAAAATGATTGTTCGCACGCCATCTATCGGCGCGGCAGCCGGCCTTCGATCGTCCTGCCCCAATCGAGCAGAGGCTTTGCCCGGACGGCGAAGTCGACCAGCGTTTCGACCAGATCAGGCCGCTGGATGGCAGCCGGGTCGATCTCCCGGCGAACGACGAAGTGCCGGTTGCGGACGGCTGCGGCAAGGTCCGGTTCCGCCACCGCCTCGAACCCGCGCGGCACCCGCTTCAATTGCCCTTCCGTGCCGATTTCCAGTCTGTTCCCGGCCAGCGCCGCAACCATCGCCCGGAAAGCCTCCGGCTTTTCCACGATCGCCTTGCGCATTGCCAGCAGCAGTTCCGGCCCCGGGCTCCACCAGGCGACGGCAGCAAAGCAGCGGTCGAGGCCGACATAGACGAAGAAGACGCCCTGCTCCATCTTGCTGCCGTCCGGCGACAGGATCGCCGAGACATGATCGGTATAGGGCCGCTTGTCCTTGGAAAAGCGCACGTCGCGGTTGATGCGGAACTGCGACTTCTTGCGGTCGCCCTTGAGGTCCAGGCCGGTCTCACCGAAGCGCTCGGTCAAGACCTCGATGAGATCGCCCAGCGGCTCGCGCAACTCGCTCTCGAACAGCGCCTTGTTCTCGTGGAACCAGTCGCGGCTCTGGTGGAAGTCGAGCGCCTTGAGGAACGGTATGGCCTTTTCGCCGAAGCCCGCGAAACCGGCCATGTCAGGCCTGCCTGCCGACCAGCGCGAACCAGCCGTCCTCGTCGATCACCTCGATACCGAGCTCCGTGGCCTGCTTGAGCTTGGAGCCGGCCCCCGGTCCCGCCACCACCAGGTCGGTCTTCTTCGACACCGAACCGGCCACCTTGGCGCCCAGCTTCTCGGCCATCGCCTTGGCCTCGTCGCGCGACATCTTCTCGAGCGCCCCGGTGAACACCACGGTCTTGCCGGAAACCGGAGTTTCCACCAACCCGACGCGCTCCTCGTCGAGCGGCGTCACTTCCGCCAGCAGCGCGTCGAGGACCTCCTGGTTATGCGCCTCGCCGAAGAATTCCACCACCGCCTCGGCGACCACCCCGCCGATGCCATTGATGCCGTTCAGTTCCTGCCAGGCGGCATTGCCGGGATCGCCCTTGCCTTCGGGCATGACGGCGCCCTCGCCCGCCTTTCGGAAGGCATCGAAGGCGATGAAATGGCGGGCGATGCGCTTGGCGTTGGTTTCGCCGATGTGGCGGATGCCAAGCCCGAACAGGAAGCGCGAAAAGGCGATCCGGCGCCGCTCGTCGATGGCCGCAAACAGCTTGCGCACCGAGGTCGCGCCGAAACCGTCGATGTTTTCCAGCTTGGTCAGCGACGACGCCTGCCGCGCCTTCAGCGTGAAAATGTCGGCCGGCGACTGGATACGCAGCGCCTCGTCCTCGGCATTGAAGAAGAACTCGATCTGCTTTTCGCCCAATCCCTCGATGTCGAAGGCGTTGCGCGAAACGAAGTGGCGCAGCCGCTCCACCGCCTGCGCCGGGCAGATCAGGCCGCCGGTGCAGCGCCGCACCGCCTCGCCTTCCTCGCGCACCGCATGGCTGCCACAGGCCGGGCAAAGATGCGGGAATTCATAGGCAACGCTGTCGGCCGGACGTTTTTCCGGAATGATGTCGAGGATTTGCGGAATGACGTCGCCGGCACGCTGGATGATGACGGTATCGCCGACCCGGATGTCGCGGCCGTCGCGGATCGGCTGGCCGCTGTTGCCGATGCCCTTGATGTAATCCTCATTGTGCAAGGTGGCGTTGGTGACCACGACACCGCCGACGGTGACCGGCTCCAGCCGCGCCACCGGCGTCAGCGCGCCGGTGCGGCCGACCTGGATATCGATGCCGTTCAGGATCGTCATCGCCTTCTCGGCGGCGAATTTGTGCGCGGTCGCCCAGCGCGGGCTGCGCGAGCGGAAGCCCAGCCGCTCCTGCAGGTCGAGCCGGTCGACCTTGTAGACGACGCCATCGATGTCATAGGCAATCTCGGCGCGCTCGGCTTCGATGCCATGGTAGTGCGCAAGAATCTCCTCAATGGTGCGGCAGCGCACCATGCGGTCGTTGACCGGAAAACCCCAGCGGCCGAAGCGCTTGACGATCTCGAACTGCGTCTCGCCAAGCGGCGCGCTGACCTCGCCCCAGGCATAGGCGAAGAAGCGCAGCGGCCGCGTGCGCGTCACCTCCGGGTCCTTCTGGCGCAGGCTGCCGGCGGCCCCATTGCGCGGATTGGCGATCGACTGGCCGCTCTCGGCCAGCCGCGCCTGGAGCGCGAAAAAGTCGTCGCGGCGCATATAGACCTCGCCGCGCACCTCCACCACGTCCGGGGCATCCTCCGGCAACGTCTCGGGGATTTCGCCGATGGTGCGGATGTTGGCGGTAACGTTCTCGCCGGTGGTGCCGTCGCCCCGCGTCGCGGCACTCACCAGGCGGCGGTTCTCGTAGCGCAACGACATGGAAAGCCCGTCGATCTTCGGCTCGGCCGTGAAGACGATCTCCCGCTCCGCCGGGAAGGCGAGGAAGCGGCGCACGCTGGCCACGAAATCGCGCACGTCTTCGTCGGAAAAGACGTTGTCCAGCGACAGCATCGGCACGGCATGAACGACCTTGCCGAAGGTGCCGGAAGGCGCCGTCCCGACCTTGTGCGAAGGCGAATCCGCCCGCACCAGTTCAGGAAAACGCGCCTCTATCTCGGCATTGCGAATGCGCAACGCGTCGTACTCGGCGTCGGAAACCGTCGGCGCATCCTCGGCATAGTAGCGCCGATCGTGCCCGGCGATCTCTTTCGCCAGCCGCTCCAGTTCGGCGGCGGCTTGCTCGATGGTCAGGCTGTCGACGCTTTGCTCAGGCATGTTTCGGTCCCACGGATTCGGCCGCACCATAAACCAGATTTGGCGGCGGGGCACTTGCCGCATGTCTCCCGCAAAATGCGCAGCGGTTTCGGGGCAAGACATGCGCAAGGCAAGCTGCAGCCTATAGCCAGAACCCGTCTCCGCGCGATAGGCGGCAGGAAAAAACCGCAGGAGAACAGCGCGCTGCTGCCATCTCCTGAATCATTTTATGATGGAAAGGCCGTCCCGCTCAGGAGGCGGCGGCGGTATTTTCCCGAAGCAGCCGCTCGGCCGCGGCCCGCGCCTCGACGGTGATGGTGGCACCGGCCAGCATGCGGGCGATCTCCTCTTGCCGCGCGGCCATGTCCATCTCGGCGATGCCGGTCGCAACCCGGTCGGCGCCGCCCGTCTTGGAAATCAGGAAATGTGTCGCCGCCCGCGCCGCCACCTGCGGCGCGTGGGTGACCGAAAGCACCTGCACGCGCTGCGACAGGCGCGACAGCCGCTGGCCGATGGCGTCGGCCACGGCGCCGCCGACGCCGGTGTCGATCTCGTCGAACACGAGGGTCGGCGCAGAGCCGCGATCGGCCAGCGCCACCTTGAGCGCCAGGAGGAACCGGGAAAGCTCGCCGCCGGAAGCGACCTTCATCATCGGGCCGGGCCGCGTGCCGGGGTTGGTGCGCACCCAGAACTCGACGCTGTCGATGCCCTCTTCCATCCGGTTGTCGGGCTCGCTGGCAAAATTGACGATGAACTCGGCGCGTTCCAGCTTGAGGGCCGGCAGTTCCGCCATCACCGCCTTGGCAAGCCCGAGTGCCGCGGCGTGGCGCAAGTCCGACAGATGCGCGGCCGAGGCGTCGTAGCCGTCGCGCGCCGCCGCAGCCTGCTTCTCCAGCTCATGCAGCTTGCCCTCGCCGGCATCGAGGTCGGCAAGGTCGGCCGACATCGCATCGCGCAACTGCGCGAGGTCGTCGACGGCGACGGAATATTTACGCGAGGCCGCGCGCAGCGAAAACAGCCGCTCCTCGGCCTTTTCCAGCCGCTGCGGATCATATTCCGCCGCACGCAGGGCCGCTTCCACGCCCGACTGGGCGGCGTCGAGCGAGAGCATGGCCTCGTCCAGCGACTTGACCACCTCGTCGAGCAGACCGGGCGCATCCGTCACCTTGCGTTGCAGGCGCCGCAGCAGGCTCGCCAGTTGCGGCAGCGGCGAGGCCGGGCCGGAAAGCACGTCCTGCGCGTCCTGTATCTCCGCGGCGATCTTCTCGGCGCGCATCATCGCCGCGCGCAATTCGGCAAGATCCGTCTCCTCGCCCGGCTGCGGGTCGAGCTTGATCAGTTCGGCAACCGAGGCGCGCAAATAATCGGCCTCGCGCGCCGCGGCCTCCACCTTGGCGCGGTGGCGAGCCAACTCCTGCTCGGCCGCGCGCCAGAAGCGCCAGGCTTCCGCCGTCGAGCGCGCCGCCCCCACGTGGCTGCCGAAGGCGTCGAGCAGATCGCGGTGCGCCGCCGGATCGACCAGCGCCCGCTCGTCGTGCTGGCCATGGATTTCCACCAGCGCGTGGCCGATGTCGCGCATCAGCGAGACACTTGCCGGCTGGTCGTTGACGAAGACGCGGGTGCGCCCGTCCGCCGTCTGCAACCGGCGCAGGATGATGTCGCCGTCGTCGTCAATGGCATTTTCGGCAAGCAGGGCGCGTGCCGGGTGGTTCTGCGGCACGTCGAACACTGCCGTCACCTGCCCCTGCGTCGCGCCATGGCGCACCAGCGAGGCATCGCCGCGCGCGCCCAGCGCCAGCGACAAGGCGTCGAGAAGAATGGACTTGCCCGCGCCCGTCTCGCCGGTCAGCACGGAAAGGCCGGACGAAAAATCGATGTCCAGCCTCTCGATCAGGACGATATCGCGGATCGACAGCCTGGCGAGCATTGGCCGTCAGGCGCCGGTGATCAGCTTCCCGGCCTTGGAAATCCACGAGCCGGCGTTTTCGCGGGGCGCCAGTCCGCCGCTTTGCAGCAGCTTGTAGGAATCCTTGTACCACGGACTGTCGGGATAGTTGTGGCCGAGCACGGCGGCGGCCGTCTGCGCCTCGTCGGTCAGGCCCAGCGCGTAATAGGCTTCGACCAGCCTCGACAAGGCTTCCTCGACGTGCCGGGTGTTGGAGTAGTTCTCCACGACGTTGCGGAAACGCTTGATGGCGGCGATATATTCGCGCCGCTCAAGATAGTAGCGGCCGATCTGCATTTCCTTGCCGGCCAACTGGTCGGTGGCAAAGCGCATCTTGGCCTTGGCATCCTCGACATATTCCGAATCGGGCCAGCGCGTCACCAGTTCCTGCATGGTCTGCAAGGTCTGGCGCGCTTCCTTCTGGTCCTGCGTGACGTCGCGAATCTGGCGGTAATAGCTGAGGCCGATGATATACTGCGCATAGGCCGCGTCATCGGTCGTGGGATAGAGCGTCAGGTAGCGCTTGGCCGAGCCGATCGCTTCCTCGTAGTTGCCCTGGCGGTAATTGGCGAAGGCGCCCATCACCATCGATTTGCGGGCGAATTCCGAATAGGGGTGCTGCTTGTCCACCGCCTCGAACTTGCGGCTCGCCTCCTGCAGGCGCCCGGCGTTCAGGTTGGCGAGGCCCTGGTTGTAGAGCACGTCGGCCGGTTCGGTCTTGTCGACATAGGTCGACAGGTCGATGTCCTTTTCGGAAGACATGCAGGCCGACAGGACAAGAGGGGCGGCAAGGACGGACAGCGCCACAAATGCCGGCTTGGCCGATAGTTTCAATCGACCCGTTCGTGAAAAAAACATGATCCGGTTTTGCCCTCTCGGCGCCATTTTCGTCGTCGGCACGCAGCCATAGCCCATAACCGCCCCACGCGGCAACGCTATCGGGGGGCAATCGCGCATTTTTGTGACACCGGGCGAATGCCGCCCCAGCGCAGCCATTTCGGCGTTCAGTGATGCATTATTGCCACAACCGCCCGAAGCCGGCGACAGGTCCTGGCGCCGGCGACGAACCGCAGAAACAGGCTTAGATCACCCAGGGGGCGTAAACCGGCGTGCCGACCGCGCTGATCTCAAGCGGACGGCCACCACCCCGCCGTGTCGTCTCCACGACCTCGAAGGCCGAGCGATCCGACAACAGGCGGCGCAACGCCGCCGCGTTCAGGCGGTGCCCGCCGCGATAGGAGCGGAAACAGCCGATGAAGCGCGCCCCGGCCAGCGCCAAGTCGCCCATGGCGTCCAGCGTCTTGTGGCGCGCGAACTCGTTCGGATAGCGCAGGCCGCCGATATTGATGATGCGGTTGTCGTGGCCGATCACCAGCGAATTCTCCAGCGAGGAGCCGAGCGCGTAGCCGGCCGCCCACAGCCGCTCCACGTCCTTCATGAAGCCGAACGTGCGCGACCGCGAAATATCGCGGCGGAAAACCTCGGCGGTCATGTCGGAGGAAAAGGCCTGGCGTCCGATGGCCGGGCTTTCGAAATCGATCTCGACCTCGAAGCGCGTGCCGAGATAGGGCCTGAACTCCGCCCACGACGCGCCGTTCTCGATCCGCACCGTCTTCAGCACGCGGATGTAGCGGCGCTTGACCGCAAGCGTTTCCAGGCCGACCCGGTCGAAGGCTTCCACGAACATTTCCGCGCTGCCGTCGAGGATCGGCACTTCGTTGCCGTCGATCTCGACGACCAGATTGTCGATGCCGAGCCCGAAAAGCGAGGCCATCAGGTGCTCGACCGTCGCGATATGCTGGCCCGCGGGATCGCCGAGCATGGTGCACAAGTCGGTGGCGCCCACCTCGGACACCAGCGCCGGCAGTTCGCGCACCGTCCCGTTCCGGTCCGGTACATGAAAGACGATACCGGTATCGGCGTCGGCGGGAAGGAAATGCGCCGTGACCTCTCTGCCGCTATGCACGCCGACGCCAGTCAGCGTCACACGCGATTTCAGTGTCGTCTGATGATCGAGCAAGATAAAACCCCACATGCCACGGTCCACGGCCCGTTTCTCCGGACCCGCCGCCATGGCCTTATTTCCAGCAACTGAGCCCTTCCCCCGCGAAGCCCGACAGCCGGCATTGACGGCAGCGAAGATAATAACGCCGGGGCGAGTCTCCAAATCACGCTTTCTTTCCTGATGTTACGGAAGATCGGTGTCGACGAAATATCCAACCCTTTGTTTTAACAGGGATAAAACGGTTAACGGGCAGGCGGTTTCCCGCCTGCCCGTTAAGGAATATTACAGGTTGTTAACAGCTCAGTTAGCTTGCCGGCGAAGGAACGCCGGAATCTCCAGCTGATCCTCTTCCTGGCTCGGGCGCGGCTGCGCGGCAAGTCGACCGTGGTCGTCCAGTTGGCCACGGCGCGGCGCGTAGAGCTGGGCGTCGTGCGCGGCAAGGCGGCGGGCTTCCGGCGCGACCTGGCGCAGGCGCGGCTCGCGCGGATGCGCCGGCTCCAGGCGGGCGGGCTCCTCCTCGCGGCGGGTAAGCCCGTTGGTCAGGCGCTTGAGCAGGCCCATCGGGCCGCGATCCTCGTGGTCGACCGGATGCGCCTTGGCCTCCACCTCGGCCTTCACCTGCGGCGGGAAATCCTCGACGCGGGGCATGCGCGGGGCGGCCGCTACCGGCTGCTGCTGCGGCATTTCACGCGGCGCGGCGTGCTGCTGCACCACCTGCTGCGCGGCGGCGAAGGGCTGCGGCTGGGCCGGCGGTGCCTGGAACAGCTTGTTCACGGGGCGGAAGTCGTCCTCCTCGTGATGGGCGACCGGCGCGGGACGAGCCTGCGCCATTTCGGCGGCGTTGGCTTCCGCAAGGCGGATCGCCTCGGCGACCGGATCGTGCGCGCGCTGCTCGTGGATCGGCTGGTGCACGGGTGCTGCCGGGCGGGCCTCGGCGGCCACCGCCGGACGCTGCTGCGGCTGCTGTTGCGCCGGCTTGGCCTGCGGCTGCGGCGCGCGGATGGCGATGGGGGCGGCCGCGATCTGCTCGGCCGACTTGTCGATGCCGGTGGCGACGACCGAAACCCGGATGACGCCTTCCAGTTCCTCGTCGAAGGTGGCGCCGAGGATGATGTTGGCGTCCTGGTCGACCTCCTCGCGGATGCGGGTCGCGGCCTCGTCAACCTCGAACAGGGTGAGGTCGCGACCGCCGGTGATGGAGATCAGCAGGCCCTTGGCGCCCTTCATCGAGGTTTCGTCGAGCAGCGGGTTGGCGATCGCGGCTTCGGCCGCGGCCATCGCCCTGCCCTCGCCGGAAGCCTCGCCGGTACCCATCATCGCCTTGCCCATCTCGCGCATGACCGAGCGCACGTCGGCGAAATCGAGGTTGATGAGGCCTTCCTTGACCATCAGGTCGGTGATGCAGGCGACGCCCGAATAGAGCACCTGGTCGGCCATCGCGAAGGCGTCGGCGAAGGTGGTCTTGTCGTTGGCCAGCCGGAACAGGTTCTGGTTCGGGATGACGATGAGGGTATCGACGCACTTCTGCAGTTCCTCGATGCCGAGGTCCGCCGTCTTCATGCGGCGCTGGCCTTCGAAGTGGAACGGCTTGGTGACCACGCCGACGGTGAGGATGCCCTTTTCGCGCGCGGCGCGGGCGACCACCGGGGCAGCACCGGTGCCGGTGCCGCCGCCCATGCCGGCGGTGACGAAGCACATATGGGTGTTGGACAGGTGGTCGACGATCTCGTCGAGGCATTCCTCAGCCGCCGCACGGCCTACTTCCGGCTGCGAGCCGGCGCCGAGCCCTTCCGTCACATGCGCGCCGAGCTGGATCAGCCGCTCGGCCTTCGACATGGTGAGCGCCTGCGCGTCCGTGTTGGCCACGACGAACTCGACCCCGCGCAAGCCGGCGGTGATCATGTTGTTGACAGCGTTGCCGCCGCCGCCGCCGACACCGAACACGGTGATGCGGGGCTTCAGCTCGGTGATGTCCGGCTTTTGCAGATTGATTGCCATTTGTCCTCGTCCTTTGCCTTTCCCGCCGCTTCGCCGTCGCGGCCGCCTATGGGGCTGTCCCCTGAAAACTAAAAACTGTCTCTCAACCACTCACTCATACGGTGCAGTCGCCCACCCGTGCCCGTCATCGCGAAACGGGCCATTCCCTGCGCCGGGCGGCTTTCGAAGGCCGCCACCTGCGGATAGATCAGAAGCCCGACCGGCACCGAGAAGGCCGGCCCCTTGGCAGCTTCGGGCAGGCCCGCGACACCGAGCGGACGGCCGATGCGCACATTGCGCCCGAGTATCCGGCGCGCGGCTTCCGGAAGGCCCGCAAGCTGGCTGGCGCCACCCGTCAGGACCACCCTCTTTCCGACCAGGCCGCCATAGCCCGACTTGTTGATTCGCTCGCGCAGCAACTCCAGCGTCTCTTCGACGCGGGCGCGGATGATGCGCGTCATCATCGCACGCGGTACCTGCTGGGCGACGTCGCTTTCGTCGCCGATCGGCTGGATGGAGACGAGGTCGCGGTCGTCGGCGCTGCCCGGCAGGGCCGACCCGTGCATGACCTTGAGGCGTTCGGCCGCCGAGATCGAGGTCGACAGCCCCTTGGCAAGGTCGAGCGTGACATGGTTGCCGCCGATCGCGATCGCATCGGCATGGATGAACTTGCCTTCGTTGAATACCGAAATCGTGGTGGTGCCGCCGCCCATGTCGATGCAGGCGGCCCCCATTTCCAGTTCGTCGTCGACCAGCGCCGCCAGGCCACTGGCATAGGGCGTCGCCACCATGCGCTCGACCGACAGGTGCGAGCGGTTGATGGCGAGTTCGAGGTTGCGCATCGGCGCCGAATCGCCGGTCACCACATGCATGTCGACGCCCAGCGCGTCGCCGACCATGCCGCGCGGGTCGCGCACGCCCCGCTCGCCGTCCAGCGAAAAGCCGACGGGCAGAGAATGAACGACCTCGCGCTCGGCCTTCAGCGCCTGCTTGGCACCGGCGGCGAGCACGCGCCTGACGTCGCCCTCGCCAGCCTCGTGGCCGCCGAGATTGATCGTTGCGGCAAAGCTTTCGCTCTTCAGCCGCCCGGCGGTCATGTTGACGATCAGCGAATCCACTGTCAGTCCGGCCATGCGCTCGGCCGCGTCGACGGCAAGGCGAATGGCATGCTCGGCGCGGTCGAGGTCGATCACCACGCCCGACTTCACGCCTTCGGATTTCTGATGGCCGATGCCGATTACATGAATGCGGTGCGAACGGCCGCGCAGCAGCTTGCCGTCCTCACACGGCTTCAACTTCGCCACCACGCAGCAGACCTTGCTCGAGCCGACATCCAGCACCGTGACGATGCCGGAGCGATGCGCGGAATCCTGGACGCCGAGCCAGCTCATATCTTCGTCTCTTTCTTGCGCTGGGCAGCTTTCGAGGCATCGAGCAGCGCCGCCTGGCGCGCGCTGTTCGCCTCCGGCGACAACTGGACGACGAGCCGGTCGGGAAAACGCATGTCGATGGAAAGGATATCCCGCTCCAGGATCCCGTCCTTGTCCTCGAAACCGGCGAGCGAGGCGATGGCCTTGTCCACACCCGCTTCCGGCAGCTTGACGGTCACGCCGTTGAGCATCTTCACGTCCCAGCGCCGGCCGCCGATGCTGACATAGCCCTTCACCCGCGAAGCGAGGTCAGGGAACTTGTCCATCTTGGCCAAAAGGTCGGGCGCACCGAGCGGAACATCGGCACTGACGAACAGCGGCAACAGCGCCTGCTTGCCGCCCGAATACGGAGCGATCACACGCCCGGAGCGCTCGATGACGGAAAGCTTGTCGCCGCTCTGCCACAAGGCGAAGGCCTGGCGCTCCTCGACGCGCACTTCCAGCGTATGCGGGTAGATCTTGCGCACCGTGGCGCTCTCGACCCAGGGAAGCGAAGCAACCCGGTCACGAGCGGCGTCGACATCGAAGCCGATCAAAGAAGTCCAGCCGTCGAGCTCGAGGCTGCCGAGAATATCGATTTCGGAAGTCTCGCGATTGCCGACAACCTTGATCTGGTCGACGGCGAAACCGGTGCGCGCGGTAAAGCCCTGGACGATGCTGTCCATGTGCCCGCCGAGATAGGCGCCATAGGCGCCGCTCGAGCCCAGCAGGGCGGCACTGACGAGGGTCGCGGCGAAGCGCGGCGGCACGAAGTCGCCACGGCCGAAATGCGCGACCATGCGCGCCGGCCGGCGCAGCCAGCGCGGCAGGACGAAATGGCCGAACGACGGATACGGGTTGGCCACCCTCGCACCCCTCCCGCCATGTCGACCCCATCTCACCGCAGACAAGACGCGTCCTCCACCATCCAACTCAACAAATCACCGAACGAATGTCCTGCCTCGGCAGCAATCTCGGGCACCAGCGAAGTCGGCGTCATGCCGGGCTGGGTATTGATTTCGAGCCAGATGAGCTCGCCATTTTCGGAATGGCGGTCATCGTAGCGGAAGTCAGACCGGGAGACGCCCCGACAGCCGATCGCTTGGTGAGCCTTGAGCGCCAGTGTTTGTATTTTTTGGTAAATATTCGGTGAAATTTTTGCCGGACATTCGTGCTTTGATCCGCCCGCGACGTATTTTGAATCGTAATCGTAGAAGGAATGGCCGGTCGGAATGATCTCGGTGACGCCAAGCGCCACATCGCCCATCACCGCGCAGGTCAGCTCGCGCCCGTGCACGTAGCGCTCCACCATGACCCGCTCGCCATATTTCCACTCGGGCGAGGAAACGATCTGCGGCGGATGCGTCTGCCCTTCCTGCACGATCACCACGCCGAAGCTCGACCCCTCGTTCACCGGCTTGACGACATAGGGCGGCTTCATCGGATGCTTGGCGCCGACGGCGAAGCGGTCGATGATCTTGGATTCCGCAACCGGAATGCCGGCATCCTTGGCCACCTTCTTGGCCTGCTCCTTGTTCATGGCCAGCGCCGAAGCCAGCACACCCGAGTGCGTATAGGGAATGGCCAGGTATTCGAGGATGCCCTGGATGGTCCCATCCTCGCCGAAGGGGCCATGCAAGGCGTTGAAGCAAACATCAGGCTTGAGCGCGAGAAGCACGGAACCGACGTGGCGGCCGACATCGACCCGGGTCACCTTGTAGCCGACTTCCTCCAGGGCAGCAGCGCAAGCATTTCCCGAAGAGAGCGACACGGGCCTTTCGGAAGAAAAACCACCCATGAGGACGGCAACGTGCTTGTCTTTCATCTCCCGTCATCCCCTCTTGCGGCGGGCCATCGCTCCATTTCCGAGAAGTGAGTCCGAGTCTCCCGGCAGGTTACCCCCCAGACGGAAAACGCGCTTTGCGGCCCGTTGCGACTCAAATCAGGAAACGCTTTAGGCCAGAGAATCAGAGAGTTGATTCCGTGACAAGTGCCTATGATTCCAGATGATTCACTTTAGCGACTTTTCGTCGAAAAAAGTGACCGGCTCGCTCGTTCCGGCCGATTGCCGGTCGCTGTGGCTAAAGTAGCTGGCCGAGAAATTCCTGCACGGCATGGCCGGGCCGGAAAGTCCCGATGCGCCTGATCTCCCAGTGCAGGCGGATACCGGAATTCTCCAGCACCCGGGCCCGCACCGTCTCGCCCAGATATTCGAGTTCGTATCCGGTGGCCGCGCCGGTGTTGATCATGAAGTTGCAATGCATCGGCGACATTTGTGCCGCGCCCACCATCAGGCCGCGGCAGCCGGCCTCATCGATCACTTTCCAGGCCGACGTGCCTTCCGGGTTCTTGAAGGTGGAGCCGCCGGTCTTTTCGCGGATCGGCTGCACGGTCTCGCGGTGATGCTGGACCGCATCCATCGCCGCCTTGATCGCTTCCTTGTCTTCCGCGAATCCCTCGAACACCGCCGAGGTGAAAATGAAGTTGTCCGGCGCCGCCGAGTGGCGGTAGGCATAGCCCATGTCGGCGTTGCTCAGCACATGGCGCTTGCCCTGGCGGTCGAGCGCATGCACCTCGACCACGCGCTCGCGCGTTTCGACGCCGTTGGCGCCGGCATTCATGCGCAGCGCGCCGCCGATGGCGCCCGGAATGCCGTGGTAGAAATGGAAGCCGCCGATACCGGCTTCATAGGCGACCGCCGCGAGCCGCTTGTCGGGCAGCGCCGCCCCGGCCCGGATCCTGTTTGGCGCAACCACCGCGGCGTCGCCAAAGCCCTTGGCCGAAAGCCGCACCACGAAACCCTCGATACCGCCGTCGCGCACCAAAAGGTTGGAGCCGATGCCGACGACGGTCAGCGGCAGCTCATGCGGAACCGCCTTCAGGAAGGCGGCAAGGTCGTCCTCGTCGGCCGGCTGGAACAGCGCGTCGGCCAGGCCACCGGCGCGGAACCAGGTGATCTTGTCCATCTCGGCATCGACCGTGATGCGCCCGCGCAGGCCCGAGAGCCTGTCGCCCAGCGAGGCAAGAAGCTTTTCACCGCGCGTCGTCATGACAAGGCTCCGCGCGAGGCCATACCCCCACCCTTCACCTCTTCCCACAAGGGGGAGGGGTATTCGCAAAGGTGCCCGCCAAGTTCCCCTCCCCCTTGTGGGGAGGGGCTAGGGGTGGGGGTAATAACGGGTGCGACACTGCTCAAGTCGCTCCTCCCGGCGCCGCCAGTTCCTTCGGCAGGGCGTAGGCC
Organism: Aquamicrobium soli; assembly: GCF_042646345.1. Classification (NCBI taxonomy): domain Bacteria; kingdom Pseudomonadati; phylum Pseudomonadota; class Alphaproteobacteria; order Hyphomicrobiales; family Phyllobacteriaceae; genus Aquamicrobium; species Aquamicrobium soli. The sequence continues at coordinate 190,193 of NZ_JBHRTK010000022.1, read as the reverse complement.
CATTGGGTGATGTTGCCGGCGCCGAGGAAAACGACGAAGTCGCCCGGCTTGGCGAGATCTCTCACGGCAGGCGCAATCGCTGCCGGACCTTCGATGTAGCGGGCGTCCCGATGGCCGCCGGCGCGCATGCGTGCCACCAGCGCATCGGAGGACACGCCTTCGATCGGGTCTTCGCCGGCCGGGTAGACGGGCGCCACCATCACCGTGTCGGCTTCGTTGAAGCAGGTGGCGAATTCGTCGAACAGATCGTGCAGGCGGGTGAAGCGATGCGGCTGCGCAACCGCGATGATGCGCCCCTTGGTGGCATCGCGCGCCGCCTTCAGCACGGCCTTGATCTCGACCGGGTGATGGCCGTAGTCGTCGAACACCTCGACGCCATTCCACGAACCGGTGTGGGTGAAGCGCCGCTTGACGCCGCCGAAGGACGACAACCCCTTGCGGATCGCCTCGGGCGACAGCCCAAGCTCATGCGCCACCGCGATCGCCGCCGTGGCGTTGGACACGTTATGGCGTCCCGGCATCGGCAGGCGAAGCCCGGCGATCTCGGTCTGGCCGCCCTTGCGGTCGCGGATCACCACATCGAACTCGGACGACGCGCCGTTCATGCGGTGGTTGACGAAGCGCACGTCGGCCTGCGCGTTGGCGCCATAGGTGATGACGCGGCGGTCGTCGATGCGGCCGACCAGCGCCTGGACCTCCGGATGGTCCGTGCACATGACGCCGAAGCCGTAGAACGGCACGTTCTCCACGAACTGGCGGAACGCATCGCGCACCGCATCGAAAGAGCCATAATGGTCGAGATGTTCCGGGTCGATATTGGTGATGACGGCGATGTCGGCCGGCAGCTTCAGGAAGGTGCCGTCGCTCTCGTCGGCCTCGACGACCATCCACTCGCCGTCGCCCATGCGCGCATTGGTGCCATAGGCATTGATGATGCCGCCGTTGATGACGGTCGGATCGAGCCCGCCGGCATCGAGCAGCGTCGCCACCATCGACGTGGTCGTGGTCTTGCCATGCGTGCCGCCGATGGCGACCGCCTGGCGAAAGCGCATCAGTTCGGCCAGCATTTCCGCGCGGCGCACGATCGGCAGCAGCTTTTCCCGCGCTGCCACCAGTTCCGGGTTGGATTTCCTGATCGCGGTGGACACCACCACGACTTCCGCATCGCCGAGGTTCTCGGCGGCATGGCCGACGAAGCACTCGATGCCCTTCTCGCGCAGCCGCTGCACATTGGCGCCGTCGGACTGGTCCGAGCCCTGCACCTTGTAGCCGAGATTGTGCAGCACTTCGGCGATGCCGCTCATGCCGATGCCGCCGATGCCGATGAAATGCACCAGGCCGATCGTTTGCGGCATTTTCATGCGTGTACCTCTTTCCTGAATTCGGCGACGGTTCTGCCCGAGGCAATAGCCTCTGTCAGGTCGGCGAGCAACCGCGTCGCGTCGGGCTTGCCGGCCGATTTCGCCGCCGCGGCCATCGCGGCAAGCTTGTGCGGGTCGTCCATCGAACCGCGGATGAGTTGCGCCAACCGTTCGGCCGACAGGCTCGATTGCGGGTGCACCTCGGCACCGCCCGCCGCCGCGAGCGCGGCTGCGTTGGCCGCCTGGTCGTGATCGAGAGCATAAGGATAAGGCACCAGCAAGCCCGGCCGGCCGATGACGGCGATTTCGGAGACGGTCGAGGCGCCGGAGCGCGAAACCACCAGATGCGCCGCAGCGATGCGCGCCGCCATGTCGGTGAAGAAGGGCGACACCTCGGCCGTCATGCCGAGGCCGGCATAGGCGGCCTCGACCTTCGCCGCATCCTCGGCCCGCGCCTGCTGGGTGACGACGAGCCGCTTGCGCAGGGCGTCCGGCAAAAGCGCTACCGCCGCAGGCACGGCATCCGAAAAGAACTGTGCGCCCTGGCTGCCGCCGAACACCAGCAGCCGGAACGGGTCGCCTTCGGCCGAGGCTTCGTAGGGAACCTTCGAGGCATCCAATACCGCCGGCCGCACCGGATTTCCGGTGGTGACGGTCTTCTGCCCCGCGACGCTCTGATCCTGCGGCAAGAAGCCACCGGCGATGGCGCTGACCCGCCGCGCCAGCGCCCGGTTGGCGCGCCCCATCACCGCGTTCTGCTCGTGCACCATCGTCGGCACGCCGCGCCGCGTGGCGGCATAAAGCGGCGGCAGCGTCGGATAGCCGCCGAAACCGACCACCACGGCAGGCCTCAACTTGCCGATCAGCGCCGACGCCTGTCGAACGCCCGACCATATCTTCCAGAACGCCCTGGCCAGCGCCAGTGGGTTCTTCGAGCCGAAGGTGGCGGAACGGATCGGATGGACGGCGACCGCCGGAAACTGCCCGGCAAAGCGCCCGGCCCGGTCGTCGGTCGCCAGGTGCACGCTCCAGCCGCGCGCGGTCAGTTCGTGCGCCAGCGCCTCGGCCGGAAACAGGTGTCCGCCCGTTCCGCCCGCCGCCAGCAGGATCGTGCCCTTGGCCATCAAGTCCCTATTCCGCCGGCATCATCGAAGCGGAGGAATAGCCGATCCGCCGCCGCTTCTGCGGCTTCCTGCGCGTCAGCGCCAGCACCATGCCCATGGAAACGGCAATGGCGATCTGCGAGGAGCCGCCATAGGAGATGAAGGGCAGCGTCATGCCCTTGGCCGGCATCAGCTGCAGGTTCACGCACATGTTGATCGCCGACTGCAAGCCGAAGACGGTGACGAGGCCGCCCACCGCATAACGGCTGAAATCGTCCTGCTCCTTGAGGGCCGTGGACAGCCCGCGCAGCACGATGAAAGCGAAGATCGACATGATGAGGAAGCACAGCACGATGCCGAACTCCTCGCCCGCGACCGAGAACACGAAGTCGGCATGGCTGTCGGGAATGACGCGCTTGAACGTGCCCTCGCCCGGCCCGACGCCGAACCAGCCGCCATTGACGATGGCCTCGCGCCCCATGTCGACCTGGTAGGTATCGCCCTCGCCCGTCATGAAGCGGTCGATGCGGCCGGCAACGTGCGGGAACACCGTATAGGCGGCAAACACGCCGGCAATACCGGCGGCGCCGAGCAGGATGATCCATACCCACGACAGGCCGGCCATGAAGAACATGACGCCCCACGTTCCCAGCACCAGCATCGTCTGGCCGAAGTCGGGCTGCGCTACCAAGAGCGAAATGACCACCACCAGCAGGATCATGGCGAACAGGTTGCCGGGAATGTCGGGCTGGCGCCGATGCTCGGCAAACAGCCACGCGCAGACGATGACGAAGGCCGGCTTGAGGAATTCCGACGGCTGGATCGACAGGCCGGCGAGCGAAACCCAGCGCCGCGCGCCCTTCACCTCGACGCCGACGTAGAGAACGGCGACCATCAGCACCAGCATGATGCCGAGCAGCACCAGAGCAAGCCGGCGGATATAGCGCGATTCCAGGAAGGACACCGCCAGCATCACCACCAGCGCCGGGATCGTGAAGACGATCTGTCGCGTGGCGAAATGGAACGGGTCGAGACCGATGCGCAGCGCCACCGCCGGGCTGGCGGCGAAGGAAAGCACGATGCCGAGCCCCATCAGCGACAGGAACGCGGCGAGGAACCAACGGTCGACGGTCCACCACCATGTGGCGACCGGGCTTGTGTCGAGACGGCTTGCCTGTGCCATTATCGCTTCTCTCCGATTGGGAGCACCCCTTCGATAGCACGCGCAGCTTGCCTGAAGAATTCGCCGCGCTTCTCGAAGTTCTGGAACTGGTCGAAACTGGCGCAGGCCGGCGACAACAGCACCACCGCCTCGCCGCTGTCGTCGGCTTCCGCGTCGCGGGCCGCATGCTCGACGGCCGCCTGCAAGGTGCCCGAGATCTCGTAGGGCACGCTTTCGCCGAGCGTGGCCGAAAACGCCGGTGCCGCCTCGCCGATCAGGTAGGCACGCGCCACCCGCGAGAACAAGCCGCGCAGCGGCTCGATGCCGCCCTCCTTGGGCAACCCGCCGGCGATCCAGTAGATGCGCGGGAAGCTCGACAGCGCCGGTGCCGCCGCATCGGCGTTGGTCGCCTTGGAATCGTTGACGAACAGGACATGGCCCTTGCGGCCCACCTGCTCCATGCGGTGCTCCAGCCCCGGAAAGCTCTCCAGCCCGGACTGGATCTCCCCGAGTTCCAGCCCGGCCTTCAGGCAGGCGGCCACGGCGGCCAGCGCGTTCTGCGCATTGTGCTGGCCGCGCAGCGAGCCGATGCCCTCGAGGAAGGCGATGCGGCTGTAGCGGCCGTCCACCGCCTCCATCAGGTCGGTGCCGTCGGCGAAATAGCCGTCGGTCAGCGGCAGCCGCTTGGAAATGCGGACGACGTCCTTGCCGACCCGCTCCAGCCGGTCGGCGATCTGCGCGCACCAGCTGTCGTCGATGCCGATGATCGCGGTCTCGGCCCCCGCCACCAGCCTCTCCTTGATGGAGGCGTAGTGCTGCATGGTGCCGTGGCGGTCGAGATGGTCGGGCGTGAGGTTGAGCAACACGCCGGCGGTCGGGTTGATCGAGGGCGCGAGGTCGATCTGATAGGAGGAGCACTCCACCACATAGGGCCGGTCGGCCTGCAGCGGGTCGAGCGTCATCACGGCGCGGCCGATATTGCCGCCCATCTGCGCGTCGCGGCCGGCCGACTTCAGGATATGCGCCGTCAGCGCCGTCGTCGTCGACTTGCCGTTGGTGCCGGTGATGGCGATCAGCGGCGCCTGCGGCGCGTGGGCGATGCGCTCGCGGCAGAACAGTTCGACGTCGCCGATGACCTCGACGCCCGCACCCCGCGCCAGTTCCACCGACCAGTGCGGCTTAGGATGCGTCAGCGGCACGCCGGGGGAAAGGACGAGGGAGGAAACCCGCGACCAGTCGATGTCCCGCAGGTCGGCAGTCGGAATGCCGTCGGCTCCGGCCTTGGCCACGCTTTGCGGATTGTCGTCGAAGGCCAGCACCTCGGCCCCGCCGTCGACCAGCGCGCGGGCCGTGGCGATGCCGGAACCGCCCAGCCCGAACAGGGCCACATGCTTGCCGGAAAATGTCGTGGCGGGGATCATCGGGTGCGTCCTTACCGCAGCTTCAGCGTGGAAAGGCCGATCAGCGCCAGCATCACCGCGACGATCCAGAAACGGATGACGACCTGGCTTTCGGTCCAGCCGAGCTTTTCGAAATGGTGGTGGATGGGCGCCATCAGGAACACGCGCTTGCCGGTCATCTTGAAATAGCCGACCTGGATGATGACGGAGAGGATTTCCACCACGAACAGGCCGCCGACGATGACCAGCACGATCTCGTGCTTGGTGGCGACCGCCACCGTGCCGATGAGGCCGCCCAGCGCCAGCGAGCCGGTATCGCCCATGAAGATGGCCGCCGGCGGCGCGTTGAACCACAGGAAGCCGAGGCCGGCCCCGATCACCGCACCGAGCACGACCGCCAGTTCGCCGGTGCCGGGCACGAAGTGGATCTGCAGGTATTCGGCAAAGACGGCGTTACCCGAAAGATACGCGATCACCCCGAACGAGGCCGCCGCGATCATGATCGGCACGATCGCCAGCCCGTCGAGCCCGTCGGTGAGGTTGACGGCGTTGCCCGCACCCACCGTGACGAAGGCCGCGAACGGGATGAAGAACCAGCCGAGATTGATCAGGAATTCCTTGGCGAAGGGAAAAGCCAGCGACGAGGAGAACGGTTCCAGCCCGGCATGCATGATGACCCAAGCGGCGATGCCGGCGATCAGGAACTCGAACGTCAGCCGCGCCTTGCCGGAAAAGCCCAGATGCGACTGCTTCGTCACCTTGAGATAGTCGTCGTAGAAGCCGATGGCGCCGAAGCCGAGCGTGACGAACAGTACCACCCAGACATAGACGCTGCGCAAATTGGCCCACAGCAGCGCCGAGACGATGATGCCGGTCAGGATCATCAGCCCGCCCATCGTCGGCGTGCCCGCCTTCTTGAAGTGGGTCTGCGGCCCGTCGGCGCGGATCGGCTGGCCCTTGCCCTGCCTCAGCCGGAGCGAATGGATGATGCCCGGGCCGAAGATGAAGACGATCAGCGCCGAGGTGATCAGCGCTCCGCCGGTGCGGAAGGTGATGTAGCGAAAGACGTTGAAGGCCGAAAAATGGTCTGCAAAATCAACAAGAAACGTAAACATGTGTTCGTGTCCCCCGGCAGGTCTTATGCCGTATCGGCTCGCGCCGGAAATTTCTTGAGCAATGCCTCGACGAGCTTCGAAAAGCCGATCCCCTTGGACGACTTGACCATGACCACGTCGCCCGGCCCCACCAGGCCGAGCAGAACAGGCTTCAGTTCCTCGGCGCTCTCGCGGTAGGCGGTAGCGATGTCACCTGGCAAGGCGTCGGCCAGGGCCTGCATTTCGGGCCCGCCGAGCAGCACCGTCTGCGTGCCGCTGCCGACGATCAGCTGGGCAAGGCCGGCGTGCAGCTTCGCCGAATGCGCGCCCAGTTCCAGCATGTCGCCGAGCACGGCGATGCGGCGGCCATGGCCGGAAACCGGCGTCGCGTTGAGCAGCGCCAGCGCCGCCTGCATCGAGGCCGGATTGGCGTTGTAGCTTTCGTCGATGAGCGTGAACGGCCCCTCCGGGTGCGACAGCGTGTGCCGCCGCCCACGCCCCGGCTCCGCCTCGATGTTGCCGAGCGCCAGCGCCACCTGCGCCACGTCGGCGCCGGCCAGATGCGCCGCGCCCAGCACCGCAAGCGCGTTCTGCACCATGTGCCGCCCCGGCGCGCCGATGCGGGCGACGATGTCCTTGCCGGCGATCCTCGCGGTCAGCACGGAATGGTCGGCATGCAGCGCGCAGTCGAGCAGCCGATAGGTCGAGCGCTGGTTTTCGCCGAAGCCGAAGATGTTCTCGACGCCGAGTTCGCCGGCCACCTTGGCCAGCAGCTTCGAGCGCGGATCGTCGCGGTTGAGAAGCGCAGCGCCGCCCGGCTCCAGCCCCTCGAATATCTCGGCCTTGGCGGCGGCGATTTCGTCGAGGTTGCGGAAGAAGCCGAGATGGGCCGCCGCGATCAGCGTGACCAGCGCGATATGCGGCCGCACCATCTTGACCAGCGGCCGGATTTCGCCCGGATGGTTCATGCCGATCTCGAAGATGGCGTAGTCGCAATCCTGCGGCATGCGCGCCAGCGTCAGCGGCACGCCCCAATGGTTGTTGAACGACTTGTCAGAGGCATGCACCTTGCCGACGGACGAAAGTCCTTGGCGCATGGCCTCCTTGGTGCTGGTCTTTCCGGCCGACCCGGTGATGGCGACGATCCTGGCATTCGAGCGGGCTCGCGCGGCGCGGCCGAGCTTTTCCAGCGCTTCCAGCACGTCGGGCACCACGACCATCGGCGCGACCAGCCGCCCCAGCGCCGGCAGCTTGCCTTCGGCCACCACCAGCACCCCGGCCCCGGCTTTCACCGCCGCCGTGGCGAAGTCGTGCCCGTCCATCGCCTCGCCCTTGATGGCGAAGAAGGCCTCGCCCGGCTGCAGGCTGCGCGTATCGATCGAAATGCCGGTGACGCCTTCCGGCATCGTGCCGAGCGGGCGGCCGTCCATGGCCGCCACCAGCGCATCGGAGGTCCACAGCAAACTCATGCGGCGCGCTCCTTCAGCGCCGCGCGCACTTCCTCGTGGTCGGAGAAATGCAGCGTCTCGGCGCCGATGGTCTGGCCTTCCTCATGCCCCTTGCCGGCCACGATCAGCGTGTCGCCGCCGCCGAGCATCGCCACCGCCGCATGGATCGCCTCACGCCGGTCGCCGATCTCGATCGCTCCCGGCGCGGCCGCCATGATAGCGGCGCGGATCGATGCCGGCTCCTCGGAACGCGGATTGTCGTCGGTGACGATGGCGACATCGGCGAGCCGCGTGGCGATCTCGCCCATGATCGGGCGCTTGCCGCGATCGCGGTCGCCGCCGCAGCCGAACACGATGACCACCCGGCCGGTGGTGAAGGGCCTGACCGCCGTCAGCACGTTTTCCAGGGCGTCCGGCTTGTGCGCGTAGTCGACATAGACCGGCGCGCCCGCAGCCGTGGTGCCGACGAGGTCGAGCCTGCCCGGCGCCCCCTGCAGATGCTCCAGCGCGACCAGCGCCTTCGCCACCGGCGTGCCGGTGGCGATGGCGAGGCCGGCCGCGACCAGCGCGTTCGAAATCTGGAAATCGCCGGCCAGCGGCAGGTCGATCTCGTAAAGCGTGCCGCCGGCCCCGATCTCGGCACGCTGGCGGTGGCGCTCGTGCTCGACGCGCTTGAGGCTGAGGAACGAGCCGTGACGGCCGACGGTGAGCACGTCGAGGCCGGCCGCGCGCGCGGCGCGGACAGTCGGCTCCGACCACGGATCGTCCGCGAAGATCACGGCCGGCGCACCCTTGGGCAGCAGGCTGTCGAACAGGCGCAGCTTGGCGCGGTGATAATCCTCGACGGTCGGGTGATAGTCCATGTGGTCGCGGCCGAGATTGGTGAAGGCGCCCGCCTTCAGCCGCACGCCGTCCAACCGGCGCTGGTCGAGGCCGTGGCTGGAAGCTTCCATCGAGGCATGGGTGACCCCTGACCCGGCGAGTTCGGCAAGCAGTCTGTGCAACGCGACCGGATCAGGCGTCGTCAGCGAACCGTATTCGTTGCGCCCCGGCGCCACCACGCCGGTGGTGCCGATGGAAGCCGCGGCAAAGCCGGCCTGCTGCCAGATCTGGCGGGTGAAGGCGGCGACCGAGGTCTTGCCGCTGGTGCCGGTCACCGCCACCGTCGTCTCGGGCTGTGCGCCGAAGAAGCGCGCGGCGGCAAGCGCCAGCGCCAGGCGCGGGTCCTCGACCGCCAGCACCGGAACCGCCAGGCCGGAAAAATCCCGCCCGCTGCCGGAAACGACGGCGACCGCGCCGCGCCGGACGGCATCGGCGGCATAGGCACCGCCATCCGCCTTGCTGCCGGCAAGGGCGAAAAACAGGTTGCCCGGCTGCACCTGCCGGGAATCGGACGAGAGGCCGGTTACCGCCAGGTCGGAGAGCGCTGCGTCTGCGACTGGCAGGATGCCGGCGAGGTCTTCAAGCTTCATGGAAATCCGTTCGTCCCACCAAATCCGGGTTTCCCCCGGTCTTGCACCTACGGCGCGCCGTTGCCGGCACGCCATGAGAATCACTCCATGGAAACCAGCGTTGCACCGTTTTCATGGCTGAAATCCGGCTTGACGCCAAGAAGAGCCGCGGAACGGGCGATGATGTTGCGGGCAATGATGCCGGCGTTGGAGGCAGCGGTCGCGCCCATGCCCGGCTTCTCGGCCTTCGGCTCGTCGGCGATCGTCAGCACGATGTACTGCGGATCGTCCATCGGGAAGGCCGCGACGAAGGCGTTGAAATTCTTATCCTTCGAGTAGCGGCCGTTGACGACCTTTTCCGCCGTGCCGGTCTTGCCGCCGACGCGGTAGCCGGGAACGCGCGCATTGCGCCCCGAGCCCTTTTCCGCGTTGAGCGCATAGACGTAGCGCATGGCGTCGCTGGTCTTTTCGCTGACCACCTTCTTGGCCACCGCGTTGGCCTCTTCCTGCGTGCGCGCCAGGAAGGTCGGCTCGATCAGGTAGCCGCCGTTCACCAGCGCTGCGCACCCGACCGCCGTTTGCAGCGGCGTGGTCGAGACGCCGTGGCCGAAGGCGATGGTGATGGAGTGCACCTGCTTCCACACTTTCGGCTCGGTCGGCCGCGCCACTTCCGGCAACTCGGTCTGCATCTTCTCCAGGATGCCGAGCCGGTGCAGGAACTCGCGATGTCCCTCGATGCCGACCGCCTCGGCTTCCTTGGCCGAACCGATGTTGGAGGAGTAGATGAACACCTCCGGCACCGTCAGCCAGCGCCCCTTGCCGTGGAAATCGTGGATAGTCTGGCGGCCGATGCGGATCGGCCGCGTGGCGTCGAACTTCGTGCTCAGCGACACCTTGCCGGAATCGAGCGCCATCGCCGTGGTGAAGCTCTTGAAGGTCGAGCCCATCTCGTAGAGGCCGGCCGACATGCGGTTCAGCCGGTCCTTGTCCTGCGCGTTATAGGGGTTGTTCGGGTCGAAATCCGGCACCGAGGCCATCGCCAGCACTTCGCCGGTCTTGACGTTGAGCACCACCGCGCCGGCGGCGATGGCATGGTATTTTTCCATGCCCACCGCGATCTCGTCATGCACGATGTGCTGGACCCGAAGGTCGATCGACAGCTTCACTGGCGCCAAATCCTTGGGATCGGCAAGGCCCGACAGTTGCAGGTCGCTGAGGCCCTGCCCGTCGATGTATTTCTCCATGCCGGAGATGCCCTGGTTGTCGATGTTGGTCAGGCCGACGATGTAGGCCGAGGTGCTGCCGCTCGGATAGAAGCGGCGCTTCTCGGTGCGGAAACCGAGGCCGGGAACGCCGAGCTGCATGATGTCGTTCTGCTGCTTGGGCGTAAGCTGGCGCTGCAGCCAGACGAAGCCGGCGCCGCTCTTGAGCTTGTTATAGGTCTGCTCGTAGTCGATCTCGGGAAGCACGGTGGCGAGCTTCTCGATCGCCTCGTCGGCATCGACGATATGGCGCGGCTCGGCATAGAGCGAGGCGGTCTTGATGTCGGTGGCGAGCAGTTCGCCGTTGCGATCGACGATGTCGGGGCGCGAGGTGGTGACGCGGCTGGGCGGCGCGCCGGAAGCGTCGTTGTCGATCGAGCCGAGATAGACCAGCCTGCCGGCGATCGTGGCATAGATGCTGAAGAACACCGCCATGGTCATCAACACGCGGTTGCGCGCCTTGCCGCCGGTCGCCTTGCGTGCGCCGTCGACGATGATGGACCCGGGGTCCTGTTCCTTCGATGCGCGCCGCAGCAGCTTGCCGATCATTGGATGCCTCCGGTCGCAATCGGATCCTGGCCGAGAATCCCGTCGTCTGGTTCCAGATCGAATTTTTCAGCCGTCAGGTTCTCGATGGAAAGCACGCGCGGAGGCAGCGCATCCATGCCGACGATCTGGCGGCCGCCGACCGGCGCGAGTTCCAGTTGCGGCTGGTAGAGTTCGGTCAGCTTCTGCAGGCGTCCCGGCTGGGTCAGCAGGCTCCAGTCGGCTTTCAGCAGGTTGATCGTGTCCTCTTCCGTGCGAATCTGCGCCTTGAGCTTGTGCACCGCCGCCACCTGTACTTCGGCATTGCGCTTGATCGTGTAGGTCATGGCGGCGGCGGCGACCATCACGGCAATCAGCACGATGTCACTGGTTCGGAACATGGACGCTCACCTCTCGCCCGGCGCATCGATGCCGGGAAGCTTCGGAAGGCCGAAGATGGAAAAATCATCGCCGCGCGCCGGCGCCTCGGTGCGGGTGGCCGCACGCAGGCGCGCCGAACGGGCGCGCGGATTGCGGGCGGTCTCGTCCGCGCCCGGGACAGCGCTGCCGCCCTTGAGGAACGTGGCCGGTCGCGCCTGCACCTGCGGCAGGTAACGCGAGCCGGAGGCCGCGTCCGCGCGGTCGGCGATGAAGCGCTTGACGATGCGGTCTTCCAGCGAATGGAACGTCACCACGACAAGCCGCCCGCCGGGCTTCAGCGCCCGCTCGGCGGCGAACAGCGCCCTGGCCAGCTCGCCGAGCTCGTCGTTGACATAGATGCGCAGCGCCTGGAACACCCGCGTCGCCGGGTGGATCTTGTCGCCCGGCTTGCGGCCGATGTGGGTCTCGATGGCGTCGGCAAGGTCGAGCGTGCGCTCGAACGAGCGCTTCTGGCGCCGCGCCTCGATCATGCGGGCGATGCGGCCGGCGTGACGCTCCTCACCGAGGAAACCGAAGATGCGAGCAAGGTCGCCCGCCTTGAAGCCGTTGACGACGTTGGCGGCGCTGAGGCCCGCCTGCGCCATGCGCATGTCGAGCGGCCCGTCGGCGCGAAAGGAAAAGCCGCGCCCGGCTTCATCGAGTTGCATCGAGGAAACGCCGATGTCGAGCACGACGCCGTCCACCTCCTCGCCATGCTGGTCCAGCGTCGAGAACGGAGCCTGCACGAGCCGGAGCCGGCCGTTCGATTCCGCTTCCAGCGCCCGGCCGGCCGCGATGGCATCGGGGTCGCGGTCGATAGCGATGACCTCGGCCCCGGCTTCGAGAATGGCGCGGCTGTAGCCGCCGGCGCCGAACGTGCCGTCGACGATGCGGTCGCCCTGTTTCAGGGCCAGCGCATCGAGAACTTCGCCGAGAAGGACCGGAATGTGGCGGGCCTGTCCGCTGGCGGCGAGAAAATCATCGCCGTGATCCGCCATCATTCCGGCAGCTCCCTCGTCCCCTGCCGAAGCTGCAACAGCCGCGCGCGCGCCTGCGCCCCGTAGGCGGCAAGCCGGCCCGGCTCCCAAATCTGGAAAAAGGCGCCCCGCCCGACAAAAGCCACTTCCTGCGTAATGCCGGTATGTTCGCGCATGAAATCCGTCACCGTTATGCGACCGTCCTGGTCGAGCTTCAGGAAGCTGCCGTCGCCATGGCAGAAGAACGACATGTCGTCCGCCGTCTGCAGGAACGGGTCCTCCTGCGCGATCCGCTGCTCGTAGCGGTCGAGCAGGTCGAGCCCGCCGACATCCATGGCCGAGACATCCAGGCAACGCAGGGCGTAAAGCTGCGAATAGCCGCGCTTCTGGACGACCGAGCGGAAATGCGCCGGCACGGAAACCCGCCCCTTGGCGTCGATCCGGTTCACGGCATTCGACAGAAAGCGCTCCATGATGTCCGGCGGCCGCGGCCGCAACCCTCCCCGTTCCTGGTCCGCCGGCGTCGTCGCAACGCGGCCTTACGTTCGCACCCGCTCCCGTTCCATCGACGGGAATCGACAGCCCCGCAGCCGCAATGGCTGCCGGAGCGGCGCACGCTTCACCGTGACTCGAAACGAAGGCTTGAATATCGAACCGGGATAACATGGGGTACTATGGGCGTCAACGGGACCAGGCTTCACGAATCAGGCTGCCGCCCCACCAGCAACGGCTTTGACGGCATCCTCGCCTTTATCCTCTATTAAGCCTAACGAACCGTTTAGAAATGCCGCGGCCTTCGACAATGCTTGCCGTGGATGGCCGTCAGGCATAGCGTCGAAACAGCCCTCCCAGACCACAGGTCCGTCATTCCATGTCCGATACCGCACGGCGCGCCGCCGAACTTTCCCACCTGCGCGACAGCACTTTCGCCAAGGGCGATCCGATCCCGCTGCCGCTGACCATGGCCGCGATCTATCACGCGCCCGGCGACGCGACCGGCTTCAACCAGTATGGCCGCTTTTCCAACCCGACATGGGCGGCGGTGGAAGAGATGCTTGCGCATATGGAAAACGCCCCCTGCGTTGCGTTTCCTTCCGGCATGGCGGCGATCTCGTCGGTGTTCTTCGGCCTGCTCAAGGCCGGCGACCGCGTGCTCCTGCCCTCGGACGGCTATCCGACCTCGCGCGGCGTGGTCGAGCGCTACCTGCAGGGCTTCGGCGTCGAATACGACGTGCGGCCGACCGCCTCCTATCTCGACGGCGGTTTCGAGCGCTATCGTCTCGCCTTCGTCGAAACGCCGTCGAACCCCGGGCTCGACATCTGCGACATCGCGGCGGTGGCGAAGGTCGCCCATGCGGCCGGTGCGCTGCTCATCGTCGACAACACGACGATGACGCCGTTCGGCCAGCGCCCGCTCGACCTCGGCGCCGACATCGTCGTGGCGGCCGACACCAAGGCGCCCAACGGCCATTCCGACGTGCTGTTCGGCCATGTCGCCAGCCGCGACCCGGACATCATCACGGCCGTGCAGGACTGGCGCAAGACGTCCGGCTGCATTCCGAGCCCGTTCGACGCATGGCTGGTGCATCGCGGGTTGGAGACGCTGGAAGTCCGCTTCGAGCGCATGTGCACCAGCGCCGGCGTGGTCGCGCGCCGGTTGCAACACCATCCGGCCGTGCGCAGCGTGCGCTATCCGGGCCTCGAAAACGACCCGTCGCACAATCTCGCCAGCGCGCAGATGGAGCGTTTCGGCTTCCTCATCAGCCTGGTTCTGGACACCGAGGACAAGGCCGAGGATTTCATCAACGGCTGCGCGCTGATGCAGGCGGCAACCTCCTTCGGCGGCGTCCACACCTCGGCCGAGCGCCGTACGCGGCGTGGCGATGCCGTGCCGCCGGGCTTCGTACGGCTTTCGGTCGGCTGCGAGCCGACCGAACCGCTATGGGAGGCGATCAAGGCCTCGCTGGATCGGCTCGGCGGCTGATCCGGTCAGCCCCCGATCTCGTCCCGCTCGATATTGCGCCGGCCATGCAGCACGCGCAGGATTTCCACAGCGTCGGCATCCACCCGATAGAAGGTCACATAGTCCCCGACCACAACATGGCGAACGCCGCTTCCAACGCCCTCGACCGCCGCGCCGGACAAGGGAAACATCGCCAGTTGTCGCCAACGCGCTTCAAGGCGATCAAGCAGGCGATCGGCTGCGGCTTCGTTCTCATGCGCGACATAAAGCCAGATTCCAATCAGGTCTTCTTCCGCGCGGGAATTCCGCCTTACCGGCAAGGAAGTCATGCCGCATCACCGGCTTTCCGTCGCCTCCGCGCTTCGGCCTTGATTTCATCCATCGAAGCGAATTTCCCCGGCCCGCTATCGATGCCTTCCTGTACCAGCGCCCGCAGTTCCTCGAGCGTATAGCCGAACAGGTCACGCCGTTCCTTCCACTGCCGCAAGGCGTCGCGAACGACCTCGCTGGCCGAGGCATATTCGCCGGCGGCCACCACGTCGTCCACGGCCGCCGCGAGTTCGGGGGAAAGGGTAATGCTGCGCTTGTCGACATGCCCCATGGCACTGCTCCTTCGATCCTTGCCCAGAAAGGTAGGATTTAATCGCACCATGGGCAAGCGCCCAGACCGCGATGAATCATTTTCTGAACTCCATGATTCATCCCGGCAGGAGCCCTCGCCAAGCCCTTGAAATCACGCCTGTAACGGGAAAGCAAAAGTGTCAGCCGGCCTGTAAGCCGGGTTCTGTATGGCCCCTGTCCTTGCGGACAGGAACGTGGCGGCCATTCATCTTGGGCGCGCGTTGCCGCGCGCCTCACGCAACCTACCCGGACGGCGGGCCGAAAACAGCCCCCGGGGTTTCCCCCGCGCCGCCCCTATTCGGTCTTACTCCCGGTGGGGTTTACCATGCCGCTCCTGTTGCCAGGCGCGCGGTGGGCTCTTACCCCACCCTTTCACCCTTACCCCGCCGCCGGCCCCTTGCGGAGCCGGGCAACCGGGGCGGTTTGCTTTCTGTGGCACTTTCCCTGGGGTCGCCCCCGCCGGCCATTAACCGGCACCGTGTTTTCGTGGAGCCCGGACTTTCCTCACCCGCGGCCTTTCGGCGAATGCGGGTGCGGCCGCCCGGCCGGCTGACAGGCGCGTATAAAGGGATTTATTGGCCAAAACGCAACCGAAAAGCGCCGGAGCAGCCGACCGATCAGGCCGGCGTTGCCGCCGCAGCCATCTGCACCTTCACCTTGCTGCAATAGGCGGACGAAACGGGATTCATGCGCTTGGCGCCGTGGCCGGCATTGTATTTCAGGATCGTGCCGCAGGTCGTGCCGCCGCCGAGTTCGTGCGCCATGGCGAGATATTTCATGCCGTATTTGATGTTCGTCTCGGGGTCGTAGAGCCCTTTCACCGATCCGCTATAGCCGAGCATGCGCGCCGTCGCGGGCTTGATCTGCATCAGGCCGACTTCCCCGGCGCTACCGGTCGTGTTCGGCCGGTAGTTGCTCTCGACCTTGACGACGGCATGCGCCAGCGACACCGGCACGCCGTAGCTTGCGGCATAGCGGGCGATGATTGCCGAATAGGGTGCAGCCCCGGACGCCGGCGCAGCGCTGGCGGCACGCGGGATCGAAGCCGTCGTGGTGGTGTCGATAATGACTTTGGTCCGGCCGGCCTTGCGCCTGCTGGCGGATTCTTTCGTCCTGGCGGCGGTCTTCCCGGCAGCCTTGCTGGCAGTGGCCTTCCCGGCGGACTTGCCGGCGGTGGATTTTCCGGCGGACTTGCCCTTTGTCGCCGACGCCCGGGTTACCGCCGGCTTCACCGTCCGTTCCACCTTGACCGTCCGTCCCTCGTCCCTGCGGAATGTCATCGGTTCGCTATGAGCCGTGCTTACGACAAAGTTCATCACTCCGGCAGCCAGCGCTGCCGCCAAAAAGCTCAACTTGTGCATGGAGTCCTATGGTTCTTGGCCCCGTGGAAGGCTCCACGCGGCGGTGCTCACGAGATGCCGAAGAAAAAGCCAGAACGGCCGGCACCGGTTAATGGCACGCCTTTGCCTGCCCATTTGGCGCCAATGAAGGCAGGGCAAGTCACTTTAAATGACAGCTATGTAATTTAGCGGTTTCGCATGCTCGTTCAGCCGAGACTGGCGCTCGCCGAATCCAGCAGGCGCTCCAGCGTGCGCAGCGTCGAGCGGTCGCCGATGCCGTCGATGCGGCGCGGCCGGAAGTGCCGTTGGAAAGCCTCGACGACGATCTGCGTCTGCCGGTCGAAAGTGCCGGTGATTTCGACGCCGTAGCCGTAGAGCGCCAGCATCGATTGCATCTCCTCGACGCAGGCCCCGGCATCGTCGGGCCTGAGTTCCGGCCCGTCCCGCAGCGGCGAGGCCGCCACGAAATGGCCTATCCCCTGTTCGGCAAGCTGCCGCCATGGAAACTTCTCGCCGGGGTCGATCTTGCGGCCGGGCGCAACATCCGAATGAGCGAGCACCCGTTCCGGCACGACCGCGTGGCGGGAGGCGATGCCCGCGCACAAGGCGATGACGGCCTCGATCTGCCGCTTCGGAAAGCTTGGGTAGCCGAGCCCATGCCCCGGATTGACGATCTCGATGCCGATCGAGCAGGAGTTTATGTCGGCAAGCCCCCGCCATGAACTTTTCCCCGCATGCCAGGCACGGTCGCTTTCGCGCACCATCTGCACGATCGAGCCGTCCTCATGGACGAGGTAATGCGAGGACACCTCGCTCGCCGGGTCGCACAGCCAGTTCTCGGCAGCCTTGCCCGTTTCCATCCCGGTGTAATGCAGGACGATCATGTCGGGCTTCAGCCCGTCCCGCCTCGGCCCGAAATTGGGCGAGACCCGCACATCGGCCCCCGGATGGTCGGGCGAAAAGCCGCTCATGCCCGCCTCATTCCCCGCTCGATGGTTTCATAGGCGGCGTTGATGGCGGCGACGCGGCTGGTGGCGATCTTGATGAATTCCTGCGGCAGGCCGCGCGCGATCAGCCGGTCGGGATGGTTGTCCTGCATCAGCTTGCGATAACGCCTGCGCACTTCCTCGAACGGCCGTCCACGCTCGACGCCGAGCACCGCATAGGGATCGGCGGTCCCGAGATCGACATGGCGGGCAAGGATGCTCTGGTAATGCTCCTCGTCGATGCTGAATATCGCGGCAATGCGGTGCAGGAAGTCGGCCTCGCGCTCATGGATCATGCCGTCGGCCTTGGCGATGTGGAACAGGCCGTCGAGGATATCTTCCAGCATCATGCAGTTGGAATAGCCGCTGCCGCACAGATTGGCCATTTGCCGGGCATAGGCCTCGAAGCCGGCGACATCCTGCTTGGCGAGGTCGAAAAGCCGCGCCACGTGGCGGGTTTCTTCCGGCGGCACCTCGAATATCTGCTGGAAGGCGCGCACCTCGTCCTGCGTGACGACGCCATCGGCCTTGGCCATCTTGGCCGAAAGCGCGATCATCGCCACCGAAAAGGCGACGCGGCGGCGCAGATCCGCATCACCGGAAAACACCGTGCGGACGGCCTCGACAAGAGCGACCACCCCTGACGAAGCCGACGACGATATGCGCGCTATGAAGTCGCCAAGGCGGTCCCAAATCGACATGGTGCTTCTTAGATCGAACGGCAGGACGGGATCAAGGCGACAAGCCGCTCAATTGGCGGTGAACAGGGGCAGGCGCAACACCGGCTCCCTCAAGAAAAAGGCCGGCGGAGGCCGGCCTTTTCCTACTCATGTCTACGCACTCGCTTACTGAGCGGGCTGCGCCGGCGCCGGCTCCGGCTGCGTGGCACCGCCGGTCCCCTCGGACGGAGCAGGCTTGATGCTCTGCGTCGTCGAGTTGTCCGTGGCGGGCGGCGTTGCAGGCTGCTCGGCAGCCGGCGGCGTCGTGCTCTCGGTGGTGGTGTTATCGGTTCCGCTGTCGCTACAGGCAGCAACGCCGAGCAAGGCCAGCGCGGAAACCGAAGCAAGGATAAGTTTTTTCATCTCTCTCTCCTTCAACAACGTCCGTTCGGTAGCGGACGATCGAAGGGAAAATGCGGCCGCAACGGTTCCGTTTCGTCACATTGCGTTTCGCCCTGTAATACCTGTCTGCTGCGCCCGGCTGGCAACACAGCCTCGTCAACCGAAAATCAACCATGTTGCGCGATGACGGCAGGCACGCAATCATGCGCAACATGCGCGGCGACCACCCGTGCCGGCGAGCGAGCAGAAGGTGGGCCGAACCGGTCGGGGAACAAGAATGCGCCGTGTCGCGGCCCTCATCATGCTGGCGCTCCTCGGAGCCTGCTCGACGGTAGACGATCTCGCCCCCCTTTCGCCGGGCAAGCCGACCGCCACCGGACGCGCGCCGCGCTTTGCCGATTCCAAGCCTCACGAATGGGAGTCCGGCGCCCCCTGGAATTATTCGGTCCACGGCACCGACGTGTCGAAATACCAGCGCACGATCGACTGGCCGGCCGCGAAAGCCAGCGGCATCTCCTTCGCCTTCATCAAGGCGACGGAGGGCGGCGACCGCGTCGATGATTATTTTTCCGAGCACTGGCGGCACACGAAAGCCGCCGGAATCCCGCGCGCGGCCTATCATTTCTACTATTTCTGCCGGCCGGCGGCCGAGCAGGCCCGGTGGTTCATCCAGAACGTGCCGAACGACCCGTCGGCGATGCCGCCGGTGCTCGACATGGAATGGAACCCGGCCTCGCCGACCTGCAAGCTGCGCCCGCCGCCGGAAACGGTGCGCAGCGAAATGACGATCTTCCTCGACATCGTCGAGCGGCATTACGGCAAGAAGCCGATCATCTACACTTCGATCGATTTCTTCGACGACAACAACCTCGCGACCTATCGCGGCTATCCTTACTGGCTGCGCTCGGTTGCCGGCCACCCGCACCAGAAATACGGCAGCCATCCCTTCACCTTCTGGCAGTACACCGGCACGGGCATCGTTCCGGGCGTGACGGGCGACGCCGACATCAACGTCTTCAACGGCAGCGACGCCGCCTGGCGCAAGTGGTTGCGGCAGAACACCCGTTGACACGCAACGCATAGCCTGCTTTTCGGAACGCGGCTTGCGTGCGAGCATGCGGACTTCCGGAGAAATGACGATGCGGCTGCGCTCCACATTGCTGGCGGGGTTTTTTCTGGCTGTGACAGCCATGCCCGCGCTGGCCCAGTCATGCGGCGGCGATTTCCAGGCATGGAAGGAAGGCGTTTCGGCCGAAGCTACGGCAGCCGGCATCGGCGAGGCCGGGCACAAGGCGCTCGCCGCCGCCACCATCGATGAAAAAGTGCTGGCGCGCGACCGCCGGCAGGGCGTGTTCGCCCAGACCTTCATCCAGTTTTCCGGGCGCATGATCTCCGACTATCGGCTGAAGCAAGGGGCGGCCAATCTCAAGAAATACGCCGACGTCTTTGCCCGCGCCGACCGGGAATTCGGCGTGCAGGCGCCGGTCATCGCCGCCTTCTGGGCGCTGGAGACCGATTTCGGCGCCGTCCAGGGCGATTTCCACACGCTGGACGCGCTGGTCACGCTCGCCCATGACTGCCGCCGCCCGGACCTGTTCCGCCAGCAGTTGATCCCGCTGCTCAAGCTGATCGACAAGGGCGTGGTGCCGGCCGATGTCACCGGCGCCTGGGCCGGCGAGATCGGCCAGACGCAGATCCTGCCCAGCGACTACCTCAACGAAGGCGTCGACGGCGACGGCGACGGCCGCATCGACCTGCGCGGCAGCGCGCCCGACGCGATCATGACCACGGCGAAGAAGTTGCAGGTGAAAGGCTGGAAGCGCGACCAGCCCTGGATCGAGGAGGTCCGCGTGCCCGAAAGCCTGCCCTGGGACCAGACCGGGCGCATGAACAAGCTGCCGCTGTCGCAGTGGGCCGACTGGGGCGTCACCAATCGCGACGGCTCGCCGCTGGCCGACAACAGCCTCGGCGCCGGCCTGATGCTGCCGATGGGCCGCAAGGGACCGGCTTTCCTGACCTATGACAATTTCGACATCTACATCGAGTGGAACCAGTCGATCACCTATGCGCTGACCGCCGCCAATCTCGCGGCCCGCCTCGCCGGCGCGCCCGCCTACGATCCGCGGTATCCCGAAAGCGGCCTCGACCAGGACCAGATGAAGGACTTGCAGGCAAAGCTCGAGGCGAAAGGCTACGACGTCGGCACCGTCGACGGCATTCTGGGCACCAACACGCGCGAAGCGGTCCGCCAGGAACAGACGAGGCTGGGCCTGGCGGTGGACGGCTGGCCAACGCCCGAGTTGCTGGAAAGGCTGTAAGCAGGAGGATTTCCGCAGCCTAGTCCGCCATCGTCTCCAGGCTGGCGAAGCCTTGCGGCGTGTCGCCTTCGTCGAACGGTGTCGTGACCTCCACGAAGGTGTCGGGATAAAAGCCGTTGAAGCGGGTCCTGAGCGACAGCGAATAGGCGCCGATATGGCCGATCTCGATCCAGTCGCCGGTATCGACCGTCTCCGGCAGCCAGAACGGCCGCGATAGGATATCGACGGAATCGCAGGTCGCCCCGCACACCTTGAACGGCACGATGCTCTTTTCCGCCCCGTTGCGCGAGCGGATGGCGGGATCGGGGATGAAGCGCGCCGGCAGCGTGATCTTGCCCGTCCATGAATCAGACAGCGAGGCCCAGATGCCGTCGTTGATGTAGAGCCGCCTGCCCTTGCGCAGAAGCACGCGTACGATCAGCGACAGGCAGCGCGCCACGATCACCCGGCCGGGCTCCGCCACCAGCGGTATCTGGTCGAACTGGTATTCCTTGAGGTCACCGGAAAGCCGCGACATGATCTGGCCGAGAGACGGCATTTCCACCTGCTTGCGGTTGGGATCGTGGCCGTATTCGGCAGGGAACCCGCCGCCGACATCGAGCGCGGCAATGTCGAAGCTCAGCCGGTTGCGCACCCAGTCGGCCGAGGCCAGCGCCCGCTCATAAGTGTCGGGGTCCTCGATCTGGCTGCCGACATGGAAGCACAGTCCGACCTTGTAGCCGCTGCGGCGAAGCCGTTCGCCGAGTTCCACCGCATAGGCCGGCCCGGCGCCGAACTTCTTCGACAACTCATAGGCGGCGTGGCCCTTGGTCTGGATGCGCACGAACACGGTGAGCGAACCGGGATCGATGTCGAGCGCGCGCACGATGCGCGTCAGCTTGGTGATCTCGTCCTCGTGGTCAACGGCAATCACGCGGATGCCGTATTTTTCCAGCGCAAGCCTGATGTCCGCCTGCGCCTTGACCGGGTGCATGTAGAGCATTTCGGCATCCGCCGAGACCGAGCGCACGGCGGAAAATTCGCCCGGCGAGGCCACGTCGAAGGCTTTCACGCCAGCCTCGACCAGGGTCTTGAGCACCAGCGGCTCGCCATTGGTCTTGACCGCATAGGCGGTCTTGCCGGGAAACATGTCCATGAACTGGCGCGCGTCGGCCTTCAGCACCTGCGGGCGGAAGCAATAGACCGGATCGTCCGGCCGCAACGCCAGCGCCGCCTCTCGGGCATTCTCAAATCGCTGCATGAATGAACCCCACGCTCCGACTCGGGAAGGATCGGTGGAGCGAGCCTACTGCATGTCTCCCAAAAGTGGGAACCGGTTTTGGGACAAAGACATGCATGAAATCAAAGAACTGAAGCGCGGAAAGCGAATCTGAAAGATCGCGAAGCGCTTCAGAACAAATCCCGCGAAAGGGGGACCCCCCGTTTCAAATGACGTAACCGTGCAGCGGATTCGTTTCATCCGCATGAGGTAGGGTATGTCGGGATTGGATCGGGCTGTCGCGGCGCGCGGATCTGGCCACAATTTGTTCACAGCCGTTAAGCCGGCATTTGATGAATAATTTCAAGGCATAGCGACCCAGGGGAGGTCGGAAATTCCACAATGCTGTCGCATTGCAGCACATTTTCCCCTTGCCTGTGACCGAAATGCTCCTAGACTCTGGCCGTAGCTCTTTAGAGGAGGCTATACATGGGACTGACAAGGCCAATCAACGCATTGATGATTTGTGCTGCGTTCGCGGTTGTAGGCGCCCTCATCATGGGCGTCTTCCCTTAAGCGGCAGCAGCGGGCTGGGCCCGCACTGGGAAGTCCAACGAATTGAAAAGGCCGGTTTTCCGGCCTTTTCTTTTTAGCCGCACCGTTCAGGCGGCGGCCGATCCCTCGAGGGCGGGCTGCGAGCGGATACCGATCATGTGGCAGATGGCGACGACGAGATCGGCGCGGTTCATCGTGTAGAAGTGGAAATCGCCGACCCCGCGCTCGATCAGGTCCAGCACCTGCTCTGCCGCGACCGCGCTGGCGACCAGCGCATGCGTCTGCGGGTCGTTTTCCAGCCCCTCGAAGCGCTCGGCCAGCCACGCCGGCACATGCGCGCCGGCGCGCGCCGAAAAGTTGGCGACCTGCCGGAAACTGTGCACCGGCTGGATGCCGGGCACGATCGGGATATAGATGCCGGCGCGGCGCACCCGCTCGACATAGCGCTCATAGACATCGTTATCGAAGAAGAACTGGGTGACGGCGCGTGTCGCCCCGTTGTCCACCTTGCGCTTCAGCATCTCGATGTCGGTGGCGAAGTCCGGGCTTTGCGGGTGCTTTTCCGGATAGGCGGCGACCGAGATGTCGAAATCGCCGATGGCCTTCAAGCCGCCGACCAGGTCGGCGCCGTTCTCGTAGCCGCCCGGATGCGGGTGATAGGCCTCGCCGACGCCGGAAGCGGGGTCGCCGCGAAGGGCTACGAACCGGCGGATGCCGATCGCCTGATATTCGCGGATCACCGCGTCGATTTCCTCGCGCGTCGCCCCGACGCAGGTGAGATGCGCCGCCGCCGGAATGCCGGTCTCGCCCAGAATGCGCTGGACGGTGCGTGCGGTGCGCTCGCGCGTCGAGCCGCCGGCGCCGTAGGTGACGGAGACGAAGTGCGGCTTCAGCGGCTCCAGCCGCGTGACCGTGTCCCACAGCCTTGCCGCCATCTCGTCGGTCTTGGGCGGAAAGAACTCGAACGAAACCCTGATCCGGTCGCCGATATCGGGGCGGCGGGAAAAACGGAACTGGTTCATCAGGCGACTTCCCCTACTGGGCGCGAAAGCGCCGATTGCGTTTCATCGACGGGATCGGCCACCAGCAGGCGCCGGTCGCGGCCGAGCCACAGTTTTACCGTCAGGCCGGCTTCGGCATCGCCGCGCGGCTCGAACTGCCGGCTCACCTCCAAGTCGAGGCCCGCTTGCGAGAACCACTCGGCAATCTGCCGGTCGGAAAAGCCGAGGCGAAGATGCGCGTACTCCTCGCGCAGGAATTCCAGCGCATGCGGCGCGAAATCGACGATGACCAGCCGGCCGGCCGGCCGCAGCAGCCTCGCCGCCTCGCGCACGGCGCGGCCGGGATCGTCGAGATAGTGCAGCACCTGGTGGATGGTGACGAGATCGTAGGCGTCGCGCTCGACCGGCGGCGAAAAGATGTCGCCCTGGCGCACCTGCGCATTGGCGATGCCGGCCTTGTCGAGATTGGCGCGCGCCACGCTCAGCATCTCGCGCGACAGATCGATGCCGACGCCGCGCCGGTAGAGCGGCGCAAAGATTTCCAGGAGCCGCCCGGTGCCGGTGCCGAGGTCGAGCATGGCCTGGAACGGCCGCTTGCCGACGACATCGAGCAGCGCGGCTTCCACCGCCCCGTCCGGCGCATGCAGCAGCCGGATCTGGTCCCAGCTTGCGGCATTGCGCGAAAAATACGCGGCGGCACTCTCCTGCCGCCGGCTCTTGACCGCCGCGAGCCGCTCGAAATCACGCTCCACCTGCGGGTCGGCGGCACGGATACCCGAAACCAGCCCGAGCACGAAATCACGCGCGGTATCGGCATCGGAAAGCCGGAAGAACGCCCACGAGCCCTCCTGGTAGCGGCCGATCAATCCCGCTTCCAGCAACAGCTTCAGATGACGCGAGACGCGGGGCTGCGACTGCCCCAGAATCTCGGTCAGGTCCGAAACGGTCAGGTCGCCGCGCGCGAGAAGCAGGAGAATGCGAAGCCGGCTGGATTCGGCTGCCGCCTTCAAGGTATCTACCATGGTGTCGAGCGGAACGTGCATCGCTTTTCTCAATTAGATATAAAGATATGTTTATGTCATATTTTGAGATAAGGCAAGCCCGAGGTCGCTTTCAAACAGGAAAATGGCGCGGCCGTTTCAAGGGCAGGAAGATGGGCGAGATACGCGAGGGCGAGCAGGCCCTTGAAATCGATCCGGCGACATTGCCGGCAGACGGCCATGTCGTGTTCATCGGCCGCGTCCGCTCGCCCTGGCTCACGCGCGAGATCTGCCCCAAGAACATGCGCGCCGCCCGCGAAACCGGCCAGGCCGCCACGCTCATCGTCGATGAACCCTATCGCCGCGGTCTTGCCGGGCTGGAACGCGCCAGCCACGTCATCCTGCTGTCGTGGCTCGACGGTTCGGAGCGGAATCTGATTGTGCAAAAGCCGCGCCATGCCGTTGAACCCTCAGGCACTTTCGCCTTGCGCTCGCCGGTGCGGCCCAACCCGATCGGCCTGCATGTCGTCAGGCTGCTGTCGCTCGACACCGGCAGCGGCCGCCTCGACCTCGAAGCCATCGACCTGGTCGACGGCACGCCGATCCTTGACATCAAGCCCTATTTCGCCTCGGTGGACGCCGTTCCCGACGCGACGATCGCCGACTGGGCCAGCCGGTGAGCGCACGGACCGGCCGACAGCGCGCCATCGCCAAGGCGCTGACGGCGCTGCTGCCGATGGCGCCCTATGCCGACATCGAGAAAATCCGGACGGATGCCGGCGCCGTCCACATGAAGACGCTGCCGCCGACCATCGCGGTGTGGCTTGCCACCATCGCCCATGTGCGCCACGCCCACACCGACTACGAAAAGCTGCTCGGCGAGGGCTACGACCGCGATTCGGCCCGCTTCTTCGTGATCGGCGCCATCAACGCCGTGCTCACCCGCTGGCGCGCCACCCGCCTGCTGGATGAAGACGACGAAGAAACTTAAGTCCTAAAGAACCTTGAGCAGCGCGCCGCCGATCGAATAGCCGGCCCCGAAGGCGCACAACAGTCCGTAGTCGCCGGCCTTCATGTCGGCATGGTTTTCCGACAGTGCCACGATCGACCCGGCGCCCGCCGTATTGCCCAGCCGGTCGAGCACCATCGGCGCGCGGTCGTGGTCGACGTCGTGGCCGAAGGCGAGGCGCAGGATCATCGCGTTCATGCGCGCATTGGCCTGGTGCAGCCAGAAGCGCCTTATGCCCTGCGGCGTCAGCCCATGCTCGGCCAGGAACTCGACGATGAACTTGTGGCCGGCGACGGTGACTTCCTTGAACACCTTGTTGCCGACCTGGTGGATCATGTTGCCTTCGAGGCTGATCTGATAGGGGTCGTCCTGCGCCGTGCGCGTCAAATAGCCGAGATTGGTGCGGATATTGTTGGACAACTGCGTCCACAGCCGCGTGTCCAGCACCTCGAGCCGCCCCGGGCGCACGGAACCTTTGGCCATGCCCTCGACCACGATCGACACGGAAGCGTCGCCGAAGATGAAATGCGTCTGGCGGTCGCGGAAATTGAGATGCCCGGTGATGATCTCCGGTGTCGTCACCAGCACGCGCCTATGCGTGCCTGCACGCACCAACCCTACCGCCACATGCAGGGCCGCCACGGCCGACGAACAGCCGAGCCCCATATCAAAGGCGGCGCCGCGCGTTCCCAGCGCCTGCTGCATCTCGATGGCGATCGCCGGATACGGCCGCTGCAGATGCGAGGACGAGCAGATCACCAGGTCGACATCGGCGGCTTCGATGCCGGCCTGCGCCAGCGCCTTGCGGGCCGAGGCGATGCCGAATTCGGCCTGAATCGACAGCGCCTCGTCGGGGCGTGCCGGGATGCGCGGCGCCATGCGCGCCGGATCGAGGATGCCGTTGCGTTCCACCACATGCCGGGTGCGGATGCCCGACGCATGCTCGATGAAGGCGCTGTCCGACCTCGGCAGCGGCTCCTGCCCGGCAGCGATGCGGCGCGGGTTTTCCGTATCGACCCAGGCGTTGAAGCATTCCACCAACTCGTCGTTGGAGATCGACGCTTCAGGGATTTCTACGCCGAGGCTGCTGATGATGACGCGATGCATGGTTTGGCTCCGCTGTACGCCGCACTTTCAATGAGAAGCCCCTGCCGCTCCACGCAAACGATGCGCCCTCTCGCCTTACGCCAAGTTTACGCCGAGCGCGACCGTTTCCTGCCCGAAAGCATTTACGCCGCTGCGCGCAGCGCCTGGTTCACCGTTTTGCCTGCGCGACGATGAACAGCCGCGGAAAGCGCAGCAGCACCTTGGCCGTCGCGGTTACCGGATAAGCCTCGGCGATCTTTTCCAGATAGCGCTCAAGGAACGGCCCCTGCTCCGCCTCGTCGAGCCGGTCGAGAAACCGCTTGAGTCCGGTCGACTTCAGCCATTCGACGATGGCCGCGGCATTGGTCAGCGGGTGATGGTAGAAAGTGTGCCAGATGTCGAGGCGCGCGCAATGCGGAGCCAGCAGCTCGTAATAGGCGGCGACCGGCGGCAGCGGCTCGCGCCCTGCCCCGGCCAGCTTCGCCGCAAACGGCATCTCGTCCGCCGCTTTGCTCATCAGCCGATGCGACGGCTCGCCGAGATTGTCGGGCATCTGCACGGCGAGAGCCCCGCCCGGCGCGAGGCAGCCGATCAGCCGCCGCAGCACCTGCGGGTGGTCGGGCAGCCACTGGAACACGGCGTTGGCGAAAATGACGTCCACCGGCTCCGCCGGCGCCCAGGTCGTGGCATCGCCAAGAGCGAAGGAAACGCCGGGCAGGCGCGCCTTCGCCTTGGAGATCATGTCGGGCGAACTGTCGAAGCCGCTGACGGCGGCCGCCGGCCAGCGCTCGGCCAGCAGTTCGGTCGAATTGCCCGGCCCGCAGCCGATATCGACCACCCGCCTCGGATCGGCCACCGGCACCTGCGCCAGCAAGTCTCGAGCCGGCCGCGTCCGCTCCTCTTCGAATTTGAGATATTGGGCAGCGGACCAGTCGGCCATTTTCTTGTTCTCTCCCTTACCGCGTCAGGCGCTTGTAGGTCATGCGGTGCGGGGTGAGCGCGTCGGGGCCGAGGCGGCGGACCTTGTCCTTTTCGTAGTCCTCGAAGTTGCCCTCGAACCATTCGACATGGCTGTCGCCCTCGAAGGCAAGGATGTGCGTTGCCAACCGGTCGAGGAACATGCGGTCGTGGGAGATGATGACGGCGCAGCCGGCGTAGCTTTCCAGCGCGTCTTCAAGCGCCGCCAGCGTTTCGGTGTCGAGGTCGTTGGTCGGCTCATCGAGCAGGAGCACGTTGCCGCCGGTCCTCAGCATCTTGGCCAGGTGCACGCGGTTGCGCTGGCCGCCGGACAGGTTGCCCACCTTCTGCTGCTGGTCGCCGCCGCGGAAGTTGAACGACGAGCAGTAGGCGCGCGTATTGGCGTCGAACTTGCCGAGCTTCACGACTTCCGCACCGCCGGAGATTTCCTCCCACACGGTCTTGTTGGGGTCGAGCGCGTCGCGGCTCTGGTCGACATAGCCGAGCTTGACCGTCTCGCCGATGCGGATGGTGCCGGCGTCCGGCTTCTCCTGCCCGGTGATCATCTTGAACAGCGTCGTCTTGCCGGCGCCGTTGGGGCCGATGATGCCGACGATGCCGCCGGGCGGCAGCTTGAAGGAAAGGTTTTCGATCAGCAGTTCGTCGCCAAAGCCCTTCGACAGGCCTTCGACCTCGATGACCACATTGCCGAGCCGCTCGCCATGCGGGATGACGATCTGCGTATCGGACGGGCGGCGGCTGTTGGCCGTCTCCAGCAGTTCCTCGAACGCCTTGATGCGCGCCTTGGACTTGGTCTGGCGGGCCTTGGGGCTGGAGGCGATCCACTCGCGCTCGCGCGAAATCGCCCGCTGGCGCGCGTCGTCCTCGCGGCCTTCCTGCTTGAGGCGCTTGGCCTTGGCTTCCAGATAGGCGGTGTAGTTGCCCTCGTAGGGAATGCCGCGGCCGCGGTCGAGCTCGAGAATCCAGCCGGTGACATTGTCGAGGAAGTAGCGGTCGTGGGTGATGAGCAGCACCGAGCCCTTGTAGGCGCGCAGGTGCTTTTCCAGCCACGAGGTCGTCTCGGCGTCGAGGTGGTTGGTCGGCTCGTCGAGCAGCAGCAGGTCTGGTTCTTCCAGGAGCAGCCGGCACAGCGCCACGCGGCGCCGCTCGCCGCCCGACAGGTTGGTCACGCCGGAATCCTTGGGCGGGCACGCCAGCGCGTCCATCGCCATCTCGACCTGCTGTTCGAGGTCCCACAGGTTCAGGCGGTCCATCTCGTCTTGCAGCCGCGCCGACTCTTCCGCCGTCTCGTCGGAATAGTTCATCATCAGCTCGTTGTAGCGCTCGATGATGGCCGTCTTCTTCTTGACGCCGTCCATGACGTTCTCGAACACGGTCTTGTCCGGATCGAGCTGCGGCTCCTGCGCCAGGTAGCCGACGGTCGCGCCCTCGGCGAGCCAGGCTTCGCCGGTATATTCCTTGTCGAGGCCGGCCATGATCTTGAGGATCGTCGACTTGCCGGCGCCGTTGGGGCCCAGAATGCCGATCTTGGCATCCGGGTAGAAGGAAAGGTGGATGTTTTCGAGCACCTTCTTGGTGCCATAGGCCTTGTTCAGGCCGGCCATGTGATAGATGAACTGGCGTGCCACGCGCGCGCTCCTTAGGATGAACTGACCGAAGTCGAATTGGATGGAGGTTGGCCGCTATGTAGGCGATAGGACCGCAAACGGCAATCGCTTTCGACCACCGGCACTGCCCATGCCTCCCACCCGATAAGGGCCGATTAACGTTTCTTTGGCAGAACTGCCGAGGCACGAAACCCCTGTGTGGGCGGCACCGCCACCCCTGGAGCCCGGCTTGCATAACGTCCTGCTGCTTCTTGCCGAAGCATGTCTGTATTTCGGCGTCATGGCCGTCTTCTTCCACCTGCGGGATCGCATCGGGCTCGGCGTGTTCATCTGCGCGCTCGGCGCCATGCATTTCCTTGAGACGTATCTGGCCAGCGTGTTCTATGTCACGCTTCCGTTCGGGATCGTCTCGCCCGGCTCGTCGGTGCTGTTTTCCGGCAAGCTCGCCATGCTGCTCCTGCTCTACATCAAGGAAGACGCCGCGAAGGTACGCCAGCCGATCTACGGCCTGCTGCTCGGCAACGCGCTGATGATCGGCCTCGTCTTCGTGCTCACGCAGCACGAAATCGCGCCGCTGCCCAACGGCCAGAGGCCCGACATCGCTTTCATCGACCAGATGGGCTGGCTCATGGTGTGGGGGACCTCGCTGCTGTTCCTCGACGCCATCCTGATGATCCTGTTCTACGAACGGCTGGGCCGCTATCTGCGCGGCAAGCCGTTCCTGCGCATCCTGACGGCGCTGTGCTGCGTGCTGACCTTCGACCAGGCAGGCTTCTTCGCCGCACTGCATTTCGTCTCCGACGCGCCCCGCGAAGTGTTTCTCGGCGGATGGCTCGCCAAAATGGGGGCGGCGCTGACCTACAGCGCGATGCTCTGCGCCTATCTGCGCTGGTTCGAGCGCAACGAGGCGGGCATGCCGCGCGGGCTGGCCGACGTCTTCCAGATCCTGACCTACCGGGAGCGCTACGAAGCCCTGGCCGAGCACATCGGCCGCGACGGTCTCACCGGCCTGCTGCATCGCGGCCGGTTCGAAACGGACGGCCAGCAGCAGCTCAAGACCACGCTGCATGACGGAAAGTCGCTGAGCCTGCTGCTCCTCGACGTCGACCACTTCAAATCGGTCAACGACCGGTTCGGCCATGCCGAGGGCGACCGCGTGTTGAAGTCGGTCGCCGCCCTGCTCCAGCAGGCGACCGGGCGCGAGGGCGTGGTCTATCGCATCGGCGGCGAGGAATTCGCCATCCTGTGCCCGCACCCGCACGCCGTCGCACGCCTCCTCGGCGAAAACATCCGCGCCGCCATCAAGGCGTCACTGCGCAGCGAGACCTTCGAGATCACCATCAGCGCCGGCGTTGCCACCTCGTCGGACGAAACGCCCGACCTCGATGCGCTGTTCGCGCTGGCCGACCAGCGCCTCTACCTCGCCAAGGCCGGCGGACGCGACCGGGTCGTCGGCACCACCCAGGACGAAGAAGTCGCACCCCTTGATTCCCGGGAAGGCTCGCGCTTCACATAGAGGCGCGACAGCGCGCGCAGCCGGAAACATCGCATGCCGTTCGAACGCCAGATGAAGCTCGGCTCGCCGACCGGCGCGCTGCTCAACCTCTACGTCAAGCCGGCGAAGGCGGGCGGGCGGGCCGTGGTGCAGGTCAACCATGGCCTTGCGGAGCACGCGCTACGCTACGCGCGCTTCGCCGACTTCCTGTCCGAGCGAGGATTCCACGTCTATGCGCACGACCATCGCGGCCACGGCTTCACGACGGCGCCCGATGCGCCGAGAGGGCGGTTCGCCGAGTATGACGGCGGGAAAAAGGTTCTCGCCGATGTCGCTGCCATACACGACCTGATCGCGCGCGAGCACCCGCGCCTGCCGGTGATCCTGTTCGGCCATTCGATGGGCGGGCTGATCGCGCTCGATTTCCTGCTGGAGCATTCCTCGCGCGTCCACGCCGCCGCCATCTGGAACACCAACTTTTCGGCCGGTCTGGCGGGTCGCGCGGCACGGGCGC
Source organism: Aquamicrobium soli (assembly GCF_042646345.1). Taxonomy (NCBI): domain Bacteria; kingdom Pseudomonadati; phylum Pseudomonadota; class Alphaproteobacteria; order Hyphomicrobiales; family Phyllobacteriaceae; genus Aquamicrobium; species Aquamicrobium soli. Next base: position 159,278 of record NZ_JBHRTK010000022.1, on the reverse strand, counting down.
TGCTGGCATGGGAGCGTTTTCGCCTTGGCTCGGACGCGCCCTCCCGCCTGCTGCCGAAGCTGACGTTCCAGACATGGGGCAAGGCGATCCCCAACCACAAGTCGCCGTTCGACTGGCTGTCGCGAGACGCGGCGGAGGTCGAAAAATACATCGCCGACCCGCTTTGCGGCTTTGACGCCTCGGTGTCCCTGTGGCGCGACGTGTTCGGCTTCATTTTCGCCGGCGCCGACGACCGCAATTTTTCCGGCATCCGTCGCGACCTGCCGATCCATCTGGTCGGCGGCGAAAAGGACCCCGCCACCGACAACGGCAAGGCCGTCGCGGACCTGGCGCGGCGGATGCGCCGGCTGGGCTTTTCGAATCTGGTTTCAAGGATTTACGCCGAAACCCGCCACGAAAGCCTGAACGAGGTGAATCGAAACATCATCATGGATGATTTCGCGGACTGGGCCGAAGCGGTGACCCGTTAGACCACAACGAAGTTGCCCGACCTACCCCCACCCTAGCCCCTCCCCACAAGGGGAGGGGGAATTGGCAGCGCCCTGGCAAAGCCGCCGATGCTTCCAGATACGACGTGGTTAACCCCTCCCCCTTGTGGGGAGGGGCTAGGGGTGGGGGGTAACACCGCCGCAAGACCCACCTGGCCTGCCGCCGCTCCACTGGCCCAGCGCAAGGACAGTGACATCGGCACGCCGGGTTGCTAGAGCCATGGTGCTTGCTTCCACCCGTTGCCCCGGTGTCCCATGGCCAATGCTCCGCTGAAAGGCGTTCGCGTCATCGAACTCGCCCGCATCCTCGCCGGGCCGTGGGCGGGCCAGTTGCTGGCCGATCTCGGCGCCGACGTGATCAAGGTGGAAAGCCCCGAGGGCGACGATACCCGCAAATGGGGACCGCCCTTCGTAACCGGCCATGACGGCGAAAACCTGTCGGCCGCCTACTACCATGCCTGCAATCGCGGCAAGCGTTCCATCGCCATCGACTTTTCGACGCCGGAAGGTGCGCAAACCGTGCGGAAACTGGCGGCCAGCGCCGATGTCCTCATCGAGAATTTCAAGCTCGGCGGCCTCAAGAAATACGGCCTAGACTATGAAAGCCTGAAGGCGATCAACCCGCGCCTCGTCTATTGCTCGATCACCGGCTTTGGGCAGGACGGTCCTTATGCGCCGCGCGCCGGCTACGATTTCATCGTCCAGGGCATGTCCGGCCTGATGTCGATCACTGGTCCGGCGGACGGCGAGCCGCAGAAGGTCGGCGTCGCCGTCACCGACATCTTCACCGGCCTCTATTCGGTCGTCGCCATCCAGGCCGCCCTTCGCCATGCCGAAAAGACCGGCGAGGGCCAGCATGTCGACATGGCGCTGTTCGATGCGCAGATGGCGGTGCTCGCCAACCAGAACCTCAACTATCTGGTGTCGGGAAAGGCGCCGACGCGAATGGGCAACGCCCATCCCAACATCGCGCCCTACGAGGTGCTGCCGGTCAGGGACGGGCACTTCATCCTTGCCGTCGGCAATGACGGCCAGTTCCGCAAGTTTTGCGCGGCGATCGGCCTCGAACACCTCGCCGATGATCCCGCCTTCGCTACCAATTCGGCGCGTGTCGCCAACCGGGCGGCGCTGCGCGAGGCGATCCTGCCGCCGCTCGCCGCCCTCACGCGCGACGAGCTTCTGCCGAAGCTGGAGGCGGCGCACGTGCCGGCCAGCCCGATCAACGACATCGGCCAGGCCTTCGCCGACCCGCAGGCGATCGCGCGCGGCATGCGCCTTTCCCTGGACGACGGCCATGGCAATGCCCTGCCGTCCGTGCGCTCGCCGATGCTGATGCCGGCAACGCCGCTCACCTATGACCGACCCTCGCCGCGCCTTGGCGAGCATACCGAAGAAATTCTTGCCGAACTGGAGAAGGCCGCAAAATGAAAACGGGCGGAAAACTGATTGTCGAAGCGCTCGAAGCCAACGGCGTAGAACGAATCTTCTGCGTTCCGGGCGAAAGCTACCTCGCCGTGCTCGATGCACTGCACGATTCGACGATCAGGACCATCGTCTGCCGCCAGGAGGGCGGTGCGGCCATGATGGCCGACTGCGAGGGCCGGCTGACCGGCAAGCCCGGCATCTGCTTCGTCACCCGCGGCCCGGGCGCCACCAACGCCTCGGCCGGCGTCCATATCGCCCGGCAGGATTCCATCCCGATGATCCTGTTCATCGGCCAGATCGCAGCCCACGCGAAACACCGCGAGGCGTTCCAGGAGGTCGACTACAAGGCGTTCTACGGCGACATCGCCAAATGGGTGGTGGAGATCGAGGACGCCGCCCGCGTTCCCGAACTCGTCACCCGCGCCTTCGCCGTGGCCACCTCCGGCCGCCCCGGCCCGGTCGTCATCGCGCTACCGGAGGACATGCTGACCGACGAGGTCGAGGCTCCCACCGCCCTGCCCTTCACCCCGGTCGAGACGCGGCCAGGCGAAGCCGAGTTGGATCAACTCGAAAAGCTGCTGTCGCAGGCCAAAAAACCCTTCGTCATCCTCGGCGGCACGCGCTGGGGCGAAGAGGGCTTTAAGCACATTCAGCAGGTCGCGGAAAACTGGGCACTGCCGGTCGGCGTTTCCTTCCGCCGCCAGATGCTGTTCGATCACCTGCACCCGAACTACGCCGGCGATGTCGGCATCGGCCTCAACCCGAAGCTCGCCGCGCGCGTCAAGGATGCCGACCTGATCCTGCTTGTCGGCGGCCGCTTCGGCGAAATGCCGTCCTCCGACTACACGCTGATGAAAAGCCCCTATCCTAACCAGAAGCTGGTCCACGTCCACGCCGACGCCAATGAACTCGGCCGCGTCTACCGGCCGACGCTGGCCATCAACGCCTCGCCGGCCGCGTTCGTCGAAGCCTTCGCCAAACGCAAGGGGCCGGCGGCACCTGGCTGGACCGGCGAGACCGAACAGGCGCATGCCGATTATCTCACGTGGTCGACCCCGCCGAAGACCGGGCCCGGCGCCGTACATATGGGGCCGATCGTGGAGTATCTGGAAGGCGTGCTGCCGCAGGACGCCATCATCTGCAACGGCGCCGGCAATTTCGCCACCTGGATGCATCGCTTCCACCGCTTCCGCCGCTACAATACGCAGGCGGCTCCCACCTCCGGCTCGATGGGCTACGGCCTGCCAGCGGGCGTCGGCGCGAAAAGCGTGTTCCCGGACCGCGAGGTGATCGTCTGGGCCGGCGACGGCGACTTCCTCATGCACGGCCAGGAATTCTCGACCGCCGTGCAATACGACCTGCCGATCATCGTCGTGATCCTCAACAACGGCATCTACGGCACCATCCGCATGCACCAGGAACGCGAATATCCCGGCCGCGTCTCCGGCACCATGCTGCGCAATCCCGATTTCGCCGCCTATGCCCGCGCCTTCGGCGGCCATGGCGAGACGGTGGAAAAGACCGAGGATTTCATCCCCGCCTTCGAGCGTGCGCGCCAGAGCGGCAAGCCGGCCATCATCGAGGTCAAGCTCGACCCCGAAGCGATCACGCCCACAAGGACGCTGACCGACATCCGCGAGAAGCGCTGACCTCCAAGCGTCAAGAATTAGGCCGCGTTTCGGGCGAACTATCGGATGTAAATTATCATTAGTCGAGGCTGCCAGCACCCCCACCCTTATTCCCTCCCCACAAGGGGGAGGGAGACGCTAACGACCCATCTCGACCGCGTCGTCATTCTATGTCGCTGCCCAAGAATCCCCCTCCCCCTTGTGGGGAGGGGTTAGGGGTGGGGGTACACCCTACGACCCGTCAAACGGCAGCATCGACGATGTGCGCCTGGATTTTTGCGGAAATCTCACCGTGCCCATGCCGATCGGCGAGCGCCGCTTTGGCGATATCAGTCACCGCTTGCAAATCCCCGTTCCGGGTTTCGATTTCGCCGCGAACGGGTGTTCCCTGGCAATAGGCGATGGCCGCGAAGCGCGGCGAGGGAGCCCTGCTCTGCTCCGCTTTCGTTTCGATGCTCAAGCGGGAAAAACCCGCCGCTTCCACATCGCCGAGGATCTGCGCCGTATCGTGGTAGCCGTGCGGCGTGCGCTCCATGAAGCGTGGCGGGTCATCGGGAAACATCCGCGCCAGCGCCTTCATCACGTCTTCGGCAAAGACGTTTTCCTCGATACGGTCCCAGACGCTGAACAGGAAACGGCCGCCCGGCTTCAGAACGCGCCTCGCCTCGCGATAGCCGGCCACGCGGTCGGGAAAGAACATCACGCCGAACTGGCAGAACACGACATCGAAGGAAGCGTCCTCGAAGGGCAACGCCAGAGCGTCCGCCTGCATCCATCGGATGCGATCGTCGGCAGGCTGCTGCGACGCGGCATAGTCGAGCATCGGCTGGTTGAGGTCGCTCACGACATAACTCGTGCCAGGGGAAAGCTTCGGTGCGAGCGCCCGGGTGACGACGCCGGTGCCTGCGGCGATTTCCAGAACGGCAGCAGGTGAAAGAGCCGCGACGCGTCGCGCCATATCGGCAGCGTAGACCTCGAAGATCAGCGGCACCATATAGCGGTCATAGTTTTCCGGGACCGATCCGGCGAACACCTTGTCCGTTTCCAACATGGGGTGCCCCGCAGCTTATGCGACGGCCGCCATGCTACCATCGCCCGGTACCGGTTTCCACGAAGCGTCGGGCCGCGCCCATCCCTCTTTCGGCTGATGGAGGCAGCGTTCAGGCGTGGGCCAGCGCCTGCGCTAGGTCGGCGATCAGGTCGTCCGGATGCTCGACGCCGATCGACAGCCGGATGGTCGAATCCAGCACGCCGATGCGCTCGCGCACCTCCACCGGAACGCCCGAATGCGTCATCGCCGCCGGATGGCTGGCAAGCGACTCCGTACCGCCGAGGCTGACCGCCAGCTTGAACACCTGGAGCGCGTTCAGGAAGGCAAAGGCCGCCTTTTCGCCGCCCTCGATGTCGAACGAGAAGGTCGAGCCGGCGCCGCTGCACTGTGCCCGGAAGACGCGCCCGGCCGGCGTGTCTTCGCCGAGGAATGGCAGGTAATGCACCTTGCGCACCTTGGCATGGTCGCGCAAGAATTCCGCCACCCGCTGCGCATTGGCGTCGGCACGCTCCATGCGCAGCGACAGCGTTTCCAGCGAGCGCCCGAGCATCCAGCACGAATGCGGGTCGAGTTGCGTGCCGATCGCGCCGCGCAGGAGCTTGATTGGCCGCGTCACCGCTTTCGAGCCCATCACCGCGCCGGCGATGAGGTCGGAATGGCCGCCGACATATTTGGTCAGCGAATAGAGCGAAAGATCGGCCCCGAGCCCGACCGGGCGCTGGAAGATCGGCCCGAGCAGCGTGTTGTCGCACATCACCACCGGGCGATGGCCCTGGGCCTGGCCGAGCTCGTCGGCAACGGCGCGCATCAGGGCGATATCGATGACGCTGTTGATGGGATTGGAAGGCGTTTCCACCAGCACGATCGACACCCGGCCCTTGGCTGCGGCCTCCGCGGCCGCCTTGCGCACGCCAACTGGATCGACGCCATCGGAAAACGCCACCGTCGCGATGCCGAAACCGGCGAGCGTGCGCGAAATCAGCGTTTCCGTCCCGCCATAGAGTGGTTGCGAATGCAGGATCACATCGCCCGGCCGAGCATAGGCGAGGACCGCAGTCGCGATCGCCGACATGCCGGACGAAAACAGGATGCAGCTTTCCGTTTCCTCGTAAATCGCCAACCGATCCTCGACGATCTCGCTGTTCGGATGGTTGAAGCGCGAATAGACCAGCCCTGCCCCCGTCCCGCTCGGCGGCTCCTTGCGGCCGGAGGTGTAGTCGAAGAAATCGCGCCCCTCCTCCGCCGTCTTGAACAGGAAGGTCGAGGTCAGGAACACGGGCGGCTTGACCGCCCCTTCCGACAGAAGCGGGTCGTAGCCGTAGCCCAGCATCATCGTTTCGGGGTGCAGCTTGTGATTGCCGATATGGGTTCTGGACGGCTTGGGCGCGGTCATGGCAGCTTCCTGTAGGTGCGAACCCGCGCAGCTTAAGCCTTTCAACGACCAGCGTCCCGCAATTTGCGTCCTGGAAGCGGTGAATTCACGCAAACCACAGGCTGCACCTGAGTAAGCACCCCCACCCCTAGCCCCTCCCCACAAGGGGGAGGGGAACGATGTCGTCACCAAGCAGCACGAGAATCGGTGACAATCTGCACAAGGGTCGGTGACCTGGATTCCCCTCCCCCTTGTGGGGAGGGCCTAGGGGTGGGGGTGCTGAAGCCCACAGCGCCGGCAATCCGCCCGAATACCGCCCCAACAAGAAGGGGCGGTCGCCCGCCCCCTCAAACGCTTATCGGCTACCCGAAACTTACTGGATCGCCTTGTCGGTGATCTCGGTGGTGTAGGCGCCTTCCGGAGCCTTGGAGATGATCTTCTGGTCGAGCAGCGCCTTGGCGGTGCGCTCGTAGGTCACCGGGTCGAGCTTGCCGTTGCCGATCAGCTTGGCGACTTCACCGACCATGCGCTTCTGATGGTTCTCGTCCTGCCCGCCGGCTTCCATCACGGCTTCCGCCGCCTCGTCCGGATGCTCGACCGCATAGTGCCAGCCCTTCATCGACGCGCGCACGAAGCGCACCATCTTGTCCTGGAAGGCCGGATCCTTGAGCTTGTCCTGCAGCACGTAGAGACCGTCCTCGAGCAGGTCGTTGCCGAGCGCGGTGTAGTTGAAGACAATGAGGTCCTCCGGCTTGAAGCCGGCGTCGATCGCCTGCCAGTACTCGTTGTAGGTCATGACCGAGATGCAGTCGGCCTGCTTCTGGATCAGCGGCTGCACGTCGAAGCTCTGCTTCAGCACGGTGACGCCGTCCGGCCCGCCCTCGGTCGGGTAGCCGAGCTTGTGCATCCAGGCATAGAACGGATATTCGTTGCCGAAGAACCAGACGCCGAGCGTGTGGCCCTTGAAGTCGGCTTCCGTCTTGACTGGGCCGTCCTTCGGGCAGATCAGTTCAAGGCCGGACTTGGCATAGGGCTGGGCGATGTTGACGAGGTTGACGCCCTTGTCGCGCGCCGCAAGGGCGGCCGCCATCCAGGTGACGATGACATCGGCGCCGCCGCCGGCGATCACCTGCTCGGGCGCAATGTCGGGCCCGCCGTTCTTGATGTCGACGTCGAGGCCCTCCTCCTCATAGAACCCCTTGTCCTTGGCGACGAAATAGCCGGCGAACTGGCCCTGCGCCACCCACTTCAATTGCAGCGTCACCTGGTCTGCGGCAAAGCTCTGAACGGCAGCCAGCGACATGGCGCCGGCAAGCATGGAAACAATCAGTCTTTTCATTGTTCTCCCACCTCTGAAGTTCGCCTAGCCACCACGGATAGACGGATGCCAAAACGTCACGGCCCTCTCGATCAGGGCGACCGCGCCATAGAAGACCGAACCGGCAACGGCTGCAACCGCGATTTCCGCCCACACCATGTCGATGTTCATGCGGCCGACCTCCGTCGAGATGCGAAAGCCCATGCCCACCACGGGCGTGCCGAAAAACTCGGCGACGATGGCGCCGATCAGGGCCAGCGTCGAGTTGATCTTGAGCGCGTTGAAGATGAACGGCATCGCCGCCGGCAGCCGGAGCTTGAACAGCGTCTGCCAGTAGCCGGAAGCGTAGGTGCGCATCAGGTCGCGCTCCATATGGCCGGCGGCAGTCAGCCCGACGACCGTGTTCACCAGCATCGGGAAAAAGGTCATGATGACCACGACCGCCGCCTTGGACTGCCAGTCGAAGCCGAACCACATCACCATGATGGGCGCCACGCCGATGATCGGCAGCGCTGCCGCCATGTTGCCGATGGGCAGGAGCCCGCGCCGCAGGAAGACGAAGCGGTCGGCAGCGATGGCCGCCACGAAGCCGGCGCCGCAGCCGATGACATAGCCGGCCGCGACCGCCTTGAAGACGGTCTGCCTGACATCCATTGACAGTACGTCGGCCGAGGTGGCGATGCGGGCCGCGATCGCGCTCGGCGGCGGCAGCAGCAGGAAGGGGATGCCGGCGCCGCGCACGATCGCTTCCCACAGGATGAGGATCCACGCGCCGAAGATCACCGGAATGATCAGGCTGAGCGCGATGGATTCGCCGCGCCCGGACGGCTTCAGGGCCGAAAGCACCGTGGCGCAGCGCCAGGCCAGCAGCCATGCGCCGGCGAGAGCCAGGTAAAAGGACGCGCCCGCATTGCCTTCGTGGCCGGTAATGCCTGAGAGCAGCAGCCATGCCGCCCCATGCGTGCCGATGAAGAGCAGCAGCGCTTCCGCGTACCGGCGCGTGGCAAGCAGCGTCGAAACCACAGCCGCGGCGGCCACCAGCCCGAGCGCCGGCCACACACCCGCGGAGCCTTGTGCAGCACCCGCTTCGAAGAAGGCGCCGACGATGGCGAGCACGAGCGCCGAAATCGCCTGCCAGGACCAGCCGCGCCCGATCATGCCGGCCTCCCGCCCATGGCGCGCCCGGTGATGCGCTCGGCGATACCGACCAGCGCGACGAGGACCACGGCGACCAGCGAGCCGGCGACCAGGGCCGCCCAGATCTCGATGGTCTGGCTGTAGTAGGAGCCGTTGAGCAGCTTGGCGCCGATACCGGCCACGGCACCCGTCGGCAGCTCGGCGACGATGGCGCCGACCAGACTCGCCGCCACCGCCACCTTCATGGAGGCGAACAGGAACGGCATCGACGCCGGCACCCTCAGCTTCCAGAAGATTTGCGGCCGGCTGGCGTTGTAGGTGTGCATGAGGTCGAGATGCATGAGTTCGGGCGAGCGCAGCCCCTTCACCATGCCGACCGCCACCGGGAAGAACGACAGATAGGTGGAAATCAGCGCCTTGGGGAACAGGCCGGTGATGCCGATGGCCGCGAACACCACCACCACCATCGGCGCGATGGCGAGGATGGGGATGGTCTGCGAAGTGATGATCCACGGCATCAGGCTGCGGTCGAGCGAGGCGAAATGCACGATGCCGACCGCGATCAGGATGCCGAGCAGCGCCCCGAAGGCGAAGCCGACGAAGGTGGAGGAAAGCGTTACCCAGGAATGGTAGACGAGGCTGCGGTTGCTCCACGGCTTGACCTGGAACGTGGTCTTGAAGAAATTCTGCGCCACCTGATGCGGCGCCGGCAGCGTCGGCTTCGGCTGCGACCAGGTCTTGACCAGGAACTCCGTATAGCTCGGCGTCTCGCCGGCACGCCGGTCAAGGTCGCGCTGGAACGGCCCGTTCAGCACGACCGCGAATGCGTACCAGGCGACGACCAGCAGCGCCAGAAGCGTGGTGACGGGGACGATCTTGTCGCGAAGGCGATCCATGGTCAGGCGCTCCACCGTCCCCCTCCCCCTTGTGGGGAGGGCTTAGGGGTGGGGGGATGCCGCTGATCGTCCATGAGGCCCAAGGCCCGTAAAATCTCCTCTACACACCCGTTAAAGGAATCCGACAACTCGCCCGTGCTGAAGCGCAGCACCCTGTAGCCTTGGCCGGCAAGCCACTCGTCGCGCTTACGATCGCGGATTTGCCTCTCAGATTCAAAATGATGCTCGCCATCCACTTCAATCACGACGCGATGCTTGTGGATCGCAAAATCGGCAATGTAAGCCCCTATCGGAGCCTGACGGCGGACATGGATGCCATACCAGCGACGGAACTCTTTCAATTCGGCCCACAGCTTCCTCTCGCCCTGCGTCATACCCCTGCGCAATTTCCGTGCGCGGAAAATGCTAACGGGATCGACGGCTGTCGGCATGAAGGATACCCCCACCCCTAACCCCTCCCCACAAGGGGGAGGGGATCTCGGCAGCACCCGCCAGCGACGTATCCGACTAGCCGCAAGCGCCGATGGCTATGTCCCCCTCCCCCTTGTGGGGAGGGGTTAGGGGTGGGGGTACGCCGCCGATGCATCCCCTCAATCCTCATAGGAGTGCCCTGCCCTGAGGCCGTCGCGGACGCGGGCGGCGATGGCGAGGAACTCGGGCGTCTCGCGGATGTCGAGCGGGCGTTCGCGCGGCAGCGTCGATTCGATGACGTCGGTGACACGACCGGGGCGTGGCGACATCACCACGATGCGGGTCGACAGATACACCGCCTCCGGGATCGAGTGGGTGACGAAGCAGATCGTCTTGTCGGTGCGCGCCCACAGCTTCAGCAACTGCTCGTTGAGGTGGTCGCGCACGATCTCGTCCAGCGCCCCGAACGGCTCGTCCATCAGCAGAAGGTCGGCGTCGAAGGCGAGCGCGCGGGCGATGGAGGCGCGCTGCTGCATGCCGCCGGAAAGCTGCCACGGATACTTCTTCTCGAAGCCCGAAAGGTTGACCAGTTCCAGCGTCCGCCGGATGCGCTCGCCCTGTTCGGCCCGCGCCACGCCCATCACCTCGAGCGGCAGCGCCACGTTGCGCTCGATCGTACGCCACGGCAGCAGCGCCGAGGCCTGGAAGACGTAGCCATAGGCCCTGCGCTCGCGTGCCTGTTCGGCGCTCATGCCATTGATGGAAATGGTGCCGGAAGTGGGCTTCTCGAGATCGGCGATGACCCGCAGAAGCGTGGTCTTGCCGCAACCGGAAGGGCCGATGAAGGAAACGAATTCGCCCTTGCCGATGGTGAGGTCGACGCCGGAGAGCGCCTGCACCGGGCCGTCCGCGGTATGGAATGTCAGGCCGAGCGCCTTTGCCTCGACAACGGTTTCCTGTGCTAGCTTCAAGCTGGCTCTTTCTTCAAGCGTCAAGGTGAGGCCCGGCATCAAACGCCAGTAGCCGGAATGCCGCTACGTTCCACCTTACGGGGCGCGGAGATTTCCTTCCACGTCGAAAGCGCCCTGTTCACGGCTCCATTCGGCTCGCGCGGCACGAACTCGCCATGGCCGGCCTCGGCCCGCACGTCCGCCTCCTCGACCGCGAGATCGCCGCGCGTGAACACGAAGCGCGGCGCGCCCAAGATCTCCATGCCCTCGAACACGTTGTAGTCGATCACCGACTGCTGGCTCTTGGCCGAAATGGTCTTCTTGCGCTTCGGGTCCCACACCACGATGTCGGCGTCCGCCCCTTCGACGATCGCACCCTTTTTCGGGTAGATGTTGAGAATCTTGGCGATGTTGCTGGAGGTGACCGCGACGAACTCGTTCATGGTCAGCCGGCCGGTGTTGACGCCCTTGGTCCACAGCACCTGCATGCGGTCTTCGAGCCCGCCGGTGCCGTTGGGGATCTTGGTGAAATCGCCGACGCCGACGCGCTTTTGAGTGGTGGTGAAGGCACAATGGTCGGTCGCCACCACCTGCAGCGAGCCGGCCTGCAGGCCCGCCCAGAGCGAATCCTGGTGCAGCTTGTTGCGGAAGGGCGGGCTCATGACGCGGCGCGCGGCGTGATCCCAGTCCTTGTTGAAATACTCGCTTTCGTCCAGCGTCAGGTGCTGGATCAGCGGCTCGCCATAGACACGCATGCCCTTCTGGCGCGCGCGGCGGATCGCTTCGTGGCTCTGTTCGCAGGAGGTGTGCACGACGTAGAGCGGCACGCCGGCCATGTCGGCGATCATGATGGCGCGGTTGGTGGCCTCGCCCTCGACTTCCGGCGGGCGCGAAAAGGCATGTCCCTCGGGGCCGTTGTTGCCTTCGGCCAAAAGCCTTTGCGACAGGGCCGCGACCACGTCGCCGTTTTCGGCATGCACCAGCGGCAGCGCGCCGAGCGCGGCGCAACGCTGGAACGACGAGAACATCTCGTCGTCGTCCACCATCAGCGCGCCCTTGTAGGCCATGAAGTGCTTGAAGGTGTTGATGCCCCTGTCGACGACCTCGGCCATCTCGTCGAACACCTGCTTGCCCCACCAGGTGATCGCCATGTGGAAGGAAAAGTCGCACGAGGCCTTCGTGGTCTTGTTGTCCCACATCTTCAGCGCGTCGAGCAGCGACTGCTGCGGCGCCGGCAGGCAGAAATCCACCACCATGGTTGTGCCCCCGGCAAGCGCCGCACGCGTGCCGCTCTCGAAATCGTCGGCCGAATAGGTGCCCATGAACGGCATTTCGAGATGCGTGTGCGGGTCGATGCCGCCCGGCATCACATAGCAGCCGGTGGCGTCGAACTCATGATCGCCATGCAGGTCCGACCCGATGGCGACGATCTTGCCATGCTGAAACAGGACGTCCGCCTTGTAGGTGCGGTCGGCCGTGACGACGGTGCCGTTCTTGATCACTCTGGTCATATGACGTTCCCTTGTTTCATTCGCGCTTCTTGTGAGCAGCGTTCGATAACAGATAGAGTTCACTCCACGATTTCTGCCGTCTCCACCACGGCATGGAACAGAACATCGGCGCCGGCGGCGGCCCATTCCTTGGAAATATCCTCGGCCTCGTTGTGCGAAAGCCCGCCGACGCAAGGGCACATCACCATGGTCGCGGGCGCCACCTTGGCGGCCCAGCAGGCGTCGTGCCCGGCCCCGGAAATGAGGTTCATGTGGCTGTAGCCGAGGTCCTCAGCCGCCTTGCGCACGCGCCCCACCAGCACCGGGTCGAAGGTCACCGGGTCGAAATGGCCGACCACCTCGATCGAGCATCCGACGCCGAGTTCCTCGCAGATCGGCACGGCCTCCTTCTCGACCCGCGCCCGCATGGCGTCGAGCTTCGCCCGGTCGGGCGAGCGCACGTCGACGGTGAACACCACCGTGCCCGGCAGCACGTTGCGCGAATTGGGCGAGAACTTCATCTGGCCGACGCCGCCGACGGCGCCCGGCTGGTTGTCCATCGCCACCTTCTGCACCATCTCGAAGATGCGGGCCATGGCGAGCCCGGCGTTGACGCGCATGTTCATCGGCGTCGAACCGGTATGGGCCTCCTTGCCGGTCAGCGTGAATTCCAGCCACCACAGGCCCTGGCAATGGGTGACGACGCCGATCTGCTTGTTCTCGGCCTCGAGGATCGGCCCCTGCTCGATGTGATACTCGAAATAGGCGTGCATCTTGCGCGCGCCCACTTCCTCGTCGCCGACCCAGCCGATGCGCTTCAGCTCGTCACCGAAGGTCTTGCCCTCGAGGTCCTGGCGGCCATAGGCGTAGTCGAACGGGATCACGCCGGCGAACACGCCGGACGCCAGCATCGCCGGGGCAAAGCGCGCCCCCTCCTCATTGGTCCAGTTGGTGACGACGATCGGATGTTTCGTCCTGATGCCGAGGTCGTTCAGCGACCGCACGATCTCCAGGCCCGACAGCACGCCGAGCACGCCGTCATACTTGCCGCCAGTCGGCTGCGTGTCGAGGTGGCTGCCGACATAAACCGGCAGGGCGTCCGGGTCGGTGCCCTCGCGGCGGGCGAACATGGTGCCCATCTTGTCGACGCCGATGGTCAGGCTGGCGGCGTCGCACCAGGACTGGAAGAGTTCACGGCCTTCCTTGTCGGCATCGGTCAGCGTCTGGCGATTGTTGCCGCCGGCGACGCCGGGGCCGATCTTCGCCATTTCCATCAGCGAATCCCACAAGCGATCTGAATTGATTCGCAGATTCTCGCCGCGCGCGGCCATGCTTCCTCCCTGGCAGTTCAGCCTTTCAGTTCAATTTCCATGAAAGACATCGGCTCCTCCGCCGCGTTGACGACATTGTGTTCGACGCCTTCATCACGCCGGTAGGCAATGCCGGCGTCCATGTCGACCCGGCGGCTTCCTCCGCCGGGTTCCTCCAGAAGCATCCGGCACGGCGTGATCGTCGTGATGACGTAATCCATGCCGTGGCGATGCCAGCCGGTCTCCGCGCCGGGAACGAAGTCCCAGCGCGTGACGCGGACCTTGCCGTCATCGACAAGCACTTCGTGGGTCGCTTGCGGACGGCTCACTCGTCTTACTCCACCATGCGCAGAACTTCGCGCACATGGTCCATCATTTCGTCGATCTGCCCCTTGGAGATGATCAACGGCGGCGACAGCGCGATGATGTCGCCAGTGGTGCGGATGAGCAGGCCGCGCTCGAACGCCTTGATGAAGGCCGAGAACGCCCGCTTGGTCGGCGCGCCGGGGATCGATTCCAGCTCGATCGCGCCGACGAGGCCGATATTGCGGATGTCGATGACATGCGGCTCGCCCTTGAGCGAATGCAGGGCGTCCTCCCAGTACGGCGCCAGTTCCTCGCCGCGGTTGAGCAGGCCCTCTTCCTTGTAGGTGTCGAGGGTCGCGAGGGCGGCGGCCGAGGCGATCGGGTTGCCCGAATAGGTGTAGCCGTGGAAGAACTCGATCATGTGTTCCGGGCCGTTCATGAAGGCGTCGTGGATTTCCTTCTTCACGAACACCGCGCCCATCGGAATGACGCCGTTGGAAACGCCCTTGGCCGTGGTCATGATGTCGGGGGTGACGCCGAAATAGTCGGCGGCGAACGGCACGCCGAGGCGGCCGAAACCGGTGATGACCTCGTCGAAGATCAACAGGATGCCGTGCTTGTCGCAGATCTCGCGCAGGCGCTTGAGATAGCCCTTCGGCGGCAGGATGACGCCGGTGGAACCGGCGACCGGCTCGACGATGACCGCCGCGATGGTCGAGGCGTCATGCAGGCCGATGATGCGCTCCAGTTCGTTGGCGACTTCCACGCCATGCTCCGGCACGCCGCGCGAAAACGAGTTCTTGTCCGGGAAATGCGTGTGCGGCATGTGGTCGACGCCGGTCAGCAGCGTACCGAACATCTTGCGGTTGGAGACGATGCCGCCGACCGAGATGCCGCCGAAATTGACGCCGTGATAGCCGCGCTCACGGCCGATCAGGCGGGTGCGCGAACCCTCGCCGCGGGCGCGGTGGTAGGCGATCGCCATCTTCAGCGCGGTTTCGACCGATTCCGAACCGGAATTGGTGAAGAAGACATGGTCCATGCCCTTGGGCGCGATATCGACCAGCCGGTTGGCCAGTTCGAACACGATCGGATGGCCCATCTGGAAGGCCGGCGCGTAGTCGAGTTCCGCCGCCTGCTGCTGGATCGCCTCGGTGATCTTGGGGCGGCAGTGGCCGGCGTTCACGCACCACAGGCCGGCGGTGCCGTCCATGATCTTGCGGCCGTCGCTTGCCGTATAGTGCATGTCCTTGGCGGCGACCAGCATGCGCGGCGCCTGCTTGAACTGACGATTGGCCGTAAACGGCATCCAGAATGCAGAGAGATCGTTCGGCGTTACCTTGAGCCGGTTAGACATGACCAAGCTATCCTTTCCAAACCTTGTTTCGTGTGGCCAACGCTTGGTCTTCGGCGCATTTTCATGCTACGCAAAATTTTGACCGTTTGGACAAACGTTAGCACCGCCGTGGCGGCGGTCAAGGGATTAAGTAGCGCATATGCAACCCGGAAAGCGCGCTCCACAGGCCACGAGAAACTGGTCCAGCGAATTGGTCCAGAACGATCCCCGCACCTTGGCGAAAAAGGCGTAGCGCATCATGGAGGCAGCCCTTCCCCGCCGCACCCGCATCCAGCGGGAAAAGCGCGAAATCATCCTCGAGGCGGCACTGGAGGTGTTTTCCGCCAACGGCTTTCGCGGCTCCACCATCGACCAGATCGCCGAACAGGCGGCGATGTCGAAGCCGAACCTTTTGTACTACTTCCATCGCAAGGAAGATATCCATGAAACGCTGATGCAGCGGCTGCTCGATACCTGGCTGCAGCCGCTGCGCGAACTGGACGATATCGGCGACCCGCTGACGGAACTCAGGGCCTATATCCGCCGCAAGCTGGAAATGGCGCGCGATTTCCCGCGCGAAAGCCGGCTGTTCGCCAACGAGATCCTGCAAGGCGCGCCACGCATCATGCCGCTTTTGGAAGGTGAGTTGAAAACGCTGGTCGACGAAAAGGCCGCAATCATCGAAGGCTGGATGCGCGCCGGCCGCATCGCCCGCACCGATCCCTACCACCTGATCTTCTCGATCTGGGCGACGACGCAGCATTATGCCGATTTCGACGTGCAGGTGCGCGCCGTCCTGGGCAACGGCCGCGGCGGCGAGGATCGCTTCGAGGACGCCGCCCGCTTCCTGGAGCGGCTGTTCGTCGAGGGGCTGAAGCCGCCGCAATCATAATTCGAATACTGCCGATTTTGGAAACCTGTAGTTGAGTGCCTGCTGATATCCTTGGGTAGTTGGGACTTGGCAAGGCATTCGCATTGAATCTCGCACTATTGATCGACGGAGAAAATGTTCCGGCACAGCTCCTGCCGGAGCTCAATCGGCACGTGGCCTCGCTCGGCGATCCGATCGTCAGATGCGTGTTCGGAGACTTTTCCGAGAACCGCCTTCCAGGCTGGATAAAAGCGGCACGCGACCACTGCCTCGAACTGGTGTTCCAGCTTTCCGAAGGCAAGCATAAGAATTCCGCGGACATCGCCCTGACCATTCGCGCCATGGACCTGCTTTACTCGGAGAGGATCGATGGCTTCTGCCTGGTCTCGAGCGATCGCGATTTCGCGCCATTGACCGCAAGGCTGCGGCAGCACGGCAAGAAGGTCTACGGCTTCGGCGAGGCCAAGGCGAACGACGGGTTTCGCGCCAACTTCAACGAGTTTTTCCTCCTCGAAACAAATACGGACAAGCCAGCCATTGCTCCGCCCGTCGCGAGCAGCGCAACCACGAAGGCCAAGGGCCCAACTACGCCGACCAGCCAAATCGTCGACTTCATCCGCAAACTCGACGGCGCGGATGCGGCCGGCTTCGTCCATCTGTCGATGCTGGCTGCGGCCATGCGCCGGGATGCGCCTGACCTGGCGGCGCAGATATCCGGCAAGGGCAAGTTCCTCAAGAACCTGAAACAGACCGGCAAGATCGAGCAGGACGGCACCGGCGGGGCCATAAGAGTGAGGCTGCGCCGTCCAGCCTGAACGGCAACCTCGAAAGGCGCCCCCCAAAAACGCATTGTCCGCCCCCCTTTCTGGAGAGCGGACAATGCAGGGCTTTACCGAATTCACAGGAGAGGCACGCAGGCCTCCCCCGCTCGCTCGCAACCGGTTCAGGCCGCCTTGGCGCGCTCGACCGGGTGGATGCCGTGGAACGAGACGCTGAGCCGGTTCCACATGTTGATCATGCCGATGGCGACGGTGAGCTTAACCAGTTCTTCCTCGGAAAAGTGCTTCAGGGTCGCCTCGTAGAGCGCGTCCGGAACGCCATCCTTCGAAATCAGCGTCACCGCCTCGGTATAGGCGAAAGCGGCGCGCTCGCGCTCGGAATAAAGCGGCGATTCCTTCCACGCCGAGACGAGGATGACGCGCTGCAGCGTCTCGCCGTCGCGCAGGGCCTCCTTGCTGTGCATGTCGACGCAGAACGAGCAGCCGTTGATCTGCGAGGCACGCAGCTTGATGAGGTGCAGCAGCGAATGTTCGAGCCCGCTTTCCTCGACCGCCTTGTTGAGCGCCTGCACCTGCTTCAGGAGGTCCGGGGCCTTGGCGAAATACTGCATTCTCTGTTTCATGGTCATTTCCTTTCTTGACGCTTGAGGGAACTGGATTTCTGCGGCCGCTGGTAGCGCTCGACGAAGGCGCAAGCGGCCGCGACCGAACGCGGGTCGGCATCGTTCATGAAGCCAGCCACGATGTCGGAAAGCTTTTCGGAGGCGAGCACCGCCCGCCAGGCCTTCTCGGCCCGCAGCATGGCCACGTTGATGCCGCACGGCTTCACGTAAGCCGACGCCGGAAGCTTCACCGACCCGCGTTGGCGGATCTCGCCGCAGCGGAAAGCCGGCTGCGGCCCTTCCACCGCCAGCACGATGTCGAGCAGCGAGATGCGTTCCGGCGCCCGCGCCAGTCGATAACCGCCGGCCGGCCCCGGCACCGATTCCAGCACGCCGGCGGCGGTCATGGCGTTTAGGTGCTTCAACAAATAGCTCGGCGACAGGTCGAACTGCGCGGCCAGCGCCGAACCCGGCATCGTCGCTCCGTCCTCGACGCCCGCCAGCGTCGCGGCGCAATGGATGGCGGCTTCCACGCCTTCGCTCAGCTTCATGCTCAGACCCTTTCAATCATGGATAAGATATATCGTGGATAATTCCTGTCTTCAATAGTCGCAGAGATGAATCCGCGCCATTGCTGACACTTCCTGAAAAATCGCGAGAGGAAAAAGGAGGGCCATTCAGGCGCAGGCGGGACCGCTCCTTTCGAAGCGACCCCGCCTGGCCCGGGAGGAGCCTATTCCGCGGCCTGCCGCGCCGTCGGATTGTTGGGATGCGTCGTCCAGTTGGCGTAGTCCGGCGAGACGGTCTTGCCGGTCCGCTGGTCGAGCGCGCCGGCTTGCAGCGGCACCATGGTGATGCAGCCGTCCACCGGGCAGACATTGACGCACAGGTTGCAGCCGACGCATTCGTCGTCCATCACCTCGAAGTGGCGCTCGCCGTCGAGCATCGAGGTGATCGCCTGGTGCGAGGTATCCTCGCAGGCGATGTGGCAACGGCCGCACTTGATGCAGGCGTCCTGGTCGATATGCGCCTTGGCGACATAGTTGAGGTTGAGATACTGCCAGTCGGTGACGTTGGGCGTGGCCCGCCCGATGATGTCGTCGAGCGAACGGTGGCCCTTCTCGTCCATCCAGTTCTCCAGGCCGGCGATCATTTCCTGAACGACCTTGAAGCCGTAGGTCATCGCCGCCGTGCAGACCTGCACGTTGCCGGCGCCGAGCGCCAGGAATTCGGCCGCGTCGCGCCAGGTGGTGACGCCGCCGATGCCGGAGATCGGCAGGCCGCGCGTCTCGGAGTCGCGGGCGATCTCGGCCACCATGTGCAGCGCCATCGGCTTGACCGCCGGGCCGCAATAGCCGCCATGCGAGCCCTTGCCGTCGATCGATGGCTCCGGCGAGAACGTGTCGAGGTTGACGGAGGTGATCGAGTTCACCGTATTGATCAGCGACACCGCGTCCGTGCCGCCGGCATGCGCCGCCCGCGCCGGCTTGCGGATGTCGGTGACATTGGGCGTCAGCTTGGTGATGACCGGCATGCGCGTGTACTGCTTGCACCAGCGCACCACCATTTCGATATATTCCGGCACCTGGCCGACGGCCGCCCCCATGCCACGCTCGCTCATGCCGTGCGGGCAGCCGAAGTTCAGTTCGATGCCGTCAGCGCCCGTTTCCTCCACCAGCGGCAGGATCGCCTTCCAGCTTTCCTCCACGCAGGGCACCATGATCGAGGCGATGAGCGCCCGGTCCGGCCACTCCATCTTGACCTGCTTCATCTCGCGCAGATTGGTCTGCAGGTCGCGATCGGTGATCAGTTCGATGTTGTTGAGGCCGAGCAGGCGGCGGTCCGCGCCCCAGATCGCGCCGTAGCGCGGCCCGTTGACGTTGACGACCGGCGGGCCTTCCTCGCCCAGCGTCTTCCACACCACGCCGCCCCATCCGGCCTTGAAGGCGCGGACGACGTTGTAGGCCTTGTCGGTCGGCGGCGCGGAAGCCAGCCAGAACGGGTTCGGGCTTTTGATGCCAATGAAATTGTTGCGGATGTCTGCCATGGGTTTCGTCCTTTGGCTTCGCGGCCTGCCGGCCCGCTATTCACAACGTTCGTGGTTCAGGCTCCCGCCATTGGCGAGACAAATAAGTAGGGCGCTGCGCCGCACCGTCACCGGCTTGCCTCGGGCATCTTGTCGAAGGCTGGAATGCCTTGGGGGATCAGGTGGAAGACCGCCTTTTCCTCACAGAACATCGCAAACTCCGGCCCGCCAAAGGCATTGGGGTCGTCAAGCGTCCCGGCCTTGACGATCGGATGCGCCATGCCCGGCCGCTGCGACAGGAGGTGCGTGCCACAGCTGCCGCAAAACTCGCGCGTGCGTGGGCTTTCCAGGTCGCTGCGGCGAAAGGTTTTCGGCTCCCCGCGGGTATAGGCAAAGCCGTCTGCGGGAATGACCATGAAATAGTTCGGCCCGCCGCCCGAAAAATGCTGGCAGGGGCGGCAATGGCACTGGCCCTTGCGCAGGGGCGCGGCCGTAATGCGGTAGCGCAAGGCCCCGCAGTAGCAGCCGCCATTGAGTTCGACACCCATGGCGCTACTCGGCCAGCGCGCGGTTGATGCTTTCGGCGGCGTCGCGGCCCTGCGCCACGGAAGTGACGGTCAGGTCCTCGCCTGCGCGCACGCAATCGCCGCCGGCCCACACCTTGGCCAGCGAGGTGCGGCCCTCGCCGTCGACCTTGATGCGCCCGCCTTCCAGTTCGATCGCAGCGCCGCTGCCGTTGAGGGCGGCCGGAACGAAGGTCTGGCCGATCGCCTTGAACACTTGGTCCGCGGCCAGCGTCAGCGTCTCGCCGGTGCCGGCGAGCTTGCCGTCCAATAGAGCAGTATATTCCAGTTCGATGGCACGAACCTTGCCATCCTCGGCGATCACCCGCTTCGGCTGCAACCAGTGGCGGATGGTGACGCCGTTGGCGGCGGCCAGATCCTGCTCGAAACCGGAGGCGTTCATGTGCTCCTGCCCTCGCCGGTAGCAGATCGTCACCTCTTCGGCGCCGAGCAGCTTCGACTGCACGGCAGCATCGATCGCGGTCATGCCGCCGCCGATGACGACGACGCGTCGCCCGACCGGCAGGCTGGCAAGGTCGCTCGTCTGCCTAAGCTCCGCGATGAACTCCACCGCGTTGGCGACGCCCGCGGCGTCCTCGCCCTCGGCAGACAGCGCGTTGATGCCGCCAAGCCCCATGCCGAGGAACACCGCGTCATAGTCGCGGGTCAGGTCGGAGAGCTGGAAGTCGCGGCCGAGCGCCTTGCCGTTCTCGATATCGATGCCGCCGATGGCGGTCACGTAGTCGACTTCGGCCTGGGCGAAATCGTCGGTGCTCTTGTAGGCGGCGATGCCGTATTCGTTGAGGCCGCCGGGCTTTTCCTTCGCCTCAAGGACGGTCACCGCATGGCCGTAGCGCGCCAGCCGATGCGCGGCCGCGAGGCCTGCCGGCCCTGCCCCGACCACGGCGATCCTTTTGCCGGTCGGCGCCGCGCGCGTATAGAACTGCTTGCCTTCCTCCATCGCCGTGTCGGTGGCGTAGCGTTGCAGGCGGCCGATCTGGACCGGCTTGCCTTCCGCCGCCTCGCGCACGCAGGCCTCCTCGCACAGCGTCTCGGTCGGGCAGACGCGGGCGCACATGCCGCCCAGGATGTTCTGGTCGAAGATGGTCTTGGCCGAGCCGATCGGATTGCCGGTGGCGATCTGCCGGATGAACATCGGAATGTCGATGGAAGTCGGGCAGGCATGCATGCACGGCGCATCGTAGCAGAAATAGCAACGATCCGCCTCGACCAGCGCCTCATGGTCGTCGAGCGGCGCATGCAGGTCGGAGAAGTTCTCGTCGTACTGCTCGGACGACAGCCTGCCGCCGGCAATACCATCCTTGAAAAGACTGAGTGCCATCAGGGTTCCCGCATTTGTCGTTATATTTTTCAGGCAGGCTAGCACGTTTTATTTTTTTATCAATTGGTCAATTTTCCGGGTAACTCCCTGAAATCGCACCGTAAAAATATGATCGATTTTATCATGTTTTCGCTTTGCTTCGGGCTCGCAACACAATCTTGCCCGCTTGCTGTCGTCCTTATCGGTTGCCGCGGTGGGTGGTGCTCCTGAAACGAACGCGCCGAGGAATTGCCATGCCTGACAATGCGACATCGTTCTTCTGGTACGAATTGCTGACAAGCGACATCGACGCCGCCGAAAGGTTCTACACTAAGGTCGTCGGCTGGACCGCGGAAGCGTTCGAAACCGCGGACGGCATGCCCCGCTACACGGTGGTGAAGGCCGGCGAGCGGGGCGTCGGCGGACTGATGGCCATGCCCGACGAGGCTGCCCGCATGGGCATGGCGCCGGCCTGGGTCGGCTATATCCATACCCGGGACGTGGACGCCGCGACGCAACGCATCGTCGAGGCCGGCGGCAGCGTCCGCCGCGAGCCGGCCGATATTCCCGATGTCGGCCGCTTCGCCGTGGTCGCCGACCCGCAAGGCGCGCTGTTCATGCTCCTGCAGCCAAACGGCGAGGACCAGCCGCCAATGCCGATGACGACGCCCGGCCATGTCGGCTGGCACGAACTCTACGCCGCCGACCGGGAAAAGGCCTTCGACTTCTACGCCGGCCAGTTCGGCTGGACGCAGCACCGGGACGTCGACATGGGGGTGATGGGCATCTACCAAATCTTCGCCGTCGACGGCGAACCGACCGGCGGCATCATGAACAAGCCGCCGCACCTGCCGGTGCCGGCTTGGCAGTTCTATTTCAACGTCGAGGCGATCGACGCCGCGGCAGGGCGCGTTACCGACGGCGGCGGCACGGTGACCGTGGAGCCGGTGGAGGTTCCCGGCGGAAGCTGGATCATCCAGTGCCAGGACCCGCAAGGCGCCCATTTCGCGCTGGTCGCCCCGAAGCGCTGATCAAGGTCGTCAGGGCGCGGCCTCAGCCCCCTCCCCGCTCACGAAGGATTGAAAGCGCGAGCGGGAGAGTTTCGCGCTGCACGACACTATTTCCCCGCATGGGCACGCCACGGAGCCATGCATGAAGGCTTTTGATTTTCTCGGACGCTATCAGCCCTTCGCACTGGCAGCGCTGCGTATCATGACGGCGCTGCAGTTCGTCGAGCACGGCAGCCAGAAATTGTTCGACTTCCCGGCCGGCACGCATGCCGGCGCGCTGGACAGCCTCTCCCTCGGCGCCGGAATTCTCGAATTCGCGGGAGGCATTCTCCTGGCCCTGGGTCTTTTCACCAGACCCGTTGCACTGCTTCTCAGCGGCGAAATGGCCATCGCCTATTTCACGGCGCACATGCCGCGCGACTTTTTCCCGGTCAACAACGGCGGCGACGCCGCAATCTCATTCTGCTTCATCTTCCTCTACCTCGTGTTTGCCGGGCCCGGCGCCTTTGCGCTCGACAACCGCCGCGCCTGATCCCTTCGGTTTTGCGCGGGCGGAATAAGCTCCGGCACAACGACAAGGATTGACCGCTCCAGGAGCATCAGGCCGTCCGCCCCAATAGTTAAGAACGGGGGCAAGATTCCCTTTATGTTTTTGGCCTATTGCACCGGCGATGGTTGCGTCGCGTTTTAGTAAAATTGTTCCGGTCCTTTCCCTGCTTGCGCTGTCGGCCTGCGCCACCGCGCCGCGGCACATCAACGACATCTGCGCCGTCTTCGACCAGCGCGACGGGTGGATGGACAACTGGCAGGCGGCGGCAAAGCGCGCGGAAGCCAAATACGGCGTCCCCGTTCACGTGCTGATGGCGACGGTGCGCAAGGAATCCGGCTTCAAGGCGAACGCCAAGCCGCCGCGCACCACGCTGCTCGGCTTCATCCCGTGGAAGCGGCCGTCGAGCGCCACCGGCTTCTCGCAGGCGCTGGACGGCACCTGGGCGCAGTACAAGCGCGAGAGCGGCAACTTCACCGCGCGCCGCACCAGCTTCGCCGATGCGGTCGATTTCGTCGGCTGGTACCACCGCAAGACCGCCGATACCTTCGGCGTGGCCCGGAACGACACCTACAACCTTTACCTCGCCTATTATTCCGGCTGGACGGCCTACGGGCGCGGTAGCTGGAAAAACAACGCCGGCCTGCAACGCTACGCCCGCGACACCGACGAAATGGCCCGCCGCTACGAAGCCCAGCTGAGGCAGTGCCAGTAGGCCCCATTCGAGGTCGACCGAAATCACCGCCCCTCCCCGGCAGCCAGGCGAATGGGCGACGCTTAAAACCTCAGTTCTTCCGCGGGCCTTTGCCCTTGCTGAACGGCGAATGGGCCTTGGCGTCGTCGGATTGCTCGCCCCAGCCGACCTGGACCGAGCGGCTTTTCGGCCGGCGCGCGGCACCTTGGCTGCGCGCCATGCGGGCCTCGCCGTCTGCCTCCTCTTCGGCATCGGCGTCGTCGGAGAGGTCGACCGTTCCCGTCTTGCCGCGCGGCCGCCGCGGTACGTCGACGCCGAAGCCCGGCCCTGTGCGGCGCTCGGGGTCCGACGGCGCATCGTCGCGGCCCTTGGCGTCCCTGTCGAAGCTGATCACCGGCCCCATCTTCGCCAGTTCCTCGTCCGACAGCCAGCACCGGCTCATGTGACCCCCACCGAGGTCCTTCGATGGCGGCACTTCGGTTTCGCATCTGTTGCCGGGCACGAGATGCTTGTAGCGGCAGCGCGTCTGGAACGGGCAGCCGCTCGGCGGGTTCATGGCCGAGGGAATGTCGCCTTCGAGGACGATATGTTTCTTCACCACCGAGGTGTCTGCAATCGGGATCGCCGACAGAAGCGCCTCCGTATAGGGGTGGTAGGGCGGCGAGAATATCTGGTCGGTCGTCCCCTGCTCGACGATATAGCCGAGATACATCACCACCACCCGGTCGGCGATATAGCGCACCACCGACAGGTCGTGGCTGATGAACAGAAGCGTCGTCTTGTTGCGCCGCTGGATGTCCATCAGCAATTCGGTGACCGCCGCCTGCACCGACACGTCGAGCGCCGAGACCGGCTCGTCGGCGACCACCACCCTCGCCTCGCCGGCAAAGGCGCGCGCGACGCCGATGCGCTGCTTCTGCCCGCCCGAAAGCTGGCGCGGCTTGCGCGTCTCGAAGGCGCGTGGCAGCTTCACCAGGTCGAGCAGTTCCAGCATGCGCTGGCGTCGCTCCGCCGGGTTGTTGCCGACATGGAATTTTTCCAGCGTGCGGATGATCTGCGAGCCGACGGTATGGCTGGGGTTCAGCGTGTCGAACGGGTTCTGGAACACCATCTGGATAGAGGAGACGGTGTCGACGTCGCGTTTCTCGACACCGGTCGACTGGATATCCCTGCCGTCGAGCTTGACGCTGCCGGAGCTTGCCGTCTCGAGGCCGAGCAGCACCTTCGCCAGCGTCGACTTCCCGCAGCCGGACTCGCCGACGATGGCGACCGTCTCGGATTCGCGGGCGGTAAACGAGATCGTTTCGTTGGCCTTGACCACTCGGCCATCGCCACCGCCGAACACCTCGCTGCCGCCGACCTTGTAGTATTTCTTGAGATCGTCGATCTCCAGCACCGGCTTGCCCGGAACGACCTTCTCCGTTTCCTTGCCGGCCCCCGCCGGCAGTTCGTTCCAGTCGATCTCGTTGAAGCGCACGCAGCGCGAGAAATGCCCCTCGTGCCCCTCGACCGGGATCATCGGAATCTCGGCGGCGTTGCACACGCCCTCGACGAAATGCTGGCAGCGAGGGCCGAAATTGCAGCCTTTTGGCCGTTCGTGGGGCAGCGGCAACTGGCCGGGGATGGCGATCAGCGGCCGCGAGTTCTTGTCGGCGCCGGGCAGCGGGATCGAGCGGAACAGCCCCTGCGTATAAGGGTGGCGCATGCGGTCGAACACGTCCTCGATGCGGCCGGTTTCCACCGCCTCGCCCGAGTACATCACGGTGATCCTGTCGCATGTCTCCAGGATCAGCCCGAGATTGTGCGACACGAAGATCATCGAGGTGCCGAAGCGCTCGCCCAGCCCCTTGACCAGCTCGACGATGCCGGCCTCCACCGTCACGTCGAGCGCCGTCGTCGGTTCGTCCAGCAAAAGCAGCGCCGGCTTCGACAACAGCGCCATGGCGATGACGATGCGCTGCTGCTGGCCGCCCGAAAGCTGGTGCGGGAAGGAGCGCATCATGCGCTCGGGGTCGGGCAGCTTCACCGCCCGCACCATTTCCAGCGCGCGATTGTAGGCCTCCTCCTTCGAGACCTTGTCGTGGATCAGCGGCACTTCCATCAACTGCTTGCCGACCTTCATGGCCGGGTTGAGGCTCGCCATCGGCTCCTGGTAGATCATGGCGATCTTGTTGCCGCGGATGGAGCGAAGCTCCTCCTCGGACATCTCGCCCATGTCCTTGCCCTGGAATTTGATCCGCCCGCCGACGATCTTGCCGATATTGGACAAGTCGCGCATGATACCGAGCGACACCGTCGACTTGCCGCAGCCGCTCTCCCCGACGATGCCCATCGCCTCGCCGGGCATGACGGTGCAGGAAAAATCCATCACCGCCGGGATCTCGCCCTTGCGGGTGAAAAACGAGATCGACAGGTTCTCGATCTCGATGATCGGCTGGGCGTTCGCGGTGGCTTCGGCTTTGACGGTTTCGTTCATGGCGAAAACTCCTCAGTCCTTCATCGACTGCTCACGCAGCGCATCGGCGAGCAGGTTCAGCCCCAGCACGAACGACATCAGCGCGATCGTCGGCGGCAGGGCCGGATGGATGAACTGGCGCAACAGCCGGCTGGCGTCCTTGATGGCGGTGCCCCAGTCCGGGCTTTCCGGCGCCAGGCCGAGGCCGAAATAGCCCAGCGTACCGAGCAGGATCGTGGTGTAGCCGATGCGCAGGCAGGCATCGACGATCAGCGGCCCGCGTGCGTTGGGCAGGATTTCCCACAGCATGATGTACCAGGGGCTCTCGCCGCGTGTCTGCGCCGCGGCCACATAATCGCGCGTCTTGATGTCCATGGTAAGGCCGCGCACGATGCGGAACACGCCGGGCGAGGAGGCAAACACCACCGCCACGAAGATGTTGAGCTGGTTCGGCGACATGCGGATGATGTGAAGCGGATCGGCGTTGAACACCAGCCCGGCATAGACCCAGCCGCCAAGCACCAGCGTCAGCGCCATCAGCCAGTAGATGCGGTCCGGCCGCTTCTTGTAGCGCGTCCAGAACAGGACGCAGAAGAAGATGATCGGGAACAGGAAGAAGACGCCCGCCATGCCGTAGGGAATGGGCGTTTCCATGATCCCGGGCGTGACCAGCAGGTAGAACAAGAGGATGACCGGGAAAGCCAGCACGAGGTTCGCCAGGAACGACAGCACCGCATCGATCTTGCCGCCATAGTAGCCGGCCGGCAGGCCGAGCGTGATGCCCACCATCAGCGCGAAGCCGGTGGCGGCCGGCGCGATGATCAGCACGATCTGGCTGCCGTAGACCATGCGTGAAAAGATATCGCGGGCCAGCTTGTCGCCGCCGAACAGATAGGCGAGGCCCGACTGCGGCTCGACCGCGCCCGGCAGCGCATCCTTCATCACCGGAAGCTGGCCCAGCGGGTCGAACGGCGCGATGGTCGAGGAAAAGATCGCCGTGAACAGCCAGAACAGGCAGATGCCGACGCCGGCAACGCCGACGCCGCTGTCGTACAACTGGCCATAGAGGCCGAGCCTTTTCCGGGTCGCGAAGCTCGCTCCCATCACGAGGACGAGCGCCAGCCACACCGGCCAGAACCGCGCCACGACGTTGAAGACGATCTGCCAGGCATCGAGGTAGGTGGTCTGCATCGCCTCTTCCCTCTACTGAACCCGGATGCGCGGGTTGAGATAGGCATATCCCACGTCCGAGATGAGTTGCGTGATCAGGACGATGAACACCGACACCAGCGAGCAGCCGAGCAAGAGGTCGATGTCGTTGTTGCCGGCGGCCTCCACCAGCGTGTAGCCGAACCCCTGGTAGCGGAACATCACCTCGACGACGACAACGCCGGTGAGCAGCCACGGGAATTGCAGCATGATGACGGTGAACGGCGCAATCAGCGCGTTGCGCAGCGCGTGCTTGATGACGACCGTCGGGAAACTGAGGCCCTTGAGGCGCGCAGTGCGGATATATTGCTGCGTCATCACCTCGACCATAGAGGCGCGCGTCATGCGCGCGATATAGCCGATGCCGTAGATCGCCAGCGTGATCACCGGCAGCGTGAAATTGGTGAAGGTGATGCCGTCGAAGGTCGCGCTCGCCGCCGAGCCGTTGAGCCAGCCGAGCCAACTTGCGAAGATCACCGTGAAAATCACGCCCGAGACATATTCGGGCGTCGCCGTGGACGCGATCGAGGCGACCGATAGTACCCGGTCGGTGCGCGAGCCCTCCCGCATGCCGGCCAATATCCCAATCAGCAGCGACACCGGCACCATCACCAGGAGCACGAAGAACATCAGGATGCCGGTCGCCTCCAGCGCCGGAAACAGTTTCTTGGCAACCGTCGTCCTGAACTTGGTCGAGCAGCCGAAATTGCCTTGCAGCACGCCCGACAGCTTCGGCTCCAGGGATTCGTCGCAGTAGTTGAAGCGCGGTTGCGGCTCGCCCGCCTCGTTGCGGCCGGGCTGGCTCGGCCACACGCCTATCCATTGCCCGTATTGCTTCAGGAACGGCTCGCGGTAGCCGTTGCGCACCAGCCAGCTATCGACTTCGGCCTGGGTGGCGCGGCTGTTGGTCTGCGCCAGCGCGAGCTTCTTCAGGTTGGGTTCCAGATTGACGAGATAGAAGACGACAAGTGTCAGGCAGATCATGGTGAAGACCATGGTCGCCAGCCGCCGGGCTATGAACGATATCACCTGGGCCCCTCCTCGAGGCGTTGGGTTGGTCGTCAGAGCATGATCCCGAAAAACGGGAACCGGATTTCAGAAAAGATCGTGCTCGAACAAAAGTCCAGAGCGCCATGCAACGGTTGGATCGCACGGGAACGCTCCGCCAGTTCCGGGTGAGCATCGGGGTATCAGGATAGGGCAGTCAGTCTTTCGGCCCGACGCTCATGAGACCACCGGGGACGGGTGGCCTCATGGCTCCCCGTCCCCGGCCGGCGGCAACCGATCAGGCGTTCGGATCGATCCAGGTCCGCTCGTAATTGTCTTCCATGGTGGGATGCATCGGGTTGTTCTTCACCTGCTTTGTCGAGTGATTGAACAACGACAGCCAGAACGGCTGGATGATGACGCCGGAGTCCTGCAGGATCTGCTCGACGTCCTTCATGACTTCCTTGCGCTTTTCCGGGTCGGCGATGGCCAGCGCTTCGTTGAGCTTCTTGTCGAACTCCGGATTGGCATAGGCGGATTCGTTCCACGCGGCACCGGAGGTGTAGCCGAGGGCCAGCACCTGGACGCCCAGCGGACGCATGTTCCAGTTGGTGGTCGAATACGGATACTTCGTCCAGTCGTTCCAGAACGTCGCGCCCGGAAGCACGGTGCGCTTGACCTTGAAGCCAACCTCGCGAAGCTGCGCGGCGATCGCATCG
The DNA here is from genome assembly GCF_042646345.1 of Aquamicrobium soli. Classification (NCBI taxonomy): domain Bacteria; kingdom Pseudomonadati; phylum Pseudomonadota; class Alphaproteobacteria; order Hyphomicrobiales; family Phyllobacteriaceae; genus Aquamicrobium; species Aquamicrobium soli. The sequence goes on along the minus strand of NZ_JBHRTK010000022.1, from coordinate 130,377 downwards.
CCGGTGTTCTTGTGCCAGTCCTCGTCCACAGTGATCAGCTCGTGCTCGAAGTTCATCTGGCCGGCTTCTTCCATGAGCTTCTTGGCGCCCTCGATGTCGCGGCCCTTCTTCGGCAGTTCGTAATATTCGGGGTGGATCGGGCTGACATGGTGGTTCTCGGCCACCGAACCCAGATTGTTGTAGCCGAGTTGCAGCACGGTGGCGTTGTCCACCGCCATCTGCAAGGCGTTACGCACCTTCTGGTCGTCGTAGGGCTTGTGGTTGATGTTCGTGCGGCAGGTGATCGTCGTAGCGGTCTTGGACTCCGATTTCACCAGCCCCATGCCGTCGAGAATGTCGATGAAATCCGCCATCGTCTGGTGGCAGGTATCGATTTCGCGCGATTCGAAGGCGTTCACATAGGCGTTGAAGTCGTTGCCGTAGTCGATGAACTCGACGCCGTCGAGATAGGCCTCGCCGCCCCACCACTTGCCGTTCTCGCGCCGCTTGACCACGACCTTGGAGCCGACGTCGTAGGAAACCAGTTCGAAAGCGCCGGTGCCGATCGGGTTCTTGACGATGTCGGAGCCGTTCTTTTCGAAGTCACGATGCAGGACGAGGCCGGGATAGTCGGCGAAATTCGGGATGATGGAGATATCGGAGGAAGGGAGCTTCAGCTTGATGGTGTAGTCGTCGACCTTGGTGATGGCGCCTTCGGCCGCCTTGCCGGTCTTCTGGTCGACCATGCCGCCCATGCGAGCGGCCATCGAGTTGCCCTCGGCCGACTTGTCGCACCAGCGAATGAGGTTGAACATGACGTCGTCGGCGTTGAACTCGTCGCCGTTGTTCCAGGTCACGCCCTTGCGCACATGCAGCGTGTATTCGGTCGCGTCGTCGTTCACGTCCCAGCTTTCGAGCAGCATCGGCTCGAACGTGTATTGCGGCGTGTACTTCACCAGCGGCTCAAGGAAGGTGCGCGTGCAGTTGGCCAGTTCCGACCAGTCGTAGCTGCGCGGGTCCTTCTGCGCCTTGACCGGCATGGCGCAGCGCAGCACGCCGCCCTTGACCGGGGTTTCCTCGGCATGCGCCGGCGTCGGCGCGGCCAGCCCGATCATGCCGTAGGCCATCGCCGTGGAAGCGCCCATGACGCTCGCCATGGCCAGGAATTCGCGGCGGTCCATTTCGCCCGCCTTCGCGCTTTCGGCCAGTTTCTCGATAACCGCCGGAACACGATCGCCGTTGCTCTTGAAAAGGGTCATTCCTCACTCTCCCATTGTTCGGCTTTTCGCCCGTTAGCATTCCGTATCCAGCCCCCGTTGTCAAAGAAGCGAGATCAGGAATTTGTGGTGAAATGTGCAATGTCGTGGGGACGACGGTTTGCGCGAATGCGACAATTCTGGCGCAAATCTGTTAGAAACGCACGTTCGCTAACGATTTCGCGCGCATCCGGCGCCGAGCGGGCTCCGCCATCTGGCAGATTCGCGGGGGACAAGACGGCGGCTGGCGCCGCCGGGCGCCTCAATATTCCCGTTCGTAGAAAATGCCGCCCTTGGCCTCGCCCGTCTCCGACGCCTCGCCGCGCAGCTTCACGCCCTTGCCGACGTCGAGATCGATGCGCGCCTTGCCGGAACCGGGCTTCTCGCCCTTCTGCAGCGACAGGTAAGTGCGGTCGTTGAGGTACTTGCCGGCCGAAACGGCGGTGCCGCCCTGGTCGTCCGTCGTCACGTCCAGGTCGTCGACGCCGATGGCGCTCCTGAGGTTCTGCAGCAGCGACGTCGAACCACCGACGCCGGCGAGTTGCGCCGCCGCTTCCGCCAGTTGCGCGATCTGCAGGGGCGACAGGTTGGACATGGAACGGCCGAAGATCAGCCGCGCCAGCACCTCGTCCTCCGGCAAAGACGGCACCGAGGAGAAGGTGAACTTGGGATCGGTCGCCTCGCCGGACACGGTGATCGTCACCGTCGCGTCGCTGGCGCTCGATTGCGCGACGAGGTTGATATAGGGCACCAGCGAGCCGGAGAAGGTCAGCGTGCCTTCGGTGAAGGTCAGCCGCTTGCCGAGGATTTCGAGCCGCCCGCGCTTCAGCGTGAAGGCGCCGACGGCCTGCGGCGACGAGGTCGGGCCGGTAAGGCGCAGGTTGCCGCCGAGTTCGGCGTCGACACCTCGCCCCTGGACGAAGATCTGGCTCGGCGCATTGACCGTTATGTCGAGCGAAAGGCCGCCGCTGCCACCGCCGCCGCTGCTCGCGGCCGGCTTCAGCGCCCGGTCCTGTTCGCGCACCGCCGCCGGCGCGTTCTTGTGCTTGACGCCGAGCGCCGACAGCGAGCCCGGCAGCTTCTCCGGCACGGTGATCACGGTCCTGCCGAGATTGATCGTGCCGGCCACAACCGGGGCCGAGGCGATCGGGCCCTTTACCGTCAGGTCGCCGGCAAGGTTGGCGGTGACGACGCGGCCATCCGTGTAGCGACCGTCGGCGAGCTTGATCGAAAGATCGGCGGGCATGCCCTGCGCGGCGTCCAGGCCGACGGTGCCGCCGACGGTCAGCGTGCCGCCGGTCGACAGCTTGCCGGTCAGCCGGTTGATGCGCGCGACGTTGCCGGCCATGCCGACATCGAGCGCGATGTCGTTGATGGCGATGCCGGTGCCCGCGTCGATGAAGCGCGCGCCGGAAGACGTGACCGTCCCGGTGATCGCCGGCTTGCTGGCCGGTCCGCGCACCTGCACATTGACATTGGCGGTGCCCGACAGCGACAGCCCCTGCTCCGCCAGCTTGCGCGACAGGAAAGCAAACGGCACCGGGCCGGAAAAATCCAGCGCCAGGTCGGGCGTGCCGGCCAGCGTCACCGAGCCGCCGCCCTTCAGCGCCAGCCCGGAACCCTCGCTGATGCTGGATTTGAAGCTGAGCTTCTTGCCGGCAAAGCTGCCGTCGGCCGCAATGCCGATGCCGCCGAAGCCGGCGTCGCGGGTCTGCGCGACCCCGACACCCGCCGCCTTGATGTCGAAGGCGACTTTCGGATCGGCCGCCGCCCCGGTGACCTTGGCGGTGCCCGACACCGTGCCGCCCGCCTGCAAGCCCGGCGAAAACGCATTGGCCAGCGACAGCGGCACATTCGCCAGCACCGCATCGATGCCGAGCGTCTGCCCGGCTGTGCCGGAAACCGTTGCCGTGCCGCCGCCGAGGCCGATGACCAGCTTGCCGATGGTGGTGATGCCGTTGGCGATGGTGATGGTGGACGGGGCCGCGATCGTCGCCTTGAGGCCGCGCATGGTCGCCTGCCCCGAGCCCAGTTCCACCGTGGTGGTGCCGTTCGCCACCTTCACCCGGCCGGCAGCGCTTGCCGGAATGTCCTTGACGGTCGCGCCGCCGGAAAAGCCGGTCCATTCGCCTTCGCGCTTGAGGTCGATGGCGATGCCGCTGACGACCGTGCCGCCCGAATTGACGCCATCGGCCTTGATCATGCCGGAGATGACCGGCGCCTTGAGATAGTCGGCGACCAGCGCATTGATGGAAACGTTCTTCGCCGAAAGATCGCCGCGCCTGAGCATTGCCGTCGCGACGTCGAGCGCGACATCGGGCGTGCCGTCCTTCTTGGAAAAACGGATCGTGCCCTTCACGTCGCCTTCGGCTTTCTCCAGCGCCAGGGCCGCCAGCGGCCCGATGTCCGGCAGGTCGATAGAAATCGTCCCCTCCGGGGTAAAGGCGTCGTCCAGCAGCAGGTCGCCGGCGATCTTGTTCTGGCCGAGCGCCAGCGACAGGCCCTTAATCGAGCGCTGGCCTTCGCTGGTCGCGAGCTCTGCGCCGCCCGAAAGCGCCTGCCCGGCAACGTCGCCGGCCAGCGTCAGCTTGGCGGCGGGGTTGGCCATGTCGGCCTTGCCTTCGGCGGAAAGTTTCAGCCCGGTGATGTCGCGCCCGGCCACGACGAGCTTGTCGCTGCCCAGCGAAAGCGCCACGTCCGGCATCGCCGGGGCTCCTTTTGCCGACAGCGCGAAACCGATCGCCCCCTTGGCGTCCTTCGACAGCAGCGAGACATCCGTTACCCCGCCCTTCAGGTCGGCGCTGATCTGCCCGTCGATGAAGCTGCCGCTGCCCTTGGCCGACAGCGCGCCGCCGGCGAGGTCCAGCCCCTCGGCCGTGACATTGCCGTTGCTGTCGCGCTTGAGCGAGACCGACAGCACGGTGCGCTCGCCGAGCACCGGCCGTGCGGCGGCCGGCAGCGCAGCCGAAGCGGCATCGGCTTTGACGTTGAGTTCGATGGAGCCGTCGGCCAGCGAGACCTTGCCGTCGAAGCCTCCCTTCAGCGCATCGCTGGTGATAGAGCCGCTGCCGACCGTGATCGTGTCCTTGGTAAGGTCGCCCGCGACCTTGGCGACGATGCGGCCGGCGATCAGCGGCGCGACGGTCGGATTGTCCAGCCCCAGCCTGTCGGCGCTCACCTCGCCCGAGATCGGGCCGCTGCGGCTTTCGATGTCGAAGGCGTCGGAATGCAGCGCCAGCTGGATGTTGTCGACCTTGGTGACATTGGTGGAAACCTTGGCGAGCGAGGCGGCGATATCCACCGCCGGCGCCCGGCCCTCGCCGAAGGCACGCAGCGACGCCGACCTCAGCTCGAGGTCGATCGGGCTTTCCTCGCTACCCAGCGACAGCGGCAGCGTCGGCCCGGCCGACTTGAACTCCAGCGCGAAGTCGCTCGCGCCCTGCGGATTGACGGTGCCGGTGGCGGTGCCGCGCAGCGCGTCGCTGTCCACCTGCGCCCGCTCGATTTCCACGCCGCCGGTCTCGGTCGCGGTTCCGGCGAGGTCGAAGGTCACCGTGCCGGCAAGCAGCGGCTTCACCCTTGCCGGCACGAAGCGCGCAAAATCGCCGCTGCCGCTGGCTTCGATGCGGTTGCCCTTGTCGGTCAACTGGTGGCGCGCCGCCAGTTGCGTGACGACCTTGCCGTCCACCGCGAAGGTGCCCTTGCCGCTCCAGTCGGCCAGCGGGCCGCTGCCCGTGAGCGTGATGTCGACCGGCGGCGTATCCGGCAGCTTCAAAAAGTTGGCGATGACGCCGCCCGCCGGCTCCGACGCCTTGACGTCGAGATCGAGCCGGTTGTCGGCGGGCGCGAAATTGACCGTCGCATCGACGCTGCCGGCCCTGCCGTCGTTGCGGGCGACGGTGAGCACCGTCTCGATGTCCAGCGGGGAGGCCTTGGCGTGGACCGAAGCCTTGGCCGCAAGCTCGGCGACGCCCGCCCCGGCCAGCGCCGGGCCGAGCGCGATCTGCGGCAGGTCGATCCGGTCGATATCGACCGATAGCGGAAGCGTCGTCGTGCCCTCGCTGTTCTTCGGCTTCGCATCCGGGTCGGCAACCGGCAGCCGCGCCAGTTCGATGCGCCCGATGGCAACACGCTCGGCGCTGAAGCGCTTCGACAGCAGCGCCAGCGGCGACCAGTCGACGGCCACCTCGCGCAGCACCAGCCATGGCCCCTGCCTGTCCTCGAGCACGACGTGGTCGACCGTGAGGTTGCCGCCCCATATCCCGTCGATGCCGCCGACCTTGACCTTGCTCGACTCGGACGAGCCCAGCGTCGAGACGAGACCGGCGAGATTCTCGCGGCCGCGCTCGGTCTTGGTCAGCACGATGAGCGCGCCGGCAGCCGCGAACAGGACCAGCACCACGCCATAGAACAGAATGCGCCCGATGCGCTTTACGATCGTCATGCCGTCAGAACGCCTGGCCGATGCCGGCATAGATACCAAAACGGGGGTCTCCCGGACCACGGTTGAGCGGCACCGCAGCATCGACTCGCAGCGGCCCGAACGGCGTGATGTAGCGCAGGCCGACGCCCGCGCCTACCTTCAGGTCGGCAAAATCCGGGAACCGCTTCTCCGAAACCGTGCCGGCATCGACGAAGGGCACGATGCCGATGGTTTCCGTCACCTGATAGCGCATTTCGACCGAGGTTTCGAACCAGGAAAGCCCGCCAATCGGCTTGTCGTCCGGTCCCTTGGGGCCGACGCCCTGGTAGGCATAGCCGCGCACCGAGCCGCCGCCGCCGGCATAGAAGCGCCGGTCGGCCGGAACATCCTCCAACGACGCGCCGATGATGGAGCCGAGCCCCACCCGCCCGGCCGCGACGAACTTTCCGGCGCTGTCCAGCGCCCGGTAGGCCGAGCCCTCGCCCTTCAGCTTGACGAAGGTCGCCCCGTGCAGGAGATCGTAGCTCGGCTCCACATAAGCCAACGCCCGGAACCCCTTGGTCGGATTCAGCTTGTCGTCGCGGTTGTCGAAGACATATTGCAGCGGCACCGAGGCGATCAGGTACTCGTGCTTGCCGAAAACGTCGGTGATCTTCGAGTAGTCGAGCGACAGTTCCGCCGACACCGTCTGGCGCGGCGTCAGTTCATAGGAGAGGCCGACGCCGCCCTTGGTCGAGAAACGGTCATAGGCGTCCGGATGTTCGTAGACGGTCTTCAGGTTGGCGAAAAATTTAGACGCCGGCCCGACCACGCCCGGCTTCTCGAACATGATACCGGCATTGTAGTTCAACTTGCCGATGGCGTTCGAGCCGATGCCGCTGATGGAGCCGTCGATGCGCAGCTTCTCGGCGCGGCCGAACAGGTTGCGGTGGCCCCAATACCCCTCGATGCCGAGCCCGTCGGTATTGGAGACGGTGCCGCCGATGCCGAAATAGCGGAACTTGCGCTCGCTCACCTGCACGCCGATCGGAATATTTCCGGCCGTGTCGAGGTGATCGGCTTCCTTGAGCGTGACGCTCGAAAACACTTCCAGCGCCAGCAGCCGCTCGCGCGCCTCGTCCATTTCCTCGGGCGAGTAGCGCCTGCCCGGCTTCAGGCCCGCCATGTAGGCGGTGAAGTCGCGGTCCACCGCCTCGGTGCCCTCGACCGTCGTCTCGCCATAGCCGGCGACAGGGCCGGCGGCGAGCGTCAGCGTCACGTCCAGCGTCGAGGTGGCGTGGTCGGCGACAATCTCGCGGTCGGTGACCTTGGCCAGCGGCCGGCCTTCTTCCTTCAGCGCCCGCACGATCCTCGCCTCGGCCTTGAGCACGGCGACGGAACTGGCGTCGCCACCGGCGATCAGGCCATAATCCGCGCCCATCAGGCCGGCGGCATCGCCCTCGAGCCGGATGTTGCCCAGCACGAATTTCGGACCGGGGCGGACCGTCACCACCACCGGGATCGGCTGCTGCCCGTTGAACTCGGCGTCCGGCGGCAGATCATCCAGCGACTTGCCGGCAATGGCGATATCGACCACGCCTTCATAATAGGCATTGGCATAAAGGGCCGCGACCAGTTGCTCGCGGTCGCCGCGCGCCTTGGTCATCAGGCCGAGCGAACCCGACACCGGACGGTCCTCGCCGCCCTTGAGGCCGGAGGCGTTCTCCAGCGCCTTCTGCAGATCCTGGTCGGCCTCCGGCGCCTCGATGGTCGCCGAATAGCGGAGCGGATTGACGATCTCGGCGTCTTCCTTGTCGGCCGCCGAGTTCCACAACTTGATTCCGAAAATCTCGAAGGCCGCCGCCGGCCTGCTCGCCGTGGCGATCAGCGTCGATCCGAGCAGGGCGGACAACAGCGCGTGCGAAAGCCGGCGCGCATGCGCCCCGCTTTCGCTCATCTGCCCGTCCTTCACCTGCATCCAGCCAACCTTAGCGGCAAAACCTAAAATTGCATTGAAAGTCTGAAGTCCTCGTAAAGCAGTGACATTCCACTTGTCGGAAAGTGCCGGAGGTTGGAATTCACACCTTCTTGCAGCGCTGCAAGAATACGTGACTCGCCGAGCATACCGGCCGGGCACGGCGCTGGAAACCGTGGCCGATCGAGGCCTGCTCGCACGCAGGTTGACAACAAGGGCCGGAGCCTGAACATGCAGGGCAACCACTGGAGGGAAGTCATGACAACGCGCGCCATCCGCGGTCTCTCGATCCTTGCCCTTCTCCTGCTTGCGTTAGCCGGCGCGGCCCATGCCGCCGAGGGCCGGCGCATCGTCACCACGCAGGACGCCGACTATTTCGGCTTCGACCTGCGCTCCACGCAGAACGTGACGCTCGACCAGTGCGAGGCCGAATGCCTCGGCGATTCCGCCTGCCGCGCCTTCACCTATAACAACAAGGCGAAGTGGTGCTTCCTCAAATCCGATTACAACGGGTTGAAACCGTTCAACGGCGCCACCGCCGGCAAGGTCGTCGCGCTCGACGGCGATGCCGACATCGGCGCGCCGCCGCCGCTGTCCTTCTTTCCTGCGTGGATGGCCGACCAGGCCCAGCAATACCGCAACGCGCTGACCGGCCCCGGCTACGACAAGCCCGAGGAGGGCCTGGGCACGCTACGCGAGGCCGCCGAGCAGTCGGCACAGGCCGGCGACCACCGCAACGCCATGCTCAAATACGAGGGGATCGCCTCGCTTATGCCGGACGATGGCGCGACCTGGCTGGAGCTGGCGCGCGAGATGCTGGCCGTCGCGCCCAACGGCGGCACGGAAGCCTCGACGCTGCAGGCCAACGCCACTTCCGCCGCCTTCAACGCCTACAAGCTGTTGCGCACCGCCAGGACTCGTGCCGATGCGCTCGCCGTACTGGCGGCGGGCTTGGACAAGCGCGACCTCTACCGCCCTGCCCTGCAGGCCTATGAGGCGAGCCTGGCGCTGGTGAACTCGCCCGCCGTACTTTCCGCCTATAACGACCTCAAGGCGCGCAAGGGCTTCCGCATCGTCGACCATTCGGTCGATGCCGACACCAGCGCGCCGCGCATCTGCGCCCAGTTTTCCGAGGAACTGGTCAGGAACGGCGTCGACTACGCCCAGTTCGTCACGGTCGACGGCGGCCCGCCCAAGGGCATCGAGGCCAAGGACAAGCAGATCTGCGTCGAGGGGCTGGAACACGGCAAGCACTACAGCGTCGCCTTCCGCGCCGGCCTGCCGGCGGCCATCGGCGAGGTCATCGCCGCTCCCACCGTGCTGTCCATCTACGTGCAGGACCGCGCTCCTTCCGCCCGCTTCACCGGCGACAGCTTCGTCCTGCCGGCCGGCACGCGGCGCGGCATCCCACTGGTCAGCGTCAACATGGACGCCGCCCAACTAAAGCTCTTCCGCATCGGCGACCGCGCGTTGGCGCAGCTTCTGTCCGGCTACCAGTTCCTGCGCCAGCTCGACGGCTACGACATCGATTCCATCGGGGACCAGCTGGGCGCGCCGGTGTGGGAAGGCGAGATGGCGATCGCCGGCGAGTTGAACAAGGAAGTCACCACCGCTTTCCCGGTGGACGAGGCGCTGCCGGTGCGCAAGCCAGGCGTCTACGTGCTGACCGCGCAACCGCTCAACGACCGCAGCGAGACCTACGAATCGCGCGCCACGCAGTGGTTCGTCGTTTCCGACATCGGGCTCACCACCTATACCGGCGAGGACGGCCTTAACGTCTTTGCCCGCTCGCTCGCCACCGCCAGGCCGATTGCCGGCGCCGAACTGACGCTGCTCGCCAAGAACAACGAAATCCTCGGCACCGCGACGACCGATGCCGAAGGCCGCGTCACCTTCAATCCCGGCCTGACCCGTGGCGAAGGCGGACAGGTGCCGGCGGTGCTGATGGCGAAGAACGGCGACCAGGATTTCGTCTTCCTCGATATGAGCCGCGCCGGCTTCGACCTTTCCGACCGTGGCGTGGAAGGCCGCGCCGCCCCCGGCGCGCTCGACGTCTATGCGTGGACCGAGCGCGGCATCTACCGCGTCGGCGAGACGGTGCATGTCTCGGCATTGGCGCGCGACGACGCCGCCAGGGCGGTGGAGAAGCTGCCGCTTACCTTCATCTTCACCCGCCCCGACGGCGTCGAGGATCGCCGCATCGTCAGCGACGGCGTTGCCGCCGGCGGCCATGCCGTCGACCTGGAACTGCCCGCCAACGCCATGCGCGGCACCTGGACGGTGGCGCTGCACACCGACCCCAAGCAGCCGGCGGTGGCCAGCCAGATGTTCCTGGTCGACGACTTCGTGCCCGACCGCATCGAGTTCGATCTGTCCTCCGACAAGAAGGAGATAGCGCAGGGCGAAACCGCCACGGTCGGCGTCGACGGCCGCTTCCTCTACGGCGCACCGGCCGCCGGGCTGGCGCTCGAAGGCGAACTGACGCTTTCCACGACCCGCTCCTGGGACCGCTTCAAGGGCTTTTCCTTCGGCCTCGCCGACGAGCAGGCGACCGAGGCGCAGGTAACGCCCTTCGCCGACCTGCCGCTCACCGGCGACGACGGCAAGGCAAGCTTTCCCGTCGCGGCCGACCAGCTTCCGGCAACGACCCGGCTGGTCAACGCCAAGGTCACCATACGCATGCGCGAGACGGGCGGGCGCGCCGTCGAACGCTCGCTCGACATCGGCATCCGCCCGCAGGGCGACATGATCGGCATCCGCCCCGACTTTTCCGGCGACGAGGTGCCGCAAGGCGGAACCGCGAAGTTCAGCCTGATCGCGGTCGATGCAAATGGCAGCCGGGCCGCGCTGAAGGATACGTCGTGGTCGCTGGTGAAGGTCGAGCGCAATTACCAATGGTACCGCAGCGGCGGTTCCTGGCGCTACGAGGCGGTGGAGTTCACCAAGTCCGTCGCCACTGGCACGGTCGATCTTGCCGCCGACAGGGAAGCGACCGTCTCCCTGCCCGTCGACTGGGGCCGCTACCGGCTGGAAATCGAAACCGCCGACCCGGACGGCCCGGCCACCAGCTACGAATTCGATGCCGGCTGGTATGTCAGCGCCTCCTCGACCGAAACGCCGGACGGGCTCGAAATTGCCCTCGACAAGGACTCCTATGCCGCCGGTGAAGTGGCCAGGCTGAAGGTCTCGCCGCATTTTGCCGGCGAGCTTTTCGTCGCCATCGGCGCCGACAAGCTGCTGAAGACCGTCACCGCCACCGTGCCGGAAGGGGGCGCCACCATCGACCTGCCGGTCGGCGACGATTGGGGCGCCGGCGCCTATGTCACCGCGACCCTGTTCCGGCCGGGCGATGCGCAGCAATCGCGCATGCCGACCCGCGCGATCGGCGTGAAGTGGCTGCAGGTCGACCCGGCCGACAAGAAGCTTTCGGTAGAACTATCGCCGCCGCAAAAGACCGAGCCGCGCCAGCCGCTGTCGATCCCGGTCGCGGTTTCCGGCGTCAAGCCCGGCGAGAAGGCCTATGTGACGGTCGCCGCCGTCGATGTCGGCATTCTCAACCTCACCAACTACAAGGCGCCGGACCCGGAAAACTGGTTCTTCGGCCAGCGCCGGATGGGCATGGAACTGCGCGACCTCTACGGCCTGCTGATCGACGGTTCGCTGGGCGTCACCGGCAAGCTCAGGACCGGCGGCGACGGCGCCAGCATGCAGGCGCAGGGCGAACCGCCGACCGAAAAGCTGGTCGCCTTCTTCTCCGGCATCGTCGAACTCGACGCCGAGGGCAAGGCCGGTGTCGCCTTCGACATACCGCAATTCAACGGCACGGCGCGCATCATGGCGGTCGCCTGGACCGGCGATGCGGTCGGCCATGCCGTTTCCGATGTCATCATCCGCGATCCGGTCGTCATCACCGCCGGCCTGCCGCGCTTCCTAGCGCCCGGCGACGCGGCCACGATGCGGCTCGACGTGGCCAACACCGACGCGCCCGACGGCGACTATGCGGTGTCGATCAAATCCACCGGCGGCCTTTCCGTCGGCGAGGACGGCGTGCCGCAAAAGCTGGCGCTCGCCGGCGGCAAGCGGCAGTCCTTCACCGTGCCGCTGATCGGCGTGGCCGCAGGCGATACCTCGATCACCGTCAAACTCGCCAACGACAGCGGCGTCAGCGTCGAGCGGAAGCTGTCCCTGCCGATCCGGCCGGCGCAGTTGCCGGTCACCACCCGCATGGTCGCCGACCTCAAGGCCCATGGCGGCGCGCTGCGCATCGACCGCCAGCTCCTTGCCGAAAGCCTGCTCGACGGCGCATCCGTCAGTGTCGGCGTCTCGCAGGCGGCCGCCTTCGACGTGCCCTCGCTCTTGATGGCGCTCGACCGCTATCCCTATGGCTGCTCGGAGCAGACGACCAGCCGCGCCCTGCCCCTTCTCTACCTCAACGAGATGGCGGCCGGCGTCGGCATGGCCGAGGACGCCGACCTCGCCAAGCGCATCCAGGACGCGGTCTACAAGGTGCTGAACAACCAGGGCTCCAGCGGCGGCTTCGGCCTGTGGGGACCGGGCGAAGGCGACCTGTGGCTCGACGCCTATGTCACCGACTTCCTGACGCGGGCGCGCGAACAGAAATACGACGTGCCCGAAAGCGCCATGACCCAGGCGCTCGCCAATCTCCAGAACGCGCTCGGCTATGACCAGGACGTGAAAAGCCGCGGCAGCGCCATGGCCTATGCGCTCTATGTGCTGGCCCGCAACAAGAAGGCATCGGTGGGCGACCTGCGCTATTACGCCGATACCCGGCTCGAGGAATTCTCCAGTCCGATGGCGGTGGCGCAACTGGGGGCGGCCCTTGCGCTCTACGGCGACGCGCAGCGCTCGCAGGCGACCTTCGCTGCCGCCCTGCGGCAGGCCGAGGCGGTGGGCGAATACGACTGGTATCGCTCCGACTACGGCTCGGCGCTGCGCGACGGGGCGGCCATGCTGTCGCTGGCGGCCGAAACCAAGCCGGTGCCGGCGATCGTCCCGCAACTGGTCAAGCTGGTGACGAAGGAGCGCGCCAACACGCGCTGGACCAGCACGCAGGACCAGGCCTGGATGCTGCTCGCGGCGCGGGCGCTGAAGGCCGGCAACGACTCGATTGCCCTCACCGTCAACGGAGAAGTCCACGCCGGCGCCTACTCGGCCGAGTTCAACGGCAGCGACATCGCCGGCGAGCCGCTGACCATCGCCAATACCGGCGGGACCGACCTGCAGGCGGTGGTCACCACCATCGCCGCCCCGGCCCAGCCGCTGCCGGCTGGCGGCGACGGTTTTACCATCGAGCGGACCTATTACACGCTGGACGGCAACGAGGCCAACGTCACCGAGGCGGCGCAGAACGAGCGCTATGTCGTGGTGCTCAGGATCGACGAACTGAACAGCTGGCCGTCGCGCCTGCTGGTAACCGACCTGCTGCCGGCCGGCTTCGAGATCGACAATCCGAACCTGGTTTCCAGCGCGCAGCTGTCGAATTTCTCGTGGCTCGGCCAGACCGAGGCGGCGCATTTGGAATTCCGCGACGACCGCTTCGTCGCCGCCTTCAACCCGGGCGAGGGCGGCAGCAATCGTTCGATCACGCTGGCCTATGTCGTGCGCGCGGTGACGCCCGGCGTCTACGCCCACCCGGCCGCGGTGGTGGAAGACATGTACCGCCCGCAGTTTTCCGCCCGCACTGCCACCGGCATGATGGAGGTGAAGGCGCAGTAGAGGTTCATGTTCATGTTCATGCTCTGGCTCAGCCCCCTCACCCGCCCTCCGCTTCGCTCGGGCGACCTCTCCCCGTGGGGGAGAGGGAAACGTCGGCCGCAGCGGCAACCCTCCCTTCTCCCCGGCGGGGAGAAGGTGGACGCAAAGCGGCCGGATGAGGGGGACGGCCACCCGACTGCCGGCAGTGCCCCCTCATGACCCGCCTGCGCAAGTTCACCATCGGCGCGGCCGCCGGCGTTGCCTGCCTCGTCCTCGGCGCGCTCGTTCTCTGGCAACTCGACCGCGCCTTTCCGCCGCCGCTTCCCGAAAAACTCGCCGTCTCGGCCGAAGTGCTCGACCGTGACGGCCAACTCCTGCGCGCCTTCGCCACGCCGGACGGCTACTGGCGGCTCGCGACCGACCTCGACCAGATAGACAAGCCGTTCCTCGACATGCTGGTCACCTACGAGGACAAGCGTTTCTGGGACCACCGGGGCATCGATTTCCTGGCGATCGGCCGTGCCGCGCTGCAGTTCGCCACCAGCGGGCACATCGTTTCCGGCGGCTCTACGCTGTCGATGCAGCTCGCCCGCCTGATCGAGCCGCGCGAAAGCCGCAGTCTCGCCGCGAAGGTCCGGCAGGTCTTGCGCGCGCTCCAGATCGAGCGGCGGCTTTCCAAGCGCGAGATTCTCGAACGCTACCTAACGCTCGCCCCCTATGGCGGCAATCTCGAAGGCGTACGCGCCGCCTCGCTCGCCTGGTTCGGCAAGGAACCGAAACGGCTGAGCGTGGCGGAATCGGCCCTGCTCGTCGCCCTGCCGCAACTGCCGGAGAAACGCCGGCCGGACCGCAATCCGGTAGCGGCACAGGCCGCCCGCGACCGGGTGCTTGCGCGCATGGTCGCCGCCGGAAAACTCGAGCAGCGCGAAGCCGCCCGCGCCGCCATCGACGCGGTGCCGGCAACGCGGCACGCCCTGCCCGCACTTGCGCCGCACCTCGCCTATGCCGCGCTGCGCAAGGCGGGCGACGGACCCTCGCCGCAACTCACCATCCGCAAAACCGTGCAGCAAGGGCTGGAAGCGGTGGCGAGAAGCGCCGCCAGGAGGCTCGGCCCGAAACTGTCCGTCGCCATGATGCTGGCCGATTCGCGCACCGGCGACATTCTGGGCGAAGTCGGTTCCGCCAATTATTTCGACGCCAGCCGCTCTGGCTGGATCGACATGACCAGGGTGCTGCGCTCGCCCGGCTCGACTTTGAAGCCGTTCATCTACGGGCTCGCCTTCGAGCAGGGCCTCGTCGCGCAGCAGACGTTGATCGAAGACAGCCCGGCCGATTTCTCCGGCTACCGGCCGAAGAACTTCGACATGGCCTATCAGGGAGATGTGTCAATCCGGCAGGCGCTGCAACTGTCGCTCAACGTGCCCGCCATCCGCCTGCTCGACGCGGTCGGCCCGGCCCGACTGATGGCGCGCTTCCGCCAGGCCGGCGTCAGCCCGGTGCTTCCCGTAAACGAAGCGCCGGGGCTGGCGATCGGCCTCGGCGGCGTCGGCACCACGCTGCGCGACCTCGTCCAGCTTTACACCGGGCTCGCCAATGGCGGGAAGGCGCGCTCGCTGCGCGACGGCACGGAGACGGCAGCGGCAGCGGCCGCCGCTCCCGCCGCCACCATCCTCACCGCCGCCGCCACCTGGCAGATCGCCGATATCCTGTCCGGCGTCCGGCCCCCGGAGGGCGCGCTGCCCCGCGCCATCGCCTACAAGACCGGCACCTCCTACGGCTACCGCGACGCCTGGTCGGTCGGCTTCGACGGCCGCTATGTGCTGGGCGTATGGGTCGGGCGCGCCGATGCCGGCGCGGTGCCAGGCCTCTCCGGCTATGTCTCCGCCGCGCCGATCCTGTTCGAGGGCTTCAGCCGCTCCGGCCTCGCGGCCGTGCCGCTGCCGCCGCGCCCTGCCGGCGTGTTCAACCCCGGGCGCGGCGAATTGCCCGTCACGCAGGCCCGTTTCGGCACCGAGCGGCTCGCCTCCTCCGGCCCCACCGAGCCGCCTCCGCGCATCGTCTTTCCGCCCGAAGGCGCGCATGTCGATCTCGGGGTAACGGCGGACGCCGCGACGCCGCTGGTGCTGAAGCTGCAGGGCGGGCGCGCGCCCTTCCGCTGGCTCGCCAACGGCAAGCCGCTTGCCGGCACCGACCGCCGCCGCACAGCGACCTGGCAGCCCGACGGCGCCGGCTATTCGACGCTGACGGTCATCGACGCCGCCGGCCGCGCGGCGAGCGTGAAAGTGTTCGTGGAATAGGCGCACACGCGCTCGGCGCCCTTCCGAAAGCCATGGAGCCGCCCCGGCCGCACGCCGGCCTGCGAGCAAAATTTTCCCCGAAAACGGCGAAAGCGCCGGAAAATTTGCCGAAAGACTGGCGAAAACGCAACGAGCGCACGCATTCAATTACTATCTAACCAGTACATTTACGCCGTCACCAAACGGAGTCCGAAAATGACCCACCCTCATTTCAAGACGCTGCTTGCCGCATTGATCGCCTCTTCCGTCCAGTTTGGCACACTGGGTTTCGCCTTCGCCGACACCACCATCCTGAACGTTTCCTATGATCCGACGCGCGAACTCTACAAGGTCTATGACGAGGCGTTTGCCGCCTATTGGAAGGCCGAAACCGGCGAAACGGTGACCATCCAGCAGTCGCATGGCGGCTCCGGCGCGCAGGCGCGGTCCGTGATCGACGGCCTGGCCGCCGATGTCGTCACGCTGGCCCTCGAAAGCGACATCAACGCCATCGTGGAAAAGGCGAAGACCATTTCGCCCGACTGGCGCAAGAAGTTCGAGAACAATTCCGCGCCCTATACCTCGACCATCGTCTTCCTAGTCCGCAAGGGCAACCCGAAGGGCATCAAGGACTGGGACGACCTGGTCAAGGACGGCGTGCAGGTCGTCACCCCCAACCCGAAGACTTCCGGCGGCGCACGCTGGAACTACCTGGCCGCCTGGGCTTTCGCCAACGCCCAGGACGGTGGCGACGAGGAAAAGACCAAGCAGTTCATCGGCAAGCTCTACGCCAACGTGCCGGTGCTGGATACCGGCGCACGCGGCTCGACCGTGACCTTCGCCCAGAAGGGGCTGGGCGACGTGCTGCTGGCCTGGGAAAACGAGGCTTTCCTTGCCTTCGACGAGTTCGGTGCCGGCAATTTCGACATCGTCTATCCGTCCTCCTCGATCCTCGCCGAACCGCCGGTCGCCGTGGTCGACGCCAATGTCGACGCCCATGGCACGCGCAAGGTGGCCGAAGCCTATCTCGGCTATCTCTATTCCAAGGAAGGGCAGACGCTGATCGCCAGGAACCACTACCGGCCCTATAAGCCCGACCTCGTCGATCCGGCCGACCTTGCCTGGGAAAAGGACATCAAGCTCATCACCATCGACGATCCGGTTTTCGGCGGCTGGAAGAAGGCCCAGCCTTATCATTTCGGCGACGGTGGTATATTCGACCAAATCTATAAGCCGGCCCAATAAGCCGCACCATGAATTGGGACACGACAGGGACGACATGACCATAATGCCCGCGAGAGAGGCGGGTTGGCGGTTCAGGAAGCCGAGCGTCATTCCGGGTTTCGGATTGACGCTCGGCCTCTCGCTTGCCTACCTCACGCTCATCATCCTCATTCCCCTGTCGGGGCTGGCATGGCGCTCGGCCGCCCTTGGCTGGACCGATTTCTGGGCCATCGCCAGCGACAGGCGCACGCTGAACTCGCTGAAGATCAGCTTCGGCACGGCAGTGATCGCAGCCCTCGTCAATGTCGTGTTCGGCACTCTCGTCGCCTGGGTGCTGGTGCGCTACCGCTTTCCGGGGCGCCGCGTCATCGACGCCATGGTCGACCTGCCGTTCGCCCTGCCGACGGCGGTGGCCGGCATCTCGCTGACGACGCTTTACGCGCCGAACGGCTGGCTGGGCGCCCCG
This sequence comes from Aquamicrobium soli, assembly GCF_042646345.1. Lineage (NCBI taxonomy): Bacteria > Pseudomonadati > Pseudomonadota > Alphaproteobacteria > Hyphomicrobiales > Phyllobacteriaceae > Aquamicrobium > Aquamicrobium soli. The sequence goes on along the minus strand of NZ_JBHRTK010000022.1, from coordinate 113,084 downwards.
CTGTCGGCGCTCGGCATCAAGGTCGCCTATACGCCGCTCGGCATCGTGATCGCGCTGATCTTCATCGGCCTGCCCTTCGTGGTGCGCACCGTGCAGCCGATCATGGAGGAAATCGACAAGGAGGTGGAGGAAGCCGCCGCCACGCTCGGCGCGACCCGCCTCCAGACCATTACCCGCGTGCTGGCGCCGGGGCTCACGCCCGCCATCCTGACCGGCTTCGCGCTCGCTTTCGCGCGCGGCGTCGGCGAATACGGTTCCGTCATCTTCATTGCCGGCAACCTGCCCAATATCTCGGAGATCACGCCGCTCCTGATCATCATACGGCTGGAGGAGTTCAACTATCCGGCCGCAACCGCCATCGCCGCGATCATGCTGGTGATCTCATTCGCCATGCTGCTCGTCATCAACCTGATCCAGTCCTGGAGCCGCAAGCGCTATGGCTGACCCCGCCCTCTTCGCCGCCGATGCGGCACATCAGGAAGCCTCGGGCATCACCGAGACGAGGCTGGTGCGCTACGTGCTGATGGCGATTGCCTTCGTCTTCCTCGGCCTGTTCCTGGTCTTGCCGCTGGTGCTGGTGTTCGTCCAGGCGTTCGGCAGGGGCGTAGAGTTCTTCCTGTCGACGCTGGCCGAGCCCGATTCCGTCTCGGCCATCCGCCTCACCCTCATCGTCGCCGCCATCGCCGTGCCGCTCAACCTCGTCTTCGGCGTCGCCATGGCCTGGGCCATCGCCAAGTTCGAATTCAAGGGCAAGGCCTTCCTGACCACGCTGGTGGACCTGCCGTTTTCGGTCTCGCCGGTCATTTCCGGCCTCGTCTATGTGCTGTTGTTCGGCGCGCAGAGCCTGCTCGGCCCGTGGCTGAAGGCGCACGGCATCACCATCCTGTTCGCCGTGCCGGGCATCGTGCTGGCCACCGTCTTCGTCACCTTCCCCTTCGTCGCCCGCGAACTGATCCCGCTGATGCAGGAACAGGGCACCAAGGACGAGGAAGCGGCGATCTCGCTCGGCGCCAACGGCTGGCAGACCTTCTGGTACGTCACCCTGCCCAACATCAAATGGGGCCTGCTCTACGGCGTGCTTCTGTGCAACGCGCGCGCCATGGGCGAGTTCGGCGCGGTGTCGGTGGTGTCGGGCCATATCCGCGGCCAGACCAACACCATGCCGCTGCACGTCGAGATCCTCTACAACGACTACAACGCCGCCGGCGCCTTTGCCGTCGCCTCGCTGCTGGCCGGCCTGGCGCTGGTCACGCTCGCGCTCAAAACCCTGCTTGAAATGCGCTACGGCGCCGAAATCGCCGCAACGCGCGGACATTGAAAGGCATCACCATGGATGTTCGCGTCGCCAATGTGCGCAAGGAATTCGACACTTTCGCCGCCCTGCACGATGTCTCGCTCGACATCCGTTCGGGCGAACTGATCGCGCTTCTGGGGCCGTCCGGTTCCGGCAAGACGACGCTGCTGCGCCTGATCGCCGGTCTCGAGCAGCCGACCGCCGGAAAGATCTTCTTCGGCGAGGAAGACGCCTCGGAACGCAGCATCCGCGAGCGCAATGTCGGGTTCGTCTTCCAGCACTACGCGCTGTTCAAGCACATGACGGTCGCCGACAATGTCGGCTTCGGCCTCAAGGTGCGCCCCGGCGCGACACGCCCTTCGGCCGGCGAAATACGCCGCCGCGCCTCCAAGCTGCTCGACCTCGTGCAACTGTCGGGGCTGGAAAAGCGCTATCCGGCGCAGCTTTCCGGCGGCCAGCGCCAGCGCGTGGCGCTGGCCCGCGCCATGGCCATCGAACCCAAGGTGCTGCTGCTCGACGAGCCGTTCGGCGCGCTCGACGCCCAGGTGCGGCGCGAACTGCGCCGCTGGCTGCGCGAAATCCACGACGCCACCGGCCACACCACGGTTTTCGTCACCCACGACCAGGAGGAGGCGCTGGAGTTGGCGGACCGGGTGGTCGTCATGAGCCAGGGCAAGATCGAGCAGGTCGGCACCGCCGACGACGTCTACGACACGCCCAACTCGCCCTTCGTCTACGGCTTCATCGGTGAGTCCAGTTCCCTGCAGGTCAAGGTCGAAGACGGCCAGTTGTGGATCGCCGACCGCCCCATCGGCCTGTCGGCCCAGGGCGTCCCCGCCGGCAAGGCGACGCTGTTCTTCCGCCCGCACGACGTGGACCTTCTGGAGGAATGCGCGGGCTGCATCGCCGGCACGGTCGCCGCCAGCCGCCGCGTCGCCGGCACGCGGCGCGTGGAGCTGGAGGTCGGCGGCCAGCGCCAGCGCGTCGAGATCGAGCTTCCGGTCGACCATCCGGCGGCGCAGAAGAGCCGCGTGGCTTTCCGACCGCGCCTTTGGAAGGTTTTCCCCGGCGCCAGCGAATAGCCGGTCCGGCGCAGAAAATTTTACCTCAAATATCGGAAATTCGAACTATACGTTCCAACAATGCGCCTCGCCTGAGCGCCCTTTGCCTCGCGGGCGGCGGCTGCCCGCGGCTATATGTTCCGGCAATTCTGAAACCGGAGCCTTTCCATGAAACGCCTCTTGCTTGCCGCAACCGCCGTCGCGGGTCTTATCCTGTCCTCCGCCTCGGCTTGGTCGGCCGACAAGCTCCTCAACGCCTCCTACGACGTCGGGCGCGAACTCTTCGTCGCCATCAACAAGGCTTATGTGGCCGAACATCCCGGCGTCACGATCGACCAGTCGCATGCCGGCACCTCGAAGCAGGCCCGCGCCATCGTCGAGGGGCTCGCCGCCGATGTCGTCACCTTCAACCAGGTCCCCGACATCGATTTCCTGGTCAAGAACGGCTATGTCTCCGCCGACTGGCAAAAGAGTTTCCCGGACAATGCCTCGCCGTTCTACTCGCTGCCGTCCTTCCTGGTGCGCGCCGGCAACCCCAAGAACATCAAGGACTGGGACGACCTCGCCCGTGACGACGTGCAGATCGTCTTCCCCAACCCCAAGACCTCCGGCAATGCGCGCTACACCTACCTGGCCGCCTATGCCTACGGGCTGGAAAAGTTCGGCGGCGACGCCGAAAAGGTGAAGGAGTTCGTCGGCAAGATATTCTCGCACGTGCCGGTGTTCGACACGGGCGGCCGCGCCTCCACCACCACCTTCGCCGAGCGCGGCATCGGCGACGTGCTGATCACCTTCGAATCCGAAACGCAGGGCATTGCCAAGGAATACGGCACCGACAAATACGAGACGGTGACCCCCTCGATCAGCCTGCTGGCGGAGTTCCCGGTCGCCATCGTCGACAAGGTGGCCGATGAAAACGGCAGCCGCGAGCTCGCCAAGAGCTACCTCGAATTCCTCTACACGCCGGAAGGCCAGAAGATCGAGGCGGAATACAGCCTGCGCGTGCGTGACGAAAAGGTCGCGGCTGAATTCAAGGACAAGTTCCCGCCGGTCCGCCTCGTCACCGTCGAAGACGTGTTTGGCGGCTGGGAAAAGGTCCAGAAGGAGCATTTCGCCGAAGGCGCCCTGCTCGACCAGATCTACGGCAAGCGCTGACCGTTCGGCGCACCCACGGTCACGGCCCGGCGTAGGAAGCGCGGCGGGCCGACCACAGCAGGAACAGCGCCACCGAAATGGTCAGGAAGTTCCAGCCGATGCCGTTGAGGAAGGCGGCGGCGTAGGAACCGGTCAGGTCGTAGATCCAGCCCGACATCCAGCCGCCGATGGCCATGCCGAGGATCGTCGCCATGATGACGATGCCGACCCGCTGGCCGGCCTCCTTCGCCGGCATGGTCTCGCGCACGATCACCGCATAGCAGGGCACGATGCCGCCCTGCGACAGGCCGAACACCAGCGACACGACGTAAAGCGAGGCCAGCCCGTTGAACGGGATGTAGAGGAACAGCGCCAGGCATTGCAGCACGGCGCCGATGAGCAGTGTCCTCACCCCGCCGATGCGGTCGGCGATGAAGCCGGAACCGATGCGGCTGACGATCCCCGCCGCCATCATGATCGACAGCATGTCGGCCCCGCGCGCGATGCCGTAGCCGAGGTCGAGGCAATAGGCGACGATGTGCACCTGCGGCATCGACATCGCCACGCAGCATCCCAACCCCGAGATCACCAGCAGGGTTTGTAAGGCCGTCGGCGACAACGACAGCGGCCGGGAAGGGCCGCCGCCCTGCCCTTCGGCAAGCGCGGCATGCGGCGGCTGGCGGCGCAGCAGCAGCGTCAACGGCGCCATGGCGAGGAAGCAGACGATGCCGATCGCGACATAGGCGAAACGCCAGCCATGCGCCTCCACCACACCGGGTATGACCGCCGGCCACAACACGCCCGCCAGGTAGCTGCCGGTCGCGGCACAAGAAACCGCCAGGCCGCGCCGCCGGTTGAACCAGTGCGACAGGTCGGCGATCAGCGGGCCGAAGCTCGACGCGGTGCCGACGCCGATCAGCAACCCGTGGGCGAGGGAAAACTGCAGGATCGACGTGGTCGACGCCGCCAGGATGAATCCCGTTCCCAGCACGAGCGCGGTGCCCAGCGCGGGCATCCAGAAGCCGATCCGGTCGATGGCGCGGCCGACGATGACGTTGCCCACGGCAAAGCCCAGCATCGCCGCCGTATAGGGCAACGACGCATCCGCCCGGTCGACGCCGAACTCGGCCTGCACGGTCGGGATCACCAGCACCACCGCCCACATGCCGACGCCGCCCAGCGTGCCGAACAGCATGGAGACGACCAGTCGCAGCCAGGCATAGTTGCCGTCGATGTCGGCCAGGGTGCCGGTTCTCGTTTCCAGTCTCACGCGGTGTTCTCTTTGCAATCGGGTCGAGGAAGCAACCACGATACAGCCGGCGTCGCGCCGAGGTCAGCGCCACAGCGACGCGCTGGTGGAACCAGCCAGATCAGGGCCGGGAAAACACGCCGTCTTTGGTAAGCTGCATGTTGGTCAGCGTGCGCTCCGCATGGCTCAGCCGCCAGCTCAGCATCCGTTGCGCATAATGCAGGACGGTCGCCGCCATCTCCGGCCGGTCGGCCAGGTTGCGGGTTTCGTGCGGGTCTTCGACCATGTCGAACAGAAGCGGCGGCAGGGCCGCGAAATGCACGTATTTGTAGCGCCCGTCCCGGATCACCGCATAGCTGCACTCGTCGGAGGAAATGCCCAGTGCCGTCTCGGCGGCCTGCGTCTTCACGTTACGGAAGTCGTGCTCGAAGAACACCGCGTCGCGCCAGTCTTCCGGCGCCTCGCCACGCAGGAACGGCACCAGCGAGCGTCCGTCGCAACTGCGCGGCGCCTTGAGCCCGACCCAGTCGAGGATGGTCGGCATGATATCCACCGCCTCGGTGAAGGCCTCGACCCTGGTGCCGCGCGTGGCGTCGGCATCCGGGCGTGGATCGCGAATCACCAGCGGCAGGCGAAAAGCCTGGTCGAAATAGATTTCCTTGCCCCAGACATAGTGCTCGCCCAGCATCTCGGCATGGTCGCTGGTGACGATGATGAGCGTGCGCTCATATTCGCCGGTTGCCTTGAGATGCTCGATGATGCGACCGAGATGGTGGTCGACTTCGGCCACCAGCCCGTAATAGGCCGCGCGCATCTGGCGGATTTCGAGGTCGTCTGCCGCCACCGGATCGAGCGGGCTGTGCTCATCGTAGCGGCCCGGCTGGCTGATGCGGTCGAGCTCGTAGGCAAGCAGCGGATGCTGCCGCTTTTCTTCCTCCACGGTGGCCGTACGCTGCGGAAACACGACGTCCTTCGGATGCACGGCGCGATTGTAAGGTTCGGGCGCGATCAGCGGCGGATGCGGCCGGTAGAACACGAAATGCGCGAACCACGGCTTGTCGCTTCGCACCGAAAGCCATTTGAGAAAGGCGTCGGTCAGGAACGCCGTCTCGCTGTGCGCGGCAGGAAAGACGGTCGGGATGAAGCGGAAACCGCGATCCTCGGGCTTGTCGAAGGGCGTCTTCGGCTTGAAGGCGTCGTCGCGGCCGTTCCTGACGTCGTAGCCCTTGGCGGCGAGGTCGGCGACCCAGGGTGCCATGTCGTCCGGCAGGTGCAGCGGCGTGACGAAACCCGGCATCACGCCCTTGTCGTAGCCGGTCAGCGCCGGATCGTTCGGATCCTTTCCGCGCGGGTCGATGCTGGTGTCGGTGTAGCCGAACAGCGTCGGCTCGTAGCCCGCCTTGCGCGCTTCCAGCGCAAGGTTGGTGTGCCGCGCATCGAGCGGCGTGCCGTTACGGCCGGAGCGGTGGTTCATCAGGTAAAGCCCGGTCAGGACGCTGGTGCGCGACGGTCCGCAGGGCGTGCACTGGCCGAAATGATTGCGGAACAGCACCCCGTCGGCCGCCAGCGCGTCGAGATTGGGCGTCTTCACATTGGGATGGCCGAGCGCTGAAATGCAATCGGCCCGCCACTGGTCGGCGCAGATGAACAACACATTGGGGCGTCGCGTCGGCATGTCTCTTGTCACGGCTGGAGGGGAAGGTCGGACGGCCTGGCGCGCTTCTATTCGGGCGGCCGGCCGATGATCGTGTCGGTATTGGCGAGAAGCTTGCGCACCGCCCGCCGCGCCGCCTCCGGCCGCTTCATCCGGATGCTGCGCTCGATCGTGTCGTGCAGGCCCTGCGCGTAGTCGAGGTCGTCGCCCTCGCGCGTGACGTGCTTGAACAGATGATCGAACGCCGATTCGATGAGGACGCCCAGCGGCACCAGCAGATCGTTGCCCGCGGCGCGCAGGATGGCGAGATGGAAGCGCGTGTCGGCGCGGGTGCGCTCCTCCAGCGTCGGCGCGCTCGCCATGTCCCGGCAGGCCTGGCCGATCTCCTCCATCTGTTCGTCGCTGCGCCTCAGCGCCGCAAAAGCGGACGCTTCCGGCTCGATGATGTGGCGGAACTCCTGCACCGTGCGCAGGAACGACTCGCGGTCGGGCGAGGTCGCGTACCAGGCGAGCACGTCGCGGTCGAGCAGGTTCCAGCGCTCCCTCGGCTCGACGCGGCTGCCGACCTTGGGCCGCGAGGCGAGCAGGCTCTTGGCCATCAGCATCTTGATCGCCTCGCGCACCGCCGAGCGGCTGACATTGAAGGTTTGCGACCACTGCGCCTCGTTGGGCAGGAGAGCGCCGGGCGGATAGTCGCCGCGCACGATGCGCAAGCCGATCTCGTTGGCGAGCGAGGCATGCACGCTCTCGCCCGCCCCGCGCCCCACGCCCCGCTTATCCCTGTCGGCTTTCCCGTCCGCCATGTCGTCCTCTGTCCTTGCGGCGCAAAGCTACATGGCCGCGCCGCCGAATGCCACTGCCAAGGCAGCACGGCCGCCGCAACCGGTCTCCTATCACTCAGTCTGAAAATCGGCGCACTGCCGATCCGGGGCCGGTCAACTTGTTTTCGCGCGCCTTGACGGGGGCAAAACACGCCCGCACAATTCCGCCCGCAGGTGAAGGGAGGCCGGTAGCCTGCGGGAGGTAAGACCCATGACGGAAGCGATCAGGCTCTATCGGGGCCAGTTCGGGCATGTTTCTGTTCTCAATGTGGGAAACGACTTCGTCACCCACGCCCATGTCGAAGCCCATCTCATCATCTGGCTGGAGGGCACCGCCGGCGAGATGAACATCGGCGGCGAGACGGTCCGGCTGGGGCCGGGAACCGCCGCCGGCATCAATTCCTTCGAGCCGCACAGCCATGCCTTGTCGAAGGACGGCAGGCCGGGCCTGTTCCTCGCCTTCTACCTCGATCCGGAGTGGGCACGGGCACGCCGCGACCTTCCCGCCAACGCGCCGCTGTTTCGCCAGCCGGCCATCGCGCTGGATTCATGGCTGCACAAGGCGGCGGGCGCCCTGCTCGACCATCTCGACGACATGGACGGCGCGGGCGACATCTCCCATTACGAGATCGAGCGTTTCCTCGACAGCGTGCTCGATGCCGCCGATGCGACCGAGCCCGCCTGCGAGCGCCCGCGGGCCATGGCCATGCAGGACTTCCGCGTCCGCAAGGCCATCCAGTTGATGAAGAGCAATGTGTGCGAGCGCATCTGCTTCGACGAGGTGGCCCGCAGCGTTGGCCTGTCGCGGCCGCATTTCTTCGCGCTGTTCAAGGAACAGACCAACCTGACGCCCAACATCTACTGGAACACGCTGCGCATGCAGGAAGCGGTGCGCCAGTTGCAGGGCACGGAAGCGTCGCTGATTTCCGTCGCCTGCAATCTCGGCTTCACCACGCAGGGCAATTTCTCCCGCTTCTTCCGCGACCATGTCGGCGTTCCGCCGACGCTCTACCGCGAGGCGGCGCGCATGACGGCCTGACCGGCGTCTTTTTCAGACGCTGCGATAAGCCGGCCAGACGCATTGATAAGCATCTGCTCACAAGCCGGCCTAAGCTCCTCGCTCAACGGATCGGCCAGCTAGGAGCCCAACATCATGGCGAAAGTCACCATTTCCAGCGTCATCGACGCGCCGGTAGAAAAGGTCTGGGCGCGTATTCGCGACTTCAACGGCCTGCCGAACTGGCACCCGCGCATGGTTTCCAGCCATATCGAGGACGGCAAGGACGCCACCGAGATCGGCTGTGTGCGCAATTTCCAGCTCGCCAGCGGCCCGACGTTGCGTGAGAAGCTGACAGCCTTTTCCGACGCCGACTACCTCGTCTCCTATTCCATCCTGGAAACGCCGCAGCCGCTGACGAACCACGCATCGACCCTGCAGTTGCGCCGCGTGACCGACGGCGACCGCACCTATGCCGAGTGGACGGCAACCTTCGACACCGCGCCCGAAGACGCCGAGAAGCTGGCGCAGGGCATGGGCCAGAACGTGTTCCAAGGTGGCTTCAATGCCCTGAAGGAACATTTCGCCAAACAGGGCTGATCCGGACCGGGAGATTGCCATGCCGCTTGCTCTCCAGACATTCTCCACGGTAGCCGACGCCAACGCCGCCCTGAAGGCTGCCGGGACCCGCTATCTCGGCGGTGGCACGCTGGTGGTGCGCGCCGCCAACGAAGGCGACCTCTCCTTCTCCACTTACGTGCGCGCCACCGATCCGGCGCTCGGTCGGATCGAGATTTCCGGCGGCAAGGCGAAGATCGGCGCCTCCATTACGATGGCGCAGGTCGCCCGCCATCCGCAGCTTGCTATCCTCGCCGCCGCGGCACGGGCGGTCGGCGGGCCGGCGGTGAATAACATGGCGACCGTCGGCGGCAACCTGTTCGCGCCCGCCCCCTATGGGGATTTCGCGGTGGCGCTGCTGGCGCTCGACGCCACCGTCCATACCGGTGATACGGCCGTCCCCATCGACGGCTTTCTGGAGCGGCGCGGCGGCGGGATCGTCACCGCCGTCAGCTTCGCCCTGCCGCCGGAAAAAAGCTTCCGCTTCCTCAAGGTGTCGCGGGTCAAGCCGAAAGGCATTTCCGTCCTCAGCCTCGCCGCCGTCGTCGAGGAAGGCGCGGACAACACCATCACCTCGGCGCGCATCGCGCTTGGCTGCATGGCCGACCGGCCGATGCGCGCCAGGGCGGCGGAAAAGGCGCTGGTCGGCCGCAAACGTACCGAGGACGGCATCGCCCCGGCGCTGGCCGTGGCCGCGCAAGGCACCTCGCCCGCCACCGATGCCGTCGCCAGCGCCTGGTATCGCTCGGAAGTCCTGCCGGTTCATCTCGGCCGGCTGCTGCTCGGCTAAAAGGGGGAGAAAATGGCGAAAGTCCCGGTTCAGTTCACCCTCAACGGTTCCGAAACGGCCGAGTTCGTGGAGAGCGGCACGACACTGCTCAACGCGCTGCGCGACAAGATCGGCGATACCTCGCCCAAGGGCGGCTGCCATCAGGGAAGCTGCGGCGCCTGCTCGGTCATCGTCGACGGCGAGCTGAAGCTTTCCTGCCTCATGCTCGCCGAGACCTGCAGCGGCGCCGATATCCGCACCACGGCGGGCCTGTCCGACGGCGGCGTTCTGCACCCGCTGCAACGCGCCTTCCTCGACGAATTCGCCACCCAGTGCGGCTTCTGCACGCCGGGCATGCTGATGGCGGCCAAGACGCTGCTCGACCACAATCCCAACCCGACGCGCGAAGACGTGGTCGAGGCGATCTCCGGCAATGTCTGCCGCTGCACCGGCTACGAGCCGATCATCCGGGCCGTTCTCACGGCCGCCCGCGCCAACTCGCAGAACGCGTCTTGACGATGGTTGGATTTCTGCGGCGGTTACCCCCACCCCTGTCCCCTCCCCACAAGGGGGAGGGAGACACCGACATTGTCGTCGTGAACAGATCGCCAGCGTTAGCCGGTAGTGCCACCGACGCAGGTTTCCCCTCCCCTCGTGGGGAGGGGTTAGGGGTGGGGGTACTACCCGCGCCCATTCCGATCGGTGTTGAGAGGAACTGACGATGGAACTTCGCAAGAGCTACTTCGCCGACGAGCGCAAGGACGACCTCAACGAGCTGGGCCAGGGCCGGCCGCGCTCCGATGCGCCGGGACACGTCACCGGCAGGACGGCGTTCTTCGCCGACCGGACCTTCCCCGGCCTGCTCCACCTGAAAATGGTGCGCAGCCCCCACCATCACGCCCGCATCGTCAGCATCGACACCTCGGAAGCCGAAAAGTATCCCGGCGTGGCGCGGGTACTGACCGCCAGGGACGTGCCGCACAACCTCTACACCGTGCTGATCCTGATCCAGGTCGGGCCGGAGGACGAGCATGTGCTGGCCGAAGACAAGGTGCGCTGGAAGGGCGAGGCCGTCGTCGCGGTGCTGGCCGACAGCGAGCGCGCCGCGCAGGAAGCTGCGGCCAAGGTCAAGGTCGAGTACGAGGTGCTGGCGCCGGTCCTCGACATCGAAAGCGCGCTCGCCCCTGGCGCGCCCGTCGTCAACGAATACCACGGCCAGAACTACTACATGTATGACAGCGGCGAGTGCCGGAAGGTGCGGTTCGGCGATGTCGAGGCCGGCTTCGCCGAGGCCGACCATATCCTCGAGCAGATCTACTGGTCCTCGCCCATCGAGCATGCGCCGACCGAAACCACCGGCTGCATCGTCGTGCCGGATGGAAGCGGCCGCTTCACCTGCTATACCAACACGCAGGCGATGTTCTTCACGCTCGATAACGCCTCGATCATCCTGCAGATGGAAGGCAGCAAGCTGCATCTTGTCGGCGGCACCGTCGGCGGCGGCTTCGGCGGCAAGGTGGACGTCACCACCGAGCCGGTCGCCATCCTCGCCGCCAAGCTCACCGGTCGCCCGGTCGCCTTCATCTACAGCCGCGAGGAGGAGATGCAGATTTCCTCGCCGCGCGCCGCCGAGAAGATCGTGCTGCGCGACGGCGTCATGAACGACGGCCGCATCGTCGCGCGCAAGGTCACCGGCTACACTGATGCCGGCGCCTATTCGCGCCATTCACCCTATGGCGCGCAGAAGGGCGCTGGTCACTATCCCGGCCCCTACACCATCCCCAACGTGTGGATCGACACCTATTGCGTCTACACCAACCGCACGCCGTCCTCGGCCATGCGCGGCTTCGGCGTGACCATCGCCGACTTCGCGCTGGAGGTGCAGATGGACAAGCTGGCCCGGCTGATCGGCATGGACCCGCTCGAGTTCCGCTTCATCAACGCCTACCGCGACGGCGACATCAAGGCGCATCGCCAGCCGACCGAGGGGGCGGCGCTGATCGAGTGTATGCAGGAAGCCTCGCGCCTCGCCGACTGGCCGGTGGCGGATAGGTTCTACGTTTTGTCCTCGCATCCAAGGGAGGCTTGAAGAATGGCGATCAGGCGCGGACGCGGCGTTGCCGCCATCAACTACCCGACCGGCATGAACCTCGGCGGCGACCCGACGCAGGCCCTGGTGCATTCCACCCCGACCGGGAACTTCATGGTGACGCTGTCCTCGGTCGACCTCGGCCAGGGCATGAAGCAGATCATGGCGCAGATCTGCGCCGAGACGATCGGCGTGCCGACCGATCGCGTCACCGTCGACACCGCCGACACCGACACCGGCCCGCACTGCATGGGCACCTTCGCCTCGCGCGGCACCCACCGCGCCGGCAACGCCGTCATCCAGGCGGCCAAGGAAGCGCGCCAGGTGATGCTGGAAGTGGCGGCCGAGGAACTGGAAGTGAACGCCGACGACCTCGAAACCGACGGCCAGGGCAACGTCGTGGTGAAGGGCGCGCCGCAGAAATCGATCTCGATCTTCGACGTGGCGCTGTCGGCGCATTTCAAGCGCGGCCGCTCGATTTCCGGACGCGGCATGTTCCTGATCCCGCGCTCCTACCCGGAAAAGGAAACCGGCGCGATGAAGCCCTCCACCTGCTACGCCCACGCCTGCACGGTGGCCGAGGTCGAGGTGGACGACGAGACCGGCGAGGTGACGGTGCTCGACGTGAAGAACGTGTTCGAGATCGGCCGCGCGCTGAACCCGAAAATGGTCGAGCAGCAGCTCGTCGGCGGTTCGTGGATGGGCATTTCGCATGCGCTCTACGAAACGACGGAACCCTACTACCCGAACCGCGACCATGGCGGCATCGACTTCGGCGAATATGTCATGCCGGGGCCGGGCGACGTCGCGAAAACCGAGATCGTGGTGTTGGAGCGGCCTTCCGGCGACGGGCCGTACGGCGCCAAGGGACCGGGCGAAATGTGCGCCAACCCGCAGATCCCGGCCGTCGCCAACGCCATCTTCGACGCGGTCGGCGTGCGCGTGGACACACTGCCGATCACGCCGGAACGCGTCCTGCGCGCGATCAAGGAACAACGGGCGGCTTAGCCCGGAGGCCGGCAAGGTGTTTTCATCCCCACACAGTCGACCGCCTGCCGAACCTCTCTCGGGAAACGGTACGGCTGTGGCTGACCAGGCTACCCCCACCCCTGACCCCTCCCCACAAGGGGGCAGTGTTTACATCAGACTTAGTTTGGATTCTTCTTCGGCTGTTTGTTTGATTTGCCGAGGAGAAGCCCATTGGAGTGTCCCCGTTGCCACAGTGAGGAGCTTCGCAAGACGGGCCCCAAGGCCGGGGCTCAGCGCTATTGCTGCCGCTCCTGCGGCCGCTACTGCACCGACAGGCCGCGCCGGTT
>NZ_JBHRTK010000022.1:0-100062 GCF_042646345.1 Aquamicrobium soli | reverse complement strand
ATCGCCCGCTTTGTCGGCGCCTCGCCGGCCGGGGTTCTGCGCTGGATACGCAAGGCCCATCAAAGCGTCGCGCCTGGCCTTGCCCGGCAGGACGCCCGGATGGACGACGAGCCGGACATCATCGAGATGGATGAAATCTATACTTTCGTTCAAAAAAACAGCAGCGCGCGGTGATCTGGACCGCCTTCAGCCGCCGCAGGAACCGGGTCGCCTACCATATCGGCGACAAGGGCGTGACCAGCGCCATGGCGATCTACCGGCTGGCCAAGCAAGCGGTGGGGCGCATCGCGCAGATCTACACCGACGCCAACTCCTGCTACGCCCTGGCCTTCGAGCGCATGGCCATCAGCGAGCCACATACCCAGACCAAGGCCCAGACACACCTGATCGAAGCGTCCAATTCCTCGATCCGGGACAACCTCGCCCGGTTCAATCGCCGCTCCAAACGCTTCTCAAAGACCCATCAGATGCTCGACATAACCCTCGCACTGTTCTTCAACAGACACCTCATCACGAGTCCAATGTAAACACTGCCCCACAAGGGGGAGGGGAATCTTGGCACGACCCCGGCAAGCCACTTCACCAACGGATTGTATCGGAAGCAGCCACAGGGTCCCCCTCCCCCTTGTGGGGAAGGGTTAGGGGTAGGGGTAACACCGCGCGCTACATCCGCTCCTGCTCAGGCAATCAGGAGGCGCGGCCATGACCTCCGTCGACACCCTGGCCCCCTCGCCCGAAGCCATCGCCGCCAAGCTGGCAAAAAGCCGCTACCTTGCCGACGACAGCCTCGCCACTGCCATCTTCCTCGCCGTCCGGCTCGGCAAGCCGCTGCTGCTGGAAGGCGCGCCCGGTGTCGGCAAGACGGAAGCGGCCAAGGCCATCGCCGGCATGCTGGGACGTTCGCTGATCCGCCTGCAGTGCTACGAGGGCATCGACGCCGCGCACGCGCTCTACGAATGGAACTACCAGCGCCAGCTGCTCGCCATCCGCCATGCCGGCGAACAGGAGGTCGACATCTATGACGACCGCTTCCTGATCGCCCGGCCGCTGCTCCAGACCTTGCGCGCGCCGGAACGGAGCGTGCTCCTGGTCGACGAGATCGACCGTTCCGACCACGAATTCGAGGCGCTGCTATTGGAATTCCTGTCGGATTTCCAGATCAGCATTCCCGAACGCGGCACTCTTTGCGCCAAAACGCAGCCGATCGTCATCCTGACCTCGAACCGCACGCGCGAACTGGCGGAAGCGCTGCGCCGGCGCTGCGTCTATCACTGGATCGGCTATCCCGATGCTGCGCACGAGGCCGAAATCGTGATGCTGCGCGCAGGCGACATCGCCGAGGCCACCGCCCGCGCCGTTGCCAGGGCGGTGCAGGAAATCCGCGCCCGTCCGCTCGCCAAGCCGCCAGGCATCGCCGAAACGGTGGAATGGGCGAACGCCGCCACCGTGCTCGAAAAAGGCGGCAGTCCGTGGCCGGAAGCCTTTCGCCGCGCCATCGGCGTGCTGATCAAGGATGAGGAAGACCTGACCTACCTGCGCCCCGAATTCGACGCCATCGTCGAGGCGGCGCTGGGATGAATTCGAGCCGAAGCACGACGCCTGCATTCCCCTTCCCCTTGTGGGGAGGGGTCAGGGGTGGGGGTAACGCCCCCGCAACTCGCCGTCGCGCCACCGAGTTTGCAAGGTCGTCGAGCGAACGCGGCAAGGTCGGACCCCCACCCTCTATCCCTCCCCACAAGGGGGAGGGAGGCGTCGACGCCGCGCCCCGTCCAAATCGAGTCGTGCCATGAGCGCATCGCGACCCCTGCCCCGCGCGGCCTCCCCCTTTCTCGGCTTCGGCCGGCTGCTGCGCCGTTTCGGCTTTGCGGTGGCACCGGAACAGGTCGCGGCCTTCATGCAGGCGGTAACCCTTCTGGGGCCGCGCTCCATGGTCGACATCCACGAAGCGGCGCTGGCCACGCTGGCGCCGCAGCCGGACCGCCGGGGCGAGTTCGAAGCGCTGTTCCGTGCCTGGTTCCATGGCGAGGAAGCCGTCACCATCGACGGCGAAAGCGAGGAGGAAACGCAAGTCCGGGACGACGGCGGCGCGCGCGAGCAGCAGGGCGAGGAGTTGCGCGAGGAGGAAGGCGGCGAGCTATCCTCCGCGATCGAGCGGTTGAGCCTGCGCGAATTCCGCCGTGACGGCGACACGCTCGTCGCCTTCGGCCGCGCGCTGCCGGCCGCGCTTCCCGTCCGCCGCTCGTTTCGCACCACGCGCGCCAAATCGCGCGGCGCCTTCGACCTGCGCCGGTCGCTGCGCGAGATCGTGCGCGCCGATGGCGACCTGCCCTGCCCGCGCCTGCGCCGCCGTCAATCTGTGCCGCGCCGGCTGCTGCTTTTGATCGACGTTTCCGGCTCGATGAAGATTCACACCGCCGACTACCTGAAGCTGGCGCATGCGGTGGTCCAGGGCGCCTCCCAAGCCGAGGTTCTCACCTTCGGCACGCGCCTGACCCGCATCACGCCGGCGCTGCGCATCCGCGAGCGCGAGGCGGCGCTGGCGCGCGCGGCAAGCCAGGTGGACGACTGGGACGGCGGTACCCGCATCGGGCCGACGCTGCTTGCCTTCCTGTCGGTGCCGCGCTTTTCCGCGTTCGCGCGCGGAGCCGCGGTCGTCATCCTGTCGGATGCGCTGGAACGCGGCGACCATGCCGAGATGGAGACGGCGGTGCGCCGCCTCGGCCAGCGCGCCTTTCGCCTCAGCCTGTGCACGCCGCTGGCCGGCGATGAGCGCTTCCAGCCGCGAACGGCGGCGCTGCAAGCCATCCTGCCGCTGCTCGACGACCTCAAGGACGGCTCGTCGATCGCCGCGCTCACCGATTTCATCCTGTCGCTCGGCCGCCCTGCCCCGGCGGCCGAAACCATCTGGCGGAGGGCCTCATGACACAGAAAGCCATCGATTCACATTTCCACATCTGGCGTCAGCAGGACCAGCCCTGGCTGCGCGGGCCGATGGTGCCGCGCATCTTCGGCCCCTACGAGCCGATCCGCCGCGACTATCCGATCGGCGAATTCCTCGAGGACCAGAAGGGCTCGGGCGTCGAAAAGGCCGTCTACGTGCAGACCAACTGGGCCAAGGAGGATTTCGAGAAGGAGGTCGCCTGGCTGCAGCAGACCGCCGACGAGACCGGCTGGCCGCATGCCATCGTCGGCTACGCCGATATCAGCGTCGACGACGTGCGCCCGCAGATCGACCGGCTGATGAAATACAAGCTCCTGCGCGGCGTGCGCATGCAGCTTCACTGGCACGAAGTGCCGGAATTTCGCTTCGCCCCGTCGGCAGACCAGGTCATCGACCCGAAGGTGAGGAAGAACGTCTCGCGGCTGAAGGATTACGGCCTGTCCTTCGACCTCCAGCTTTTCCCGAGCCAGATGAAGGACGGGCTGCAACTGGTTGGCGAGAATCCGGAAATCGATTTTATCCTCACCCATTGCGGCATGCTGACCGGCAGCGACCCGGACACCGCCGAAGCATGGAAAGCGGGCCTGCGCACGCTGTCGGCGGCCCCCAACCTCTACGCCAAGCTCTCCGGCCTCGGCACCTTCGTCCACCGCAACGATCCGGCGCTGATCGCCACCATCATCGACAACGCCATCACGATCCTCGGCAGCGACCGGCTGATGTTCGGCTCGAATTTCCCGGTCGAGAAACTGTGGACCAGCCATGCCGACCTGATCGCGGCCCACCGCGCGGCGGCAGGCCGCCACGGCAAGGCGGACCAGGAAAACATCTTCTGGAACACGGCGGAGCGGGTTTACCGCCCCGCCTGATTAGGCCCTCAGGCTCGGGAAATCTCTTCCAGGTACCAGTCGATGTAGCGCAGCTCGTTGTACTCCATCGGTGCGATCGGCCCGGGCACGAAGAAGTGCGAGCGCACGCCGCGCGCGGTGTGCTCGATGATCTTCTTGTCTTCCTCGGTGGTCACCGTCCACAGCCAGGTGAGCTTTTCGAGGTCGTAGTCCTGCCCCTCGACCGCATCGCCCCGGACCAGCCAGATCAGTTCCATGTCGCAGGCATTCGGGCCGCGTGGCACGAAGCGGTAGATCATGCCGTGGTCGGGATAGCAGACGAGGAACGTCGTGCCGCCGAGGTGGATGGAGGTGACGCCGCCATCGGATTCGGTGAAGCGGCCCATCGGCGGCGCGACCAGCTTGCCGTCCTTGCTGCCGCTGGCGACACCCTCGTAGAGCGCGTAGCGGAAGGTGTCGATCGCCTCCTGCCCCTGCGCGGAATTCTGCCAGCGGTTGCCGGAAACGATGCTGACGCCGAGCGCGCAGGTGCGCTCCTCCATGGCCGCGTTGAGTTCGGCGATCATCTCCTTCGGCTTTTCCAGCGCATGCGTCTGCGAATATTCCGGATGCGCCGGGCCGCAGTGGTAGCACTCGACATAGTTCTCGACCGCCAGCTTCCAGTTGGCCTCGAAGGAATACATCTTGCGGTGCGCCACCTTGGCCTCGCCCCAGCCATACTGGCCGGCGCTGGCGCGCAGCGCCTGCTCGATCGGGTCGAAATCGAGCGGCTTTTCGGCGAACGAGACGAACACCAGGCCGGAGGCGACGCGCACGTTGAGCTTCTTCAGACCGTGCTCGGCGCGGTCGAAATCCTTCGGCATGAGGCGCGCGGCCCGCAACGAGCCGTCGTTTGAATAGGTCCAGGCGTGATAGGGGCACACGAACATCTTCGCGTTGCCCTTCTGCTTGGTGCAGACCTCGGCGCCGCGATGGCGGCACACGTTAAGCATGGCGTGTACGGCACCATCCGCCGCGCGCGTCAAAATCACCGCCTCGTCGCCGAGGTTGAACAGTTCGAAGTCGCCCGGATTGGGGATGATGCTTTCGTGGGCGATGCAATGCCAATGGCGGAAGAATACCCGCTCCATGTCGCGCTGGTAGATCGCCGGATCGTGATAGAAGGCGCGCACCAGGCCGTAACCCGGCCTGCGCTCGGCCACGAGGCGGTCGATTTCGTCCGGTTGGCTTGTACCCTGCTGGAGAGGAACCACGCTCATGGCATTTCCCTTGTCTGGCATCGCGTTTCGATTGTGACGTCCATGACGGCGACCCGCCGGCACCGGCACCCTTTCATCACTAAAGACGCGAACGAGCCCGTTGGAAAGAGCCAGCAGCGGCAGACGACTGCGTCACCGCGTAGCAGCGCATCCGGGCCGGCATTGCCCTGCAAGATCCCGTTTTAGATCGCTGGACCGGCGCGATCGGGGAAAACAAGCACCGCCTCCGGGTAGACATCACCGGATGCGCAAGCAATATAAACAACGGAATCTGAAAGTGGGGGGACGGGCATGGAAGTTTCGAGGGACGCAGCCATGCGTCCGGGCGACGACACGGCGTCCGGCAGGATTTTCCTTCGGTTCGCCCGATTTTTGCTCACCACCAGCGCGCTGACCCTGAGTTTCGCTTCCGGCGCCGGCGCGCAAACCCTGACCGGCGACGTGACCGGGCCTGGATCCCAAGTCTACGATGAGGCGGTGACGCTGGATAGCGACGCAACGCTCACCAGCACCGACAATGGCGGAATCAGTTTCAACAATACGGTCGATGGAGCGCATGCCCTCACCGTCAACACCGGTGGAGTGACGGCGTTCGGCGCAAACGTCGGCAGCACCACGGCGCTGACTTCCGTAACGACGAACGCGGGCGGTGCGACCCACATTCATGGCAATGTGACAACGACCGGAGCGCAGACCTTCGGCGATGCCGTCATACTCGGCGCGGATGCGATGTTTGCCAGCGCCGGCGGCAGGACGATTACCTTCGGCAGTACCGTTGAAACCGATTACCGGCTAACCGTTCAAACGGCCGGCGAAGCGTACTTCACGGGCGTGGTGGGGGGAGATGGAGGGATTTCCCAGGCCGGCAGCGGAACCATGGTGTTGTCCGCATCAAACACCTACCGAGGCGACACGCGTCTTCTGGGCGGCGTGATATCGGTCGCGTCCGACGCCAATCTCGGCAACGGTTCCAGCAAGCTGTTTTTCGATGGCGGCACGCTGCAAAACACGGGGAACTTCACCTCGGCTCGCGCCGTTACGTTGGGTGCCGGCGGCGGAATCTTCAAAACGGATAAATACCTCGAGTTAAGCGGCTCCATCTCGGGCGACGGGCCGTTGATCAAGGAAGGGGCGGATACGCTGGCGCTGACGGGCGACAGTGTGGTCGGATTGTTCAACGTCCACAACGGCACGCTTCTGGTCAATGACGGGTCGCTCGCGCAAGTGAATGAGGAATACGTCCAGAACTTCATTGGCGAGAAGGAGGGCGACGATGCCACCCTTGTCATCGCCAATGGCGGCACCGTCTCCAGCGCCAACAAGGTCCATATCGGCGACTCGAAAGGCTCGCGGGGCAAGGTCGTCGTTACGGGCGACGAGTCGAGCCTGAGCGTCGGAGACATGACGATCGGTTTCGACGGCGAAGGAAGCCTGTCCGTCCTCGATGGCGGAAGTTTTTCCACCGTCACGTTCATGAATGTCGGCGGCGGTAACTTCAACCGGCAGGGTACCGGCCATCTTCTGGTCGATGGGGCCGGATCCAGCGTGACGATCGGCGACCAGCTTCTCATTGCCCCATGGGGCGACGGCTCCTCGGGCACAGTCACGCTGTCGAACGGCGGCGTGCTGGAAGTGGGAACGCCGCTCTCGATGGGGGCCTCGAACGCGTCCGGCTCGGCCGAGCTCAATATCGGCGCGGCCTCGACCAATGCGGCGGATGCCATTGCGGCGGGCACGCTCGTCGCCCCCGAAATCCAGTTCTATGCGGCCAATACCAGTCTAAATTTCAACCATACCGACAGCGCCTACGCCTTCGCAGCCGAGCTGGCGAGTTCGGGCGGCGCAGGCTTCGTCAACCACTATGCCGGCAATACGAATCTGACGGGCGACAGTTCCGGCTTTTCCGGCGTCACGACGATTTACGGCGGGGCGTTGTCTGTCGACGGTTCGATCGGCGGAACGGTGAAGGTGCTGGCCGGCGGCAGGCTCGGCGGTTCGGGCACGGTCGGCGCGACGACCGTCAAGGCGGGCGGCATCCTGGCCTCGGGCAATTCGATCGGCACGATCCATGCCGGTTCCCTCGCCTTCGAGGCCGACAGTATCTACGAAGTCGAACTCAAGAACGGCGGCAACACCGCCGGCGTCCACAACGACCTGACCATCGCCAGCGATGTCGTGACCATCGACAACGGCGCCGTGCTGCATGTCAGGCCGGAGAACGGCACGGACACCGGCGTGTCCTACGTGCCCGGCCTCACCTATACCGTCCTCCAGTCGATCAGCGGCGCCGAGACCGGCGTCGAAGGCCGGTTCGGCACGCTCGTCGACGATTACCTGTTCCTCGATTTCGTCGACAGCTACGACAGTCACAATGTCTACCTGACCAGCCAACTCGCCGACATGTCGTTCTGCCTCGGCGGCCTCACGGCCAACCAGTGCGCCACCGCCGAGGGCGTGCAGGATTCCGCGCCGAGCCCGATGTTCACCGCCATCATCAACCTGACCGATCCGGCAGCGGCGGCGGCCGCCTTCGACGGGCTGTCGGGCGAGATTCACGCCTCCGCCAAGACCGCGCTGATCGAGGACAGCCGCTTCGTCCGCGATGCGGTCAACGAGCGCCTGCGTGCCGTCTTCGGCGGGGTCGGCACGGCGGCCGTGCCGGTGCTCGCCTATGGCGAAAGCGGCCATAACGCCGGGGTTGAGGCCGCGTTCGGCCGGATGGGCGCCGCAGCCGCCTCCGGCCGCCTCTCCGCCTGGGGCTCGGTCTTCGGCTCGTGGGGCAAGACGGACGGCGACGGCAATGCCGCCAGCCTCACCCGCTCCACTGGCGGCTTCCTTACCGGTATCGACGGCATGGTCACCGAGGCCGTGCGGCTCGGCATCCTCACCGGCTACAGCCATGATAGCTTCGACGTCGATGCGCGCGCCTCGTCGGGATCGAGCGACAACTACCATCTCGGCCTCTATGGCGGCACGCAGCGGGGCGCGCTCGGCCTGCGCGGCGGAATTGCCTATACATGGCACAAGCTGTCGACCAGCCGCTCAGCCGTCTTCCCCGGCTTCAGCGAAAGGCTGGAGGCCGATTACGACACCGGCACCTTCCAGGCCTTCGGCGAGGCCGGCTATCGCATCGACACGGCAACGGCCTCGTTCGAGCCGTTCGCCAATCTCGCCCATGTCAGCCTGCACACCGGCGCCTTCACCGAAAAGGGCGGCGCGGCAGCACTGGCCAGCCCGTCGCAGACCACCGACACGACCTTCACCACGCTCGGCGTGCGGGCCTCGACGGCCTTCAGCCTCGGCGCAACAAGGGCGACGGCGCGCGGCATGGTCGGCTGGCGCCACGCATTCGGCGACATCGCGCCGAGCGCTACCCACGCCTTCGCCGGCTCCGGCCTCTTCACCATCGCCGGCGTACCGATCGCCAGGAACGTCGCCGTCCTCGAAGCCGGCCTCGACTTCGCCGTCAGCGACAACGCAACGCTGGGCGTCTCCTACAGCGGGCAGTTCGGCGCCGGCGCCCGTGACAACAGCGCCAGGGCCGATTTCAGCATCCGCTTCTGAAACGAAAAAACCCGCCCCGGCCAGGCCGGAGCGGGCGTGCTGAGGAACGCTAGAACCTCGGCGGAAACTAACCGGGAGGCTGCTGTTGGGACGTCCCCGACCCCGCAGGGGCTGCCGTTACGGCACCGAGTTTCTCGCGCTTGTTCAGCACGGGCTTTTCGTAAGTCTTCTTCACACCATCCTCCGGTTCGAGAGACAACAGTGCGGACCATAGCCGGACGTTTCGGCCGTGGCTACTAGGCACGAAACCAACCGGCATGGCAGCCCGGACGCTGCACGGCCCAGGGGCTGATGGCGGATCGGGATGAAACCTTTTTCGCCCCCGCGCGTTTTCATTGATGGCTCTTGATGTTTTGCTTGCGCTGATGCTGGTCGGGTACCTGATCGTGACGGCGGTTTACCGCCGCCCGGAGTAGGTCCGCCCTTCGGCCCATGCCACCGGACGAAACAGTATTTCCCCTGCCGGCCCTGGTCAGGCATGGGTCATTGCCGCCCGGTCGCTATCCTCGGTCGGCGTCTTCGGGAACCAAAGCATCCTTCCGGTTATTGCTATAGACCGACCGCAGCGGAGCAGCGACAATGCCCGAGAAATCCGACTATGAAACCGGCGCCCGCAAATATCCGGTCCGCACCGGCCCCGATCCCAACGATGACTTTTCCCCGGACGCGGCGATGAACAAACCGCCTGGCAAGGGCGGCGGACTGAGGGACGAGCAAGGCGCGCATGACAAGCGCCATCCCGAGGAAGATTCTCCGGAGCCGGATCACATCGACCCTTCACCGAGGGACACAAGGGAAGCGCCGGCGCCAAATCCGAATGGCCAGCCGATAAAGAACCCATAACAGCAGGAGACGGACTGTATCTTGGTTATGGCCGCGCCTCGCCCGACCGGCCACGCCCCCTGCCTCACCGCTATGCGCTGAACGCATCCGCGCGCCCTTGCCATACCAAGGCAGCGTTCCCGCCCCTTCTCCCGAGGCATTCCAATGTGCCCTTCGCCGCGTCTTCATGCCGCGTCTTCATGATGGTCGCGATCCACAAAATTGAATCCGCCGCGTCAAGGAAAAGTTAACCTTGCAGTCCCATTTTCCGAGCGGAACACACTCGGAGTGACAGACATGTATCGCGTTCTCATCGTGTCATTCGTGGCAGTTTCACTGGCCGGCTGCGGCTCGACGCGCAGCATGCGCACCGCCACCGGCGCGGCCATCGGTGCGGGCTCGGGCGCCCTGGCCGGCGCCGCGATCGCCGGCACCGGCGGCGCCCTCGTCGGCGGCCTCGGCGGCGCAGCCGTCGGCGCGGTAGTCGGCTCGAACCAGTAAAGGCAAGGGGTGGTCGCAGTCCTTGCATGCCGGTCTGCGAGCGTAAGGCATGACTTGTCGGAAAATGGTGGGCCCGGAGGGAAACCCCGAAAAGTCAAAAAAGACAAGCAAAAACAATGCTTTTTGACTTGCAATGTGGGGCATTTGTGTAGCAGCCGTGAGGAATTGTCAAGGCTTCTGCTGACTACTTGGTGAAACCAGATGCGAAAAAGGGGACACGCGCCCCCTAGCCGTCACGGGTGATGCCCGTGATCACAGATGGCAGCGCGCTTTCAGCGTCGTCGCCAGAAAAATAGCCGGCCAGATCGTCACGAAAAGCAGCACGGCGACCATCGCGGCCGGATCGCCTCGCCCTATTCCGGCAAAACAGTCACGCAATTCAGCGTCCAGCACTTCGGGTCGTTCGCGCGCCCAGCGGGCCATGTTTCCGACGTAGATAAATCCGCCACAAATCCAGATGAGTGCGATCGCATAGATACGCAGCATTCTAATCTCCAACTTTTCAACATAAGAAAGCATATTGTTGACAAAGGAAATGATGTTTTCTTGATATTGCTGAGAATTTCCTTACTACCAATCTTGAATACTCCACTAGATAATGCAATAGGATATTGCGAACGTTGCCCCTTCGCAAAGGGCGACGATTTGGGAGCGGCACCGCTTTTTCCTTGACCGGAGCTGTGCCGCTCCCGAGTAGGTCAAGGATTTGACTCATGTCTCATGAAATAAAGCGTCACGCGTCTATTGCCGCAAAGCGTCGTTCCTCCGGCCTTGATATGGGCGACCTACGCAACCCGCTGGTACAACTCATCTACATCACCAAATTGTCACGAGATTGGCGACCATACCTCTCACACACAGAGGTTTCGCTGGTGCTGCTTATTCTTGATCAGACCGTAGGCAGCCAACACGAATCTTGGGGATTTTCATATCGGAGACTGGCAGAAGGCGACCAGTTCACACCCGGCATGAATTTTGACCAACGGCACATCAAACGGCTTATCGCCGGCCTCGAAGATCGCGGATTTATCACCACGCGGCCCAATTCCAGGGGAGTAGAGATCACACCAAATCTAGATTGGCGGCCGGGAGTGAACACGCAAACCCTGCCGAAGAGGCGGAACAAGACGACGCCGAAGGCCGTGCCCATCTCGACGCTTTGGGTTGCTCCGGTTGAAAACGGTCAGGATGGCCCTCAAAGTGGTGACATACATATCATTCCACGCCCTCGAAGTGGTGATATACATGTCACCCCGTGGGTGTCGTCAATGTCACCCATACGAGAACAAGCAGGTATACGAGAACAAGCAAATCAAAAACGAGAACAAGCAGGTTGTCGCCAACCGCTTTGCGCTGGCGACGACACGCTTCCCGAAACGATTTCCTCTCCAGCTCCCATCCGGATGCGTCAGCGCCCCACGCGCCCGGTAAAAGAGCCCATTCCCCCGGTTGCGCCGCCCCCCCTTACCGAGGTCGGAAAGCCGGCCACGGTCACCGAATCCGACCTGTTCTCCGATCACATTCGGCAGCGTGCTCCGGCGAAGGGACGCGGGCGCGGCGGCGTCGATCCCCGCACTACGGTGCACCCCGGTGCAATCGAAACCACAATGCGACATGCCTTCGAGGCCAGCTATGCCAACACGCCCGGTGCCCGTTGGTTCGACTGGACCGACAAGGAACGCGCCATGGTCAATTCGGCGATCCTCAAGCGTTGGCCGGCCGGCGATGCCGAGGGATGCCATGCGTTCTTTGAGTGGCTGGTGAACGAATGGCCGATGATCCGGTCAACCCTCTTCGGCTGGATGCAGCGGCCCCCTGCCCCGGAGTTCCCCGAGATTTCGTTCATCGTTCGCCATCGGGTGAAGATCGTGCCAGCCTTCCAGCGGCGTGAGTTCGAAAGCTGGTCTGCCCGGCTCACCGAACCCATGGACCGGCTTCGCGCCAAGCTTCTCCGCGAGGGTGTGCCGGAAGAGGCCCTTGCACATCGTCTGGCTACCGAGGCGGCCAAGGAGGAAATGCGGGAGGAAAACGCCAAGGCGCTGGCCGCCGCTGCTGCCGAACTGCACCAAGCACAGGCGGTTCGGGAACAGGCCAAGCGCATCGAGCGGGCCAAGGGCTATGTCCATCCCGAATCCGAAGTCGCCAAGAAGCAGCGTTACGCCGAGGTAATGGAGGCGCTTGGCCCGATTGATCCCAACGAAGAAATCGATCTTGTCGGCGCGGCTGACCGCGCAGCGAAGGACTGGCAATGACCCCGGAAGCAGAACTACCAGAGACACACAGGCAGCAGATCAAGGATCTCACATCGCAAGAGACTTAGAATTCAAGCGGCATCAAACCCGTCTTGGGGAGTTGGTGAATCACCCATGTCGGCAAGCATTCGATGGACCGTCGCATCAGCGTGTAATCCGGCCCGAACCGTCGCCTCAAATAGCCGGCGAAATCGGCCAACGGATCAAGCGGGGTGAAGCAGAACCACTCTTCGCCGGTCCGGGAATGCCGGTTGATCAGGTCCAGCCACGCAAACTGCATCTTGTGACGGGAGTGCAGGATGCGGTGGCAACCCTTGCAGACCTGCAGCATCCGCCAAGCATCGCAGTAGTCTTCGGCGTGATAGGCGACATCACTGGATGTTCCGCACATGGAGCATGTGGCCGGGCGAGGCATCAAGCCGCCGCGCATCAGCCACGTCTGAATCTGGTGCTCACGTCGCCGATCCACTGGGGTAAATCCGAGATAGGGGCGGGACAACGGCCACTGCAGCATCGGGATGAAGGCTCTGGGCATAGATGCGTTGGTATCGTACGCGGGGACGATCCTCGGGAGGCTGTCAAAGAGTCGGTCGAAGTTGTCCGTAAGTGAACGCATATACTGTGCCCAGAATGTCATTCCGTCGGTGCAACATATTGCAACGGGTTGCACTGTTTCGTCATTCATTCACAGCTTTGAGGACACGATAAACCGACGAACGGCCAATCTGAAGCCGGCGGGCGATCTCGACTGGCCCCACGCCAGCGCGATGCAGATCAAACACCTGCTCGCTCTTCGCCTGAGCTGTCGGTGCTCGGCCACGATACCGCCCCTCGGCCTTGGCCCGAGAAATCCCCTCACGTTGCCTTTCCAGCATCAGCTCGCGTTCGAAGGTGGCGATAGCCCCCAGCATGGTCAGCAGCAGCTTGCCGGTGGGCGTTCCCGTGTCCACGTTCATCGATAAAATGCGCAGCGTCACGCCCTTGGCTTCAAGGCGCTTCGCGATGTCGAGAAGGTCCGCAGTGGACCGGGCCAATCGGTCCGGCTTGGTGACAATGAGCGTGTCGCCATCCCGCACATAGTCTAGCACCCTGTGGAGTTCCGGCCGCTTCGTCGCGACAGCCGACAATTCTTCGTAGAACACCTTGACGCAACCCGCCGCCTTAAGGTCGCGTAACTGTGCCTCAAGCCCCGCCTTCTGGTCTGTTGTCGAAACACGACCGTAGCCGACAAGCTGGCCGGTGATGCTCATAGAAGACGCCCCTTATGTCTCTCAATGTCTAAGACATATTGGGACACTGCGCTCCAAAAATCAAAAGTTATTTGTGTGGGACAGCATAAGCCAATCGATTTCTGCCCCATTGGAGCAAGGCCGTATGGGAAAGCCGATAAGCTCGACTTATGCTGATGGTGATCGCGAGTTGATGGATGAAATTCGACATGGGCCGTCGATGTCTTTCACTCTCTCCATTGCGAAAGTCCGTTGTGCGCCCCGTTGTCGGTCGTTCAGCTGGTTGTCGAGCTTACCTGAAAGCCGCCGTTTGCCGCAGGACATGAGTTAGCGATCGTCGTTACCGGACGCTGGACTTACACTGGGGCTTTGACAGCTAATCCGCATGCCATTCAGTAAAAGCGCGAAACGCAGCTGAAGGTTTTTGCCATCAGGTCAAAGGCACAGGGGCGCCAATAGCGGAGTCCAGTCTTGAGCACCTGGCAGCATTGCGCCCCTATACAGCCGCGACGACGCTGGCGGGTCGCCTCGAATCCCTATCGGCTGCGGATCCAGCGGCTGATGGTCGCTGCGCGACACGCGATGGCAGAGATATCCGGCGTTCCCGGTTGAAGGCGAGAGATGGTGGGCAGCATATCGGCGTCGCAACCTACATTCTGTTTGTCGTACCCGGCGCTCTCGCGTAAGACCGAGACGGCAGCACAAGCACGGATGACCCGTCTTTCCTGCCAGTCAGGAAAGACCGAAGTTGGTGCAAAAGCGCGTTCTTATTACCGATGTCGACAACACCCTGTTCGATTGGCAGGATATTTGGTATCAGACCTTTTCGGCGATGATGGACACAGTGCTTGATATTTCCGGCGTCGATCCCGAGACGCTCTATGCCGAAGCCAGCGTGATCCATCAGAAATACGGCACCAGTGAATATTCGCACCTGCTCGAAGAACTGCCGTCGCTCCGCGCGCGCTACGGCGATGATATTCTGACCGTGATGACGCCGGCGATTGATGCCTTTCGCGAGACGCGCCGACGCGTGCTCGCACTCTATCCGACCGTCGCCGACACGCTCGCCGCGTTGAAGGAGAAGGGCGTTCGGATCGCCGCCTTCACCGAGTCCAAGGCGTTCTACACCAACTATCGGTTCCGCAAACTCGGGCTCGATGGCCTGGTTGACGTCCTGTATTCGCCCGAGGATCACAGCGTTCCGGAGGAGACGGTGGCGACGCGGCACTATGATGCCGACAGCTACGCTTTCAAGCACACCGTCCATCACTACACGCCAGAGGGCGAGGTGAAGCCGAATCCCGATATCCTGCTCGATATCGTCAAGGATCTCGGCGCCTCGATCGACGAGGTGGTCTATGTCGGCGACAATCCGCTGAAGGACGTCTTCATGGCGCAGCAGGCCGGCATCACCGACGTCCACGCCGCTTACGGGTCTAGCCAGCACAAGCCCGAATATGAACTGTTGCGTAAAGTCACGCACTGGACGCCCGAGATGGTGGAGCGAGAGCGCACCGCGCTCAAGCCCGGCAGCGTCATACCGAGCCATGTGCTGACCGAGAATTTCGCCCAGATCCTACCGCTGTTCGAGATGTCCTGATGGCTGACCCCGATTCCGCGCCGACATCTCCGCCCGCGCTAGCGGTGCTGCCGACGCCGCCCTCAGCGCCGCCACTCGGGGCGGGACAGATCGAAATTTGGAAGAAGATCGTCGACGTGCAGCAGCACTTCAACGACCTTGAACTGCGCGTCCGCAATTTCGCGCTGATCGTCACAGGCGCGTTCCTCGGCCTTGGCGGCTACGCGATAAAGGATGGCGGCGTCGTCAAACTCTTCGGGCTGGAGGTGTCGATCGCCGGGCTGGTGGTGGTGTCGGCGATCTTCCCGCTCGCCGCCTTCTACTTCATGGACCGGCTCTGGTATCACCGACTGCTCGATGGCTCGGTCTATGCTGGCATAGAGGCGGAAACGGCACTCAAGGATCTCGGCTACAAGGTCGACCTCGGCTCCGAGATCAAGGAGCACAGCCCGTTCAAACTGTGGCTCACTAAGAAGAAGATGATCCGGTCAGCGACCAAGATGGACCTGTTTTACGCGATCTTGGCAGGCTCGCTGTTGCTGGTCGCTGGCTTTCTCGGGTTCGGGATCCAGCCGCAGGCGGTCGTGGACAAGACGCTACCGCCCATCGTCGCGCCACCGGCAGCTATTCTGCCGGCCGACGCTGCATCACCCGCGCTCCCCACCAATACGTCGGCGCCCGCATTGCCAGCACCCCAGCCGACCGGTGCGGCCGGGCCGTCCGACGCGGCCGAACCGATCGTCGGAAATTCTCAGGCTAGCAAGTGAAATCGACGGCGCCGCCATGATCAGGGGTCGTGGGCGGATTCGGCAGTTTTGGCGGGCGTTTCGGCTTCGTAGACGCCTTTTTTACAAATGGCTGCGCACCTTAATAACGAAAGCAATCGCCTATTTGATCATTGTTTTCCATTTAGCTAGTTGCAGCGATCGCAGTCGTCCCGCTAATCAGGTGGCTTGCGGTCGGATCGGAGGGTAGGTCGATTTGAAGCCTTTCATAAAATGGGCCGGGGGCAAACGCTGGCTGCTCAACGACCCGAGCTTCGGTTTGCCTAGCTTCGCCGGGCGCTACATCGAGCCATTTCTGGGTGGCGGGGCAGTGTTCTTTCACCTTGGACCGGCGCAGGCGATCCTCTCTGACGTCAACGAGCGCCTGATCGCCACCTACCGCTCGATCCGGGATGAATGGCAGCCAGTACAAGCGCTTCTGGCGGAATATGATCAGAAGCACTCGAAAGACTTCTACTACGACGAGCGGGCGCGCCAGTATGCCGAGCCCCATCGTCAAGCGGCTCAGTTTCTCTACCTCAACCGCACCTGCTTCAACGGTCTCTACCGCGAGAACCTCAAGGGGCAGTTCAATGTGCCGCTGGGTACGAAGACGCAGGTGACGCTGGTCGACGATGATTTTGAGAAGGCGAGCGAATTGCTGGCGCGCGCCGACCTGCGCACGAGTGACTTCGAGCCCATCGTGGACGAGGCCCGGGAAGGCGATCTGCTGTTCCTCGATCCGCCCTACACCACTGCGCACAATTGCAATGGCTTCGTCAAATACAACCAGAAGATCTTCACTTGGGATGATCAGAAGCGTCTAATGAATGCGGTCAGGGGGGCAAAGCGGCGCGGAGCCAAGGTCGTGCTGACCAATGCCGACCACGCCAGCATCCATGCGCTCTACGTTGACCTCGGCTCGCCGCAGGTCGTCTCACGTCCGTCGGTCATCGCGGGCTCGGCCAATTCGCGGCGCGGCACCACCGAGGCGCTGTTCGTTTTCTAGTTTCAGATGCCGTACAGAAATCTGGGGGGACTGTGCCGTTTATTGATCCCGCTGAAGCTGTTTCGCTTCGCAGCAAAATGAGCTCGGACAAGTCGCAGCTGGGCAAAATCTTTGCTGCGAAATCCGCCAAGTTTCACACCCGCAACGTCGACCATAGTCTGGTCGAAGGGCTGCTGGAGGAAGGCTGGGAAGAGTTCGGCACGCCGCTCAAGACCAAGACCCGGCTGCGCAAGGCGAAAAGCCACAACGTGCAGTTCGAGGACGATATCTGGTGTCAGCTCTACCGCCTTGGCTACCGACAGCTCAATGTCGACGAAACGTTCTGCTTGCCGTTCGGTCCGAGCGCGGCGGAGAAGAAGCAGATCGACATCGTCGCGATCGATAATGACACGGTGTTGTTGGTCGAATGCAAGTCCAGCGAAGCGGCGGCGAAGGCGCCGTCCTACAAGACGGAGTTTGACGCGCTGCGCCTGCGGCTGGACGGCTTTCGCAAATCGATCGATCAGACATTCGGCCCCGGCCGCCGGATCAAATATGTCTTCGCGACCCGCAACCTGCGCCTGGCGCGCGATTCCGCCGATGTGATCAGGCTGAACGAGGCCGGAGGGTTCTATTACAACGATAACACATTCGAATACGTCGACAGCCTGCTGAAGGCGTACCGCGACGCTGCCCATTATCAATTCATGGGGCTGCTCATGAAGGGGTTGTCGATCAACAAAGACAAGATTGAGGTTCCCGCCATCGAAGGCACGATGGGGGACAAGACCTACTATATGTTCTCGCTCGAGCCGCAGACGCTGCTCAAGATCGGATTTGTGCTGCACCGTACCCGGGCGAACGAAGCGGAGATGCCGACCTATCAGCGGTTGCTTTTACCGTCGCGACTGAAGGGCATCACCAAATTCATCGATGGTGGCGGATATTTCCCCAATTCGGCGATCCTGAATTTCAACGAACGCGAAGCAAAGCTCGAGTTTCAGGGGCAGGCGCGATCGAAGGATTCGGCGTCGCGCACGGGCGTGCTGAAGATCCCGAACGCGTTTGCCATCGCCTATATCATCGACGGCCAGCACCGCATCTACGGCTACGCAAATTCGAAGTTCAAGGCGAGTAACACCATCCCGGTTGTCGCTTTCAAGAACCTCGATCCGGGCGATCAGCTCGAACTCTTCATGCAGATCAACGAGAATCAGAAAGCGGTGAGCCCGACGTTGCGGATCACACTTGAAGAGGACCTCTACTGGAACGCCAGTCGTCTGGACTCGCGATTGAAGGCGCTGCGCTCGTCAGTGATCCGTGCATTGGGCGGCGATGCGTCCGGTCCGCTCTACAACAAGATATCGCTTGGCGAGGACAAGGCTGCGCTCCAGGCCAAGCCGTTCGCCGACGCGCTGCTCCGGTGTAAATTGCTCCCGGAAGGGAGAGGCAATAAATTCGTCGACGGGACCACGGCAACGTCGCTCTACGAAACGGCCAACGTCGACCATAATGCGGAGATGATGAAGGCGCGCGATCGCGCGGTCGGTCTCATCAACGCCTGCTACGAACTGAGCGAGGAGGTCTTGAAGTCGGATCAGGACGCATTCCAAACCTACATCCTCTCAAACCGCGGCAGCTTCGCATTCGTTTCTTTAATCGGTGATCTGCATGCGTTTGAGACAACCCATGGTGTTGTCTCCATCAAATCGACCACCGAAGAGCGTATTGCGGCGCTCGATAAATATCTGCTCGTCCTGTTCAAGGCGTTGCAGACGATCTCGCCGGAGGATGCCGAAGCGTTGACGGGCAAGCTCGGCAGCGGCGCGGAAACCACGTGGCTGCGGATTTTTCAGGGCTATATCCACGCCAAATTCGCCGACTACAATCCACCCGAACTGCAGGATTGGAGGGAGCGGCAGGACAAGGCACTGCAGACCGAGGGTCGGGAACTGGGCACGCAGATCGAGCGCCACATGAAGCATTTCATCATCGATCAGTTGAAGGCCCTGTTCGGTGAAAACTGGGATATCGAGATCGGATCGATCCAGCGCGACTGCGAAACGCGTGCGAAGGAGCAAATGGAAAAGAACTATAAGGAGGGGCTGGGGCGGCACGAAATACCCTGGACCGACCAGTTCTTCATCAAGGATTACAAAGCGATCATCGAAAAGTACTGGGCGAAAAAGCCTGAAGGAAAATCGAACGCCCAGTCGTTCGAGCAGCATTTTTCAATTGATGTCGGCCACGGGTTCGGCAGCAAGACCGACAAGATAAAGTGGATTTCGCTCTTCAATACGCTGCGCAATAACTGGGCTCATGAGGGGACGAAGGAAAAGGGCCTCAACAAGAGTGATGTCGATTTCCTTTCGAAAGTTCACAGCATGCTCGGTTTGTAGCGCAAGCGTCGGCACATTGGTTACCGGCGAGAGTCGTCGGCTCCGCAAGCACCTGGCGAGATGATAAACCGCGAAACCGAGCCAGTCGACCGTGGGCAGTAACGACGGGCGACAGTCTGCTTTGGTCCATTTACGGCCAGAAGCAGCCAGTCCGCACCGTGAAGAGTCGCCGGCAGGCGTACGAAAGTCCCCGAGGAAGGAATCCGCGGGCCACGAGCGATGGCTATGGGGATTTCGGATTTCGGCTGATGCCGGCGATGGCGCGACTGCCGTAGGGAAGTGCCGGGATGAATGCGGACAGGACACTTCGTTGCGCCTTGGCGTGGTATTGCCGGCCTGGGGTGCGACTGGGCGCAGCCACGTCGGCATCGATGATCACCATGGACGCACGTGACTGCGTTGCCGGAGGCCGATCGCCTGCGGCTGAAGGCTGGATCACCCGCGTCCTAGTAGGCGGGGAGAATTGGATGACAATCGGCCTTCACTCGAAAAATAGTGACGCTATCGATTTCGTTGAGCCGCGCGAAGATTATATCATGGCGACACTGCGCGCCCGGATGGGGGTTAAGCACTGATTCGGGTATTGAGGAGCAACCTTCTAGCTGGACGACTCTCTTTGCGTCTCATTCCGGCAACTCCAATAACCGAGTCAGAGACTGAAGCGGTTCGTTGGAACTGTCTCAGAACAGCAGCGGACAAACGGTGGTCGAGTATTCCGTGGTGCCCATGGAACGGAACTTGCTGTCCATGGTCATGTAGATGGCGGTGACGTGAAGGCCGGTATATCCGCCCATGGAGTTCTTGGCGTTGGCGAGGATGCAGACCACCTTGTACTGTTGGCCATAGGCTTCAATCAGGCCGGTACGTGAGGTCTTCATAATCTGTGCCGAATTGGGGTCCCTGAAGTTGGTCTGGATGCCGTAGACCACAGCATCGACCTCGGCCGGCGTGACCGGGTGCTGTGACAGCGTGGATGTAATCGGAGCCGTTGACTGGCATCCACTCAGAAGCAAGGCACCAGAAAGAACGGAAAAGAGGCGTCGACCCATCTCGAAATCCAGAAATAACGATGCTGCCGGGCATTTATCGCGGTGCGCCCCCGCGAAATAGCCCTTGCTCTCTGGTGATCGGGGAGTTGGAAAACCGAATGGTTACGGTCCCTACGACCTTTAGTTCGGAGAACCTGTTGTATACGCCGCAGGCTCCCCGACCATAGGGTCAAGGAGTTGGTATCTTGCGGCGATACCGGCCGAACCATTCGGGGTTTCCACGCCCCAATGCCGCGCGTACGACATCAAGACGAGGTTTGGCCAACCTCAACGTCGATGTCAACGATTATACTCTCGGTTAAGCTGTCGGCTTCGATTTCGGCCGGCGCTCGGGTCGAGTGCGCGCCCGTGAGCATTTTCTGCAGCCCGCGCAATTATCCACGACCAAAAACATTAAGGATAAAATTTAGAACTGTTAGAACTTGCCCAATGCCGGACAAGCCTGTCATCTTCCGTCCAACCTTACCTGTCGGCGCTCCTAATGACGCCACGAAGCATCTGATCAGGAGTTCGAGAAGCGGATGGAAATAACGGTGCAACCGGTTTCACTGTTCCGGCAACACCAGCCCGTCATATTTCACTTCGGCCATCCATCGTGCCAGCGTTGCCGGCCGCGTCCCCTGTCCGTAGCGCTCTTCAACACCGCCAGACCTTGCCCAGCCACCTAGAGCCCGAGTGGCATCAATGGGCACGCCGGCCTCGCGCAGAGCATCGCGGAAACCGTGCCGAAAGCTATGAAACGACACGCCCGGCTGATCGATGCCCAGCACTTTCTTTTGCCAATAGGCAAACCGCTTCTGGAATAGGTCGGATAGCTCCGCCTGATTGTCGCCCGGTAGGTCGGGGAAGAGACGTGACCCGCTTCTCTCCCGCACCATTGCAACCCGTTGCAAAATCCCCAGCCGAACAAGTTCGGGGTGGATAGGGACAAAGCGCTCGCTGCCTTGTGTTTTTAGGCTCTTATCGCCTGTCTTCCGAAGAATGAAGCATTCAACGCCATCGCGTACCCCAACATCATCAACGGTGAGGCTGACAATTTCGCCCAACCGCATGCCGGAGAAGATCGCTATGAGCGGCACCCACCACCGGCCGGATAGCGCCCCGCTGTCGGACCACTCGCCCAACCCAGCCACGACCGTGTTCATTTCCTTGACCGTGAAGGGCCGCCGCGACACTTCGGCCGCACCTTTCGCCGGGGCCATCCGCACGGCAGGGTTGACTGCCAACAGGCCCTTGTTAATGGCCCAATTGAAAAAGCTGGACAGCGTATGCGTGTAGACCCGCACGGTGCCGACAGCCATTTTTCTGTCGCTGCGCGTGGCCGCCAACGCCGCAATGTCGCGCAGCGTTTTACACTTCGCATAGGCTTTGAGCTTCGAAACGTTCGCAGGGATACTAGCAAGCAATTCCTGCACGGACGCACAATCAGCACGGGTGATCGATGCCAGCGCCCTATCGGGGCCGAGGACTTCCTTCATGGCCCGGAATGTCATCACATATTTTGCGTCCGCCGTATCGCCAAGGTGCGCCCGCGTCGGGTCCGTTTCCATATGCGTGATAGCATCCCCGAGTGTGATGCCTTCGGACGTGGCCGGGCGGGGCGATACCGAATTGACGCCTGAGAAAAGCGGATCATGGGCCATGTCGCCATGCTGCCCGTCCATCCGATCGAGCGCCCGTTTCAAATGCTCAATGTCGGCGCGACGCAGCAATTCTAGCAGACGCAAAAGTACTGGCGATGCAGAGAAAGGCATCGCTTGTTTCCCGATTTCGGTTTTGGCTGGAAGCGGGATAGGAAGCTTGCGCTCTTCGATTATCGTCCGCGCCTGCGAGAGAAGAGAGGCTTCTGCGGAGGGGTCCTCCCGACTGCCGTAATCACCGATTTCTGCCGCTATACCGTCGCGAAGCGCGCCGTCCCTATCCAGTGCAACGGGTTGCGCAGTTTGCACTTCGGTCCAGAATTTGCCGACGACAGCGCGGCGAATATCCGGCTCGGTGACTGTGCCATTTACTGGTACGGGCTTCCCCTCTTTCAGAGCCTCCCGTACGCGTTCCCATTCAAGATCGAGACGGACGGACGCGAATCGGGCCGCCTTCGCCGCCACTTTATAATTTGCCGTGCCAAGCGATACCCATACTTCACGCCTGCCCAGCGACTCGACCAAATCAGCGGGCACGCGCCGCCGAAGGCTGTACGTGCTCCCGCGCCGGATCAAACCCGTAACTTTTTCCACCTGCTTCACCCCGCTATTGTGTAGCGCCGCTGTGTAGCAAGTCAATCTTTTACGCAGTTGAATTTACTTATCTTTTAGACTTATCAATCCCTTAGGAAGAGACTGGTGGGCCCGGAGGGACTCGAACCCCCAACCAAGCGGTTATGAGCCGCCGGCTCTAACCATTGAGCTACAGGCCCCACGGCGGCTGGATAGTGTTTTTCCCTTCACCGCACAAGGCTTTAAGACAAAAGCTTCCCCAGCCGCCCAAATCGCTCCACATTCGAAACCTAACCGCGACTCGGGACGACTGCTGAACTGGAGAGATTTGCATGAACAATTACTCCCTGCCGCTGGCGCTCGCTGCGTCGCTGGCTTTCCCGGCCATGGCTTCGGCGGCCGACCCGGCAAAGACGCCGCGCATCGTCGTGTCGGGCGAAGGCGAATCGGCGCTCAAGCCCGATATCGCGCTCCTGTCGCTCTCCGTCATGCGAGAGGCCAAGACGGCGCGCGCGGCGCTCGACGCCAACAACGACGCCATGGCCGCCGTGATCGCCGCCATGAAGGCGGCCGGCATCGCCGAGCGCGACCTCCAGACCGCCGGCGTCCAGATCAACCCGCGCTACAACTACACCAACAAGCCGGACGGCAGCCAGGAAGCGGAACTCGTCGCCTACCAGGTCACCAACACGCTTTCCGTGCGGGTGCGCGACGTCGACAAGACGGGCGACATCCTCGACAAGGCGGTGACGCTCGGCGTCAACCAGGGTGGAGGCATCTCCTTCACCAACGAGAACCCGTCCGCCGCGCTGACGGAAGCCCGCAAGAAGGCCGTCGCCGATGCCATCGCCAAGGCCAAGACCCTTGCCGAAGCCGCGGGCGCCTCCGTCGGCCGCGTCCTGGAAATCACCGACCAGACGTTCTCCCCTCGCCCCATGCCGGTCAGCGCCAAGGCGTTCGACGCCGCCCGCGCCGTGCCGATCGAGAACGGGGAAAACACCTACAACGTGCAGGTCAACGTCACGTTCGAGCTCAAATGAGCCACCCGCGCTCCGCGTAGCCGGTCGCACCAGGCAACCCGACAATAAAGAACCCCGGAGAGGCGTCTCTCCGGGGTTCTTCGTTGAGCCATTGCGGGGCTGAGCGCCCCCGCGGCTTCGCCTTTACCGATAGAGGATCGGGCAGCCGCGGTCGTTGGCGAAGGTCACGGCCACCCGGGTGCCGTACTTGAAGCCGGCGACGCGGACGGCGCGGCGGTCGGCCCGCACGATGCGGGCGCGGCGAAGGCCCATGCGCTCGGCCTTGTCCAGCGCGCGTCCGGGCGAGCAGAAGTCGCGCCGCTGGTGCCGCCAGTTCCGATCCCGGTTCCAGTCGCGATCGCGGTGCACGTAACGCTCGCCCTGGTAGCGGTCGCCGGCATAGACGCCGAAGCGCGTGTCGTTCTGGCCACCGAAATTGAGGTAGAGGCCATCGGCCTGCGCCGCCGCCGGCACTGCCGCCAGCGCGCCGAAACCAACCAGCGCCGACAACGCCAATGTCCTGATCGTATTCAGCATTTCCTGTCTCCTGCTTCCTGCTCGGGTCGCCGGCCGGTTGCCGACGCTATGTCCGAACCATATCCGCGCGCACCTGAACCGGCCGCCAACCGGACGTTCATCCGTCATTCATCGGCGGACTGGCTTTCCGCGCAGTGAATCAGGGCTCTTCGTCCAAAATGTGCCCGAAGAAATCCTCGGGCTCCGCAAGGTCCGCCTCGTTGGCGGTCACGCGGCCGCGTATCGATATGCCGGCCTCGTGCACGGTCTCCGTACTTCCGGAAACAAGGTGGTGCCACCAGTAGAGGTCGCGCCCCTCCGCCACCAGCCGGTAGGCGCAGGTGGACGGCAGCCAGGAAATGGTCCGCACATTGGCCGGTGTCAGCCCGACACAATCGGCGACCCGCGAAAGCCGGTTGGCGTAGTCGGAACAGCGGCAGCTCTGGCCGTCGAACAGCCGGCAGCCGACGCTGGTCCAGTAAATCTCGCCGCTGTCTTCGTCCTCGAGCTTGGAAAGGCAGCACTTACCGCAGCCGTCGCACAGCGATTCCCACTCGGCCGGGCTCATCGCCTCCAATGTCTTGGTTTTCCAGAAAGGTTCCTGCATCGCCGCGATGTGCGCCCACAACGAGGCAAGGTCAAGGAAATCCACTGCCCTGATACATAGCTTGATGCCGCAACCATGATTCCGCCTTGTATTTGCCGGCCAATCGCCGCGACGGCGCACTACTTGCCCGAAGATTGGAACCAATCGCGTCTCCGCCGGTTGCGGGGACGGTGGGACCCGGAAATGGAGAATCCAGTATGAAACGCCAACCATTGATTCTGGCAGGTACCGCCCTTGGGCTGTTGATGGCATCCGCGCCGCTCGGCGCTTTTCCACTACAAGGCGGCGCGGACTATGGCATGGCGAAAGGCACGCCGACGCTGCCGCTGATCCTGGCGCAGGCGGATTGCCAGCCTGACGCCGGCGAGGATTGCACCCCCAAGCAGAAAAAGCGTCGCGAAAGGGCGGCTCCGGCCGAGCAGGAGCAGAACGCAGCCCCGGCTGAGGAAGCCGCACCCGCCGAAGAGCAGAGGCCGCGCCGCAAGAAGCAGCGCCAGGCGGAACCCGCCCCCGAGCAGCAGATGGCGCCGGAGGCACAGCCCGAGCAGAACGCCGCCCCCGCGGAGGAGCAGAAACCGCGCCGCAAGAAGCAGCGCCAGGCAGAGCCCGCGCCCGAACAGCAGATGGCGCCCGAGGCGCAGCCTGAGCAGAACGCGGCTCCGGCCGAGGAGCAGAAGCCGCGCCGCAAGAAGAAGAAGGAAGCCGCCGAGCCGGCTCCGGAACAGCAGACTTCGCCCGAGGCGCAGCCCGAGCAGAATGCGGCACCTGCCGACCAGCAGGAACAGAAGCCGCGCCGCAAGAAGCAGAAGGAAGCGACCGAGCCGGCTCCGGCCGAGCAGGCGAGCCCAGGTGCTGAGTCCGAACAACCTTCCGCCGGCAAGGCGGAGTCGGGTTCGAAGCAGGAAAAGCTGCGCAACTACCTGAAGAAGAAGCAGGGCAAGGAAGCTCCGGCCGAGGGACAACAAGCCGCGCCGAGCGGGGAGGAAGCGCCCAGACCCGAGCAGAAGCCGGCCGAGGCAACGCAGCCGCCTTCTCAGAACGAGCAGCCGTCCGACCAGGCCGGCGAGCCCAAGTCGAAGAAGGAAAAGCTGCGCGACTATCTGAAGAAGAAGGAAGGCGGCGAGGCAGCACCGGCCGAAACGGAAGGGGCCGGCAAGGCGCAGAAGCCCGCAGAGGAAGGCCAGCCGACCGGGCAGCAGGCCGAGCAACCCAAGAACGGGCAGCCGGCAGGGCAGGCAGGCGAAGCCCCGAGCAACGGCACGCAGGCCGAAGGTGGAGCGGGCCAGGGCGCGGAGCCGCAGCTTCCGGCCGACACCAGGGAACAAGCCATGCCGAAGCCCCGCGCCAGGAAGGGCAAGCGGCCAGAAAACGAAGCTCCCCTGCCCGATAGCGCCAAGAACGGCCAGCCCGCCGGGGAAGCGAACCAGGCAGGCCAGCAGCAGACGGAACAGCCGCAGACGGAACAGCAGCAGGCCGAACAGCCACAGGCTGGAGGCAAGGCCGAAGCCGTGCCGCAGTCGGATTCCGCCGCCCAGACCGACATCGGCAAGATCGGCAAGATCGAGTCGGTAGAGGCGGTCCAGGGCAAGCGGCTCGACCGCGAACAGTGGATAAGGGACCAGCGCAAGTGGCGTGAAGGAAACAACGACAGCAACGGCGGCCAGGTGGTCAACGAGATCAACAACCGCTACATCGTCAAATACGGCGACAACATCTATGTCGACAACCGCGGTTCCAACGTGCGGCTGGAACGCAACGCCCGCGATTCCTATGTCGAGGAACTGCCGGACAACTTCACCCGCTACACCATCGTCAAGGACGACGGCGTGCGGATCGTCACCGTCCGCAATTCGTATGGCGACATCGTGCGGCGTTCGCGCATCCTGCCGGACAACCGCGAGGTCATCCTCTACTACGTGCCGGAATCCGACTACAGCCACATCCGGCGCGGCTATTACGACGCGGGCGCCGACCTGCCGCCGCTGCGGCTCGACATACCGGCCGACGAGTACATCCTCGACGCCCAGTATGCGGAGCCGGACGACTACTACACCTATCTCGACGCGCCGCCGGTCGAGCCGGTGGAACGCATCTACTCGGTCGACGAGGTGGTCCATTCCGCCCGTATCCGCGACAAGGTGCGCCGTATCGACCTCGACACGATCACCTTCGATACCGGCTCGGCGGAGATCGGCGAGGACCAGGTGAACCACCTCGAGGCGCTCGGCGATGCGATCAACCGCATCCTGAAGCAGAACCCGGCCGAAACCTTCCTGATCGAAGGCCACACCGATGCGGTCGGCTCGGACGAGTCGAACCTGGTTCTCTCCGACGAGCGCGCGCAGTCGGTGGCCGAGGCGCTGACGAGCGTCTTCGACATCCCTGCGGAAAACCTCACCACCCAGGGCTATGGCGAACGCTACCTGAAGGTGAACACAGAGGGCGCCAGCCGCGAGAACAGGCGCGTAGCGGTACGCCGCATCACGCCGCTCGTCGCCCCTGTTGCGAGCGCCAAGTAACGACCATTGGCGGGGGGCTTGAACTGCAAGCCCCCCGCCCCAGATTCATAGATGGGCTTCCCTGCCCCGTCCCGTCTCCAGCGGGACAGAAACCCCGCCGGCCCCCTCACCGGCGGGGTTTCGCCAAGTATGAGCCGCCCCCGAAAAGGCGTCACACGGCATTCAATTGAGCCCTGCGGAAAAGCAGGTTATTCTATTCGTCATGAAAAAACCCGTCTTCTCGAAACTGACGTCGGACAGCCGGACGGTCATCCCTCCCAGCGTTCAGGAGAAACTCGGGGTTGGCCCGGGCGACCAGCTGCGTTATGTCGAGACGGACCAGGGCATCCTGATCGAGAAAGCACATGTGATCCAGGACGATCCGTTCGCCACCTTCGTCGAATGGGCGACGGAGGCCGACGAAAAAGCGTATGCCGACCTCTGAAATCCCGCATCAATGGGATGTCGTCGTGTTGCCGTTTCCTTACGCGGATGGGCTTGCGGAAAAACGGCGACCCGCAGCCGTGGTTTCATTGCCGCAGATGGCAAAGGAACATGGCATTGTATGGGTCGCGATGATAACCAGCGCGGCCAATGCCGGACGGGCCTCCGATATCGGCATCTCCGATCTTGCCGCTGCGGGGTTGACCAGCCCCTCGGTCATCCGGCCAGCCAAGATCGCGACCATCGACGTTAGCCGCATCGTCCATGTCGCAGGCCATCTCCCCGAGTCCGACGCGGAAGCCCTGGCTCATGCACTGAAAACCTTCACCGGCCTCTGAGCCTGTCGGCCTTTAGAAAATCTTTTTCACCCTTGTGGCCGAACGCGCGAATACGTCGTCGGGGACGAAGAAATCGGCCACCAGCGGCCCGTCGGAGCCGGATGCGTATTTCGAGAAATCGGTTACGCCGTCGGCGCGCAACACTTCCTCATCGATATAGAAATTGCCGGTCGCCTCGCGTGAGGGCCGGTTGAAGATGGCGTAGGCGGCATCGGCGACGATGGCGGGAGAACGGCTTTGCGCCGCCACCGACGCGCCGCCCAGCAGATTGCGCACCGCCGCCGTGTCGATGGCGGTGAGCGGCCACAGCGAGTTCACGGCAATGCCGTCGCCGGCGAACTCCGCGCTCATGCCCAGCGTGCACATCGACATGCCGAACTTGGCCATCGTATAGGCGACATGGGGCCCGAACCACTTCGCCTCCATATCGAGCGGCGGCGCCAGATTCAAAATGTGAGGGTTCTGCGCCAACTTCAGGTGCGGAATGCACATTTTGGACACCAGGAACGTGCCGCGCGTATTGATCTGGTGCATCAGGTCGAAGCGCTTCATCTCGGTTTCCAGCGTCCCCGCAAGCTGGATGGCGCTGGCGTTGTTGACGCAGATATCGATGCCGCCAAAGGCCTGCGCGGTCCTGGCGACCGCCTCGGCCACCTGCCCCTCGTCGCGAATGTCGCAAACGACCGGCAGCGCCTTGCCGCCAGCTTCCTCGATTTCCTTGGCCGCCGAATAGAGGGTGCCGGGCAGCCTTGGGTTCGGCTCGGCTGTCTTGGCCGCGATCGTCACATTGGCGCCGTCGCGCGCGGCCCGAAGCGCGATCGCCAGCCCGATGCCACGCGACCCGCCGGAGATGAACAGCGTCTTTCCCTTGAGCGACATCACGGCCTCCTTGGTGTTGCGCGATTGTTGCCCGCCGGCCGGCACCGACGCAAGATGCCGCGACGGCAGACGCAGAAATCAGCGGCCGGCTGTCTCGGGCGCATAATGCGCCAGAAATTCCGCGCTCGGCTGGATCGGCTTGACGACGTCGACCAGCACGCCGTTGGGATCGGCGAAGATGAAATGCCGTTGGCCGAAGGCCTCGTCCCTCAGGCTGCGCAGGATCGGCAGGCCGGCGCCGACGATGCGCTCGTAGACGGCATCCGGCTCCTCGACCTCGAAATTGATCAGCAACCCTTGCGAAGCCTTGCCGCGCGCGGCTTCCGGGATCGTCTCGTGATCGGCCTGCACAATGCCGAGATTGACGGCTTCGTCTTCCGACGATTGCAGGTGGACGTACCAGTCGCTCTCGAACAGCGGGGCAAAGCGCAAATGGTTTCTGTAGAACGCCACCGTGGCGGCCACGTCATGCGTCATGATCACCGGGTAATAGCTCGTGGTTTTCATGGCTTTCCTCTTCCTGACAATTAACATACAGTCTGCATGTTTATGTGAATTAACATACAGGCTGTATGTATGCAAGAGAGAGAAGCACGCCGCTCGAACCCAGAGCGCGCCGAGGCCACCCGCAAGGCGCTGATCGAAGCCGCTCGCCGGCTGTTCGTCGAGAAATCCTACGCCGATACCGCGACGCCCGACATCGCGACGGCTGCCGGCGTCACGCGCGGCGCGCTCTACCACCACTTCGACGACAAGCAGGCGCTTTTCCGTGCCGTGGTCGAGCAGGAGGCGGCCCATGTCGCCGAGGAGATCGAGCGGGCGACGCCCGCCACGCTGGCCGCGAAGGGTGCCTTGCTGAAGGGCGGCGAAGCTTTCCTTGATGCCATGGCCGCGCCGGGCCGCACCCGCCTGCTCCTGCTGGACGGGCCGGCCGTGCTCGGCCGCACCGCCATGGACAGGATCGACGGCGAGCACAGCGCCCGCACGCTGAGGGAAGGCCTTTCCATGGCCATGGAGGAAGGGACGATGAAGAAGGCCCCGCCCGATGCGCTGGCCGCCCTGCTATCGGCGGCCTTCGACCGGGCGGCGCTGGCCATCGAGGCAGGCGCGACCCGGCAGGAAATCGAGGCCGCGCTGGCGGTCGTTATCGAGGGGCTTTTTATCGACCGGAGCGGCTGAATCAGCCGAACAGGTGCTCGCCCTGCTCGTCGATCAGATGGATGCCCTTGCGGATCGAGACGTCGACGGCATCATCGATGCCGGCAAAGCGGTCGGCGCGGATGAAGCGATGCTCCTTCAGTTCGCCGTCGATCTCCTTCGAGACGATTCCCGAGGTCTGGTACTGGCCATCTGCCTTGAACGGCGTGGCGCTGACCTTGAACCCCTTGTGCTCGACCTGCTTGACCGGCGCGGCAGGCGACGAAGCCGCCGCCTCATCCGACCGACCGCCGCCAAACAGACGTTTCAAGAAAGACATAAGGAATCTCCGCTCGCTGGCGAGGACCCTAAATGTTTCTGCACGATTGGTCGAGTGCCCTCTCCTGGCGCAATTATCTGGCAAGAAGGGTGGCGCAGCGACTCTCCGTTGCGCCGCCCGTTGCCTTAGCCGAGCGAACTGACGACCTCGCGATAGGCATTTTCGGGGAAGGCCTTCAGTGTCCGCGAGCGTATATTCCCGGTGGAACCGATCTGCAGCACGAAGTGTGCCGCCACGGCGTCGTCAGGCGCCTCGCACACCGCCACCATGTCGTACTCGCCCATGGTCATGTAGAATTCCTTGAAGGAGCCGCCCATGGCGGCGAGAGCCTTTCTGGCCGCATCAAGCCGCTTGGGCGAGTCATGCACCGTCTTGATGCCTTGGTCAGTCCAGTTGAGAAGCAGGATGTAAGTGGTCACGCTTCACCTCCGTCCGGCGCCGCGACACCGTGCGGGCAGCGCACGTCCGGCCCCGGGGCTATCTCACCCCCCGTTTTCATTATGAACCTTGGTGGGTCCGAGCGCCAGAACCCGCGGCAGTTGGCGTAGCATCCCTTTGGTGGAAGCAAAAAAGCCCGGCTTTCGCCGGGCTTTCATTCGTTTCATCTGCGCCGATCAACTGTCGAGGAAGCTTCTGAGCTTGCGGCTCCTGCTCGGGTGCTTGAGCTTGCGCAACGCCTTGGCCTCGATCTGGCGGATGCGCTCTCGCGTCACCGAGAACTGCTGGCCGACTTCCTCCAGCGTGTGGTCGGTGTTCATGCCGATGCCGAAGCGCATGCGCAGCACGCGCTCCTCGCGCGGGGTGAGCGAGGCCAGCACGCGCGTCGTCGTCTCGCGCAGATTGGCCTGGATCGCCGCGTCGATCGGCAGGATCGCCATCTTGTCCTCGATGAAGTCGCCGAGATGCGAATCCTCCTCGTCGCCGA
The DNA here is from genome assembly GCF_042646345.1 of Aquamicrobium soli. Lineage (NCBI taxonomy): Bacteria > Pseudomonadati > Pseudomonadota > Alphaproteobacteria > Hyphomicrobiales > Phyllobacteriaceae > Aquamicrobium > Aquamicrobium soli. Next base: position 68,948 of record NZ_JBHRTK010000022.1, on the reverse strand, counting down.
CCGGCGTTTCGAGTGAGATCGGCTCCTTGGCGATCTTCAGCACCTTGCGCACCTTTTCCAGCGGCATAGCGAGCTTTTCGGCCAGTTCCTCCGGCGTCGGCTCGCGGCCGATCTCGTGCAGCATCTGGCGCGAGGTCCTGACGATCTTGTTGATCGTCTCGATCATGTGCACCGGGATGCGGATGGTGCGCGCCTGGTCGGCGATCGAGCGGGTGATCGCCTGCCGGATCCACCAGGTCGCATAGGTGGAGAATTTGTAGCCGCGCCGGTACTCGAACTTGTCGACCGCCTTCATCAGGCCGATATTGCCTTCCTGGATGAGGTCCAGGAACTGCAGGCCGCGGTTCGTGTATTTCTTGGCGATGGAGATGACGAGGCGCAGGTTCGCCTCCACCATTTCCTTCTTGGCAATGGCCGCTTCGCGCTCGCCCTTCTGCACTTGGTTGACGATCTTGCGGAATTCCAGGATCGAGATCGCCGTCTCCGTGGCGAGGTTCTGGATTTCGGCGCGCAGGTCACGGATCGTATCCTTCTCGTTCTTGGTGAATTCCTTCCAGCCGCGCGACGTCAGGTTGGCGATACTCTTGGTCCAGTTCGGATCGAGTTCCGAGCCCTGGTATTCCTTGAGGAACTCCTCGCGGCGCACGCCGTAGCTTTCGGCCAGCCGAAGCAGCTTGCCCTCGTTCTGCACCAGCCGCTTGTTGATGTCGTAAAGCTGCTCGACCAGCGCCTCGATGCGGGCGTTGTTGAGCGACAGCGACTTCACCGCCGTGATGAGCTGGTCCTTCAACTCCTTCAGGCGGCGGTCCTGGCTCGGCGACAGCGTGCCAGCGGCGGCCAGGCGGTTCTCGACCTGCTGGTCCTGCAGCTTGCGCAGCTTCTTGTAGGTGTCGGCGATGACGTCGAGCGTCTCCATCACCTGCGGCCGCAACTCGGCTTCCATCGCCGCCAGCGACAGGCTCGCCTCGTCCTCGTCTTCCTCGTCATCTTCGCCGATGCCACGGGTGTCGCCGCCGACATTCGTGATGTCGTCGTCGTCGCGCGAACGGCGCGCCTTTTCCTCGGGCTTGGCCTTGGCGTCCTCTTCGACGCGCTCGACCACCGGCGCCTGCTTGGCCTCAGGTCCCGCATAGGTGGCTTCAAGGTCGATGATCTCGCGCAGCAGGATCTTCGATTCGTTGAGTTCGTCGCGCCAGATGATGATGGCCTGGAAGGTCAGCGGGCTCTCGCACAGGCCTGCGATCATCGTTTCGCGGCCGGCCTCGATGCGCTTGGCGATGGCGATTTCGCCTTCGCGCGACAGAAGCTCCACCGAGCCCATCTCGCGCAGATACATGCGCACGGGATCGTCGGTACGGTCGGTCGGCTCCTTCTTGGTCGTCGTGGCGACCACGGCCGTGCCGGTGCGCTCGGCAAGTTCGTTGGCATCCTCGTCGGAATCGCCATCCGAGGCTTCGCCGTCGTCGTTCTGCTCGTCATCCTCGACGACGTTGATGCCCATGTCGGAGAGCATCGCCATCGTGTCTTCGATCTGCTCGGAGGTCACCTCCTCCGAGGGCAGCACCGCGTTGAGCTCGTCCATGGTCACATAGCCGCGCTTCTTCGCGAGCTTGATCATCTTCTTGACAGCATCGTCGGAAAGGTCGAGCAAGGGACCGTCGGTCGTACCCTCGCGCTCGGTTTCGACCTCTTCCTTTTCCTTTGTCGCCATTCTTCTTTTTCTCCAAGCGGCTTTCCTGGAAAGCCGGCAAAGCTATCGTCGAACCGGGTGCCGCGAGCCTGATGCCCGCAAAAAACGCGCCTACTGTCCCAGTTGCCGCATCTCTCTTAAGTCCAGATTAACCCTGCTATCTATCGCCGGTTCGTTACCCGTCCAGCGCTCCGTACCCTCGCATCTGCGTATTTTCGTCGACGCTAGGTCGGGTTAACGTTTCGAATCGCTCTGATTCCGTCATTCCATCGGAAGGTCAAGCGGCTGTCGCATGATTCGCCTTAAAAAAGCGAATCAATTGCCGCCTTTTCCCGACGGCATCAAGCGCGCCCGGCTTGCCCCGAGGTGACGCCAAAGCCTTCGACCAGAGCCTCGGTTGCCTGAACGTCGCGAAACTGCGCCTGTATCTCGATGAGATGCCGGTAATTTTCGTCGGTCGGGTCGGTGGCCAGCGCGCTCTCGGCCTGTTTCAGCTCCTTATGTAAGGTGCGCGCGCTGCGGTGCAAGTGAAGCGCCTGGCCGAACGCCTCGCGGGCGTCGTCGAGGCTGGCCTGCTCCAGCGCCGGCCACTGGCGTGTCTTGCGGATGAGCCCGACGGCGCGTTCCCAGATGTCGCTGCAACCGGCCCGCTCGACGGTGGCGATGACCGCGCTGCGGTCGTTGGCCATGTCGTGCGCCATGGCGTCCAGCAGCACCGCGTGCAGCTTGCGCAAATCCGCGTTGGCGAGATCGAGGAATTCCACATGGGCGAAATTCTCGTCGATCAGCGCGGGATGGTTGACCAGCGCCACGATGATGGTCGCCTCGCGCACCGACATCACCTCGCCCGACCGCTTGACCAGCGCCGAGCGGCCGAGGCTCTCGGTGATCGGCGTGCGCCCGCCGGCCTGGCCGGCACGCGAAAACCGTCCGCGCTGCCCGGCGTCCTTGCCGCCCCGAGCACCCCGGTCGCGCCCGCCCCCGCGCGTCGCGCCGAAGAAGCTGTGGACGCGCTCGCGCATGTCCTGGTTGTAGTGGAAGCGTACGCTCTCGTCCTGGATACGGCCGGCAAGCTCGCGCAGCCGCTTTTCCAGTTCCGCCCGCCGCTCCGGCGTATCGAACACCCCACCCGCCGTCTCGCGCATCCACAACAGATCCGCCAGCGGCCGCGCCTCGTCGAGCACGGCGCGGAATCCATCCGGCCCGTCGCCCTTCACCAGATCGTCCGGGTCCTTGCCGTCGGGTAGGAGCGCAAAGCGGGCGCTGCGCCCGGGCTGGATCGCCGGCAGCATCAGGTCGGCGGCGCGCCATGCTGCCTTCAGCCCGGCCTGGTCGCCGTCGAAGCACAGCACCGGTTCGCCCGACATGCGCCACAGAAGTTCCATCTGGTTTTCGGTGAGCGCGGTGCCGAGCGGCGCCACGACGTTGTCGAAGCCGGCCTGAGCCAGCGCGATCACGTCCATGTAGCCCTCGACAGCGATCACCGCCCCGCCGCCATTGGGGCCGGCCTTGGCCAGCGCCTTACGCGCCCGCACGAAATTATAGAGCACGTTGCCCTTGTGGAAGAGTTCCGTCTCCGGCGAGTTGAGGTACTTCGCCGGCGCGTCGGATGACAGCGCCCGTCCGCCGAAGGCGATGATGCGCCCCCGCGAATCCGGGATCGGGAACATGACGCGGTCGCGGAAGCGATCGTAGGAAACGGGAACATCCTCGCCGAACACCACCAGCCCGCAGGCCTCGATCTCCGCCTTGCCGACACCCTTGGCGGCAAGATGCTCCTTGAGGGCATTGCGGCTGTCGGGCGAATAGCCGAGCCGGAACGCGGCCTGCGTCGCCGGCGAAAGCCCCCTCTCGCGCAGGTAAGCGCGCGCCCGTGCCCCGTCGGCCGAATGCAGCCGCTCCTCGAAGAAGCTCGTGGCCATCTCCATCACGTCGGTGAGGCTGGCACGCTGCTTCTCGCGCTCTTCCGCCTGCTCGTCGCGCGCCGGCATCGCCACGCCGGCCATCTCGGCTACGCGCTCGACCGCCTCTGGAAAGTTCAGGCCGTCCAGTTCGGTCAGGAACCTGAAGTGATCGCCCGAAACCCCACAGCCGAAGCAGTGGTAGCGGCCCTTCTTGTCCTCGCAGTGGAAGGACGGCGACTTCTCGCCATGGAACGGGCAGCAGGCCCAGTAATCGCCGCGCGAGGCGTTCGTCTTCTTGCGATCCCAGGAAACACGCGTACCGATCAGGGAAGAGATCGGCACCCGGTCGCGAATCTCGTCAAGAAAGGCGGGAGCAAAGCGCATGATGCATCATATAGACGCCGCTCGCGCCGAAGACGACTCCCCATCCCTTCCATGCACGGTATCCACAGGCCGAAAAACAACGAAGGGGTGGCCGTGCACGGCCGCCCCTCCGTCCGAAAGCCGACCGGCTTAGCGGGCGGCGATCATCGCGCCGATGATGCCGGAAGCGATACCGACCAGCAGATAGTCGTTGCCGACGCGGATCCACTCCTGGCCGGGGCCGGGGCGCCTCAGGCCATGGCGATGGTAGTCGCGCACCGCCTGGTGGCGGCGCCAGTTCGAATAGCGCTCGCCGCGCTTCCAGTGGCGCTTGTGCACGACGACCTTCTTCTTCACCACCCGGCGCTCGACATGCCGGCGATCGTCATGGCGGACGGGCTTCTTCCAGTCGACCTGGACGACGTTGGCGCTCGGCGCGGCCGGCGCAACCATCGGCGCCGCCTGTGCCTGCATCACGGGAGCGGCAAGGAAGGAAAACGCGACGGCGCTGAGAACAAGACGTTTCATGACGGATACTCCTTGGTTGTCGATGTCCCGAGAAGTACAGGCCGGCGGATGAACCGAAACTGAACGCCAACATTACGTTTTCGTAATAACATCATAGGTTTATAGATGTTACTTTACTAATTTCCGATATTGGAGCGGACGCGCCGGAGACTTGCCGGCCATCGCCGGCACCCGCGCAAAAGGGCCGTTTTTCACCAAACGGATATCGCCCGCCCTGTTTCGCGCAAGCGCCTGGCCGCCAAGCCGGAAAAAATTGCAAGGGCGGAAATTTATGTAATCATTACCTTGGTTTATGCTCGAACGGGCGCACTTGCGGCGCCCCGCGAAAACCGCTATCTGCAACGATTACGCTGGATTTTTCAGCGCGAAAAACATTACCCGGCTAAAGTGTAGCCGATTCGAGGAACCACCGTGCCCGCCATCCATCTCCATGCTTCACGCGACGCGGCGTTTTCGCCGGCGTCCTGCCGTGTCGCGTGGAGGGCCGAAACCCCGGTCGGAGCGGCGCCATGAGCGGTTCGGTCGTCCTCGTCCACCTCGCCGGCGCGGTCGCGCTGATGCTGTTTGCCACCCGCATGGTCAAGACGGGCGTCGAGCGCGCCTATGGCGACGTGCTGCGCCACCGCCTGCGCAACACCATGCGCAATCCGTTCATGGCGGTGCTGGCCGGCACCGGGCTGGCGATCGCGCTTCAAAGCTCCACCGCCGTCACCCTCCTGGTCGGCTCCTTCGCCGGCTCAGGCATCGTTTCGGGCGCCGCCGGGCAGCTTGCCGTGCGCGGCGCCGAAATCGGCTCGGCGCTGGTGACCAAGCTGCTCACCTTCGACCTGACGCTGCTGGTCCCGGTCTGTCTCGTCACCGGCACGGTGATGTTCATGGCCACCGAGCGCCGCGACTGGCGCCAGCTCGGCCGCATCCTCGTCGGCATCGGCCTGCTGGTGCTGTCGCTGGAGATGATCGGCCAGGCGTCGGAGCCGCTGCGCGACAGCGAGATGCTGCCGATCATCATCACCTACTTCGCCGGCGACCCGATCACCGCCTATCTGCTCGCCGCCTTCGTCACCTGGCTGTTCCAGTCGAGCATCGCGGCGATCCTTTTGATGGCGGCACTGGCCGGGCGCGGCTTCATTCCGCCGGAACTGGGCGTCGTGCTGGTCCTCGGCGTCAACCTCGGCTCCTCGATCATCGCCCCGATGCTGACGCGCGGCGCCGATGCGGCGGTGCGCGTGGTGCCGGTCGGCAACCTTTTGATGCGCGGGGTCGGCTCGGTGGTGATGCTGATCCTGTTCATGATCGTGAACCCGCCGCTCGGCTTGCTCGGCGCCACCGCCTCCGACCAGATCGTCAATGCCCACATCCTGTTCAACGTCATCATCCTGATGGCGGGGCTGCCGCTCGCCGGCCTCGTCTACCGTGGCTCGGAATGGATCGTGAAGCTGGGCACCAAGCCGGAGCCGGTCGACCCGTTCGCCGTCACCGAACTTTCGGCGCTCAACGAGCAGGCCCTCGACACGCCGAGCCAGGCGCTGGCCAACGCCACGCGCGAAGTGGTGCGGGTGTGCGAGACGGTCGAGATCATGCTGAAGCGCATCATCGAGCTCTACGAAAGCGCCGACGAGGGCAAGATCAAGGCGCTCGCCGCCCTCGACGACCGCGTCGACAGGAAGCATGCCGCCATCAAGATCTACCTCGCCAAGGTCACCCGCAACGTGATGACCGAGGATGAAGCGCTGCGCTGCCAGGAACTGATCGGCGCATGCGTCAAGCTCGAGCAGGTCGGCGACATCATCGTGCGCAACATGCTGGTGCATGTGCAGAAGAAGCTCGACCAGGGCCTCGAGTTCACGCCAGAGGGCTGGCGCGAACTGTCGGCCTTCCACGCCTCGGTGCTTGCCAACGCGCGGCTGGCCTTCAACGTTCTGGTGTCGCGCGACGCCGAAACCGCCCGCCAGTTGGTGCTGGAAAAGGATCGGCTGCGCGACTTCGAGAAGGAAACCAGCCAGAAGCACTTCCTGCGCCTGCGCGACGGCACGCCGAAGTCGATCGAGACGAGCTCGATCCACCTCGACACCATCCGCGACCTCAAGCAGATCAATTCGCTGCTGGCATCGATCGCCTATCCGGTGCTGGAGGAACAGGGCCTGCTCTCCGGTTCGCGGCTGAAGGCAAGCTGAGCCGGTCGGTCGCGAAGCGACGCTGTTTTCACCTGTTCAGGGAAGAAGCCCATCCAGGATCGGCATGCTCACGGCAGCCGAAAAGGCGATCATCAGGTAGCAGATGCGCCGGAAAGTCCGCTCGTCGGCAACGCCGAACATCCGGCTTCCGAACCAGACGCCGATACCGTAGGTCGGCGCGACCATCACCGCCAGCGACAGCACCTGCGCGGTGATCAGCCCGCTCCAGAGATAGCCGGTCGCCGTCAGCACCGTCGAGAAGGCGAAATAGACGATCATGTTCGCCCGCGCCACAATGGCCGGCGTCGTGCCGCCCACCCAATAGGCGACCACCGGCGGGCCGCCGACCTGCGCCACGCCCGCGAACAACCCCGAAATCGATCCGACGAGAACCGTCATCGGCGGTTTCGGCCGTCCGTGATGGCGCCAGCCGGACACCAGCAGCGCCAGCAACAGGACGACGAGGACGACGATCGCCCACCGGATGGCCAGCGGATCGACATTGGTGAGCAGGTAGATGCCGACCGGCACGCCGATCAGGGCGCCGAGGGTCATGATCAGGACGCCGCGCCGGTCCGCCAACCGGAAGGCGGCCGGAATCAGGCCGGCCGTCATGAAGCCGTCGACGACCACCAGCAGCGGCACGGCGACCTGGGGCCCGATCGCGGCACTTGCCAGCGGAACGAAAACCAGTGCCGAGCCGAAGCCCGAAAAGCCGCGCGCCAGCCCGGCCGCGAGCGACGAGGCCAGCAGGAACAGAAGTTGCGCCGGCGAAACGTCCGCCGAAAAAAGGCCAGTCATCGAGAAGGGTCTGCTCCGGCAGGAGAATCGATAAAGAACAGGTTACGCACTATGGCGCGCGGGCAAATATGCCAGCACGCTCGGATTGCCGGACAGAGGCCGGGCAGCCGCGCATAACCGACCTCGTCTGGATCACCGGACCTTCGACCGGTTCAGCGCTACCGCCGCCCGCACCAGCGCCTTGAAGGCGTCCTCGTCCGGCTCGTCGCCTTCCCGCAGGTCGATCGCCCGCCTCACCTTGCCGTCGAGGCTGGAATTGAACAGGCCGGCCGGATCGTCCAGCGAGGCCCCCTTGGCAAAGGTCAGCTTGACGACGCTCTTGTAGGTCTCGCCGGTGCAGATGATGCCGCTATCGGACCAGACGGGCACGCCGCGCCACTTCCACTCCTCGACCACGTCGGGGTCCGCCTGCCGGATCAGCGCGCGGACATGGGCGAGCATGCGGCCGCGCCAGTCGCCGAGTTCCGCAATCCGCGCGTCGATCAGGCGCGAGGGCGTGTCGGCGGCGGCAGTCGTCTTGCCGGTCATGGCCGTTACCCCTCGATCAGCCGAGCAGCCCCTTCACCACGGCGCTCGCCTTGGAAAAATCCATCTGGCCGGTGTACTTCGCCTTCAGCACGGCCATCACCTTGCCCATGTCCTTGGCGGAAGCAGCGCCCGTCTCCGCGATCGCGGCGCGCGCCACGGCCTCGACGCCGGCGTCGTCCATCTGCGCCGGCTGGAATTCGCGCAGCACGGCGATTTCGGCGCGCTCCTTCACCGCAAGCTCGGGCCGCCCGCCATCCTCGAACGCCTTGGCCGATTCCTCGCGCTGCTTCACCATCTTGGCGAGGATTTGCAGGATGTCGTCGTCGCTCGCCGCATCCTTGCCGGCGCCGCGGTTGGCGATGTCGCGATCCTTGATTGCCGCCTGGATCAGCCTGAGCGTCGGCAGCCTTTCGGCGTCCCTCGCCTTCATCGCGTTCTTGACTTCCTCGGCGATTTTTTCGCGCATTCTCTTCTCCTTCGATTGCGGCGCACCCTATAACCACCGAAAACCGCGTGCAATCGCCAGTCACCGCATGCATGTGCATTGACCGCTTTCGCCGCGTCCCCTATGGAAAGGCCTTGCAACCAGACTGGTTACGCGTGGAGGCTGCGGAAATCGCCGCGCCACGCTTTTTGCTGCGCGTAAAAGCCTACAGCCGTTGATGGAGAGCCGCCATGGCCACGACCGCCCCCTGGAGCACGGAAGTTCCGACCGCCCTGCTCGTTCTTGCCGACGGCACGGTGATCGAGGGGCGCGGCCTCGGCGCAGTTGGTTCGGCGGTCGCGGAAGTGTGCTTCAACACCGCCATGACCGGCTACGAGGAAATCCTCACCGACCCGTCCTATGCCGGCCAGATCGTCACCTTCACCTTCCCGCATATCGGCAACATCGGCACCAATGACGAGGACGTCGAGGACCTGAACCCGGTGACGCGCGCGGGCGCGGTCGGGGCGGTGTTCAAGGCGGACGTCACCGATCCCTCCAACTACCGCGCCAAGGACCATCTCGACCAGTGGCTGAAGAAGCGCGGCATCGTCGCCCTTTCCGGCACCGACACGCGCGCGCTGACCGCGCTGATCCGCGAGAAGGGCCTGGCCAACGCCGTCATCGCCCACGCGCCGGACGGCAAGTTCGACATCGAGGACCTGAAGCGGCAGGCCGCCGGATGGTCCGGCCTGGTCGGCCTCGACCTCGCCAAGGAAGTCACCTCCGGCCAGTCGTCGGTGTGGAAGGAAACGCCCTGGGTCTGGAACAAGGGCTATGGCGAGCAGAACGCGCCCACCATGCACATCGTCGCCGTCGACTACGGCATCAAGCGCAACATCCTGCGCCTTCTGACCGGGCTCGGCGCCAAGGTCACCGTGGTGCCGGCCAAGACCGGCGCCGACGAGATCCTTGCCATGAAGCCGGATGGCATCTTCCTGTCCAACGGCCCCGGCGACCCGGCCGCCACCGGCGAATACGCCGTGCCGGTGATCAAGGACCTGCTCAAGACCGACATTCCGATCTTCGGTATCTGCCTCGGCCACCAGATGCTGGCCATCGCCGTCGGCGGCAAGACCGTGAAGATGCACCAGGGCCACCATGGCGCCAACCATCCGGTCAAGGATCACACCACCGGCAAGGTCGAGATCGTGTCCATGAACCACGGCTTCGCGGTCGACTCCAAGTCGCTGCCGCAGGGCGTTGAAGTGACTCACGTTTCGCTGTTCGACGGCTCGAACTGCGGCATCGCGCTCAGCGGCCGGCCGGTATTTTCCGTCCAGCATCACCCGGAAGCCTCGCCCGGGCCGCAGGATTCGCACTACCTGTTCCGCCGCTTCGTCAACCTGATCCGCGAGCGCCGGAAGGAACCGGCGCTGGCCGAGCGCGCCTGACGGTTGTCGGGCGCAGGGGGCCATCACCACGGGCGGCGGCCCCGCGCCAAATCTAGCTGCTTTTCTTCGTTATCAGCGTGAGCGTGCCGTCCGTCCCCATGGCGGTCGCCACCACTTGCGCGGCGGTCGCGCCCTTGGCGTCCAGCGCCGCCTTCGCCTCGGGCGTCGCCTCGATGCTGGTCCGCAACTGCTTCATATTCTCGTCGCTGGCTTTCGCCACCACCTGCTCGACCTGCTTCTGCGTGTCCTGGGGCAGTTCGCTGACATCGACCACGTTGATGCGCTGGACCTTCGGCGTGGCGTTCGGCGAGGCGGCGGGCGGCTGCGCCGGTGCCTGCGGGGTCGTCGTTTCCTGTGCGTTGGCCGCGGCGATGCCGATGAAGGCGATGCTCGCCGGGATGAGTAAAGCTCTGCGCATGGGTGTCCCTTTCAGATTGGCCCCCGCGCCTGCGCACCTCATAGGGACAATGAGGCCAGAAACTGCCGTGCTCCGGGTCATTTCGTGACCAATCGGCGTCGGCAATGTGCCGGCGTCAGGCCGGCAGCGGCACCGGCGCCGGCCGGCTCACGGCCCGCCGGCTGCCTCGGCCGAATGCATGCGCTCGACCTCGCGCGGCGACGGCTTGGCGACCTTGGCCGCGAACACCAGAAGCGACAGCACCAGGAAGACGCCGGCGAGAACATAGGATGCGCCGGAAAACGCCACCGGCGCGGTCGGGCCGGTGAACCAGGAGAAGATCGCCGTATAGAGGATCGGCGTGATGATCGAGGTGATCGAGAAGATCGAGGTCATCGCTCCCTGCAATTCGCCCTGCGCCGAAGGCGGCACCTTGGCGGCGGCGAGACTCCTGAGCGGCGGGTCGGCCAGCGCTTCGAGGCAGCCGGCGACGATCACCGCATAGACTACCCAGCCCTGCGCGGCGAACGCATAGCCGAAGGCGCTGAAGGCGGTGAACGCAAGCCCGATCATGGCGGTGCGCCATTCGCCGAAGCGGCGGACCGCGCGCGGCAGCACCAGCCCCATCACGATGGCCCCGCACAGCCCGTAGGCGCCGAGCGACAGGCCGATCTGCTGCTCGCTCCAGCCATAGCGATAGGTGCCGACGAACGCCCACACGGCCGGATACACCATGTGGCCGAGCGTCATCAGGAAGAACACCAGTCCGATCCAGCCGATGCCGGGATAGTGGCGCATCTGCTGCAAGGCGCCGAGCGGGTTGGCACGCCGCCATTCGAAGCGCCGCCTGTGCTTTTCGTCCAGCGTCTCCGGCAGCAGGAACCAGCCGATGACGAAATTGGCGAAGGCGAGCGCCGCGGCGAAATAGAACGGCACGCGCGGACCGAACTGGCCGAGCAGCCCGCCCAGCACCGGGCCGATGATGAAGCCGACGCCGAAGGCGATGCCCAGCAAGCCGAAATTCTTCGACCGGTTCTCGTCCGTGCTGACGTCGGCGATCAGCGCCGAGGCGGTCGAATAGCTGGCGCCGCTGATGCCGGCCAGCACCCGGCCGATGAACAGCATCGAATAGGACCACGCGACGGCGCAGATCAGGTTGTCGATGGCGAAGGTGAATACTGAGGCGAGCAGCACCGGCCGGCGGCCGAATCGATCCGAAAGGTTGCCGATCAGCGGGGCGAAGAAGAACTGCATCGCCGCATAGACGAAGAACAGCCAGCCGCCCTCGATCGCCGCCTCGCTGACGGAGACGCCGGAAAGCTCCTGCAGATAGGCCGGCAGCACCGGCATGATGATGCCGAAGCCGATGACATCGAGCAAAAGCGTCGTGAAGACCAGCGCGAGCCCGCGCCGCGCCCGGGCAGGGTCTATCATGGGGACCGTCCTGTTCCTGTTGGCGCCGCTGAGTCGGGCGGACGCTCCTTATAGGCAAGGAGCGCCGGCCCTACAATCGACGAAAACCGGGGCGGCCCCTTGCGCTCAGATCGGGTTGTTGAACGTGTCGCAGTCCGAAAGCTTGCCGCTCTTGAAGCCCGCCGCAAACCAGCGCTGGCGCTGCGCCGAGGTGCCGTGGTTGAAGCTTTCCGGCACGACGTAACCCTGCATCTTCTTTTGCAGCGTATCGTCGCCGATCTGCTGGGCAGCGTTCAGCGCCTCCTCCAGGTCGCCCTGTTCCAGGATGCCCTTCTGCGCGGTGAAGTGGCCCCACACGCCGGCAAAGCAGTCGGCCTGGAGTTCCACCCGCATCGACATCTGGTTGGCGTCGACCTCGCTCATCTGCTGGCGCATCTGGTTGAACTTGGGCAGGATGCCGGTCAGGTTCTGGACATGATGGCCGACCTCGTGCGCCACGACATAGGCCTGGGCGAAATCGCCCGAAGCGCCGAACTGGCGCGCCAACTGCTGGAAGAAGGCCGTGTCGAGGTAGACCTTGTGGTCGCTGGGGCAATAGAACGGCCCGGCCGCCGAGGTGGCGAAGCCGCAGGCGGAGCGGATCTGGCCCGAAAACATCACCAGCTTCGGGTCTTCGTAGGTCATGCCGTTGGCCTGGAAGATGCCGGTCCACACGTCCTCGGTTTCGGCCAGCACCGTCGCCACGAACTGCTTCATCTCGTCGTTGTTGGCGGCCGAGCCGCTGCCGCCGGCGCTGTCCTGCGTGGTGATGCCGCCGCCATTGTCGGAAAGCACGCCGCCTTGCTCGAGTATCTGCATCGGGTCGATGCCGCACGCCTTCAGGGCGAAGAACAGCACGACCAGGATGATGATGGTGGACAAGCCGCCACCACCGGCGCGGCCGCCGATCGGGATGCGGAACTGGCCCGGCCCGCCGCCGAAACCGCCCGGCAACCCGCCGCCGCCATCGCTGCGGCGGTCCTCGATATTGTCACTCTGCCGACGACCCTTCCAGAGCATGGCAAACCCTCACGATGCTATCTCAGCCGAATGCCCCCGGCCGAACCCTTCAACGATTATCCGAACCGATCCGGCGAGTCATGATCCTTTTTCGCCGGGGCAAGGACGCGAAACATGGCCCCGTGCCTGCAACTCTGCCCTGCAGGGCAACCTTGCCCCTGTGGAGGAGCAAGCTGCGATGGGGGATGGCCCTTCTCCCCGCCGGGGAGAAGGTGGCCGCGAAGCGGCCGGATGAGGGGTCTGCTTCGACCGGCTATTTGGCCTTCTGCTTCGTCCCGGCGCTCTTGCCGTCCGAGCTCCTGGAGCGCTCCTCGAAGCGCTTTGCGCCTTTTGCCAACGGCTTGCCGGTTTCGGCTTCCGTCTTGCGTTCATTCTTTGCCGCCGCCTGTTGAAGTCCCTTGGCCGAAGCCTTGCCTTTCGCCGTCGGTGCCTGCTGGACGCCCATGCGCTTTTCTCCCTTCGCCCGCGAAATTGCCGGCGCGCCATTCAACGCGTGGCCGGCCCGCGGGTTCCGCGGCCGTCGCCCCGACTTCTCAGGGCCGCCTCTGCATCGCCCTGCGGAAGGCTTCCAGCGTCTCGGCGCTGACATGATGCTCGATGCCCTCGGCATCGATGCGCGCGGTTTCGGCGCTGACGCCGAGCGAGCGCAGGAACGCCTCTACCGTCTGGTGGCGCTCGCGGCTTTCGCCGGCCATCTTGTGCCCGGCTTCGGTCAGGAACACGCCCCGATAGGGTTTTCGCGACACCAGCCCCTCGGCGCAAAGCCGGGTCAGCATCTTGGCGACCGTCGGCTGCGACACGCCGAGGCGCGCCGCGATGTCCACCTGCCGCGCCTCGTTGCCGTCCTCGATCAGGTCGGCGATCAGCTCGACATAGTCCTCGACCAGCGCGCCGCGCTGCGCCTCGCGCGTCTGGCGAAAGCCTTCCGAATGGACTTCGGCGTCAGGCAGCGGCTCATCGCGCGAAACGGACCGGTTCTTCTGCGCCAACGCGCCTCTCCTTTCATGGCGGCGGCGACGCTTCACGCCCGCAATTGAACCCGCCTTTAAACTTTATAGCACGGGCTTTCATTCTTCGGGACATTTTCTCCCCTCCCCGCCTCTCCACGTTGCCGGCACGTCGATAAAGCCGAAACAATGAAATATAGCCTATTGCATAATGTTGAGCCTATGCATAAATTGCCTGCATCGAAGCTACGCACAGCACGGAATTCGGGATGCCTGAAGCCGAAATCGCCGCAACGTCCACTTCCCACCGGCGCTTCTTCCAGCCGCAAGCGGGCGAGCGGCCGAGCCTGCCCGAAGCCAACGCCTCCATCGCCGTGCCGCAAGGAGCCGGCTGGATGCAGCGGCTGTTCGCCTTCATGGGCCCCGGCTACATGGTCTCGGTCGGCTACATGGACCCCGGCAACTGGGCGACCGACCTCGCCGGCGGTGCGCAGTTCGGCTACACGCTTCTGTTCGTCATCATGCTGTCGAACCTGATGGCGATCCTGTTGCAGGCGCTGGCCGCCCGGCTCGGCATCGCCACCGGCCGCGACCTCGCCCAGGCCTGCCGCGCCTATTACCCGAAGCCGGTCGCCTACGCGCTGTGGGTCATCTGCGAACTGGCGATCATCGCCTGCGACCTCGCCGAGGTCATCGGCACGGCAATCGCCCTGCAACTGCTGTTCGGCATCCCGCTGATCGGCGGCGCGTTGCTCACCGCGCTCGACGCCTTCCTCGTGCTCCTCCTGATGAACAAGGGCTTCCGCTACCTCGAAGCCTTCGTGGTGGCGCTGCTCATCATCATCTTCGGCTGTTTTGCCGTGCAGATTTTCGTCGCCGCCCCGCCGGCCGGCACCATCCTGCACTCGATGTTCGTGCCGTCCGCTGAAATCGCCACCAATCCGGCGATGCTCTACATCGCCATCGGCATCATCGGCGCCACCGTCATGCCACATAACCTCTACCTGCACTCCTCCATCGTGCAGACCCGTGCCTACGAGCGCACCGACCACGGCAAGCGCGACGCCATCAAATGGGCGACGGTGGATTCCACCCTAGCGCTGATGCTGGCGCTGTTCGTCAACGCCGCGATCCTGATCGTCTCCGCCGTCGCCTTCCACGGCTCGGGCCACGAGGACGTCGCTGAGATCGGGCAGGCCTTCGAACTGCTGTCGCCGCTGCTCGGCCTCGGCATCGCCTCCGCGCTGTTCGCCATCGCCCTGCTCGCCTCGGGCCTCAATTCCACGGTGACGGCGACGCTGGCCGGCCAGATCGTGATGGAAGGCTTCCTCCACCTGCGCATCCCGCAATGGGCGCGCCGCCTGGTTACGCGCGGCATCGCCATCATCCCGGTGGTGGTGGTGACCGCCATCTATGGCGAGCGTGGAACCGCCGAACTGCTCGTCTTCAGCCAGGTGATCCTGTCCATGCAGCTTCCCTTCGCCGTCATCCCGCTGGTGATGTTCGTCTCCGACAGGAAGAAGATGGGCAAGTTCGCCGTTCCGGCGGGCGTGTCCTGGCTGGCCTGGCTGGTGGCCATGTTGATCGTGGCGCTCAATCTCAAGCTGCTATACGATACGCTCATGGGGTTCGGCGGCTGAGCGCAGGCCGGACCGAGGCACTGGCCGGGGGCACGACCCTTCAAGAGGACAGGCCATGAGAAAGATCAAAGCTTCCACCTTCGTCAGCCTCGACGGCGTCATGCAGGCGCCGGGCGGGCCGGAGGAAGACCGCTCCGGCGGTTTCCGTTTCGGCGGCTGGACCGTGCCCTACGCCGACGACACCACCGGGGCGGCCGTCGGCGAAATTCTTGCCGAACCCTACGACCTGCTGCTTGGCCGCACGACCTACGACATCTTCGCCGCCTACTGGCCAAACATCACGAACCACCCGATCGCCGATCGCTTCAACGCCGCCACCAAATATGTGGCAACCTCCTCTCCCGGAACGCTGAACTGGCAAAACAGCCAGCCGCTGACGGGCGACGTCACAGCGGCGTTGCGCGAACTCAAGAAGCAGGACGGCCCTGACCTTCTGATCCAGGGCTCCGGCAAACTTGCCCACACGCTGTTTGCGAGCGACCTCATCGACACCTTCACCCTGCTGATCTTCCCGGTCCTGCTCGGCAAGGGCAAGCGCCTGTTCGACGACGGCGCGATGCCGGCCGCGTTCCGCCAGACCCGGTCGCAAACCTCGGGCAAGGGCGTCATCATCGCCACCTATGAACGGGGCGGCGAGGTCGAGACCGGCTCGTTCATGTAGCGCCGCCCAACAGAACGGAGCGGGCGCGCGGCCCGCCCCGGTTTTTCAATCGGCCTGCATGACCGCCACCCGTCCGGCGCGCAGGCTCGCCGCAAGCACCGCGAGGGCGACGATCGGGAAGGCCGCCGCGGCAATGCCGAGATTGGCCGGTGTTGAATAATCCAGCACCCTGCCGCCCAGCAGCGTGCCGATGGCGATACCGAAATAGATCGCGGAGGCGTTGAGCGACAGCGTCAGGTGGGCGATGTCGGGTGCGTAGGCGACGAGCCGGCTCGCCTGCGCCGGCGGGAAGCCCCAGCCGATGATCCCCCAAGGCACCATCAGCCCGATCAGGATCGGCCCCGCCAGGCTGTGCGGCAGGAATTTCAGATCGAGGGAGATGGCGATGCACATCAGCGCGGCGAGGAAGAGCGACAGCGCCACCATGCGGGTCGCCCCGAACCGGTCGGCCAGCAGGCCGCTCGACAGATTGCCGATCACCGCGCCGGCGCCGAAGGCCAGCAGCATGCCCGGCAGGGCGAGTTCGGGCAGGCCCGCCCCTTCCATGGCAAGCGGCGCAAGATACGAGATGAGGACGAAGCTGCCGGTCAGATAAAGCAGCGTCACGGCGAGCGAAGACGCGATACCCGGCTGGCCAAGGCTGCGCAGCCGCTCCCGCATCGTCAGGCGCGTGCCCTGCATGCCGCGCGGCAGCCGCACCCACAGCACCAGCGCGCAGGCAAGGCCGAGCAGGGCGATGGCGCCGAAAGTGCCGCGCCACCCCCAGAAGGCGGCGATCAGCGCTCCCAGCGGCGCGCCGAGCGCGACCGCGAACGTCGTGCCGCCGACGACCACCGAAATTGCCAGCGCCCGATGCTCTGGTCCCGCCAGCATGACCGCGGTCGCCTGCGCGGTCGCCGCGAACAGCCCGGCGGCCATGCCCATCACCACCTGCGCGGCCGCCAGCGTCGCGAAGGACGAACTCACCGCGGCCAGCGCGTTGCCGGCCACGAACACGAGCATCGCCGCCGCCAGCAGCCGGCGGCGGTCGACGGCGCCGAACAGCGCCGACAGCGTCGGCGCGCCCACCGCATAGGACAGCGAAAAGGCCGTGATCAGATAGCCCGCGCTCGGGATCGAGATATGCGCGTCGGCGGCGATCGACGGCAGCAGGCTGGAAAAGACGAAACCCACGGTGCTCATCGCAAACGAGCCGACCGCCAGCCATACGAGACGTTTATCCATTGGAGGCATCCTTAGTTCAAAGGTGTTTGAACAATTGGATATCGCCCGACGCCCGTTCAAGGAGAAGCGGAAAAAATAACAGACATCTGCTGACACCCCTGTGTCAGCACCGGCGGAATGCCCGCGCAAATGCCTGCGGCAGGCCCCGGCAGCACCGGCGTTGAAATAGCCCCGCATTGTGCTTAACTCGGGGGCATGCAAATGCCGCATCCACCCGCTGACCAGATCGCGCTGCCGGCCGTGCTCGTCGCCCTCGGCGACCCGACGCGGCTTGCGATCGTTCGCGAACTGGCCATGCGGGAAGCGCCGATGAACTGCTCCATGTTCCTCGGCCTGGCCTCCAAGACCAACCTCAGCTACCACCTCGCCAAGCTGCGCGAAGCGGGCATCACGCAGACGAAGGCGGTGGGCACAAGCAAGTTCACCACGTTGCGTCGAGACGATCTCGAGAGCCGCTTTCCGGGCCTGCTGGACAGCGTGATCGCGGCCGCCGTCACCGACACCGCCCTGCCCCCGCTCGACGACAAGCCGGCCGATGACTGAAAGGCCGGGCTGCGCCTGCGCCGACCGCGCCGCCAATGCCGTTGGATAGATGTTTTCGGGCGCTTTTTGGGGTTACGCAACCGGAAAACCTCCCCTATAAGGCCCCCTTAGCCTGACTTCAAAATCGCTGCGCACAACCGGACGGGGTTTCCTGTCCGGTATTTTGCGCAAGCCGCCGAACGGATACGCCTCATGCCAAAACGCACCGATATCAAATCCATCCTGATCATCGGGGCCGGCCCCATCGTCATCGGTCAGGCGTGCGAGTTCGACTATTCCGGCACGCAGGCCTGCAAGGCGCTTCGCGAGGAAGGCTACCGCGTCATCCTGGTCAACTCCAACCCGGCCACCATCATGACCGACCCGGAACTGGCCGACGCCACCTATATCGAGCCGATCACGCCGGAAGTGGTGGCCAAGATCATCGCCCGCGAGCGCCCGGACGCGCTGCTGCCCACCATGGGCGGCCAGACCGCGCTCAACACCGCGCTGTCGCTCAGGCGCATGGGCGTGCTCGACCGCTACAATGTCGAGATGATCGGCGCCGACGCCGAGGCCATCGACAAGGCGGAGGACCGCGCGCTGTTCCGCGAGGCGATGAAGAAGATCGGCCTCGAGACGCCGAAGTCGATGCTGGCTAACGCCACCGACGTCAAGGACGCCGACCGCAAGAAGCACGAGGCCGAGCGCGCCGCGCTGAAGGCGCAGAACCCCGAAAATCTCGACGCCGCGCTCGACGCGCTGGAAACGAGCTGGAACCTCGGCGAAGGCAACCGCAAGCAGCGCTACATCGCCCACGCCATGGCGCTGGCGGCGCAGGCGCTGGACGAGATCGGCCTGCCGGCGATCATCCGCCCCTCCTTCACCCTCGGCGGCACCGGCGGCGGCATCGCCTACAACCGCGCCGAGTTCTACGAGATCGTGCAATCCGGCCTCGACGCCTCGCCCACAACCGAGGTGCTGATCGAGGAATCGGTGCTCGGCTGGAAGGAGTACGAGATGGAAGTCGTCCGCGACAAGGCGGACAACTGCATCATCATCTGCTCCATCGAGAATGTCGATCCGATGGGCGTGCATACGGGCGATTCGATCACCGTCGCCCCTGCCCTGACGCTGACCGACAAGGAATACCAGATGATGCGCAACGGCTCGATCGCCGTGCTGCGCGAGATCGGCGTCGAGACCGGCGGCTCCAACGTGCAGTTCGCCGTGAACCCGGCCGACGGCCGCCTCGTCGTCATCGAGATGAACCCGCGCGTGTCGCGCTCCTCCGCGCTTGCCTCCAAGGCGACCGGCTTCCCCATCGCCAAGGTCGCGGCCAAGCTCGCCGTCGGCTACACGCTGGACGAACTGGAAAACGACATCACCGGCGGCGCCACCCCGGCCTCGTTCGAGCCGGCCATCGACTATGTCGTGACCAAGATCCCGCGCTTTGCCTTCGAAAAATTCCCCGGTTCCGAACACACGCTGACCACCTCCATGAAGTCGGTCGGCGAGGTGATGGCGATCGGCCGCACGTTCCAGGAAAGCCTGCAGAAGGCGCTGCGCGGCCTCGAGACCGGGCTGACCGGCCTCGACGAGATCGAGATTCCCGGCATTGGCCAGGGCGACGACAGGAATGCCATCCGCGCCGCGCTCGGCACGCCGACGCCCGACCGGCTGCGCATGGTGGCGCAGGCGATCCGCATGGGCACCTCGCTGGAAGACGTGCACGAGATGTGCCGGATCGACCCGTGGTTCCTCGAGCAGATCGACGGCATCCTCGCCACCGAGCAGCGCATTCGCGAGCACGGCCTGCCCGGGGACGCGCAGAACCTGCGCATGGTCAAGGCGATGGGCTTCTCCGATGCCCGCCTCGCCTCGCTGACGGGCAAGACCGCCAAGGAAGTGGCGCATCTGCGCAACGCGCTCGACGTGCGCCCGGTCTACAAGCGCATCGACACCTGCGCGGCCGAATTCGCCTCCCCAACCGCCTACATGTACTCCACCTACGAGGCGCCGTTCGCCGGCCAGCCGGCCAACGAGGCCGGCGTCAGCGATCGAAAGAAAGTGGTGATCCTCGGCGGCGGCCCCAACCGCATCGGCCAGGGCATCGAGTTCGACTATTGCTGCTGCCACGCCTGCTTCGCGCTGGCCGAGGCCGGCTACGAATCGATCATGATCAACTGCAACCCGGAGACGGTCTCGACCGACTACGACACCTCCGACCGCCTCTATTTCGAGCCGCTGACGGCCGAGGACGTGATCGAGATCCTGAAGATGGAGCAGAGCCGCGGCGAGCTCGTCGGCGTCATCGTCCAGTTCGGCGGCCAGACCCCGCTGAAGCTCGCCGAGGCGCTGGAGAAGAACGGCATCCCGATCCTCGGCACCTCGCCCGACATGATCGACCTCGCCGAAGACCGCGACCGCTTCCAGAAGCTGCTGCAGAAGCTCGACCTGACCCAGCCGAAGAACGGCATCGCCTATTCGGTCGAGCAGGCGCGCACGGTGGCCGGCGAACTCGGCTTCCCGCTGGTGGTTCGCCCCTCCTACGTGCTCGGCGGCCGCGCCATGCAGATCATCCACAACGAGACGATGCTGCAGACCTACCTGCTCGACACCGTGCCGGAACTGGTGCCGGAAGACATCAAGCAGAAATACCCGAACGACAAGACCGGCCAGATCAACACGCTGCTCGGCAAGAACCCGCTGCTGTTCGACACCTACCTGACCGAGGCGGTTGAGGTGGACGTGGACTGCCTGTGCGATGCGGCCCAGGGGGGCAAGGAGGTTTATGTCTCGGGCATCCTGGAGCATATCGAGGAGGCCGGCATCCATTCGGGCGACTCCGCCTGTTCGCTGCCGGTGCACACGCTGTCGCCGCAGATCGTCGACGAGATCGAGCGCCAGACGGCGGCCCTTGCCCGGGCGCTCAACGTCGGCGGGCTGATGAACGTGCAGTATGCGGTCAAGGACGGTACCATCTACGTGCTGGAAGTGAACCCGCGCGCCAGCCGCACCGTTCCCTTCGTCGCCAAGACGATCGGCCGCCCCATCGCCAAGATCGCCGCCCGCATCATGGCCGGCGAGACGCTGGACACGGCCTTCGCCCACTACGGCTCGAAGCCCGACGCCCGCAACCCCGGCCACATCGCGGTGAAGGAAGCGGTGTTCCCCTTCGCCCGCTTCCCAGGCGTCGACATCCTGCTCGGGCCGGAAATGAAGTCGACCGGCGAGGTCATGGGCCTCGACCGCGACTTCGCGCTGGCCTTCGCCAAGAGCCAGCTCGGCGCCGGCGTCGACCTGCCACGCTCGGGCACGCTGTTCGTGTCGGTGCGCGACGAGGACAAGCCCGGCATCCTGCCTTCGGTGAAGCGCCTCGCCGATGAAGGCTTCAAGGTGCTGGCAACCTCCGGAACTGCCCGCTTCCTCAAGGAAAACGGCGTCGAGGCGGAAAAGATCAACAAGGTGCTGGAAGGCCGCCCGCACATCGAGGACGCCATCCGCAACCGCCAGGTGCAGATCGTCTTCAACACCACGGACGGCCAAGGCGCCGTCTCCGACTCCAAATCGCTCCGCCGCGCCACGCTGATGCAGAAGGTGCCGTACTACACGACGCTGTCGGGTGCCGCCGCCGTGGCCGAAGCCATCGCCGCGCTACGGGCGGGAAGCCTGGAGGTTCGGCCGCTGCAGGAGTATTTTTGAGGCCAACCCTGTCTATCTCTTTGCGAAGAGAGTGGCGTTTTAAAGAGGAAAAGCCTCTTCGATTTATGTAGAAGATGCCGCTAAGCTCGCTGAAGCGGCAGCTTCTTTCTTTTTCGCTCTCTCGATTTTCCCTTGTGCTTTCTTGATGCGCGCTGCAGCTTCCTTCGCCTTGTCGCCCTCGACAGCATCGCGCTTCACTACTTCCTCCAAAATCAGAGTAGCAAGGTTTTCAGGCGCAACCTTAAGGTCGGGAAAGAGCCGCTTCAGTTCCCTCCGCACGATCGATATGACAGGGTCGGAACATACGATGGCAGCAACCGTGAACCTATTGAAAAGCTGCGCTTGTTGGTGAAAGGCGTCCATCGCGTCGGTGGCCAAGCCCTCCTTTGCAAGAAGAAACATTTGCTGCAGATGATCTTCATTCTTGGCGCTGAGGCTGGCCAGTTGAAACCGGCAAACCTCTTCATGGCTGATCTGATTGGCAACATAGACACGGACCAATCGCCACTCGACGGCATTTGTCAGGATCACCCAATGGATGCCCTGATGCGCGCCATAGTCGATCACTTGCCGAAGGTGGTTGTCAGCTAAAGTGCTTCCCGCTGACTTTACCTCGACCAATAGCCTCAGTTTACCGCCGATCTTGATTGCCAGATCGCAGTAAGTCGCCTTGATCTGGTGTTCTGAAGTCAGTTCCTCATATTTGTCGTAGCCAAAGATATCCGCCAAGATGTCCTTCACCAGAGTGACGGTATCGGCTTCGGCAACATCGGATTTCTGCTGCGCATCAGCAATTTTCTGATACTTTTTCAAATTACCAGAAACGCGCTCGGTAAATTTCTTCGGCAGCTTGTTCAAATCGAAATCCCCCCATTCGCCTCGATACTGCTCAAACGAGAAGGTTTGGACAAGAAGATTTTACGTAAAACGGGTTTTCGTTCCGATATCGCTCCAGAAAGGAGGGATCTTCCTTTACCGACCAGAGATGAGAGCGAAAGCACGGCAAAAAGTTCCATCGCCGCCCCGCGTCATCCCCGGAGCCGCAAGAATTCCGGGATGGACGAAGCCGCCTGTCGGCCTACCCCTTAACCGCCCACTCCGCATATCCACGTAGCAGGCCCTCAATCTCATCCATCGCCGGAAACTCGGCAAAGCTGCGCACCGCGCCGGTTTTGGCGAAGGGCAGTCTGGTCGAGGTGTACGTTTCCATGTAGGGCCTGAACCAGCTCGCATCCTCGAACATGGTCGGCCGCACGTTGACGAAGCCGAAGCCCAGCGGCCGCGTGAACATCCAGGTCATGCAGTGCGGGCAGAAATAGTGGTGAATATCTGCCCCGTGCGCGCCGCCGATCACCGGCTCGCCCTTCACCACCTCAAACCCGTCGTCCGGCACCATCGCCGTCAGCGAATAGGCCGAGGACGCCATTTTCTGGCAGCCGCGGCAGTGGCAGGCGGCGGTGCAGATCGGCGCCTTTGTGACGCGGATTTCAACCTGGCCGCAACGGCACGAACCGGCAAGCGGAAGCGGGATGGACGGCATGGCGGCCTCCTATGGCTCTTCGCGGAACGAGAGCGCGGGCGCCGCGGCCGGAAGAGCCGTCAGGCGCCCGGCATCATGACGGACGAGAAGGCCGGCACCGGCGCCGCCTCCGGTGTTTGCGGCACACCGATCTCGGCCGCCACCGGCAGGGTGGCCGCCACGGACGGGGCGCGGCGCGAGCGGATGCGGTCCTTGCCGAGCCCGGTTTCCTCCAGCAGACCCTGGCGCTTGGCGTGGTAGTAATAGCCGCTCTGGTAGAGCCGGTCGGCGCGGTCCTCGTTGCCGCCGGCCACCAGCCAGGCGCCGCGCAGGTATTTCACCGCGTATTTCAGGTTGGTCTCGGCATCGAGCAGGCCGCTCGCCGGCCCGTCATAGCCCATGCCCCTGGCGGTGGCGTGCTTGATCTGCATCAGCCCCCAATGGCCGCGATTGTAGGCGCGCGGGTTGAAGGTGCTCTCGCGCTTGACCACGCGGCGCACAAAAGCCTCGGGCAGTTCGTAGACGGCCGCATATTTGGCGATCAGCCGGTCGACGACGCCGGGATTGGCCTCGCTCGGGCTCGATGGCGCGGCATAGCTCGCCGGCACGAAGCCCGGCTCGGCAGAAGCCACAACCACCGGCTGGGCTGCCGGCTCTCCGCCCGGTTGCGTCGGCGGCGGCAGGGCGGCGAGATCCGCGTTGGGGGCGGCAGCGGCAAAAGCGCTTTCGGGCAGGACGGAAACGGTGTCGGGCAGCGCCAGCGCATAGCCCGCATCGGTACCCGCCAGGCTCGCGGTCTCGGCAAGCTGCGGCTTTGCCGTGTTCGCCGTCGAGGCGCAGCCTCCAAGGCCGGCTGCGGCCACGATCAGGCCGAGTGTCCAGAAGATTCTTGCTGCCGGCATTCGGTGCCTTGGTCGCCGAGGTTAAGGAAAGCTTTCCGACCGTCCTTACACCAGCCCCCGCCATTCGGCAATCGCTGGTGGTATTGCTTGTAACATTGTCGGCTTTCGGGTGGAAAACCGGGGTGGCCGGTGCGATATTGTTCCCGATATGGTCCAATAAAGCGCAAAGGAGCGCACCATGCCCGCCGAAACCCCTGCCAGCACCGGCAGCGCCGTCTTCGAAACCGCGCTGGGCTTCATGGGCCTGGCGTGGAGCGAAAAGGGGGTGACGCGCCTGTTCCTGGCCGAAAAGAGCCGCGAGGCGATCGAGCGCCGCCTGTCGCGCGCGTTCGGCACCGCGCCTTCGCAACGGATGCCGCCCTGGATCGAGGAACTGGTTGCGGCCATCCAGGCCTATGCGGCCGGCGACGAGGTGGATTTCTCCGCCGTGCCGGTCGATCTCACCGGCGTCGACGCCTTTCGCCTCGCCATCTATGACGCGGCGCGCAGGCTCGGCTTCGGCGAAACCACCACCTATGGCGAACTGGCGAAGCGCGCCGGCCATGGCGGACTGCCGCGCGAGACGGGGGCGGCGCTCGGCGCCAATCCGGTGCCGCTGATCATTCCGTGCCACCGTATCGTCGCCGCCGGCGGCAAGATAGGCGGCTTTTCCGCGCCCGGCGGCTCGGTCTCCAAGGAACGGATGCTGACGCTGGAAGGCGTGCATGTCGGCCCGCCGCCCCCGGCGCAGGCCTCGTTCGGGTTTTAGAGCTTTTCCAGCAAAAGTGCGAAGCGGGTTTGCGTCCGGAAATGCGGATGAACCAGGGAAATAGGCGGTCCGCCGATTTCGTGAAAACCGGAACCGCTCTACGGAACGATGATCCGCTGACGGCGGTCGCTGAGGTCGACCACCTTGCAGCGGTAGACCGGGCAGACGCGGGTGTCGGCCGCCGGCACGGTGGCGGGAAAGGCGACCTCGCCGCGCGTGCAGAACCGGTCGTTGTCGACATAGCGGTCGTAGAGCGGCAGGCCGGGCGTGCGCGGCGAGCGATAGCGCAGGATCACCGCGCCTTCGCGGGCGATCGTCGCCTGCACCTCGGCGCAGGCCATGCCGGTGGGATCGTGGCGCGAGATCGCCCAGGCATCGCCGGCAATGACGCACAGGCCGAGGACGAGCAGCAGCTTTTTCATGGGTGTTCTCCGAAGGATAGGCCGGCCATTCATGGAGCCGGATTGAGGCGATTTTCCAGGCCGGCCTTGCAAACGACAGGGAGGCCGTCTATATGCTAGCTATTGATATTTCGGCCGATCGATTCGGGCCTCGCGATCCTTCGCGTTTGCTGACGTCAATCTCCAAAATCTCGATACCATCGGCTGAGCTTCGGCCCAGTCTACTACCACTGGCAAACACGAAGGACTATCGAAATGGCAACTGGAACCGTAAAGTGGTTCAACGCCACCAAGGGCTATGGCTTTATCCAGCCGGACAATGGCGGTGCGGACGTTTTCGTTCACATCTCCGCGGTCGAGCGCGCTGGCATGACCACGCTCAACGAAGGACAGAAGATCAACTTCGAGATCGAGCAGGACCGCCGTACCGGCAAGTCGTCCGCTGGATCTCTGAGCAAGGCAGCCTGATTTTGAACAAGGCGCGCAGCGGGCGATAGCCTGCGGCGTGCAGCAAGTCACGGATGTACTGGCGGTTGCGCGATAAGCGCGCCGGAGCATGACGAACCCGACAAGTCGACGCAGCAGATTGCTGCCGGCCCGGTCAGAAAGCTCCCGATCAGGCTACCGAGCATGGAAGGCGGGACATGTCCCGCCTTTTTTGTTGCCTGCCGTTTTTTATCCGCCCGTTTTTTGTCACCTGGATGCCGCGCCATTGACGGCCCTTTAAGGCTCGTCTGCTACAGCGTCCGGCATGCAGGCGATCCTCACCCAAACCACACCGATGCTGATGCTCACCGTCGTCGGCTTCTGCCTGCTGTCGCTGGGCGGATCCTTCATGGTTCTCGGCCTCTGGCGCCGGATTTTCCACGGCTCGGTCGGGCAGGTGCCGACGCCGGCCTTCCTGGGCATCGTCGCGACGGCATGGGCCCTTTCCCTCGGCTTCGCCGCCTCCGACGTCTGGACGCTGGCCGCGCGCGCCGATCATGCGATTTCGGCCGAACGCTCCTCCGCCAAGCGCCTTTTGGGCATTTCGGAAAAGCGCGCGCTTGACCTGTCCGCCCTGCACGCCGCCGTCACCGATTACGCCAAGCTGGTACAGACGGTGGAATGGGAGGGAATGCTGGCCCATGGCCCGGACACCCGCGTCGAAGAGGCCGTGCAGAAAATCCGCCTCGGCCTCCTCGAGATGGTCGACAGGGGCATCGCCGCACCGCTGGTCAACAAGGCGGTACAGGATTTCGACGAACTGCAGGATGCCCGCAACGACCGGCTCGCCATCAGCGAAAGCGCGGTGGACGAAACCAAGTGGTACCTCGTTCTATGCCTGACGGTCATGGCGATGGTGACGATCGCCGTCGTTCACGCCGACACGCCCAAGGCCGCCCGCAACGCCCTCTTCATCTTCACAGTCGTGGTCGGCGCGTGCCTGTGGATCATGGCGATCAACGCCAATCCCTATGCCGGCATGCCGGTCAACCTCATCGCCAGCCTTTCCCGGGCCTGACGCCCCTTCAGCCGGGCAGCCAGTCGATCCTGACGTGCCCGGGGTCGGCTTCCACCCGCTTCAGCCAGGTGGCGACCGCCGGATAGGCGTCGATCTGGAACCCGCCCTTCTCGGCGTCGTGCGTGTAGGCGTAAAGCGCGATATCGGCGACGCTGAGGGCATCGCCTGCAAAGAACGGCGCTTCGGCAAGTCGCCTGTTCATGACGCCCAGAGCCTTGTTGCCGCGCTCCAGCGTCTGCGCCAGCCGCTCGGGCGTGGCGTCCTTGGCCCGTTCGGGAAAGGTCAGCAGCGCCTTGCGCACCGCTATGTAGGGCTCGTGGCTGTACTGCTCGAAGAAGAGCCACTGGTAGGCAAGCCCGCGCTGGTAGCGGTCGGTGGGCAGGAAGCGAGTCTGTTCGGCAAGGTAGAGCAAGATGGCATTCGATTCGGCGATGCGCCGCCCGTCATCCAGTTCCAGGAGCGGCACCATGGCGTTCGGGTTCTTGGCGACGAATTCGGGCTTGCGCGTATCGCCGGTGTGCGAACTCACCTCGACATGGGTGAAGGGAATGCCAAGCTTGGCCAGCAGAAGCCGAGGCTTGTAGCAATTGCCGCTGTCGGTCATTCCATAAAGCACGATCATTCGCATCACCCTCCGGATGATGTCTAGTGCTCCCGCCGATGGACATTATCCAGTGAATTTTCGTGGGCGCTGCATCACCGCCGCTGATGCATGGCATGAAACGGCAGGATTTTGGCCGGGCCGCCGAGAAGCGCCTCGATCTCCAGCGCGCCCTCGTCGAAAAAGGCACCGGCAAGGGCCGGCTTGCCGAGATGGAAGCCCTGCAGGAGATCTGCGGAACCTTCCAGCGCGACGCGCAGGTGATGCGGCGTCTCGATGCCCTCGACCAGCACCTTGACGTTCCGGGCATGGAGCGTGGCGACCAGCGGCTTGAAAAGCTGCTCGGCCTCCGGGTGCCGGCACAGTTGCCCGAACCAGCCGCCGTCGAGCTTGACGATGTCGGGCTCGATCAGCGCCAGGCGCTCGGCCGTCGAATGCCCGACGCCGAAATCGTCGACCGCTATGCGGATGCCGTTGCGCCGCATCTCGCGAACCAGGCTGGCCAGCGCCGCGTCGTCGGGCGCCGCCTGCTCGGTGATCTCGCAGACAAGCTGGCCCGGGTCGAGTTCGATCGCCCCCAGATGCACCGCCATCAGCCGGATCTCGGCAAGCCCCCTGCCCGCATCCCCATTGACCTGCGGGTTATAGTTGAAGAACAGGTCAATATCCGACACGCCGAGATTGCAGAAATTGCGAAGATGAAGCGCCCGGCACATGGTCTCGCCATAGAGCCGGTCATCGAGCGGAAGCTTTTCGAAGAAATCGACCGGCGCAACGGCCTCGCCTGCAAGATAGGGCAGCACCAGCGCCTCGACCGCGACCGGCACCAGCATGCCGCCCTGCGGCGCAAAAATCGGCTGGTAGACGCTGCGCAGCCGGTAGTCGCCTAGAATGGCGTACTCTATGCCGATTTCGTCGGCGAAGATGGCGTCGCCGACATTGCGCCGCTGTTCGCGCGCTCCGTTCACGGCACGATCCTGCGGCCGAAGGCCCTGGCCGGCTTTTGCGGGCGCGCCGCCGGCGCCTCGCCCGCTCCCGCCTCCGCCTGGGCGACCTTGCCGGTCGCCGCTTCGCCGCTCCGGCCGAAGGCATGAAAATCCGCCGGCACGATCTGTGGGCGCGCCAGCGCGAAGCCCTGCACCATGGACGCGCCGGACTGCTCGGCCAGTTCCAGCTGCCAGCCTTCCTCGATGCCCTCGAACAGCGTCTTGATGCCCTGCTGCTCGAAGGCCGAA
The DNA here is from genome assembly GCF_042646345.1 of Aquamicrobium soli. NCBI lineage: Bacteria > Pseudomonadati > Pseudomonadota > Alphaproteobacteria > Hyphomicrobiales > Phyllobacteriaceae > Aquamicrobium > Aquamicrobium soli. The sequence continues at coordinate 40,604 of NZ_JBHRTK010000022.1, read as the reverse complement.
ACCATGGTCGCCAGGAGCGCGAAGCCGGGACCGGTCTCCATCAACTGCGTGGCCCATTGCGCGTCGAACTTGACGATATCGGGCTTGAGTTCCCTGATCCGCTCGATGTCGGAATCGTCGGCCCCGTAGTCGTCGACGGCGATGCGGAAGCCGTTGTCCTTCAGGGCGGCGACGAAATCGAACAGCGTTTCCTGCGAGGCCGAGCGTTGCTCCGTCACCTCGCAGACGACACGGCGCGGATCGACCCCGGCCTCGTGCAGCACCAGCCGCATTTCACGCAGCGCATTGTCGGCGATCGTCCGCTCGGTAAACACGGAAGGATCGAAGTTGACGAACACCGACGCCTGTTCGGGCAGGCAGGCACCGGCGTTGAGCAGGTGCAGGGTGCGCGTCATCGCTTCCACGGGCAGGCGTTCGCCGGCCGGGCAGGTCGCGAAGAAGCGGGCCGGCGTCAGCGCCTCGTCGTCGCGAAACGGCCGGATCAGCCCCTCGAAGGCAACCAGCGGCAGCTTTCCGCCGACGAAGGCGAAGATCGGCTGGAACGCGCTTTTCAGCATGTAGAGGCCCCAGACACCGGTCGAGGTGCCGTCTTCGTGGCGGATGATGTGGGCAAGCCCGATGCTGCGCGCCAAGGATGCTGGCTCCACGAGAGCGGTGAAAACAGGCCGCCAATGTAAGAAACAACATTTTAGCGCACGTTAACGAAGGAAAAACTGGCGCCAAATGCCGGCAAAGCCGGCCATAGGAGGCTTGCGCTTGGCCCCGTCATGCGACAATACAGGCGCCGCAGCGCACGCGCGCGGCCAACCGCTCATCATCGGAGACTTTCGTCATGGCATTTCTCGCCGACACCCTTTCCCGCGTAAAGCCTTCCGCGACCATCGCGGTGACGCAGAAAGCGCGTGAACTGAAAAATGCCGGCCGCGACGTGATCGGGCTTGGCGCCGGCGAGCCCGATTTCGATACGCCCGACAACGTCAAGAACGCGGCGATCGACGCCATCCGCCGCGGCGAGACGAAGTATCCGCCGGTTTCCGGCATCGCGCCGCTGCGCGAGGCGATCGCCGGGAAGTTCAAGCGCGAGAACAATCTCGACTACAAGCCCGAACAGACCATCGTCGGCACCGGCGGCAAGCAAATCCTGTTCAACGCCTTCATGGCGACGCTGAACCCCGGCGACGAGGTCATCATTCCGCGTCCCTACTGGGTCAGCTACCCGGAAATGGTGGCGATCTGCGGCGGCACTTCCGTCTTCGCCGACACCTCGATCGACAACGGCTTCAAGCTGACGGCCGAGGCGCTGGAAAAGGCGATCACGCCGAAGACCAAATGGCTGTTGATGAACTCGCCTTCCAACCCGTCGGGCGCGGCCTATACCGAGGCCGAGCTTCGCGCGTTAGCCGACGTCCTGCTGAAGCATCCGCATGTGTGGACGCTGACCGACGACATGTACGAGCACCTGACCTATGGCGACTTCGTCTTCAAGACCATCGCCGAGGTCGAGCCGGCGCTGTACGAGCGTACGCTGACCATGAACGGCGTCTCGAAGGCCTATGCCATGACCGGCTGGCGCATCGGCTATGCCGCCGGGCCTGTCGCGCTCATCAAGGCGATGGACATGATCCAAGGCCAGCAGACCTCCGGCGCCTGCACCATCGCGCAATGGGCCTCGGTCGAGGCACTCAACGGGCCGCAGGACTTCGTGCAGAAGAACAAGGCGATCTTCCAGGCGCGCCGCGATCTCGTCGTGTCGATGCTGAACCAGGCGCGCGGCATTTCCTGTCCCTCGCCGGAGGGCGCGTTCTACGTCTACCCCTCCTGCGCCGGCCTGATCGGCAAGAAGACGGAAGGCGGCAAGGTCATCGACAACGACGAGGCCTTCGCCACCGAACTGCTGGAGGCCGAAGGCGTGGCGGTGGTGTTCGGCGGGGCGTTCGGCCTCGGCCCGAACTTCCGCATTTCCTACGCCACGTCGGAAAAGCTGCTCGAGGAAGCCTGCACCCGCATCCAGCGCTTCACGGCCAGCCTGAAATAAACGCGCCAAGCGATTCAAAAGACTCTGGAAAGCCCGGCCCGCGCCGGGCTTTTTTCATGCCGTGCCGCCGAGCGACGGCTGGCCGGATCGGCGGACCACGCGGTATTCGTGCCAGATCAGCCACATCACCACGACATCGAAGACGCTCAGCGCGACAAGCCCCCAGCCGTGCGTGTAGGAAAAGCGGTAGAGCTGGTAGACGATGAACAGGCCGAGGACGACCAGCGAGACCGGATAGGCCCACAGCTTGTTCCTGAGCAGGCCCGCGACGAGGAAAAGCTTCACCAGGCCGTGGCTCACCAGATAAAACGCATAAAAATGCTTCGTCTCCACGGAAAAGCCTTGAGCCCAGGACAGAAGGTGCAAAGCGAGGAAGTCCTTCGGGTCCTCGACCAGTTCCTCTTGTGTCAGCGCGTTGACGAGCCTTGAAACCGTATCTGTCCCGATCAACCCGATCGCTACGCCGCCGGCGCATTCAAGCAGCGCGTGCAGGCCCTTGAGCACGATGCTTGCCCGGAAGATCCGGCGAATCTGGCTCTCTTCCATGTCTTTTCTCGTCAGCAACCCGATGTGAACGAAGTATCACCGATGGATCAGGAAATCACACGATGGATCAACGCGCCGGCCGGCAATTATGCGGCGCTGGACATGGCGATGGTCGCCATCACCCGCTATGGCGTGCCGCTGCTTGTCCTGCTGGTCGTGGTGCAATGGTGGGGTCGCCAGGAGCGCCCGCACCTTCGCCATACCTGTATCGCGGCCGGGCTGTCCTTTCTCGTCGGCCTTGGCTTCAACCAGATCGTCCTGCTCTTCGTGCAGCGCGTCAGGCCCTATGACGCCGGCATCAGCCACCTGATCATCGAGCGCAGCGCCGACTGGTCGTTCCCCTCCGACCACTCCACCGCCTCCTTCGCGATTGCGGCGGCCTTCTTGCTGCATGGCTTCAAGGGGCGCGGAAGCGCGTTGCTGATCGCGGCGCTCGCCGTCGGCCTCTCGCGCGTCTATGTCGGGACGCACTACGTGACCGACGTGCTCGGCGGTGCCGCGACCGGCATCGTCGCCGCCATGCTCGTCTGCCTGCTGTACCGGGAAGGCACCCGGGCAGACCGGCTGGTCACCGGGATACTTTAGCCACCGGCGGCCGGCCGCAGGGGAATCATGCCTGCCGGCCGTGGAGACGCCCACGGCGCCCTCACCTGCCCTGGTATTGCTCGTCGCTTACCTTCTCCAGCCAGTCCACCGGGCTGCCGTCCAGCGCTTCCTGCATGGCGATATGGGTCATGGCGGTGGTCGGCGACGCGCCATGCCAATGTTTCTCGCCCGGCGGGAACCAGACGGTGTCGCCGGCCCTGATCTCGCGGACCGGCTCGCCCCAGACCTGTACCAGCCCCGCGCCCGAAGTTACGTAGAGCGTCTGCCCGAGCGGATGGGTGTGCCAATGCGTGCGCGCGCCCGGCTCGAAAGCGACGCAAGCCGCCCGCAACCGGGCCGGCGCTTCCGCATTGACGATCGGGTCGATCCTGACCCTGCCGGTAAAATAGCTCTCCGGCCCCAGGCTGCTCGGCGTGCTGCCGACGGTAACGATCTTCATCTCAATCTCCTCGGCGAGTTGACGATTTTCCCTTGTCTGCCAAGCGCGCGCAACAGTCATCTATTTTCCTTGCCCTGCCTGCCAACCCATGGGACGATGCCGCGAGGTAGGGAATAAATATCCCGCGACGGCCGATCGGGCCGGCCGCCGCTCCCGTGGAAAAACGCCCGCGCGGAGGTCAGTCATGGAGTATCGTGCCGGAGGACGACGCCCGGGGCCGAAATGCATCGCCATTGTCGGTCCCTTCTCAAGCGGCAAGACCACCCTACTCGAAGCCATCCTCGCCCGAACCGGCGCCATTCCCCGCCAAAATCCGATTTCATCCGGCAACACCGTCTCCGACCATTCGCCGGAGGCGCGCGCCCACGCCATGAGCGTGGAAGCGGTCTTCGCCACCACCGACTTCATGGGCGACAGCCTCACCTTCGTCGACTGCCCCGGATCGGTCGAGTTCGCGTTCGAGGCCGAGCCGGTGCTGGCTGCCTGCGACGTCGCCGTCGTCGTCGCGGAGGCGGACGAAAAGAAGATCCCCGCCCTGCAACTGATCATGCGCAAGCTCGACGACCTCGGCGTGCCGCGCATCCTTTTCCTCAACAAGGTCGACAAGGCGACGGCCGGCGTGCGCGATACGCTGAAGCTGCTGCAATCGGCAAGCACGGTGCCGCTGCTTTTGCGGCAGGTGCCGCTGCGCAAGGACGGCGTCGTCATCGGCTCGATCGACCTGGCGCTGCAGCGCGCCTACATCTACCGCGAATATGCGGCGAGCGAGATCGCCGAAATCCCCAGCGACGACAAGGCGCGCGAACTCGAAGCCCGCTTTTCGATGCTGGAAACGCTCGCCGACCATGACGACCAGTTGATGGAGCAGTTGCTCGACGAGATCGAACCGCCCAGGGACAAGATCTTCGACGACCTCGCCGCGGACCTGCGCGAAGGATCGGTGACCCCGGTGCTGATCGGCAGCGCCGAGAAGGGCAACGGCGTACTGCGCCTCCTGAAGGCGATCCGCCATGACGCGCCGGACGTCGAGGCCACCCGCAAGCGCCTCGGCCTGGCCGGCGGCGACGCCACGGTGGCGCAGGTGATGAAGACGATCCACACCCCTCATGCCGGCAAGCTTTCGGTCGCCCGTATCCTTGCCGGCAAGGTCGGCGACGGCACCGAATTCACCCTTCCCGGCGCCGAAATCGCCAAGGTATCGGGCATCTACCGGATGTTCGGCAAGGAGCAGACCAAGGTCGCCGCCGCCGAGGCCGGCGACACGGTAGCGCTCGGCAAGCTGGAAGGCGCGAGGACCGGCCAGACGCTGACCACGGCCAAGGCCGCCGCCAGGCAACTGGTGGAACTCGCCCCGCCGCTGCCGGTCTATGCATTCGCGCTGCGGCCGAAGGAGCGCAAGGACGACGTCAAGATGTCGGCGGCGATCCAGCGGCTGGCCGAGGAAGACCCTTCGCTCAGCCTGCATCACAACCAGGATTCGGCCGAGACGGTGCTGTCCGGCCACGGCGAGATGCACCTGCGCGTCGTGCGCGAGCGGCTGGAAGGCCGAAACCAGATCGCGGTCGACGGTCACCCGCCGGCCGTCGCCTACCGGGAGACGATCCGCAAGCCCGTCGAGCAGCGCGGCCGCCACAAGAAGCAGTCGGGCGGCCATGGCCAGTTCGGCGACGTGGTGCTTCAGATCAAGCCGCTGCCGCGCGGCTCCGGCTTCGAGTTCACCGACACCATCACCGGCGGGGCGGTGCCCAAGACCTACATCCAGTCGGTCGAGGCCGGCATACGCGACTACATGAAGGTCGGGCCGCTCGGCTTTCCGGTGGTGGATGTCGCCGTCAACCTGTCGGACGGCTCCTACCATGCCGTCGATTCCTCCGACATGGCCTTCCAGATGGCGGCCAAGCTCGCCATGAAGGAAGGCATGGCGCAATGCTCGCCGGTGCTGCTCGAGCCGATCATGAAGGTCGAGATTTTCACGCCTTCCGACGCGACGGCGAAGATCATCGCCCTCGTGCCGCAGCGGCGCGGGCAAATCCTGGGCTATGACGGGCGGGAGGGCTGGCCGGGCTGGGACGTGGTGGAAGCGAGCATGCCGCAGGCCGAGATCGGCGACCTGATCATCGAGCTGCGCTCGGCGACCGCCGGCGTCGCCACCTACCGCGCGTCCTTCGACCGCATGGCGGAGTTGACCGGGCGCCTCGCCGACGAAGCGACGAACGCCAACGGCAAGGCGGCATGACCCTTGCCGGATAGGCGGACGCGGCGGCGCAGCCGGTTGGCGCGCCGCCGCGTCGCGGACCGTGCCCGTGGGAGGAGACGTCAGGTCCGCCGCATCGTTTCGGCCGACGTGGCCGCAGAAACGGGCTGGACGCGGCCGCTGCCTGAGCCCGGACCTTGCGAGTGATGCCCCCATCTCCCGATCGGTCCAGACCGCGTCCTGAGCTTAGGACTAATCCAGATTCGGCGCAGAAAAAGCGTTACGACGGTTACACGTCACTGTTACGTGCCGTTCGGCCGGGCCCGGCAGGCTGTCTTGCGCGGACGCGTTGAAGATAATTCAAGCAACAAAAAAGCCGGATCAAGAGATCCGGCTGAGTTGATTGGAAGTGCCCGTTAGGGCTAAACCTCCAGAGGGGAACACTCAAGGACGCTAATGGGAGGAGAACGCGTCCAGGAGATGATCTATATATGAGGGCACCCGCCGGAATATTCAATAACCTATTTTGCATCGCACACATGCAAAAAGGGACTGGCTGTGGTCCAATCGCTGTCTGGGCCCGATAGGACCAGAAATAGACGCCACGAACGATTTAAACGGGCGAACTACTTGCCTCCCGCAATGCGGAAGGCGCAGGTCAGCCGGCCACCCGTCGCCGCTGCGGTCAGTAGGCCCAGTTGCGCGCCAGCGCGAACATGAAGTCGCGGAATGCCTTGAGCTTGGCCTGGTTCTTCATCGCGTCCGGATAGACGAAGAAGGTATCGAAGGACGGCCCCTCCAGTTCCGGCAGCACCGGCACCATGCCCGTCCCCTCGCCGGCCATGTAGTCCGGCAGCATGGCGATGCCGACGCCGCGCTTGACCGCGCGCCGGATCGACATGAGGTCGTTGATCTGCAGCGCCGACTCCCGCTTGAAGCCGGCCGAGCGGCCGATGGTCTCGAGCACGTTGAGCCCCGCGAGATAGGGCGGCACCGGCTCGCCGAAGGTAACGATGCGATGCTTGTCGAGGTCGGCGATGGACTTCGGCACGCCGTGGCGGTCGAGATAGGACTGCGCCGCGAACACATGCAGGTGCACGGTGAAAAGCCGGCGCTGGATGAGGTCCGGCTGCTGCGGCTGGCGCAGCCTGACCGCGCAGTCGGCCTGCCGCATGGTGAGGTCGAGTTCCTCGTTGGCCAGGACGAGCTGGAGGTTGATCTCCGGGTAGAGGTCGAGGAATTCCTTCGAGCGCTCCGTCAGCCACCCCGTTCCGAGCCCGACCGTGGTGGTGACGCGCAGCGTGCCCGACGGCGTGTCCGTGGTCTCGGCCAGCTGGTTCTTGACGTTCTCCAGCTGCATCAGCACGTCGTGGGCGGTACGGTAGAGCAGTTCGCCCTGCTCGGTCAGCACGAGACCGCGGGCATGGCGGTTGAACAGCGGCACACCGACATCGTGCTCCAGCGCGCTGACCTGGCGCGAGATGGCCGACTGCGACAGGCGCAGGACTTCCGCGGCATGGGTGAAAGACCCAGCCTCCGCCGCGGCGTGAAACACGCGTAACTTATCCCAATCCAACGCCATTGATTCCCCTCGTGATATTTTGGCGTCTCTTCGATAAATCAGGCTTTTAGGCGGCTACTCCGCGGCCTCCTGATGGACCTCTATGCCGGCCAGGTATTTTTCCGCTTCCAGCGCCGCCATGCAGCCGAGCCCGGCCGCCGTCACCGCCTGGCGATAGACGTCGTCGGTGACGTCGCCGGCCGCGAACACGCCGGGTACGTCGGTGCGCGTCGAATCGGGCGCCGTCCACAGATAGCCGTTGGGCTTCTGCTTCAGCTTGCCGACGAACAGCTCCACCGCCGGCGCATGGCCGATCGCGACGAACACGCCGTCCACCTTCAGCCGCGTCTCGGCGCCGGTCGCGACATTGCGCAACTTCAGCCCTTCCACGGACGGCGGCAGCGGGGCCTTGCCGGGCCGCCCCGTGATCTCGTCGACGACGCTGTCCCAGATGACGCGGACGTTTTCCTTGGCCAGAAGCCGTTCGCGCAGGATGCGCTCCGCGCGGAACTCGCTGCGCCGGTGGATGACGGTCACGCTCTTGGCCAGGTTGGCCAGGTAGAGCGCTTCTTCCACCGCCGTGTTGCCGCCGCCGACCACGGCGACATCCTTGCCGCGATAGAAGAAACCGTCGCAGGTGGCGCAGGCCGAAACGCCGAAGCCCATGAAGGTCTGCTCGGTCGGGATGCCCAGCCACTTCGCCTGTGCACCGGTGGCGATGATCAGCGCGTCGGCGGTGTAGAGCGTGCCCGAATCGCCCTTGGCGCGGAACGGCCGCACGTCGAGGTCGACCTCGGTGATGATGTCGTTGACGATCTCGGTGCCGACATGCTCGGCCTGCTTGAGCATTTCGCCCATCAGCCACGGCCCCTGCACCGGGTCGGCGAAACCGGGATAGTTCTCCACCTCGGTGGTGATCATCAACTGCCCGCCTTGCTGCAGGCCTGCGACCAGAACCGGCTTCAGCATGGCGCGTGCCGCGTAGATCGCGGCCGTATAGCCGGCCGGGCCGGAGCCGATGATGAGGACGGGCGCGTGCTTGGTATTCATGAAAGGCCTCGGGACGGCCGCTGCATGCAGCGGAAATGTCTTCAGGAAATGATCGCCGGTAATGTATGTGCTGGCCGCCGCCCTGCCAAGAAGGCTTGGGCAAGTGTCCCCGGAAAGCTACGCAGGCCGGCCGCGCCCGCATTTCTTGCGATGGTGGCTGGAAGCGGCGTCAAAGTCGTTTAATACGGTCGCTATCGGACTCGCGTGCAAAAAGGGCAACCATGCCGATCACTGCCGACCTCGACGCCATCGACTGGAAGATCCTGCGCGAGCTCCAGGCCGACGGGCGCATGACCAACGTGGAATTGTCGAACCGCGTCGGCATCTCGGCGCCGCCATGCCTTAGGCGCGTCAAGCGGCTGGAAGAGGCCGGCATCATCCGCGGCTACCGCGCGCTGCTCAACGCGCCGGCGCTCGGCATGGACGTGGTCGCCTTCTGCTCCATCGGCCTCAAGCACCAGTCGGAAGCGGAACTGAAGGTGTTCGCCGAGCGCACGCGCGGCTGGCCGATCGTGCGCGACGCCTGGATGGTGTCGGGGGAATCCGACTTCCTGCTGCACTGCGTGGCCAGCGACCTTACCACCTTCCAGAGCTTCGTCATCGAGGTGCTGACCTCGGCCGAGAACGTCGATACCGTACGCACGGCCCTCACCATCCGCCAGGTCAAGAACGAAGGGCTGGTCGCGATCCGGTAGCCCCCTCACCATGATAAACCCGGCATCCTGCAAGCCGACCCAAAGCAGAACCGCCTTCTAACCAGTCACGGGAGACCGTCTCCATGCACAGCGTCGCGCTATCGGTCGTCATCCCTACCAGGAACCGGGCCGACGACCTGATACGATCGGTCAATTCCGTCCTGCAGGGAGGAGACGATGTCGAGGTCATCGTTTCCGACGACGGTTCGACGGACGACACTGTAGCGCGCGTCGAGGCCCTCCGCGACGAGCGGGTAAGGATCACCGCGTCGCCGACATCGAATGGAGCCAACATCGCCCGCAACCGTGGCGCGGCCATCGCCAGGGCCCCGCTGATCGCATTACTCGATTCCGACGACGTGTTCCTGAAAGGCCGCTGCGAGCGGCTGATAGCCTTCTTCAAGAACCATCCGGAGATCGACGCGGTTCACGACGGTTTCGTCGAGGTTTCAGGCGACAGCCAGAAAGTCCATGCGATGCCCGCATTCGCCGACGCCCGCGAGCTTCGCCACCTCATCATCTGCCACCGCGTGCCGATGACCAACTCGGCGGTGACGATCCGCGCGGAAGCCTTCAAGGCAATCGGCGGGTTCGACGAGAAATTGCGGAGGCACCAGGATCGGGATCTTCTTCTGCGGATAAACGAAAAATACAATTTATCCCTCGGCAGCGCAGCCGATATTCACAAATTCAGGGGCAGCGCGTCCATCTCGCATAATTTCAGGGAATATATTTCCGGCCTGGATATGTTCAGCGCCAAGATACCGGAAGCAAGGATGGAATATTACAGGGACCTTTTCAGCTACCTGTCGGTAAGGGGCATCATAAAGTCGGCAGCCCAGGGGCGGATAAAGGACACGCTGCACGAAATCGGCGAACTTTCGCGGGCGAAGAACCTGCCCCACGGCCTGGTCAGGAACCTGCTGCGATACCACGCCGGCAAGGTCTTTCGCCAGTCGGCCCCGCCGCCGAACTGAAGCGTCACAGCCGCGCGAACCAGATCTTCAAATACCGGTAGTAGGTTCCCTGTGCCGCCGAAATGGACTTCGCCAGGCCCTGCGCGCCGTCGAGAAAGCCGAGCTTGAGGACATAGACGCGAAAGAACATCCACGAAGCGTGCCGGATGGCCTTGCCGACGCTCGCCGTCTTTCCCGCCGCAAGCGCCTGCTTGGCGGAAGCCGTGGAATAGGAATCGATCTTGCCTATGACTTCGGAGAAATCCAAAAAGCTGTAGTGCAGCAGCTTCCCGTCCAGCCGCCCTACCTTGCCCGTCGGCATGATCCGCTCATGCACGAGGTGGTCGCTGAAGCGCGCGGTTCCGCGGCGAAACAGCCGCACGATATAGTCGGGGCTCGCGCCGGAATGGTCGAGAAAGCGCCCGCAATACCAGTTGCGCCGTGAAAATTCATAGGCGTCGAACGAAGATGGACCGGAGATCGCCTTCCGGATGGCGGCCGCAAGTTCCGGCGTCACCCGTTCGTCGGCGTCGATGGAGAGCACCCAGTCGCTCGTCGCGAGGTCGAGCGCCCGCTGCTTCTGCGCGCCGAAGCCCGGCCAATCGGCGGTCGTCACCGTCCTGGCGCCATGCTTCTTCGCGATCTCGACGGTCGCATCAGTGCTGCCGCTGTCGACGACGATGATCTCGTCGGCGAAGGCCACGCTCTCGAGGCAGGCGCCGATATTGGCTTCCTCGTTCCTGGTAATGAGGATAACGGACAGGCTCACCGCGCTCCCTCCACAGTCGCCTGGCAGCACAAGCGCGGCCCCGGCATCTCAGCCTTCGCTGAGCCGCGCTTCCACCACTTCGCACAGATGATGGTAGAGGCACAGATGCCCCTGCTGGATGATCGGCGTCGAGGTCGAGGGCACGTTGAGCAGGATGTCGCTCAGCGGCGCCAGCTTGCCGCCGGTGTCGCCCGTCATCGAAACGACCGTCATGCCCATCATCCGTGCCTGCTCGGCCGCGGCAAGAATGCTCGGCGAATTGCCGCTGGTCGAGATCGCCAGCAGCACCGCTCCCGGCGCGCCATGCGCCTCGACCTGCCGCGAAAACACCGTGTCGAAGCCGTAGTCGTTGCCCCAGGCGGTCAGCACCGCCGCGTTGGCCGGGAGTGCGATGACGTTGTAGGCCTTGCGCTCCTTAAGGAAGCGCCCCACCAGTTCGCCGGCGATGTGGATCGCATCGCTGGCCGAGCCGCCATTGCCGGCGATCAGCAGCGCCTTGCCTTGCCGCAGCGCCTCGACCACCGCGACGACCGCACGTTCCATCTCAGCGCCGAGATCGCGCTCGACCATGGCGGTGATCGCCGCCGCCGAGCGGGTCAGGTAATCGTTCAAGGCAGACATTGGACCCTCATTTACGGGAGCCGGCGCGAAGCTTGCCGATGGTGCCGGTGGTGCTCTTGCCGGCGACGAGATCGACCAGGACGACTCGTCCGCCATAGGCCTGCACGACATCGGCGCCGACCACCTGGTCGACGGTGTAGTCGGCCCCCTTCACCAGGATGTCCGGCTTCAGCGCCTCGATCAGCTTGAGCGGCGTGTCTTCCTCGAATACGACGACGGCATCGATCGAGGCGAGCGCCGCCAGTACGCAGGCGCGGTCGTGCTGGTCGTTGACCGGCCGCCCTTCGCCTTTCAGCCGCCGCACCGAAGCGTCGCTGTTGAGCCCCAGCACCAGCCGGTCGCATTGCGCCCGCGCCGCATGCAACAGGCTGACATGGCCGGCATGCAGGATGTCGAAGCAGCCATTGGTGAAGCCGACGCTCAGGCCCTCGCGCCGCCACGCCGCCACCATGCGCTGCGCGGCATCGGCGTCCAGGATGGCATCCTTGTGCTGGATCGCGCTTTGCGAGCGCAGCAGCGCGCCCGAAAGCTCGTCGGCCGACAGGCTGGCGGTGCCGCGCTTGCCCACCACCACGCCGGCGGCGGCGTTGGCGATCGCAGCCGCGGCGGCGCGGTCGCAGCCCGACGCCAGCGACAGCGCGAAGCTGGCGATCACCGTGTCGCCGGCGCCCGAGACGTCGAACACCTCGCGCGCCTGCGTCGATATGTGATGCGCACCCGTCGCGTCGATGACGCTCATGCCCTTTTCGCTGCGCGTCGCGACGACGAAATCGAGGCCGTGCAGCCCGATCAGTTCCCGCGCCGCCGCCTCGACCTCGGCATCGGTAAAGACGGCGCGGCCGACGGCTTCGCCGAGTTCCTTGCGATTGGGCGTCACGGCGGTCGCGCCGGCATAGCGCGCATAGTCGCGCCCCTTGGGGTCGGCCAGGACCGGCTTGCCGGCCTGCCGGCAAATCGAGATCAGTTCGGCCGCGACGCCGTCAAGCAGCACGCCCTTGCCATAATCGGACAGGATGACGATATCGGCGCTCGCGAGCGCTGTACGGAAGCGTTCCAGCAGTGCTGCGCGTTCGGCCCCCTGCAGCGCGCGAACTTCCTCTTCGTCGAACCGCAATACTTGCTGGTTCAGCGCGGAAAACCGGGTTTTCGAGGAGGTCATGCGGCCCGCCGTCCGTGCGACGCCATCGCCGTGGATGCCGCAATCGCCAAGCATGCGCACGATATTCGCACCGGCCGCGTCGTCCCCGACCGCCGAGATGCAGATGGCCTTTCCGCCCAGCGAAACGATGTTGGACACGACGTTGCCGGCGCCGCCGAGCGCCATCGTCTCGCCGCGCCCATGCAGCACCGGGATCGGCGCTTCCGGCGAAATCCGCTCGATCACGCCGTTGACGAAGCGGTCGAGGATCAGGTCGCCCACCACCAACACGGTGACGCCGGAAAACCGCGTGAGGGCGCGGTGGATGCTGTGCGCGGAAGACAGGGGCTGCTCGCTCATGGGAAAGCCGATACACTGCAACGAGGGCATGGCGCAACCGTCACGAAACCGGTTTCGATTTCTCGACACCGCCGTTTCCGCCTTCTATAAGGGCCGCATTCTTCCAAGCGAACCAGAGGCATCATGATCATTGTTACGGGCGGCGCCGGCATGATCGGCTCCAACATCGTCGCCGCCCTCAACGCCGAGGGCCACAGCGACGTCCTTGTCGTCGATGACCTTACCGACGGCCACAAGATCGCCAACCTCGCCGACCTGGCGATTGCCGACTATCTCGACAAGGACGAGTTTCTCGCCATCCTCGAGGCCGACCGCCTCGGCCCCGTCGACGCGGTGTTCCACCAGGGCGCCTGCTCCACCACCACGGAGTGGAACGGCAGGTTCATGATGGAGGTGAATTTCGCCTATTCCAAGCGCCTGCTGCATGCCTGCCTTGGCCGGGCCATTCCCTTCCTCTATGCCTCGTCGGCCTCGGTCTATGGCGGCGGCAGCCAGTTTCGCGAGGAACCGGACTGCGAGCGCCCGCTCAACGTCTACGCCTATTCCAAGAAGCTGTTCGACGACTATGTCCGCCGCACCGTGTTCGGCACCGAGCATTCGCAGGTGGCGGGCCTTCGCTATTTCAACGTCTACGGGCCGCGCGAGCAGCACAAGGGCAGCATGGCGTCGGTCGCCTTCCACCTGTTCAACCAGGTCGAACGCGGCGAGAACCCGAAGCTGTTCGGCGCCTATGACGGCTTCGGGCCGGGCGAGCAGAGCCGCGACTTCATCCATGTCGGCGACGTCGCCGACGTCAATCTGTGGCTCTGGAAGCGCGGCGCGAGCGGCATCTTCAATTGCGGCACCGGCCGCGCCCAGCCCTTCCGCGCCATCGCCGAAACGGTGATCGCCACGTTGGGCAAGGGCGAGATCGAGTTCATCGACTTTCCCGACCACCTCAAGGGCAGCTACCAGAGTTTCACCGAGGCTGATATGACGCGGCTGCGCGCGGCCGGCTACAACGGCCAGTTCCGCAGCGTGGAAACCGGCGTCCGGGAATATGTCGAATGGCTGAAAGCCCCGCGATCCTCGTGATCGGCCCGCGCTGGGTCGGAGACATGGTGATGGCGCAGTGTCTGCTGGCGGCGCTGAAGGAGCTTCACCCGCAGGCCGCGATCGATGTCGTGGCACCCGCTTGGGCGGCGCCGCTGCTGGCGCGCATGCCGCAGGTGCGCCAGCGCATCGAGGCGACGACGAAACCGGGCAGCTTCGGCCTTGCCGAGCGCTGGCGTTTCGGCCGCTCCATCCGTGGCCGCTACGACGCCGCCTACGTCTTGCCGGGAAGCTGGAAATCCGCGCTGATCCCGTTCTTCGCCGGCATAAAGAAGCGCGTCGGCCATCGCCGCGAGATGCGCTACGGCCTGCTCACCGACATCGTGCCGTTGCCGGAAGACCTCAAGCGCCGCACCGCGCAAGCCTACTTCTCGCTGGCGCGCGGCGGAACCTTTCAGTTCCCCAAGCTGACTGTCGATACCGAAAACCAGGCCGCCCTGCTCCGGCGCAGCGGCCTTGAATCGAAAAAATTCGTGGCGCTGATGCCCGGCGCGGAATTCGGGCCGGCAAAGCGCTGGCCGAGCGAAAAATACGCCGGCTTTGCCCACGCCATGATGGCAAAAGGGCTCGCCGTCGCGCTGCTGGGTTCGAAGAACGACGCACCGGTCACCGCCGAAATCGCGGCGCTGGCCCCCGGCAGCCTCGATCTTGCCGGCCAGACCCGGCTGGAAGACGCCATCGACCTGATCGCAGCAGCGAGGCTCGCCGCCTCCAACGACAGCGGGCTGATGCATGTCGCTGCCGCCGTCGGGACGCCCATCATCGCCATCTACGGCTCGACCTCGCCCCAGAACACGCCGCCACTGACCGACGACCGGGAACTGGTGTGGCTCGGCCTCTCCTGCTCGCCCTGCCACCAGAAGATTTGCCCGCTCGGGCACCTGAACTGCCTGAACACGCTCGACGTTTCGCTGGTCACCGCCGCCGCCGGCCGCCTGCTGGAGAAGCAGGCCGCATGAAAGTGCTGATCGTGAAAACGTCGTCCATGGGCGACGTCATCCACACTTTTCCGGCCCTCGAGGATGCCCGCCGCGCCCGCCCCGACATCACCTTCGACTGGTGCGTGGAAAAAGCCTTCGCCCCGATCGTGGCCCTGCATCCTGGTGTGAACCACATCCATACCGTTGCCATAAGGCATTGGCGGAAACGGCTTTTCGACGCCGATACGTGGCGCGAGGCCTCTAACCTGCGCAAGGCGCTGCGGGCCGAGCACTACGACCTCGTCATCGACGCGCAGGGCCTGATGAAATCGGTCCTCGTGGCGAGACAGGCCGGCGCGCCAATTGCCGGCTTCGACCGGGCGAGCGCGCGCGAGCCGTTGGCCGCACTGTTCTATCGCCATCGCTACGGTGTTGCCCGCGACCTTCATGCCATCGAGCGCACGAGACGGCTGTTCGGCCTGGCGCTCGGCTACGAACCGGACCTTTCGACGCTCGATTCCGGCCTCGCGCCCTTCGCCGATAGCGCCGACCGGACGGCTTTCCTGCTGCACGGCACCAGCCGCGAGGACAAGAAATGGCCGGGAGAGGATTGGGTGGAAACCGCCCGCCTGCTGGCGGCTTCGGGCATCACGCCCGTCACCACCTGGTCGAACGAGCGCGAGAAGGTCGTCGCGGAGGCTATCGCCGCCGCCGTACCCGCAACCGCTTTGGTGACGAGATCGCCGCTGGGCGAGATTGCCGCGCGGATCGGCCGCTCCTCGCTGGTCATCGGCGCCGATACCGGCCTGACCCACCTGGCGAGCGCCTACGGCCTGCCGACCGTCGCCATATTCCTGACCACGCAGCCCGGCCTGACCGGGCCGCGCGGGCCGTATTCATCGACGCTTCTGGCCAAAAACGGCGGGCATGTGACGCCCGCCATGGTCGTGGCGGAGGCCGAGCGGCTGCTCGCCCTCAAAAGTCTTAAATGAACTGGACCTTCACGATCTCGTAGCCGCGAGCCCCGCCGGGTGCGTTGACCTCGATGGTGTCGCCGACTTCCTTGCCGATCAGCGCACGCGCGATCGGCGAGGAGATGGAGATGCGGCCCGCCTTCACGTCCGCTTCCTGGTCGCCGACGATCTTGTAGGTCTTCTCTTCCTCGGTGTCCTCGTCGACGAGCGCCACGGTGGCGCCGAACTTGATCTTGTCGCCGCTGAGCTTGGAAATATCGATGACCTCGGCACGCGCCACCAGGTCTTCCAGTTCGCCGACGCGGCCCTCGTTCAGGCTCTGCTGTTCCTTGGCGGCATGGTATTCGGCATTTTCGGAAAGGTCGCCGTGCGAGCGCGCCTCGGCAATCGCCTCGATGATGCGCGGCCGCTCTTCCTGCTGGCGCCAGCGCAATTCCTCCCTCAGCGCTTGGAAGCCCTCATTCGTCATCGGGACCTTGTTCATAGCCAGACCTCTCTACCATCCGCCGTTGCCCGAGCGGCGATGCCACACAAAAAGAAAACGGCCCGCTGGATCAAACCAACGAAACCGTCTCACTGCGATTCAACCCAATATAGCTACGTTTCTACACTTTTCACGCCCAAAAACCGCACCGCATCAAAATAATGGCGGCGAGCTGCGTCAGCCTTTGAAAATCAGCGCGGCCCCGCCTGCGATCAGCGCGAAGCCCAGTACATGGTTCCAGGTCAGGGCTTCTTTCAGGTAGAAGACCGAAAACACCGCGAAAACCGAAAGCGTGATGACTTCCTGCATGGTTTTCAGCTCGGCCGCCGAATAGACGCTGCTGCCGATGCGGTTGGCCGGCACCGCCAGCCAGTACTCGAAGAAGGCGATCATCCAGCTCGCGATCACGGCGGCGTAGATGGGCGAGGCCTTGAACTTGAGGTGCCCGTACCAGGCGAACGTCATGAACACGTTCGAGGCGACGAGCAGCAGGATGGGCAGGATCTTGGGCGACAGGAGAGCGGCCATGGCGAACCAGACGGATGCGGCGGGAGACGCCATTTCAGGGCAAGGCCGGCCCCTGTCAACGGGCAGTTTTCGGGTCGGCCCGAAGAAAGGTGACGCGCGCGGCAAATAAGGTATCATCCGCCTTGAGAGGAGCGTGGAGGAGGCCTTGCAACAGCGTCGGGAAAGGGAGTGGGAGCTTTCGATAGGGCCTGACACGGTGCGCGACTTCGTCCTCAAGGCCAAGGGCCTCGCCGCCGCCCTCAACGACGACTATGACGCGGGCGCCGAGCACGAGGTCGAATTCGACGGCAACCGCCACGACCGGCATCACCATGACGGCCTTGCCGAGGAAAAATCCGAAAACATGGCCGAGGAGGAACTGCGCGAGCTGATCGGCGACCTCAATGTCGACGAGGCTGCCGAACTGGTCGCGCTTGTCTGGATCGGCCGCGGCGACTATGCCGCTTCCGAATGGGCCGAGGCGCTGGCCGCCGCCCGTGAGCGCCCGTACCGGCGCACCGCGAAATATTTGCTCGGCCTGCCGCAACTCGCCGACTGGCTGGAAGAGGGACTGGAACAGATTGGCGCTTGATTTCGTACTGGACGGGGAACGCGCCGCGACTGCCGCCGAAGCCCTGTTCATCGGGGAACTCGCCCCGCTCGGCCCACAAAATGCCCCAAGCGGCATCCGCAAGTCGAAGGTAGCCGGGCGGCAGGCCATCACCCGCCTCGGCCTTGCCGGCGATCACCAGGGCGACACCAAAAGCCATGGCGGGCCGGAAAAGGCCGTCCACCACTATCCTCGCGACCACTATGCCGCCTGGGCGGCCGAAGGCATCGAGGCGGTGCCGCCGGCGTTCGGCGAGAACATCTCCACCTTTGGCATCACCGAGGCCGATATCTGCATCGGCGACATTTTTCGGCTCGGCAACGCAGTGTTGCAGGTGAGCCAGGGACGCCAGCCCTGCTGGCGGCTCAACGCACGCTTCGAGCGCCCCGACATGGCCTTCCGCGTCCAGAAAAGCGGCCGCACCGGCTGGTATTACCGGGTGCTGGAGGAAGGCACGGCCGAGGCCGGCGACCGGCTGGTCCTCACGGAACGGCCGCAGCCGCAATGGCCGCTCAGCCGCATCATCGACCTGCTCTATACGCGCACGCTGGACATGGAATCGCTGGCCGGCCTCGCCGCCCTGCCGGAACTCGCCCCCTCCTGGCGAACGCTGGCCACGAGGCGCATCGAGACCAACGCGGTGGAGAACTGGGACCGCCGGCTGCGCGGCGCTTCAAGTCAGCCATAGCCATGGAATTCCCCTTTTGAACCAGTTGCTTGGCGACCCCACCGGATTCATTTCCTGAAGGCCAACACAAACGGTCACCGAACGTGATGGGCGCGCGGCAACCAATCCGCGCCGCCAGCCGTTCTCGCCGCGATGATCCTGTCCCGCGCGCTTATTGCCCTGTGGCTGGCTATGTCGACGTCGGTCATCGGCGCCGAAACGTCGGCGGCCACCATCGCCCTGCCCCGCAAGGCGCCGGTCCCCCAGCCGAGCGAACGGTCGTCCCCTCCGCCCGAGGAAGCGCCGGCAACGATCCCCGTTCCGACGCCAAGGCCCGGCGACGAAACGGCAAGTGAGAAACCACCGCCGGAAGCAAAGCCTGTTCCCGTCGACCCACGTTCCGCCAAAAAACCGCGCTCATCTTTGCCCGCCGAGGAGGCGGCATGCCGGGAACGGCTCAAGACGCTGGGCGTGCAATTCGAGGTGAGCGAGGCCCGGCATGACGAAAAGATCGGCTGCGCGCTCCCCTACCCTCTGGTGGTGAACACGCTCGGCCCGGCCATCGGCCTCGAGCCGAAAGCCGAGATGAATTGCCGGATGGCGGAAGCGGCGGCCCGTTTCATGGCGGGGACGGTCGCCCCGACCGCCAGGAGCCAGTTGGGCGCCGGGCTGAAATCCGTGAGCCAGGCGTCCGCCTATGTCTGCCGGCCGCGCCATAACCGGGAAAAAATGTCCGAGCACGCCTTCGGCAACGCGCTCGATATCGCAAGTTTTACCCTTACCGACGGCAGGCGCATCGACGTGGAGGCTAGCCCTGACGGGGATGGCGCCAGAAAGTTTCTCGCCGAGGTGCGCAAGGCCGCCTGCGGGCCGTTCAAGACCGTGCTCGGCCCCGGCAGCGATGCCGACCATGCCGTTCACTTTCACCTCGACCTGGAGCCACGGCGCAATGGCGGCACCTTCTGCCAGTAGCCTCATCTGCGGGTCCCGCCGCAATTCGGCCGCAGCCGTGAACGGCGGCGCTGATTTTTCCTTTACCCTTGGCCGCTACACTCGGCCCCATGCGACAGGAAGGACACCGACCGGGGAACGGGACGCCAACGGCCAGGCGCAAGCCGCTGATCGCCCGCGCCTGCGCGTTGCTCGCCCTCGCGGCCGCGTCCGCCTGCACCACCGGCAACGTGTTCACGCTGGAGCCGGCCGTCGATGTCGGCACGCAGACGGCCGCCATCATCCCCACCCCGCCTGTCGAAACGCTGGCCCCGCCCGTCTCCGAACCGTTGACCGCCGTCGCCTATCCGCGCATGGACATGCCGGCGCTGCCGACGGACACGATGCCGGCCGACCAGATCGCCTGCCGGCAGGAGTTGCGGCGGCTCGGCGTCGCCTTCACCGAGGTGGAGCCGATCGAGGGCAGTGGCGAATGCGGCATCGCCCATCCGGTCAGGGTCACCGCCATCGGCAGCGTCGCCATGAAGCCGGCGGCCACGCTGACCTGCGACATGGCGGCCAGTTTCGCCACCTGGACGAAGAAGGAACTGGTTCCCGCCGCGCGCTGGCGCTATTTCTCCGGCGTGCGGGCGATCAACCAGGGTTCGAGCTATTCCTGCCGCCGCATTGCCGGCGAACGCACCTTGTCCGAGCACGGCAAGGGCAACGCGCTCGACGTCATGAGCATCGAACTTACCAACGGCGACAAGATCGACGTGCGCAAGCCCGGCCTGTTTTCCTTCCGCCAGCGCGGCTTCCTCAACACCGTGCGCGCCGATGGCTGCCAGTATTTCACCACCGTGCTCGGCCCCGGCTACAACTACGATCACCGCAACCATTTCCATTTCGACATCAAGGCCCGCAAGAACGGTTACCGCGCCTGCCGCTAGGCCCGCCCCCTGGAGCCGGCGCCAATAAGCGCGGCTCCGCTTCGTGGCTCCTTCCCGAACCGGCACGCGTGATGCTATTGAGCGCCCATGCTCTATCTTGAAATCGCCATCGTGATCGTCCTCGTGTGCGTGAACGGCCTTTTGTCGATGTCGGAACTCGCCATCGTCTCGTCGCGCCCGGCACGGCTGAAGACGATGATCGACCGCGGCGTCAAGGGCGCGTCCCACGCGCTCAACCTCGGCGCCGATCCCGGCAAGTTCCTGTCGTCGGTCCAGATCGGCATCACGCTGGTCGGCGTCCTGTCGGGCGCGTTTTCCGGCGCGACGCTGGGCAACCGGCTTTCCCTGTTCCTGAAGACGCAGGGGATCGGAGACAGTATCGCGGATCCGGCCGGCGTCGGCATCGTCGTCGCCGTCATCACCTACTTCTCCCTGATCGCCGGCGAGCTGGTGCCCAAGCAGATCGCGCTGCGCGATCCCGAGAAGGTGGCGGTGCGTGTCGCCCCGGCCATGGCCATGATCGCCAGGATCGCGGCGCCGCTGGTATGGCTGCTCGACATTTCCGGACAGGCGGTGCTGTGGCTGCTCGGCCAGCGCGGCGAGAGCGAGGAAAAGGTCACCGACGAGGAAATCAAGATGCTGGTGGCCGAGGCCGAGCACCACGGCACCATCGAATCCGACGAACGGCGCATGATCGCCGGCGTCATGCGGCTCGGCGACCGCGCCGTGCGCGCCGTGATGACGCCCCGCACCGAGGTCGACTGGCTGAACCTCGACGCCGACGAGGCCACCTGCCGCAAGCTTTTGATGGAAACCCAGCATTCACGGCTGCCGGCGGCCGAGGGCGGGGTCGATACCATGATCGGCGTCGTCCAGACCCGCGACCTCTTGGCCGCGGCGCTGGCCGGGCGCGGCTTCGACCTGCGCCGGCACGTGCGCCCGGCCCCGATCGTCCACGACCAGGCCGATGCGCTCGACGTGCTCGCCAAGCTCAAGGAAAGCGACGTGCCGATGGCGCTGGTCCATGACGAGTACGGCCATTTCGAAGGCATCGTCACCCCGGCCGACATTCTCGAGGCCATCACCGGCGTCTTCCGCTCCGACCTCGACGAGGACGACGCGGAGGAAAACGCGGTCCAGCGCGAGGACGGTTCGTGGCTGCTCGCCGGCTACATGCCGGCCGACGAGATGGCCGAGACGCTCGGCGTCGACCTGCCGGAACATCGCGACTATGAGACGGTGGCCGGCTACGTGCTCTCCTACATGCACCACCTGCCCAACACCGGCGAAACCGTCGATGCGCAGGGCTGGCGCTTCGAGGTGGTCGACCTCGACGGCCGCCGCATCGACAAGCTCATCGCCACGCGGCTGACGAGCGAGAACCCGGACGCGGGCCGCTAAAGCATTTCCAGCAAAAGTGTGAAACGGTTTTGCGGCCGGAAATGCGGCTGAAACAAAGATAGGGCGGCTCTGCTGTTTCCGAGGAAACCAGAGCCGCCCTGGTTACGACAAGGGGCGGCGCAGGACACCGCCCCCAAAGCTTGCGCGAGAACCGATCAGGCCGCCTGCGCCGTGAGAGCGTCCGCGTCGCGCGCCGCCTTCAGGGCCTTGGCCCACCAGGCAAGCTGGTCCAGCATCGCCGTGGCGCTCTGGTTCAGGTGCTCGATCTCTTCCAGCTTCTTGCCCTGCTGCAGCACGGCGACGAAATCGGGCGTCAGGATGTGGACGCCGGCGCGGGTCGGAGCCATCTGCATCTCGACCGCATGCAGGCGAAGCTGCTCGATGGCGCGGGCGGCGCCTACGCCGCCATAGCCAACAAAGGCGGCCGGCTTGTTGTTCCACTCGTTATAGGCATAGTCGATCGCGTTCTTGAGAACGGCCGTCGGGCCGCGATTGTACTCGGCGGTGATGAAGATGTAGCCGTCGAGCTCCTCGACCTTCTTCTGCCAGCGCTGGGCGACTTCGTTCTGCGAGGGCGCCCAGGCAGGCGAGGTCGCCTCTTCGAAAAACGGCATCGGATAGTCGCGCAGGTCGACGACCTCGAATTCGAGATCGGTGCGCGCCTTGGCGATATTGGCGATCCACTCCGTCGGCTTGTCAGCGAACCGGTTGGCTCGGGTCGAACCGACGATGATGCCGATCTTGGGCTTTGACATGAAAGGTCTCCTGTTCGGAACACTGGTATAAAATGGATACTGGCGCTATATAGGTGACTATGAATTTTGAACGCAAGGAGGCACTTTTTTGAAACCGAGGCACCCGCACAACACCGAGGATTGCCGCGCCGTATCGGAAATCCTGCAACGCGTCGGCGACAAGTGGACCGTTCTGGTCGTCGGCAAACTCGGCGACGGCTCGATGCGCTTCAACGAACTGCGCGCCGCCGTCGGTGGCATCTCGCAGAAAATGCTGACCACGACGCTTCGCGGGCTGGAGCGCGACGGGTTCGTCACGCGCACCGTCTTCCCGACCGTCCCGCCGCGCGTCGATTACGAACTGACCGATCTCGGCCACGAGTTGCTGGTTCCCGTCGCCGCCTTGGGCGAATGGGCGCGCCTCAACACGGCGCGCGTCCGTGCAGCCCGGCAGCGCTTCGACGGCGCGGCCGCCAACTGATCGGTCAGGAGAAGCCCCTATTCCGCCGGCACGGGCACCGGCTTGCCGTCCTGGTCCAGCGCCACCATGACGAAATCGGCGTGGGTGACCTTTTCCATCAGTTCGGAAAGGTAGCGCTGCGCCCACGCCTCGACCTTGAGCGTCATCGACGTGCGGCCGACGCGCTCGACATGGGTGTAGATGCACAGCGTGTCGCCGATCTTCATCGGCTTGGCGAAGGCCATCTCCTTGACGGCCGCCGTCACCACCCGGCCGCGCGCCCGCTCGGCGGCGCGGATGCCGCAGGCAAGGTCCATCTGCGCCATCACCCATCCGCCGAAGATGTCGCCGGCGGCATTGGCGTCGGAGGGCATGGCCAGCGTCCGCAGCGTCAATTCGCCGTGCGGCCTGCCGTCTGCATACTGGACCATGCCTGTCTCCCCCGATGATCGCGTCGTCAGGATGGCGTATCGCCATGACGCCGATGCGTCAACGCACCGGCCGGTCGCTTTTTTCACAACCGATGGCGGATGATCCGGTGACGCCCCAGGCTCGTCGCGTCTAGGGTGGGCGCGTAAATCCGGAGCGCGCCGAGCCAGCCATGCAGACCTATGATTTCATCGTCGTCGGCTCCGGTTCGGCCGGATCGGTCGTGGCGGAGCGGCTGTCGGCGTCGGGCCGGTTTTCCGTGCTGGTGCTGGAGGCCGGCGGCACCGACCGCCGCTTCTTCGTGCAGATGCCGCTCGGCTACGGCAAGACCTTCTTCGACCCCGCCGTCAACTGGAACTACAAGACCGAGCCGGACCCCGGCCTCGCCGGCAACGCCGACCACTGGCCGCGCGGAAAGCTGCTCGGCGGATCGAGCTCGATCAACGCCATGGTCTGGATCAGGGGCCAGCGCGAGGATTTCGACAATTGGGCGGCGGCCGGCAATCCCGGCTGGTCCTACGACGAAGTGTTGCCGGCCTTCAAGGCGATCGAGGACAACGAAGCCGGCGCCGACGAATGGCGCGGGCAAGGCGGCCCGCTGCATGTCACGCGCTGCGACGAGCTCGTCCACCCGCTGGGCAAGCGCTATCTCGCCGCCGCGCAGCAGGCCGGCCTGCCGCTGAACCCGGACTTCAACGGCGCCTCCCAGGAAGGCGTCGGCATCTACCAGATTTCCACCCGCAACGGCCGCCGCATGTCGGCGGCGCGTGCCTTCCTGCGCCTGGCCATGAAGCGCGCCAATGTCCGCGTGGAAACTAACGCGCTGGCGACGAAAATCCTGTTCGAGGGCACCCGCGCCATCGGCGTCGAATACGAGCAGAACGGCCGCACGCAAACCGCCCGCGCCGGCCATGAGATCATCGTTTCGGGCGGCTCGGTCAACAGCCCGCAACTGTTGCAGCTTTCCGGCGTCGGCCCGACCGGCCTGCTGCAGGGGCTGGGCATTCCGGTCGTCCATGCCAACGCCAATGTCGGCGCCAATTTGCAGGACCATGTCGGCATCAACTACACCTATAAGGGCCGGACCGCGACGCTGAACCAGACCCTGCGCCCCTGGTGGGGCAAGCTCTTGGTCGGCATGCAGTATCTTCTGCTGCGCTCGGGACCGCTGTCGCTGTCGATGAACAATGCCGGTGGCTTCTTCCGCACTGACCCAGCGATGACGCGGCCCAACATGCAGCTCTATTTCCAGGCCTTTTCGACCGTCATCCCCAAGTCGGGCGAACGGCCGATCCTGACGCCCGACCCATGGCCGGGCTTTTCCATCGGCCTTTCCAACTGCCGCCCGTCCAGCCGCGGCGAGATCATGATCCGCAGCAGCAACCCGCGCGACTATCCGAAAATCGTCGCCAACGCCTATTCCACCGAAAGCGACGTCGCCGAGATGCTGGCAGCGGTGAAATTCGTGCGCAAGATCGCCTCCATGCCGGCCATGGCCGAAAATATCGTCGAGGAAATTCTGCCTGGCCCGTCAATCACTTCCGACGAGGACCTGATTCAGGATTTCAGGAAGCGCTCCGGCACCGTCTACCATCCGGTCTCGACCTGCCGCATGGGGCCGGATGCCTCGCGCGCCGTGGTCGACCCGCGCCTCAGGGTGCATGGCCTTACCGGCCTGCGCGTCATCGACGCCTCGATCTTCCCCGACAATATCTCCGGCAACACCAACGCTGCCTCGATCATGACTGGCTGGAAGGGCGCGCAGATGGTGCTGGAGGACAACGGATAGGGCAGCAACGGCCCGACAGGCGTCCGTGCCGCTTATGTCGCATGCCCCGCCTATCGGACCGCTTCACAGGAATCACCGGATTTGGCATAGGGAGCGAAGCGCGACGGGCGCTTTGGAAAGTCACGGCCTTGCATTCCATCTATGAAGTCATCGGCTCGATCGCGGCCGTCATAACCACGCTCGCCTGGCTGCCGCAGATCCTGAAGATCCTGCGCGAACGCCAGGCGCGCGACATCTCCCTGATCAGCACCTCCGCCCTCGCCACCGGGGTCTTCCTGTGGGTCGTCTATGGCCTCGCCATCGGCTCCATGCCGGTGATCGTGTCCAACACCGTGACGTTCCTGTTCATCGCCCTGATCGTCGGACTGAAGCTGCGCTTCGGATAAGGCCGTCAGTCTCCTGACATGCCGCTGTCGGGAGGCGATGCGGGCGGGTGCATCTGCACCCTTTCCATTTGGCCGGACTCTGCCCATATTCCGGCCATGGCCAAATCTCCCGAAAAGAAAACGCCGCCGGTCGAGGACGCGCGCACGCCGCGCCGCCGCGGCAATGGCGTGACCGACTATCTCGACGCTTCCGAGCCGCTGGAACGCAAGGGCTTTGGCGAAGCGCGGCAGGCCGAACTCTCCGGCACGCCGCTTTCCGGCTCGATTTCCGATTGGGCCGAGCAGATCGCGCGGGAAGCGGAAAATGTCCCCCCGCCCGGCTCCTCGGGCCACCTTCTCCCCGACGGAGAGAAGAAAGCGGCGCCGGGTGGCTCGCGCAGCGAGAGGGGTGAGGGGGAAAGCAAGGGCAGGCATTCCAAGAAGATTCCCACCCGCTCGGCGTCCCCTACCCGCACGGCGCGCGGCACCTCGATGGGCGGCGCGGCCACGGCGAAGGAACGCGTCGCCGTCGGACTCAACCCGGTCGCGGGCATCGATATCGACCTCGAAGACGCCGAGACGCTGACCAACACCGGCGTCACCGCGACGGTGAAGGCGCTGGCCGACCTGATCGAGAGCGGCAACCCGCTGCACAAGAACGGCGTGTTGTGGACGCCGCACCGGCCGGAACGCCCGGAAAAATCCGAAGGCGGCATCGCCATCAAGATGGTGTCGGACTTCGAGCCGGCCGGCGACCAGCCGACCGCGATCAAGGACCTGGTCGAAGGCATCGCCAACGACGACCGCACCCAGGTGCTGCTCGGCGTCACCGGTTCGGGCAAGACCTTCACCATGGCCAAGGTGATCGAGGAAACGCAGCGCCCCGCGCTGATCCTCGCCCCCAACAAGACGCTGGCCGCCCAGCTTTACGCCGAATTCAAGAAATTCTTCCCCGACAACGCGGTCGAGTATTTCGTCTCCTATTACGACTACTACCAGCCGGAAGCCTACGTCCCGCGCACGGATACCTTCATCGAGAAGGAAAGCTCGATCAACGAGCAGATCGACCGCATGCGCCACTCGGCCACGCGCTCGCTGCTGGAACGCGACGACGTCATCATCGTCGCCTCGGTGTCCTGCATCTACGGTATCGGCTCGGTCGAGACCTATACGGCGATGACTTTCCAGATGCAGATCGGCGACCGCCTCGACCAGCGCGCCCTGCTCGCCGACCTCGTCGCCCAGCAATACAAGCGGCAGGACGTCAACTTCGTGCGCGGCTCGTTCCGCGTGCGCGGCGACACCATCGAAATCTTCCCCGCCCACCTCGAGGACCGCGCCTGGCGCATCTCCATGTTCGGCGACGAGATCGAGGCAATCACCGAGTTCGACCCGCTCACCGGCCAGAAGACCGGCGACCTGAAAAGCGTCAAGATCTACGCCAACTCGCACTATGTGACGCCGCGCCCGACGCTCAACCAGGCGATCAAGTCGATCAAGGAGGAGCTCAAGCATCGGCTTGCGGAACTGGAGAAGGCCGGCCGCCTGCTGGAAGCGCAGCGGCTGGAGCAGCGCACCCGCTTCGACCTCGAAATGCTGGAGGCGACCGGCTCCTGCGCCGGCATCGAGAACTATTCGCGCTACCTTACCGGCCGCCAGCCCGGCGATCCGCCGCCGACGCTGTTCGAATACATCCCCGACAACGCGCTGGTCTTCGTCGACGAAAGCCACGTCACCATTCCGCAGATCGGCGGCATGTATCGCGGCGACTTCCGCCGCAAGGCGACGCTGGCCGAATACGGCTTCCGCCTGCCCTCATGCATGGACAACCGGCCGCTGCGCTTCGAGGAATGGGACGCCATGCGCCCGCTTTCGGTCGCGGTTTCGGCGACGCCCGGCGGCTGGGAACTGGAGCAGTCGGGCGGCGTCTTCGCCGAGCAGGTGATCCGCCCGACCGGCCTCATCGACCCGCCGGTCGAGGTGCGCCCGGCCAAGGCGCAGGTGGACGACGTGGTCGGCGAAATTCGCGAGACGACGGCCAAGGGCTACCGCACGCTGGTGACGGTGCTGACCAAGCGCATGGCTGAGGATTTGACCGAGTACCTGCACGAGCAGGGCGTGCGCGTGCGCTACATGCACTCAGACATCGACACGCTGGAGCGCATCGAGATCTTGCGCGACCTGAGGCTGGGAGCCTTCGACGTGCTGGTCGGCATCAACCTCTTGCGCGAGGGCCTGGACATTCCCGAATGCGGCTTCGTCGCCATCCTCGACGCCGACAAGGAAGGGTTTTTGCGGTCCGAGACCTCGCTCATCCAGACCATCGGCCGCGCGGCGCGCAACGTCGACGGCAAGGTCATCCTCTACGCCGACCAGATCACCGGCTCGATGGAGCGGGCGATGGCCGAGACCAACCGCCGCCGCGAGAAGCAGATGGAGTGGAACGCCGCCAACGGCATCACGCCGGAATCGGTGAAGTCGCGCATCGCCGACATCCTGGAGTCGGTCTACGAGAAGGACCACGTGCGCGCCGACATCTCGCAGTTCACCGACGATGCCGGCCAGATGATGGGCAACAACTTCAAGGCGCATCTGGAATTCCTGCAGAAGAAGATGCGCGATGCCGCCGCCGACCTCAACTTCGAGGACGCTGCCCGCCTGCGCGACGAGATCAAGCGCCTCACCGAACTGGAGCTCTCGATCTCCGACGATCCGCTGGCGAAATACGCCGAAAGCGAAAGCCCCGTCTCCGGGCGCGAGAAGGGCAAGCACAACAAGGGTCGGCAGCGGCACAGGACGGTGGACGACGCCACCCCCGCGCGCGGTTCCCTGTTCGCCAAGCCCTCACTCGACGAGATGGGCGCGGACGGCGCGAAGCCGCTGTTCCAGAAGCCCTCGCTTGACAATATGGGTCCCGGCACCGACATGACGACGCCGGCCGGCGCCGTCTCACGCTCGCTGTTCAAAAAACAGTCGGCCAAGGAGGCGCACGGCTCGGACTTCGGCGTTCCGGGCGAGAAAAAGCCTTTCCTGTTCAGGAAGAACTCGCTGGACGAAATGACGGTGCGGCGCACCGAGAAGCCGGTAGAAGGAAAGAAGCCGGTCAAGCCCGAGGACGTAAAACCGGTCGTGCGCGGACGGATCGGTGCCGGCTCCTACGAGGACCCCACCGAGGCCTCGCGACAAAAACGCCGGCCCGGAAAAACCGGCCGGCCGGGGAAATAACCGCGAACGAATACGCCCGCATGAAAATATCCATGCGGGCGTAATTCTATGTCAGCTGACGAAAAAATTCTGGGTCCCGTGCGCTTCGATGGCTTCGGCCAACCGGCCGAGCGCATGGACATAGGCGGCGGTGCGCGCCGAAATGCCCTTTTCGCGTGACAGGTTCCAGATGGCGCGGCCCTCGCGCTCCATGATGGTGCGCAGCCGGTCGTGGATTTCCTCCAGCGTCCAGTAGAAACCCTGCCGGTTCTGCACCCACTCGAAGTAGGAAACCGTCACGCCGCCGGCATTGGCCAGGATGTCGGGCAGCACGACGACGCCCTTCTTCGCCAGGATCTCGTCAGCCTCGGTGGTGATCGGGCCGTTGGCGAGTTCCAGGATCAGCTTGGCTTTCACCGAGCCGGCATTGCCTTCATGGATCATGTTCTCCAGCGCCGAGGGAACCAGCAGGTCGCAGTCCGCGCCGACGAGCTTGTCGGCATCGAGATGCTCGTGGCCGCCCTGCCCGATGGTCGAAGCGACCGAATGGCCCTGCGCCTTGGCTTCCAGCAACAGGTCCACATGCAGGCCGTTGGGCGAATAGACGGCGCCCTGCGAATCCGATGCGGCGACGATCTTGTGGCCGTCCGCGGCCATCAGGCTGGCGATGTACTGGCCGGCATTACCGAAGCCCTGGATGGCCACGCGCATGGTGTCGCTGAGGCCGAGGTCGCTCGCCAGGTGGCGCACCAGATAGTAGCCGCCGCGCGCCGTGGCATCCCCACGGCCCAGCGAGCCGCCGAGCGCGATCGGCTTGCCGGTGATGACGGCGGGCGAGGACTGGCCGACGATCTGCGAATACTCGTCTTCCATCCAGCCCATGATCATGGCGTTGGTGTAGACGTCGGGCGCCGGGATATCGCGGTCCGGCCCGATGATGCGCGAGAACGCCTTGACGTAGGAGCGCGACAGCCGCTCCAGCTCGGCCTTGGAAAGCTGGCGCGGATCGACCTGGACGGCACCCTTGCCGCCGCCATAGGGCAGGTTCATCACCGCGCACTTGAACGTCATCCAGAACGCCAGCGTCTCCACTTCGTCCTCGGTCGCGTCCGGATGGTAGCGGATGCCGCCCTTGGTCGGGCCGCGCGTGTCGTCATAGCGGCATCGCCAGGCGATGAAGGATTTTCGCGAGCCGTCGTCCATGCGGATCATCAATCGCACTTTCGTGGTCTCTCGCGGGTATTTCAGTTTCTCGATCACGTCCGCGTCGATGTTGAGGTGAGCGGCCGCTTCATCCAGGCGGACAAGCGCGTGGTCGAGAAGACTGACTTCTGTCATGGAACCCTCTAGCTATGCGAGTATGGGATTTGCAGGTGCGTGCATAATTTGCCGAACCGCCCGGCGCAATGGCCAAATGGCCCCAAACTGTCCCAGAACCGCCAATGAAGGGCTCCAGGGCCGAAAAAATCGTCAATGTGACCCTGAAAACGCAGGATTTCGGCCGAGGGCTACTTCAAGCGCTCGATCAGCGGCTGGAGCTTGTCGCCGTAGCGCTTCCACAGCTCGACGGAGCCCTGGTACATCGGCTGGCGCACCTGCGCGGCCGATGCGGTGCGCACCTGCCGCTCGCTCTTGTGGAACGACAGCACGGCATCGTTCCACGGCAGGCCGAGATAGTCGATCAGCGCCCGCGTCTGGCCTTCCTGGTCGGCAACGAAATCCTCGTAGCGAACGTCGTGCACGACACCCGGCAACACCCTGTGCCAGTGCTCCATCATGTCGGTGTAGAGGTTATGGAAATCGGCCAGCTCGCCGATATCGTAGCTGTAGAGGTGGCCGTCGCCGCGGAAATTGGTCTTGTAGATCGACAGGCACGTGGCCACCGGGTTGCGCGCGCAATGGATGATCCTGGCCTTCGGCAGCATCAGGTGCAGGAAGCCGACCAGCAGGAAATTGCCCGGCATCTTGTCGGTGACGTGCCGGAAGCCCGGGAACCGGTCGTGCAGCATGTCGAGATAGTCGTTCCCGGCATCGGCGAAGACCTTGTCCGGCAGTTCGCGGATGCCGGCCGGGAACCCGCCCTTCATGTCGAGCGGAAAGCCCTTGCCCACCGCCGTCTTCAGGATGGTGAGCTCGCCCGCGCCGAACACCTGCGGATGGCTGGCGATGATCTGTTCCACCAGCGTCGTGCCCGAGCGCGGCATACCGACCACGAAGATCGGCGTGTCGTCGGTAATGGTGCTCGGCTTGTGCCTTTCGAAGAAGGCGGCGTCGAAGGTCGCCTTCATCGCCGCGAACTCGGCCCGCGTCTTTTCGCCGTCATAGGCGATGGCCTTGCGGCGGATGGCGTTGCCCTCGGCGAAATAGTCGAAGGCCGCGCCATAGGCCTTGAGGTCGTCGTGCATCTTGCCGAGGCCGAAGGAAAGCTGCATGCGATCGAGGCTGGCGGGGTCGACCTTGTCGTGCAGCGCCCGCATGGCCTCGAGTTCCGCGTCGTCGGCCTGCTGCCGCTTCACCTGGCTCAGCATCAGCCAGGATTTCGTCTGCTTCGGCGCCGAGGCAAGCGCCCGGCGCAGCTTGTCCGTGGCGCCGGCCAGGTCGCCCTTTTCCATCAGCGCGACGCCGTAGCCGTGCAGCACGTCGGCATCGTTCGGCCGGATCGCCAGCGCCTCCGCGAAAACGGCGAGCGCCTCGTCCAGCCGGCCGACCTCCTGGAGCACCTCCGCCAGCCCGACACGGGCGCGCATGTGGAAGGGGTTGCGCCCGATGGTGCCGCGAAAAACCTCTTCCGCCTGCGGAAAACGCCCAAGCTGCGCCAGCGCCGACGCATAATTGTCGCGCGCAGCGCCATGGTCCGGCTTGGCGGCGACAGCCTTGCGGTAGGAATCGGCGGCGGCCGTAGTGCGACCGAGATCGCGCAGCACGGAGCCGTAATTGTTGAGGAAATCCGGATTGTTCGGGACCACGCGCAGGGATTTCTCGATCAGCGCCACGCCATCGGCGCTGCGCCGGCCCTGATGCAGCAGAATGCCGAGGAAATGCAGCGCCGCCGCATGGTCCGGCTTTACCGCCAGCACCTGCCGGTAGAGCGCCTCGGCCTCCCCTGCCCGCCCAGCCTGATGGAGGGACAGCGCCTGGCGCACATGCTGGTCAAGGTCGCCGCGCGGTGGCTGGCCCGATCCGCCGGATTTCGCCCCTGCCTGTCGTCTCAAAGCCCGGTTGATGATAGACCTGCCTTATCTCGCCGTTTGTCCCGACCTAGGACACTGAAGGCCCCCGCGCAAGAGCGGCCATCACGATACTGTCAGCCGTCGCGGCGGGATCGCCCTTTCAAAAGGCGCGTTAATGCCGATAGAACGGAAAAAACGGATCGCTCGATCCGCTCCCCAGCGACCACAGGATGAAAAATGCAGATCGGGATGATTGGGCTTGGCAGGATGGGCGCCAACATGGTGCGCCGCCTGCTGCGCGACGGCCATGAATGCGTCGTCTACGACATCAATGAAGCGGCGGTCGCCACGCTCGCCAGGGAAGGCGCGATTGCCGCTTCCTCGCTGGAAGCCTTCGTCGACCGGCTCGAAAAGCCACGCAGCGCTTGGCTGATGCTGCCGGCCGCCTTCACCGGGCAGATGGTCGGTAAACTCGCCGCGCTGATGGAAGCGGGCGACATCATCATCGACGGCGGCAATTCCAATTACCGCGATGCGGTCGACCAGGCGGCCAAGCTCCAGCCGAAGGGCCTGAACTATGTCGATGTCGGCACCAGCGGCGGCGTCTGGGGCCTCGATCGCGGCTATTGCCTGATGATCGGCGGGCCGGAGGCGGCGGTAAAGCATCTCGATCCGGTCTTCGCCACGCTCGCCCCCGACACCGGCGAA
The DNA here is from genome assembly GCF_042646345.1 of Aquamicrobium soli. Taxonomy (NCBI): domain Bacteria; kingdom Pseudomonadati; phylum Pseudomonadota; class Alphaproteobacteria; order Hyphomicrobiales; family Phyllobacteriaceae; genus Aquamicrobium; species Aquamicrobium soli. The sequence continues at coordinate 8,240 of NZ_JBHRTK010000022.1, read as the reverse complement.
CCGGCCTCGCCCACGGGGTCCACGGCGCCGCGCGGCTACCTGCATTGCGGCCCGAGCGGGGCCGGCCATTTCGTCAAGATGGTCCACAACGGCATCGAATACGGTCTGATGGCCGCCTATGCGGAGGGGTTCAACATCCTCAAGGCGGCGAACGCCGGCAATGTCGTGCGCGCCGCCGACGCCGAGACGGCGCCGCTGGACGAACCGCAATACTATAAATTCGATATCGACGTGGCCGGCGTCGCCGAAGTCTGGCGCCACGGCAGCGTCATCGGCTCGTGGCTGCTCGACCTCACTGCCGACGCGCTGAAGACGGACCCGGCGCTGGCCGGGTTCGGCGGCCGCGTCTCGGATTCCGGCGAAGGGCGCTGGACGTTGAAGGCCGCGATCGATACCGGCGTGCCGGCTCCGGTGCTGGCTTCGGCGCTGTTCGACCGGTTTTCGTCACGCGGCGAGTCCGCCTTCGCCGACAAGCTGCTGTCGGCGATGCGCTTTGCCTTCGGCGGCCATGTCGAGAAACCGAAGGACGGGCAGTAGCCGCCCTCCGGTATTCTCACTCCCGCTACCGCTCAGCAGCGGCCGTTGCCGATGATGCGGTAGCTTTGCGCCCGCGCCTCGCAGGCATTGCTGAAGGTGCGGATATTGTTGCCACGCCGCGCGCAGACCGGGCGGTACTCGCGCGTGCAGATCGCCGGCCGGCTCGGACCCGGCTCACGCTGGCACTGGCCACGGCGCACGACACGGAACCCTGAGCGCTCGGCGGTGCAGGCGTTGGCGAAGGTCTGGCGGTTATGGCCGCGGACCGCACAGACCGGCCTGTAATCGGCAGTGCACAGCTTCGGCCTCGGCGGCGGCGGCCGGTGATAGCCCGGCCCCTCGTCCACGACGACGGTACAGGAGCCGGCCAGAACAGCCAGCACAACGATTGCCAACCCGCGCCACAGCACGGAAAAACCCGGGAAACTCATCGCCACCTCTCCTTGCGACTGTTGGTTGAACCCGCCCCCGGCCGATCCCAGCATCAAATGCGGCTCCTAGCCAGTAAAAAATACGGCTTTCGACTGCACCAATACCTTGGTCCATCTGGCTGATTAACTTTCCGTCTACCCGGACTAGACACATACTGCTGAAGTGTCCTCTTCGGACGCCGTATTGCAACTTTCCCGTTTTCGTGCCATAAATACAGTGTTCGGGCATTTGCGGACCCGGAGACTGGAACGTTTGAACGACCCTTTCCCCGATATTTGTGAATCTCTGACGGCCCCGTTTTTCGGCGGGGGGTTTTGCCGTGCGCGAATGCATGACCGCCGAAGCAACCACCGTATCCTGCCGCGAACGCCAGATGTCGGGCAGGACCAACGACTGAACGGGTGAAGGAGTTTCCCCATGGCCCAGACCGGAACCGTTAAATTTTTCAACACCACCAAAGGCTTCGGGTTCATCACCCCCGACGGCGGCGCCAAGGACGTGTTCGTCCACATTTCCGCGATCGAGGCATCCGGCCTGCGCACGCTGGTCGACGGCCAGAAGGTGACCTTCGACGTCGAACCCGACCGCATGGGCAAGGGCCCGAAGGCAGTCAACCTGCGCGCGGAATAATCCACGCTGCGCGGCGCGAACGGCACCTAGACGACCAGGAAGGGCGTGGCGGTTTTCCGGCGCGCCCTTTCTGTGTCTGTCGGCCGGCAAGCCGCATACGCAGCAAGGATAAGACTGGCCGGACGGCGCCCTAACCACAAAGTTTTGCTTGCCGCCGGCTCGAAAATAAACGACAAATTTCCGCTTCGGGCGCGCGCCCACCCGGAAATGGACCTGGCGGGATTATAAGGAGCTTCCCATGCCGCAGACCGGCACCGTCAAATTCTTCAATCATGCCAAGGGCTTTGGCTTCATCACGCCGGACGACGGGGAAAAGGACGTCTTCGTTCACATTTCCGCCGTGCAGGCGTCGGGCCTTCCCGGACTTGAGGATGGGCAGAAAGTGACGTTCGATACCGAACCCGACAAGCGCGGCAAGGGACCGAAGGCCGTCAATCTCACCATCGGCTGAAGCACGCTGGCAAACAGGACCCGGGGCTCGGCCTCGCGCCGGGCCACACTCTTGTTTGCCCGCGCACCTGCAGCCTGACGCGTGAGAATAGATTAAACGCTCGGCCGTAGCCTTTTGCTTTTGCGCATGTCTTTGCCCCGAAACCGTTGCACCCTTTCGGGATGCCTGCCGTAGCCCAAAGTCGTTCAGCCTTCGTTCAGCCACGGATTTATAGTCTTCTTTCCTAAACTGGAATCGGCCCCTCGCAGCGCGCGATCCGGTAAAAAGGAGACCAAGATGAACAGGGTTTTGAAGACAGCCGTTCTGTCCACGGCGGTAGCCGCGCTGACGCTCAGCGCACTTCCGGCGGCCAATGCCCAGGAGTGGCACCGCCGTCACCACCACAATCATTCCGGCGACGCCATCGCAGCCGGCGTGGTCGGCCTGGCGGCCGGCGCGCTGATCGGCGGCGCCCTCGCTTCGCCGCCGCCTCCGCGTTATTACTACGATGGCCCGGTCGGCTACGACGACTACGATTATTATGACCGGCCGGCTTATGTTGTGCGCCGGGCGCCCGTCCGGGTCGTGCGCGAATATTCGGTCGGCGGCATCGAGCCATGGACCCGCGCCTGGTACAACTACTGCTCCAGCCGCTACCGGTCCTTCGACGGCCGCACCGGCACCTATGTCGGCTATGACGGGCAGGCACATTTCTGCAACGCCAACTAGGACCTGTCGCCGCAGCCGGAAAATCCGCGGCCGTCGTCATTCCCCACCGCTTCCCCGTCCCTCAAGGGTCGGGGAAGCGGAAGCGCGGCCTCAGCATCCCCCTCCCCCTTGTGGGGAGGGGGCAGGGGTGGGGGTAATGAAGCCCGCGACCCGTCCCTGAGAAAGACCTTCCGCCTAGACCAGGAACGGATTGCCGCGCCGCTCGTCGCCGAAGCGGCTGCCGGGACCGTGGCCGCACAGGAAGCCGATATCGTCTCCCAGCGGCAGCAGCTTTTCCTTGATCGAGGCGATCAGCGCCGCCTGGTTGCCGCCCGGCAGGTCGGTGCGCCCGACCGAGCCGCGAAACAGCACGTCGCCGACATGGGCGAACTTTTCCGCCCGGTCGTAGAAAACGACATGGCCCGGCGCATGGCCGGGGCAATGCAGGACCTCGAAGACGTGCCCGCCGAACGATACCGTCTCCCCCTCGGTGAGGAAACGGTCGGGCGTGCAGTTGCGGACCTTGCCGGCGAGCCCGAAGCGCAGCGCCTGCGCCTCCAGGTTGGACAGCAGCAGCATGTCGGCCTCGTGCGGGCCGATGATGGCAATGCCGAGCGCGTCCTTCAGGTCCATGGCGCCGCCGGCATGGTCGATATGGCCATGCGTGATCCAGATCTCGCCCACTCGGATCGCATTCTCGTCCAGCGCGGCAAGGATGCGGTCGATGTCGCCGCCCGGATCGACGACGACGCCGCTCTTGTCGTCCGCGTCGAACAGGATCGTGCAGTTCTGCTGGAACGGCGTGACCGGAACAATGATGGCGTTGAGCTGGCCCATGGTTGTCCTTTCGAAACAAGCCCGCTGTCTACCCGCATCGCCCTGAGGCGTCCAGTTCGGCAGCCGCCCATGTCTTCGCCTCGAGCACCTGCATGCTCTCTTAATACAGGCCAAAAAAACGGACGGCCGAAGCCGTCCGTCCGTTGCCTGAGTTTCGAAACGCTTCGAAGCCTACTTCTTCATCGCGTTCATGACCGCGCCGACGATCGCCGTCAGGATGGCGCCGCCGCCAACGCCGCCGACGATGTTGTTGAGGTTGAGCGCGCTGCCGAGGCCGTCCGCAGCCGCCGCGGCCGCCGCCGGATCGATCGTGCCGCCACCGAGCAGGCTGCCGAGGATTGCCGCGCCGCCAACGCCGCCGATGGCGCCGCTGAGAATTTTAGGAAGCTGGCTCATGGCTGCCTGCTTGACCGCCGCGCCCACGGCCTGGCCGCCAATGATACCCGTGACTATCTGCACAATGATCGGAAGAAGTGTTTCCATTTGCTAGTCCCTCCATAGCCGGCCCCAGGGCCGTCACGACATGAGAAACCGAAATCGATCAATGTCAAATGCGGAAATGCTGAAATAGGAGAGGCGCCCGAAAGGGCGCCTCAAATCCTTGTAAAACAAGGGAAATCCCTTATTCGGCAGCGATCGCGTGCTTCGGCTGCACGGCCGCCGAATAGGCTTCCATCAGCGACTTCGAGATTTCGCCGACCTCGAATCGGTACGGGCCGATCTCCGAGACGGGGGTAACCTCGGCCGCCGTGCCGGTCAGGAAGCACTGTTCGAAGCCTTCCAGTTCCTCCGGCATGATGGCGCGCTCGTTGACCTCGAGGCCGCGATCTTTGGCGAGCCCGATCACCGTGCGGCGCGTGATGCCGTCGAGGAAGCAGTCCGGCTTGGGCGTGTGGATCTTGCCGTCCTTGACGAAGAAGATGTTGGCGCCGGTCGCCTCGGCAACCTGGCCGCGCCAGTCCAGCATCATGGCGTCCGCATAGCCCTTCGCCTCGGCGGCGTGCTTGGAGATGGTGCAGATCATGTAGAGGCCGGCGGCCTTGGCCTTGGAGGGAATGGTGCGCGGGTCGGGCCGGCGGTACTCGGCGATGTCGAGGCGGATGCCCTTCAGCTTCTGCGCCGGATCGAAATAGCTCGGCCATTGCCAGATGGCGATCGCCAGGTTGATGCGGGAATTCTGTGCCGAAACGCCCATCTGCTCGCTGCCGCGCCAAGCGATCGGCCGCACATAGGCGTCCTGGAAGCCCTGCTTCTTCAGCAGTTCGCGGCAGGCGTCGTTGATCTGCTCGGCGGTATAGGGAATCTTGAAGCCGAGGATGCGGCCCGATTCCAGCAGCCGGTCGGTATGTTCGCCAAGCTTGAAAATCTCGCCGCCATAGGCCCTTTCGCCTTCGAATACCGCGCTCGCGTAGTGAAGACCATGGGTCAATACGTGGATCTTCGCATCGGCCCATTTGACAAATTCGCCGTTCATCCAGATGAAGCCATCAAGCTGGTCAAAAGGAACGGATGCCATACTAACCTCCCGCGGGCCGCGCCCGCCTTCCATGAAGCGTCGTGAATGTCGTGGCCGGTCGCATCGCAGGCCGGCACCTCCTGCAAACCTAGGCCGATAACCGGGCGCAGGCAAATTAAGGAAGTTACGAAAACAACGCCCTACCTTGCCTTTTCGGTCACATTCGGCCCAAAAGCTTGTCAAAAATTATCAGCGCGCCAAAACTATGTCAACAGTGCTGACATATTTTGAGCCATCGACGGAACAGTCATGCCCGACAGACGCCCCGACCGCCGCATCGAAACCGCAGACGCCATCCGCACCCCCGTGGGGCACGAGGACGGCATCGATTTCACGCTCATCGAACTGTTCTTCTTCGCCTATCGCGACTTCACCTCCGACCCGGACGTGATTCTGGCCGACTACGACTTCGGGCGGGCGCATCACCGGGTGCTGCATTTCGTCAACCGCCGGCCGGGGCTGACCGTCGCCGAACTGCTGGACGTGCTCAAGATCACCAAGCAGTCGCTCGCCCGCGTGCTGAAGCAGTTGATCGACACCGGCCATATCGTGCAGTTGCAGGGGCCGCGCGACCGCCGCCAGCGCGAACTTTACCCCACGGCAAAGGGGCGTAAACTGGCACTGGCCTTGGCGAGGCCACAGTCGCGTCGCATCCATGACGCGCTGGAGGGGTTGAGCGGGGTAGATCGGAAATCCATCGAGCATTTCCTGAAAGGAATGGTCAATCCGGAACTAAGGGCGCAGATCGCGATTTTACCCGCAGACACATCAGGGAGCAGCCATGGAGATCAATGACACCATCGACCGGTCGACAGCGCCCGACGACGATGCGCCGCATCTGCTGGTCGTCGACGACGATACCCGTATCCGCAACCTGCTGAAGCAGTTCCTGAGCGAAAACGGCTTCCGCGTCACCGTGGCCGGCAATGCGGACGAAGCCCGCCGCCAGCTCAGGGGCCTGGATTTCGACCTGCTAGTGCTCGACGTGATGATGCCGGGCGAAAGCGGTGTCGAACTGACGAAGGCGCTCAGGGCCGAAAAGGATGTCCCCATCCTGATGCTGACGGCGCTCTCCGAGACCGACAGCCGCGTGACCGGGCTCGAAGCCGGCGCCGACGATTACCTGCCGAAACCCTTCGACCCGCGCGAACTGATCCTGCGCATCAACAACATCCTGCGGCGCGGCGGGCCAACGGTCGCGCCGAAGGTCGAGCAGCTCGTGTTCGGTCCCTATACCTTCCAGCTTACCCGGCGCGAACTGAAGCGCGGCGGCGAAACGCTGAAGCTGACCGACCGCGAGCAGGAAATCCTCACCATCTTCGCGACCCGGGCCGGCGAGACCATCCCGCGCCACGAACTGGTCGGCGACGACTCGGAAGTCGGCGAGCGCACCATCGACGTCCAGATCAACCGGCTGCGGCGCAAGATCGAGCGCGACCCCTCCAATCCGGTGTGGTTGCAGACGGTGCGCGGTATTGGGTATCGCCTGAGTGTGGAATAGAATGCCGCCTGACGGCCCCGTCCTGAACGGCCGCAACCGAGCTGGCAACGATGGTGCCCACTGAACTGGAACAGACGACCGGCCAGGGGCGGCACAGGCATGGCAGGCCCTTCACGCTGACCGTTCGGCGCGGCTGGAACCGGCTCTGGCGGCTCATTTCCCTCTACATGCCGAAGCGGCTCTATGCCCGCTCGCTCATCATCGTCATCGCGCCGATGTTTCTGCTGCAGTCGGTGGTCGCCTTCGTCTTCATGGAGCGGAACTGGCAGACGGTGACGCAGCTTCTGTCGCAATCGGTGGTGCGCGACATCGCCGCCATCATCGACATGATGGAAACCTACCCGCACGAGCCCGACTACGCCAACGTCATCCGCATCGCGCAGGACCGCATGCAGCTGAAGGTCGACCTGCTGCCGCCCGACCCGCTGCCCGCGCCCGGCCCGAAGCCGTTCTTCTCGACGCTGGACGAGCCGCTGTCGGCCGAAATCGTGCGCCAGATCAATCGCCCGTTCTGGGTCGACACGGTCGGCAATTCCAAGATCATCGAGGTCCGCATCCAGCTTGAAAACAAGGTCTTGCGCGTCTTCGTGCGCCGCAGCCAGGCCTATGCCTCGAACATGCAGGTGTTCCTCTTGTCGATGGTAGGCACCTCGCTGGTGCTTTTGATGATCGCGATCCCCTTCCTGCGCAACCAGATCAAGCCGATCCTGACGCTGGCAGCCGCCGCCGAAAGCTTCGGTAAGGGCCAGCCGATGCCGGCCGATTTCCGCCCGCGCGGCGCCGAAGAGGTGCGCCGGGCGGGTTTCGCCTTCATCCAGATGCGCGAACGCATCGAGCGCCAGATCGAGCAGCGCACGGCGATGCTGACCGGCGTCAGCCACGACCTTCGCACCATCCTCACCCGCTTCAAGCTGCAACTGGCGCTTTCCGGCGGCAGGAAGAGCGATATTGCGGCGCTGGACCAGGACATCAACGACATGCAGTCGATGCTGGAAGGCTACCTCGACTTCGCGCGCGGCGAGGCGACCGAGGATACCGGCCTGTTCGACCTCGAAGCCTATTTCCAGAAGCTGGGCGAGGAAGCCAACCTGCGAAAGCGCAAGCTCACCACCTCGATCAGCGGCGACAGCGAGGTGCGGGTACGACCGCGCGCCTTCTCCCGGCTGATCTCGAACCTGGTCGGCAACGCCTTCCGCTACGCCAAGACGGTCGAGGTAAACGCGGTGCACCGCCGCGGCACGCTGCTGATCACCATCGACGACGACGGCCCCGGCATTCCACCGGCACAGCGCGAGGACGTGTTCAAGCCCTTCGTGCGGCTGGACGAGGCCCGCAACCTCGACGCCAGCGGCACCGGGCTCGGCCTTGCCATCGCCCGCGACATCGCCCGCAGCCACGGCGGCGACATTTCGCTCGGAGACAGCCCGCTAGGCGGCCTGCGCGCGGCGATCAAGGTGCCTGCGTGAGGCGAGGAAGCCGGAATATCGGCCTGTTCCGCGCGCTCCAGACCCCCCACCCCTAACCCCTCCCCCTTGCCGGGCAGTGTTTACATTGGACTCGTGATGAGGTGTCTGTTGAAGAACAGTGCGAGGGTTATGTCGAGCATCTGATGGGTCTTTGAGAAGCGTTTGGAGCGGCGATTGAACCGG